>QYPL01000024.1 GCA_007280515.1 Sediminibacterium sp.
CCTAAATGATCTTCATCACCTAAGATATCTGTTAAGATGGCATACTTACCATCTTCTCTTGAAATTAATCCCATGGCCACACCACTCACGTGCTTAGGCACAGGCACACCTGCATCCATCAATGCTAATGAACCCGCACAAACGGTTGCCATAGAAGAAGAACCATTAGATTCTAATACATCAGACACCACTCTTAAAGTATAAGGGAACACCGTACTATCTGGTAACATTTGTTTTAAAGAACGCATGGCTAAATTACCATGACCTACTTCACGACGACCTACACCACGCATCATCTTTACTTCTCCTGTAGAGAAAGGAGGAAAATTATAGTGTAAGAAAAATTTAGTGTATTCAGCACTTGCTGCAGTCTCTTGCATTAACTCATCCAACTTAGTACCTAAAGTAACTGTTGTTAAAGATTGAGTTTCTCCTCTTGTAAATAAAGAAGAACCATGTGGAGTAGGAAGTGGATCTACTTCCATCGCTAATGGACGTACTTGATCTAACTTACGACCATCCAAACGAATACGTTTGTCCACCATCATATCTCTTACTAGTTCCCATTTTAAGTCCTCGTAATACTTACCTGCTAATTTCTTTTGCAAGTCGGTAATTTCAGTTCCTAAATGTTCAATAATTTCTTTTTTCAATGCAGTGAAAGCATCGCTTCTCTCATGCTTAGCAGAACCCATTTCAGCAATCGCCGTTACTTTCGCTTTGGCAAAAGCAACTACTTTATCTTTAATAGCAATATCTTGTTCTGGTTTTTTATAATCACGTACTTCAGTAATACCTACTACTTTTCTTAACTCCGCTTGTGCCTTAATTTGTTTGCGAATAGCTTCATGGGCAATTTCTAAACATTGAACTAATTCTTCTTCAGAACATTCTTTCGCCTCTCCTTCAACCATCATCAAATTCTTATCTGTAGCAGCAATCAAAAATTCAAAATCAGAAATAGCTAATTGTGCTTTAGAAGGATTGATAATAAATTCTCCTTTGATGCGGCCAATACGTACTTCAGAAATAATTTCTTTAATAGGAATATTTGAAACGGCTAATGCAGCTGATGCAGCTAAACAAGCTAATGAATCGGGCATTACATTTTCATCACTTGATATCAAAGAGATTAATACTTGTACATCACATAAATAGTCTTCAGGGAATAAAGGACGAAGTGCACGGTCAATTAAACGGCTGGTTAATATTTCATAATCGTTTAAACGCGCTTCTCTTTTGAAGAAAGAACCAGGAATACGACCTGCTGAAGCAAATTTTTCTTGGTAGTCTACGCTTAAAGGAAAAAAGTCTTGTCCTTCTTTAGGATCTTTGTTGGCAACAACGGTAGCTAGTAAAATACAATTACCTTGTCTTACCGTAACAGCGCCGTCTGCTTGACGTGCTAATTTACCCGTTTCAATAAATACCTCTTGTGCTGGATTTATTTCAAACTTGACTGATTTAGGTTGTGTTATCATTTTAAAATTTTTTAAATCTTTTCTTGTTAGAATAGATAGTATATAAACGACTAATCCCAACCGTATTGTACAGTTGGGACAGCCTATAATTTGTTTTTATTGATTATTTTCTTAAGCCTAATTTTTCAATTAGTGCGCGGTAACCAGTTAGGTTATGTTTTTGTAAATAAACCAATAAACGCTTACGCTGACCCACTAATTGCATCAAACCTCTTTGAGTTGAATGGTCTTTGTGGTTTGCTTTCAGGTGACCTGAAATGTGCGCAATACGCTCGGTTAATAAAGCAACTTGTCCTTCGATGGAACCTGTGTTAGTTGCCTTTCCGCCAAATTCAGCAAAAATGTTTGCTTTCTTTTCTGTTGTTAATATAGCCATTGTAAAACTTCTTTTTTTGTAGTTAACTATTAACTACGGTTTTATTTTTTATTTCGGCTGCGAAGATAAGTGTAAAAAGGCGTAAATCAATCAAAAATTTCCACGTTTTTTGGGTATTTGGCCCTATTGAAGAGGAATAGATTATCGGCTAAAACAGCTGTATAATTAATAGAAAGCACTTTTACTAGCGTGCTATTATTCCTTTTATCCAATATGGAGGCCGATGAAAGGGCTGATTTTAGCTTGTCGATAACTAGGGTTACTTTTTGAAAACTCTTGCGCTTGTCAAGGGGTATAAGTTCAATGGTTGCATTTGAAGAATTTTGAGCTAAAATATTGTAATTGAAGTCTTTATCATAGTTACCTGCTAATAATTTTTGGGGACTTAGGGTTTGGTCCGACTCCGCAACACTGGACTTTGAAATAGTATTTACCCCATCAAAATTGTAGATTATTTTACCATCACAAAGAATTTCCATCAGCCCTTGTTTTAGATAATACTTATCTCCCTTCATCTTTAAGTTTATCTGCTTGGTGCCCATTGCCTTGCCTTGACTATTTTTAGAGACCAGTTGTATACTTACTAAGATGCCTTTAGAATCCTTCACTTTTGCCTCCATTTGGTCTAAAATAACCTTGGCTGAGGGATCCTTTTGTGCAAATGTCGATAAACAGGCAAAAAAGGCGAGAAGAATGAAGGGGATTCTCATAAAAAGCTAATTATTTGAACATTGGAATTTGCACAAAAATAAAGAATCGATATCTAAGTGAATGATAATTTTAAGCTAATTTTTAAACAAAGCATTAAGGTTCTGGGGCTTTTCTGAACTTGCTATTAATCGAGATTCTTTAAAAAGGTGTTTAAATCGGCCTCAGTCTTATATAAAACCTCTCTAGGCTTAGAACCCTGGCTTGGACCCACCAGTCCTGCCGACTCTAATTGATCCATTACCCTGCCGGCTCTATTATAGCCCAATTTCATTCTACGTTGTATTAAGGAAGTGGAACCCATTTGAGCACTTACAATAAGTCTGGCTGCTTCTTCAAAGAGTACATCCCTTGCGCCAGAATCAAAATTACCTGCATCCATTTCTTTTTCATCTACATATTCAGGTAATAAAAATGCTTGAGGATATCCTTTTTGATCGGCAATAAAAGAACAAACGCGGTCTACTTCTGGTGTATCCACAAAAGCACATTGCAAACGCGTAATTTCTCCGTTATAACTTACCAGCATATCTCCTTTACCAATTAATTGCTCGGCGCCCCCTGCATCTAAAATGGTTCTACTATCTATTTTACTGGATACTTTAAAGGCAATACGCGCAGGGAAGTTAGCTTTGATGGTTCCTGTAATTATATTCACACTAGGTCTTTGGGTAGCAATAATTAAATGTATACCTACCGCTCTTGCTAGTTGAGCTAAACGTGCAATAGGCATTTCCACTTCTTTACCTGCAGTCATTATTAAATCGGCAAACTCATCCACTACTAAAACAATAAAAGGTAAAAACTGATGTCCCTTTTCTGGATTCAAACGACGCGCCGTGAATTTATCATTGTACTCTTTAATATTTCTGCAACCTGCTTCCTTTAATAAATCGTATCTATTGTCCATTTCAATACATAAGGCGTTCAATGTATTAATTACTTTTTTAGTGTCAGTAATAATGGCATCTTGCTCTCCAGGTAGTTTTGCTAAGAAATGTTTTTCAATGACACGGTATAAACTTAATTCTACTTTCTTAGGATCTACCAATACAAACTTTAATTGCGAAGGATGTTTCTTATATAATAAGGAAACCAATATAGCATTCAATCCTACCGACTTACCTTGACCTGTTGCCCCTGCCATTAATAAGTGAGGCATACTTGCTAAGTCAACAATGAAATTTTCATTATCGATTTTTTTACCAATGGCAATGGGTAAAGAAAACTTACTATTTTGAAATTTCTCACTGGCCAGTAATGTTTTCATACTCACCACCGACTTTCTAATATTCGGCACTTCAATACCAATAGTTCCTTTTCCAGGAATAGGTGCAATGATACGAATACCTAATGCAGCCAAGCTTAAAGCAATATCATCTTCCAAGTTTTTAATTCTACTAATACGCACGCCAGGCGCAGGTACAATTTCATATAAAGTTACCGTAGGCCCCACTGTAGCAGCTATTCGCTGAATGGCAATATCATAATTTTTGAGTGTTGCAATAATTTGATTCTTATGCGTCTCCAATTCTTCAGGGTCTTGTACAATTTTTTCCGAGCCATGGGTTTCCAATAAATTAATAGAAGGGTACTTGTAATTTTTTAAATCCAAAGTGGCATCATAGGCAGTGCCAATACTTCCTACAGGTACAATTACTTCTTTGGCTACTGGTTTAATTTCTAAATCAAGGTCTTCTAATAATTCTCCATTAAAATCTTCAATATTTATTTTTTCAGTAGCAGGAGTACTGTCTTCAACAAGTTCATTAATAATGGCGGGCTCCTCTGTATCGATAAGTGTTGGCCTTAGTGCTGCAGGTAATACTTGCGGCTCCAATACTTCTTCACTTTCCAAACTTAATTCATCAAAAGAATCAGTGGTCCTATTTAATTTATTCCCTCCTAGCGCAGGATTTTCTGTAGCATTTAAATCCCATTCTTGTTTGACAGCGGTTTCATCGGTATCTACAACATCATCACCTTCAAAAGCAGCTTGCTTTTTTTTCTGTATTAAAAAATTAAAACTAGGCACATTGAAATTCGGATTAAACCTCCAAATAAAATAACTAAAGCCAGCAACTAGTAATAAAGCCCCCGTTCCAAAACTTCCCACCCATTTAATTAACCAACTACTGCTATATTCCCCAAGTGCTCCTCCCCAAGAAAAATTAGCACCTGCTGTAACAAAGGCTACACAAGTACTTATAACGAGTAAGCCCAAAATTACATACCTAAGATTGCGCCATAAACTAAAAATAGGTTTGGTGAAAAATAAATTCACCCCTAAAACAAAAAAGAAAGAACAAAATAAATAAGCGGCAAGTCCAAAACCATTAAACATGATTTGATAGGCTACAAAGGCACCTATATAGCCCATTAAATTATTAACTTTTAAATCGTTGATAGAAAACAAATGCGTGCGCCATAATTGAACCATATCCTGATCGTCCTGCCAAGTAAATAAATAAGAAGTAAAAGCCACAAAAAGAAATAAGGTGATGAGTAAACTAATAGCTCCCATAATTTTGGAGGTTCTTTCATCTTTCACCATTTCGCTCACCGATACATCCGCTTCTTTATCGGGGTTTAAATTCTCCTCACTAATCTTAGATTGTTTTTTACTTTTTAGGGTATTTGCCATGATAACAAATATAAGTTATCTCCATAGGACGGAAAAGGAATTTGAACAAATGTGTAAAATTGAAAACAGCAGGGCCTACTTATCCACTTTATTCAAATAAACTGCTCTTATCCAAAAGGCCCAACCCAGCAGAAAACAAAGTCCGCCCAAGGGTGTTATAGGACCTATAAAACGAATCAAAGGATGATTAGCAGTAGTAAGGAAAGTTAAGCTATACAAGGAACCGCTAAAAAAGAAAGTTCCTACAATGAAGAAATGACCAGCCCATCCTAAAAGCTTTTGTGCGCCCCAATGCTGCTCATTTTGAGTGCCATAAATTGACAAAGTAATGAGTGCCAATGCATGGATGAATTGATACCTTACCCCTGTTTCAAATATTTGTAATTTGTCTTGGCTGACGAATGCTTTTAAGGCATGTGCTCCAAAGGCACCGAGTACTACTGCCAATAAAGAAAATACCAAACCAAAGATTATTATTTTACGATGCATGTTTTGCCATTAGTTTTTTCAAGCCGGCTTCATTGATTTGATCGCTGGTTAATCGGTAATGAGCTTGCCCATAAAATGCATGTCTTTCCACTAATTTATCTTCAATGAAACTAGCAATTTGAGTATCGCTTAAATTAGCAATTAAAGGGCGATTTTGTTTTTCGACAGATAATCTTTTTACCAAAACTTCTACCGATTCATCCAACCAAATGACAATACCTTCTTTTTTCATCCAATGCATATTCTCCTGAAAACAAGGCGTTCCGCCACCTGTAGCAATGATAAATTTTTTCTTCTCTTTAAACCATCTTAAAATTTTTGCTTCTGCTTTTCTAAAATAATCCTCACCGTCTTCATTAAAAATTTCAGCAATCGTTTTTTCTTCATTCATTTCAACTAAGGCATCCAAATCATATCCCACACATTTATTCCACTTAGCCATTTTTTTTGCCCAATAAGATTTACCCGAACCCATCATTCCAATTAAAAATATGCGCTCTGCTCCCATAATTTATGTAAATGCGTTAAATCCTGTTATATCCATTCCGGTAATTAACAAATGAATATCATGTGTGCCTTCATAGGTAATAACACTTTCTAAGTTCATCATATGACGCATCACAGAATATTCTCCTGTGATACCCATACCACCCAACATTTGTCTAGCATCTCTGGTAATATTAGTAGCCATTGCACAACTATTTCTTTTAGCCATACTAATTTGAGCAGCAGTGGCACAACCTTCATTCATTAATACGCCTAAACGCCATACCATTAATTGCGCTTTGGTGATTTCGGTCACCATTTCTGCCAATTTCTTTTGTTGTAATTGGAATCCGCCAATAGGTCTACCAAATTGAATGCGCTCCTTACTATATCTTAATGCAGTATCATAACAATCCATTGCAGCGCCAATCGTGCCCCATGCGATACCAAATCTTGCCTTATTCAAACAACTCAATGGTCCTTTTAATCCTTTAACATTTGGTAAAATATTTTCCTTAGGCACTTTTACATTATCAAATACCAATTCTCCTGTTGCACTCGCACGTAAACTCCATTTATTATGGGTGGTGGGTGTTGAAAATCCTTCCATTCCTCTCTCAACAATGACGCCTACGATTTCTCCCGCTTCATTCTTAGCCCATACCACAGCTACTTGCGCAAAGGGGGAATTACTAATCCACATTTTTGCACCATTCAATATAACATGATCCCCAGCGTCTTTTATATTGGTTAACATACCTGATGGGTTAGACCCATGATCTGGTTCTGTTAATCCAAAACAACCCAGCCATTCACCAGAAGCTAGTTTGGGTAAAAACTTTTTCTTTTGGGCTTCAGATCCATAGGCATGAATAGGAAACATAACGAGTGAACCTTGCACACTTGCAGTAGATCTCACACCACTATCCCCTCTTTCTAATTCCTGCATCATGATACCATAACTAATATAGTCCAAGCCACCACCACCATATTCTGCAGGCACTGTTGGACCAAAGCAACCCATATCCCCTAATTGTTTAATTATTTGTGTAGGGAATTCTGCACGTTGTGCATAGTCTTCTATAATGGGTGAAATTTCTTTTTTGACATAGTCTCTCACCGCTTTTCTGACCATCAAATGTTCCTCAGACAATAATTCATCTAATTGAAAATAATCGGGAGACTCAAATAAATCGGTTTTTACTGCCATAAAAATTAGTTTATTGTGAAAACAATCAAGTGCAAAGATAACTGAAACAGCAGTAAAAAAGTATATTTACAATAATAATAATTAATATGCGAAAGATTATCACCCATCTAAGTTTTTACGTTTTAATTGCCATCATTACAGGCATATTAGTAGGTCTTTATAGGCCAAGCTTTGCCCTGCAACTTGAGCCCCTTTCTAAAAACTTTATTAGCATTATTAAAATATTCACCTTCCCCATTATTTTTTTGACCGTTACACTAGGCATTGCCAGCATGGGCGATTTAAAAAAAGTGGGGCGCATTGGATTAAAATCATTGATTTATTTTGAAATAGTAAGTACCCTTTCATTAGCCATTGGTATGATAGTGGCCCTTTGGTTAAAACCAGGCTCTATTAATAAAGAGGGCATACAAATGCAGGACCCTTCTAAATATACAGCAGCTCCTAGTTTTCACATTTGGTCAATCATAAAAACTAATGCCAATTTGCAAATACTAGTGTTAGCCATTATAGTAGGATTAATCTTGAATTTCTTAAACAAAAAAGAAAAATACATTCATGTTTTAGGCAGGTTAACGCATTATGTTTTTATAGGTTTAAAATATGTTATGTACCTCGCCCCTATTGCTGCTTTTGGCGGTATGGCCTTTGCGGTAGGTAAGTATGGCTTAGCGAGTTTAATTCCACTAGGTAAATTAATGGGAACCATGTATTTAACCATGGCTCTATTTATTTTTGTGATACTTGGATTATTATTAAAGTATTATAATTTATCTATTTGGCAACTTATAAAAAATATTAAAGAAGAATTATTAATTGTATTTGCTACTTCTTCTTCAGAACCGGCCATGCCATCACTCATGAATAAGCTTGAAAAAATGGGCTGTTCAAAATCGGTGGTAGGTTTGGTCGTACCCACTGGTTATTCTTTTAATTTAGATGGGACTTCTATTTATTTATCCATGGCCGTTATTTTTATTGCACAACTTTACAATGTTCAACTAAGCACCGGCGAACTAGTGACTATGATATTTATTTTAATGCTCACTTCTAAAGGAGCTGCAGGTGTTACAGGAAGCGGATTCATTGTACTTGCTTCTACCCTGGCCACCTTGCAAAAAATTCCTATTGAAGGCTTGGCCTTTTTATTAGGCGTAGATAAATTTATGAGTGAGGCAAGAGCCATTACCAATATCATTGGCAATAGTGCAGCTACTTTATTTATTGCTAAAACGGAAGGAGAAAATATAGAATTATTAAAGTAAGTCTTTTAAAGTAGCCCTTTCATTTCGGCTGCATAGGCCTCGGCAGCAAGGCTTGCTTTTTCAGCAAAATCATTTTCAGTACTTGCGAAAATAATAGCCCTACTTGCGTTTACTAATAAACCCACCGATTCATTTTTTCCATATTTAGTTACATCGGCTAAACTACCGCCTTGTGCACCTACTCCAGGTACTAATAAAAAATGATGCGGAATAATGGAACGAATATTTTCAAGCTCTTGTGCCTTGGTAGCTCCTACTACAAACATGATTTGTTCTGGTGTTCCCCAGGTAGCTACTTGCTTTAAAACCGATTCGTATAAAAATTCTCCACTACTTAATTTTTGTTGTTGAAAATTTTGGCTGCCTTCATTGGAAGTAAGCCCTAGCACAATAGTAAATTTATTTATATAAGCCAAGAAAGCATCTAGGCTATCCTTACCCATATAAGGGGCTACTGTAATGGCATCAAATGGTAAAACTTCAAAAAATGTTTTTGCATAATGCGCAGAGGTGTTTCCAATATCTCCCCTTTTTGCATCGGCAATTGTAAAATGTGCACTTGGAATATGGGCTAAGGTTTCTTCCATGGCCTGCCAACCTTTCACGCCCATTGATTCATAAAAGGCAGTATTAATTTTATACCCTACACAATGAGCGGCCGTGGCATCAATGATAGCTTTATTAAAGTCCAGCACTCCTTTAGCATCCTTAGAAAAGCCCTTTGGTAGTTTCTCGCAATCAGAGTCTAAGCCTACACATAAATAAGACTGCTTTTTTATAATTTCCTCTACCAATTTTGATTTTGTCATGCTAAATTTTTAAGCTACTACAAATTTAGCCAAAAGCATGCAAGATGCCAATTATGGATTAACTTTGGTTATGTTTAAGAATATAAAAGCTTCTATTTATCTATCGACTATATTATCGAGTACATTATTATGCTTATTTAGCGCCTGCGGAACTGGGGCCAATGAGTCCAAAGCCGACAGCGCCCTTGATGGGGGCAGGTACTATATTGAGAACTGTATGAAAGGCGATTTTAAAATAGCCAAAAAATACTTATTAGCCAGCCCTCAAAATCAAGCCATTTTTGATACCCTTTCTGCCCATTATTTTTTATTAGATAAGGAAGGTAGACAGCAATTAAGACTGGCCTCTATTCAAATTAATGAAATTCGCAGTATCGACTCCACCCATAGTAGTTTTGACTATCAAAATTCATTGGACAAAATTTCACAAAAAATGATGGTTGTGGCTACCCCTGAGGGCTGGAAAGTAGACTTGCAATATTCTTATCCCCAAAAAACTAAATAAAAAATAAATTGGTATATTTGCGAGTTAAAAAAAGTCAACATTAAAAATTTATAAATTCATAGAATGGAAGCGCAAAAAAATACAAAAAAATACTGGATACTTTTCTTTACATGGTTTGTTATTTTAATTACTCTATTTGTTTTACACAGAGAGTTTTTCTGGCTAGCCCTTCCTGGTACTTTAACTTATTTCGCAAAAGCTATGGATCTCTTCTAGACCATTAAATTAGTCCATATAATTAATATAATTAATATCATTAAAAGACCCGCTCTTACTCTAGAGCGGGTCTTTTTTGTAACAACTATTATTTATTTTATTATACTTTTTAAGAATTAGTTCTTTATTTTAAAATGGAAAGTGCAGCTGCTGCATAAGTAAAAATTTCTGGTTGATGATGATGCACAGGTTTCACCGTCTTAGATTCCCCTAAGCGAACTACTATCGCATTTTTATCACGAATAATATATACATACTGCCCAAACAAACCATTTTGTGCCACAATATCATGCCCTTGTTCTTTAAACATCCAATATTGATAACCATAAAAGTCGACTGGGTTTTCATTTTCATAAGCATCTTTTATATAAGTAGCAGGCGTTGTAGCTGCTTGAACATAACTACTTGAAACAATTTGTTTATTGCCCCATTTACCATTATTTAATACGAGTTGTCCAAACCTAGCATAGTCTCGCGCTACCCCATTGAAACAACAAAAAGCTTTTTCATGTTTTCTTGCCCCGTCTAAAAGCCAAACTGCATCTGCTTCAGCACCCATGGGTTGCATAAATCTTTCTGAAACAAGTGTTGAAATATTTTGACTAAATACTTTTTCAACAATAAGTCCTAATACTTGCGTATCACCACTACGATAGTCCCAATGCACACCAGAAGGTTCTTTGTACTGCATTTTACTCACCATAAATTCTTCATCATCTCCATAATAGCTATAGGCGTTCATGCTAAAGTAACTTTTATCAGACTCTTTATAATTAGTACCCGAGCTCATGGTTAGTAAATCTTTAATACGCACTTTTTCTAAGCCACTAGTTTTAAAATGAGGAACATAATTACCTACTGGTTCTTCTAATGATTTTATTTTTCCTTCATCTACAGCAATACCAATTAATAAAGAGATTATACTTTTTGCAGCAGAAAAAGAGCCACTTAAAGTAGTAGGTGTATAGCCATCCCAATATTTTTCATAAATTAATTTTCCATCTTGAATGACTAAAAAAGCATGGGTGTCGTTGGAATCCAAGATGGCCAAAAGTGAATCTGAGATTACCATTTTATTATAACTAGCGTCCAAAGGCCAATATTGAGGCTTACCCCCACTTGGTACCAAACGCGTTGGATGGGTTTTATAATCATGTATAGTATGCACACCCCAAGAGGCAAAGTTTTTTAAATGAGCAAATTGTGGGGTGAAAGATAGGCCGCCTAACACAATGATGATTAGTGCAAGGCCAATGGTAATTTTTTTTAGCATAGATAGAAAAAGTTTGTTTTATTTGCAGTCAGCTTTTATGGAAGCGACGCTCTAAATTAATTAATTTAACTGTAATAAAATGTATTCAAGTGAATTTCAAGCAATAATTGACCGCCGTAGATCGAACCGAAGATTTGACCCCCTAGTGGAAGTGCCGGATGAAATCATTAAAAAAAGTATAGAACGCGCTATTTTATCACCTAATAGTAGCAATATGCAACTTTGGGAATTTTATTGGATCAAATCTGAGTCGGAAAGAAAAAAATATGAGGCCCTATGCCTAGGACAGTCTGCTGCTAAAACAGCCAAGCAAATTATAGTTTTTGTTACTAGAAAAGATTTATGGAAACAAAGAACCAAATGGAATTACGATAGATTAAAAGCAGGCATTAAAGGGGAACCTTCCAAACTAGAAAAAAGAGGATTGGATTATTATGGTAAATTAATGCCGCTTGCTTATCGTAGTGATATTTTTGGGGTTTTTAGTTTTGTAAGAAGATGTATTAGTTTTTTTATGGGTATTTCAAAACCTTTTATTCGTTTTGGTGGAAAAGCAGATCAAAGAATTACAGTACATAAATCTTGCGCCTTAGCCGCTCAAACATTTATGTTATCCATAGCAGCTGAAGGATTTGAATCTTGCCCTATGGAAGGATTCGATCAAGTAAGAGTTAAAAAAGCATTGAACCTTCCTGCAGATGCAGAAATAAATATGATTATTGGCGTGGGCAAAGGAACAGAGCAAGGAGTATGGGGTCCTCGATTTAGAGTGCCTTACGAAGAAGTAGTTTTCGAACGCTAATTATTTTATAGCAGGTGTAATGATAATATTTCTATACTCAATGGGTCCGTGGTCTCCTTGCATCATAATGGGACCTGGCTCCCCTTCATTGCTATCTAAGGCGCCACCTGTAATGCCGGGAATTTGTTGATTATAAATAACTGTTGTACCATTCACCACTACAGTTACTAATCTTCCTACTAAGGTAATATCATAAGACTGCCATTCTCCTGGTTCTTTAGCCATATTAAATAAGGGGTCAATAAATCCGTAAACCCCTCCTAAATAAATACTTAAGGGTTCTCTTCCTTTGCTATCTTCAACTTGTACTTCGTATCTACCTCTTAAATACACACCACTATTACTTTCTTTAGGGTAACGAAATTCAATATGTAATTTAAAATCGTTAAAGGTTTGTACCGTTCTAATATTTGAACCAGATTGCGGGCTTTTTAAAATACCCTCTGCTGCTACCCATTGGTTTTTACCTAAAGCCTGCCAGCCGTCTAAATTTTTTCCATTAAATAATTGTACAGACTTTCCCCAAACTGGTTTTTTATTTGAAATTAAACGAGGCGCTCTTACACCCGTAAAACTAAATATTTTACCAAATGGATTTATTATAGTGCCGACTAATTTATCCTCCTTAATCGCTGCTTCAAAAAACATTGCTTTATCGCTTGCATCAAATTGAGTAGGAATTTGAAAATTCACCTTACCCTCTTTGAAAAAAACTTCTGAAATAGGACGTGCACTGCCCGATTCCCAAACAAAATGTCCAGTTAAGGTTTTGAGGCCTGAATGTCTTACTTCTAACCAAGAAGCTGCCTTAGGTCCATTAAAATCCACTGTTAAATCCCATCTACCTTCAATGGGCACTGCTTTAATTTCCTGCGCCATTAATTGATTATTCGAAACAAAGGCCATCAGCCCTATTACTACTAAGAAGCAATACTTTTTCATATCTGTTTAAATTAAATATATAAGGTGAAAAATTACTTACTAAATGTAAGAAAATATGGCTATGTATCCCACCTAAACATTTAAATTTTGATAAGTGGTAGCACTCTTTTCTTTTTATATTCTCAAAAAACAATTAGCTTTAAGACGTAAAATTTACAATAATGAATACAAAAAAAATGCTTTCTTGGTTACTTATCTTAGTAGCCCCTTTATTAACATTCGCTCAGCAAACTACGCAGTACCCTAACGACTATTTAAGTCCTACATTTCACGCAGGCCGTCGTGCTGCTTTTAAAGAAAAATTATCTGCGAATGGTGTAGGTATTTTCTTTGCCTCTCAAGTGCGTGTAAGAAATAATGATGTTGATTTCCAATATGCACAAAGTAAAAACTTCTACTACTTAACAGGTTTAGAAGAATCGGATGCACTTTTATTATTATTCAAACAACCCATTACCATTTTAAATAAAACAGGTACTGAATTTATTTTTGTTAAAAACCGTGACCCACAAAAAGAATTGTGGACAGGAAAAATTTTAGGCGCAGAAGGCGTGAAAGCAAAATATAAAATGGATAATGTATTTATCAATGATGAGTTTACAGCGAATACTATTGACTTTAGTAAAATTGATTCTGTTTTTACTGCTTATCGTGGCGAGGGTATTTTTTCAAAATACAAAAGAACAGAAGATCCACTTACACGTATGGCAACAATAGTTGATAGTATTATTAATACGCAAAACAAACCTATTGCTGTAAGAAGTACTCAAATGATATTAAGCAGCCTTCGTGGTATTAAACAAGCAGAAGAAATTGCCTTAATTGCTAAAGCCGCAGCTATAAGCAGCGAAGGCCATAGCGATGTAATGCGCGCCATTAAACCAGGCATGACCGAATACCAAGCACAGGCCATTATGGAATATCATTTTAAAACCAATGGTTCTGAATACCCAGGCTACCCTAGTATTAATGGAGCTGCTGAAAATGCTTGCGTACTGCACTATATTACGAATTTAAAAATGATGAACGATGGAGATTTACTTTTAAGCGATTGCGCTGCCGAGTACCATGGTTATAGCGCAGACGTAACTAGAACAGTGCCTGCTAATGGAAAATTCACTGCTGCTCAAAAAATAATTTATGAGTTAGTATTAAAAGCACAAGATGCAGGTATTGCAGCCTGTGTACCTGGCGAGCCCTTTGGCGTGGCAGATGCTGCTGCTAGAAAAGTAGTCAATGAAGGTTTAATTCAATTAGGCATTGCTGCTAATGAAGCAGAAGCCAGAAAATATTTTCCGCATGGCACTTCACATCATTTAGGATTAGATGTGCACGATATGGGACCTCGTACTTTACTACCAGGTGTTGTCTTAACAGTGGAGCCAGGCATTTATATTCCACCAGGAAGTAACTGCGATAAAAAATGGTGGAGCATTGGTGTAAGAATTGAAGATGATATTTTAATTACTGAAACAGGCAATAAAAATTTATCTGCAGGTGCCCCTCGCACGGTGGAGGCAATTGAAAAAATGGCTAAAGAGAAAAGTATATTTAAAAAATAAACTTCAAGCTTAGCAGTAAAATAAAAATACATTATTGTTATAAAAAAACCTCACCGAATGATTGGTGAGGTTTTTTTGTGGAGTCGAGGGGAGTCGAACCCCTGTCCAAACAATGTTACCATTGGTCTTCTACATGCTTATTGTTTTATTACTTGTCGGCAAATAGCAGGAAAAACACAAACCAATTATTCGCTTAGCTGAATGGTACTTAAATAAAAGGCACAGCCTACTTTTATCGCATCCTGTTTTGTTTTTAATTAGGCTGAGGAGCGGGCAACAGGCCTGCCTTCTCTCTCGACCAAAATGGAAGTTAATTCACTGAATTAAGCAGCCATGGCAAAATTTGCTTCGCCTTTTGATTGTTTGGTATTCAGATTAAAGTGCTAATTACCCAACGCACTGCATGCTTACCCCAATCGCTACGACTGCTGTCAAAACCATACGACCCCAATTGTATCTAATGAGATAAAACTTAATTCGAACCAACAAAATTACAACTAATTTCTGAATTACTTAAACAAACGCCAGAAGTCAAGCCCCAAAGCGTATAGCATAAGGCCAAACATGAGCATCATGCCCACTATTTGAGCGTATTCCATAAACTTATCACTAGGCTTTCTGCCGGTGATCATTTCTACTATGATAAACAGTGCATGACCTCCATCTAAGGCTGGAATTGGCAGCACATTCATAAAGGCAAGTATAATAGAGAATATAGCAGTCAAAGTCCAAAAACGTTCCCAATCCCATGCAGCAGGGAAAGTATTTCCAATGCTAATTAAACTACCTAAAGAATCATTGGCATTAACCTTACCGGTAAAAATTTGCTTGATGCCTTGAATATAATTATCCAAAGTAGTATAGCAACGATGCGCCCCTTGAGGTATGGCTTCTAAGAAAGTAAATTCTTTATGCACGGTTTTAAATAAAGCATAAGGAAGTTTTACAAATAAACCTATCTGTCCTGAACCGTTAATTAATGTTTTAGTATAAACTGTATCATCTCCTCTTTTAGACATAATCATTACAATAGAATCGGCATATTTTTGCTTTACTTCTAAAAATTCATACTGGTATCTAATACTAGTATTGTTTATTTTCAAAAGTGTATCATTTTTATTAAAGGCCCCTTCTAAAACTACTGCCGATTTTCCCACTGAATCAATAATAACGGGTATACGCGGAATTACAAAGGGAGCTGATTTTTTAAACTTAGCAAGTGATGTAGCTAAACTAGTTGGAATATTTAATGATATAATACTATCCCCTCTTTGCACTTCTAAAGTGGTAGGATTTGTTAATATTAATTTAGATTCTAAAGCATCAAAGTTTTCTAATTCTTTTTTGTCTACTGAAACAATGATATCTCCATCTTGCACACCCATTTGTTTTGCGAGTGCACTAGCATGTACGCCATAAGTCACATTTTTTGCAGGCAAATAATCATCGCCCCAATACCAACCAATACCAATAAAAATAACAATGGCTAATACCACATTCACAATAACGCCACCTAACATTACAATAAGTCTTTGATAAGCAGGCTTCGATCTTAGTTCCCAAGATTCAGGTGCCTTATTCAACTGCTCCTTATCCATGCTCTCGTCAATCATGCCTGATATTTTAACATAACCGCCAAATGGAATCCAACCAATACCGTATTCTGTATCCCCTATTTTCTTTTTCCAAAGACTAAAACCTGGATTAAAGAATAAATAAAATTTCTCTACACGTGTTTTAAATAAACGCGCAGGAATAAAATGGCCTAATTCATGCAAGACCACCAGTATTGAAAAAGATAAAATAAACTGTGCTGTTTTTACACCCACTGCTGCAAAATCCATTGCTAAAATATACATATGTTATAATTGTATTA
>QYPL01000018.1 GCA_007280515.1 Sediminibacterium sp.
ATTACATTTGGGGTAAATACTACTTTACGAACAGGCACTTCTTTTCTATATAATGATTTTTTAAAATCGGTATCTAGGCTTGCCTGCATTTCTGGGAAGCGGTATAAAAATATTTTATCCTCCATTTCTATGTATTCATTGGCGGATGCATGCAGTTTAGTTTTTTCAAATACAGCTAAAGCTTCAGCATATTTGGGTTCAGTCAAGACAAAAGCTTCTACGGCCGCTCTTTCGGCAGCATTTAATTCATTGTCAATATAGGACATGAAATAAGTTTCGTAGTTATTTTCGTTAATCATCATTAGGCACTCATTTTTTCAAGATGAGTTAATTTATTTTTTAAAATTAATCGGGCCCTATGCAAATACACTTTTACCTGCGATTCGGATAATTGCATAATCTCCCCAATTTCTTGGTAAGAATAACCTTCGTAATCTTTTAAAAGAATTAGAGATTTCTGTGTGGGGTTCAAATTATTAATAGCTTGAAGTAACAATTGCTTTAATTCTGAACTGCCCTGGGTAATAGCATTTGCATTTTCATCAAAGCTATCGGTCACGACTATCTTAGATTCTTTTCTAAGTTGGTCGATCATTAAATGATATGCCACTGTAAATAAATAGGACTTGGCCTTTAAGGTTTCTACCTTTTCTCTATTCACCCATAATTTTTCGAAAGCAGTTTGTACAATATCTCTGGAGTCCTCTTTGTTTTTACTAATTTTTAGTATAAAGCGGTAGACCCCGTCGGAGTAATCATCAACACAATTATTAAAGTCTAAGTCGGTCATGCTAAGTTGGTCATGTATAAAAGAAGGTTCTATTAGCATTAAACGAGCCCCTGACCTAAATGTTACAGCCAATGGTTCATTAAACTTATTTAAAATAAGATATTTTCTGCTAAAGGGCTTCTAAGCGCTTACTTACTAGTAGTTTATGATTTGCTCTTGAATAGCGGTAGGTAAGTTTCTCCAGTCATATTGCTGGTCTCTTAACTGAGGCTCAAAACCTGCTTCTTTAATAGCTTCCTGTATAGTTTTATAGGTAAAACGGTGTGGGGCACCTGCGGCGCTCACTACATTTTCTTCTAGCATAATACTTCCAAAATCGTTGGCACCTGCTTCCAAACAAACTTGTGCAGTGGCTTTTCCTACGGTTAACCAACTCGCTTGAATATTTTTAATATTGGGAAGCATAATACGGCTAATGGCAATCATTCTTATGTATTCATCTGTAGTGGTTAAATTATGTACCCCTCTAATTTTAGTAAGTAAGGTATCTACATCTTGGAAGGTCCAAGGAATGAAGGCTAAAAATCCCTTAGCGTCTTTTGGTTTTCTATCTTGTACTTCACGAATACGCACTAAGTGAATAAATCTTTCTTCCAAGGTTTCCACATGGCCAAACATCATGGTCGCACTTGTTGTAATATTTAATTGATGCGCTGCAGCCATGACATCTAACCATTCGTCTGCACCACATTTTCCATTAGACACTAATTTTCTGACACGGTCTACTAAAATTTCTGCACCCGCACCAGGCAGTGAATTCATACCAGCAGCCACCAAGGCTTTCAATACATCGGTATGACTCATTTTCTCCAACTTTGCAATATGTGCAATTTCTGGGGGCCCTAGTGTATGTAATTTAATGGTCGGAAATTCATTTTTTATTTGACTAAAAATATCGGTGTAAAAAGCCAAACCTAATTCAGGATGATGGCCTCCTTGTAATAATAATTGATCACCGCCCCACTCAATCGTTTCCTTAATTTTTTGGCGGTAGGTATCCATATCCGTAATATAAGATTCAGGATGACCAGGTACTCTGTAAAAATTACAAAACTTACAATTCGCAATACAAACATTGGTGGTGTTTACATTTCTATCTATCTGCCAGGTTACTTTACCATGGGGCACTTGTTTTTTTCTTAACTCATTAGCAATATGACTTAATTCAGTAAGAGGCGCGTTTTCAAATAAAAACATCCCTTCTTCCTTGCTCAAGTGTTCGAAATTCAAGGCGCGTTGATATAAGGTTTCCAGCTGCATTGCTTAGGTATTTAATGGGTCACAAAGTTAATCGAATTTATCGGGTTTCGAAAGGGTTAAAAACAAGGTTTTTGCAATAGAAAAGGAACTGTTGTAGTTATTAAGTATTTTTACTGTCTGATATGATACAATTTGAAAAATTTCAACTAGACAATGGCCTTAAAGTATTGGTGCACCAAGATACCAGTACCCCTATGGCCGTAGTAAATGTTTTATATAATGTGGGGGCTAAAGATGAAGACCCTGCTAAAACAGGCTTCGCGCATTTATTTGAACACTTGATGTTTGGAGGCAGTGTGAATATACCTGTATACGATGAACCACTGCAAAGAGCTGGAGGAGAAAACAATGCCTACACTACGAATGACCTAACGAATTATTATTGTCAAATACCTGCAGAAAATATTGAAACTGCTTTTTGGTTAGAGAGTGATAGAATGTTATCATTGGCCTTTAGTAAAAAAAGTTTAGAAGTGCAACGCAAAGTAGTTTGTGAAGAGTTTAAGGAACACTATATCAATAAACCTTACGGAGATGCTTGGCATAAAATGCGCAGCCTTGCGTATACACAACATCCTTATCGTTGGATGACCATTGGTGCATCCCTTGCTCATGTGGAAGAGGCCACTATGGAAGATGTGAAAGATTTCTTCTTTCAATTCTATCGTCCCAATAATGCCATATTAGTTGTTACTGGTAATGTAGAAACAGAACAAGTAAAACAATTAGCCCAAAAATGGTTTGGTCCTATTGCTGCTGGAAAACCTTACTTACGCAATTTACCTAAAGAACCTGTACAAGAAAAAAGCAGGACCATGGATGTGCGCGCCGACGTTCCTTTAGATATGTTAATGATGACCTGGCATATGGGAGGTCGTTTTGACGAAGGCTATCATGCCACCGATTTAATTACTGAAGTTTTGGGTGGAGGTACTTCTGCAAGATTATATGAGCAGCTTATTAAAGTGAAACAAATTTTTTCATCCATTGA
Source organism: Sediminibacterium sp. (assembly GCA_007280515.1). Classification (GTDB taxonomy): domain Bacteria; phylum Bacteroidota; class Bacteroidia; order Chitinophagales; family Chitinophagaceae; genus Sediminibacterium. The sequence continues at coordinate 3,042 of QYPL01000018.1, forward strand.
TTGTTATCATTTTGGAACCGTGGATCCGGGGCTACTTGTCATAGAAGGAAAATTAGTGAAAGGCATTAGTATGGCTGTTGCAGAGAAAGCGGTATTAGAAGAAATAGAAAAAATTAAAAATGAAATACTAGATGCCAAAGAAGTGCAAAAAGTAATTAATAAAACAGAAAGTGTGATTTGTTTTGAGGATATGAGTATTATGAATAGAGCCCATAGCCTGGCTTATTATGAATTACTAGGAGACGCCGATTTAATGAACAAAGAGTTATCCTTGTATCAAAGAGTAACGCCTACCATGATTCAACAAACGGCTCAAGAAATATTTCAAGAAAACAATCGCAACACATTATATTATTATAGTAAATCCTAAATCATGGCCCTAGACAGAATAGTAGCACCTGTTATTAAAGACGCTATTGATTTTAATATTCAATTGAAACCTTATCAAAAGTTTAGCTTAGATAATGGGGTAGAAGTATATGCCTATGAAGGCGGCTCACAGGAAGTATTGCTCGTGGATATAGTATTTTATGCAGGCAATAGTTTTGAGCAAAAAAACTGGGTAGCAGCTGCCACTAATTTTTTATTAAAAAATGGAACTAAGCGCAAAACCTCTTTTGAAATTACCGATGCTTTTGAATTTTACGGAGCGCATTTAAATAGAACATGCACTAATGAAACAGCCACTGTTACCTTACATGGTTTATCAAAACATTTTCAGGAAGTTATTCCTATTATGGGAGAGATTATTTCAGAAGCTAGTTTTCCTGAAAAAGAAATTGCTATTTTAAAACAAAATCAAATTCAAAGGTTATTATTGAATTTGAAAAAAGGCGACTTTATTGCCAATAGATTAATTGATGAATATTTATTTGGATTCGACCATCCTTATGGAAAATACTCTGTAGAAAAAGATTATACAGCTATTAATAGAGAAGACTTAGTTGCTTTTTATGAACAGTATTATTTAAATGGGAAATGTGTGATTTTTATTGCAGGTAAATTTCCTTCCACCATGGAATCACTACTCAATAAGCATATTGGACAGCTCCCTTTAAATAAAAAAGATATTAAGGAACAAGCACATCCCATTATATCTGCCACAGAAAAAAAATATAGTATTGTAAATGATGCAGCTTCGGTGCAAGGCTCTATTCGTTTAGCCAGACATTTTCCGAATAGACATCATCCCGATTTTCCAGCCGGACAAGTGCTGAATAATATTTTCGGTGGTTTTTTTGGATCCAGACTAATGAGTAATATTAGAGAAGACAAGGGGTATACTTATGGCATACATAGTTATTTACAAAACTATAAGTATGCAGGTACTTGGATGGTAAGTACCGATGCAGGTAAAGATGTTTGCAAAGCCACTATGGAAGAAGTGTATAAGGAAATGAAAAAATTAAGAGAAGAAATGGTGGGAGAAGAAGAATTAAAATTGGTTAAAAATTATATGTTGGGCGCCTTATTAGGTGATTTAGATGGCCCTTTTCAAATTATAAGTCGCTGGAAAACCTACTTATTAAATGATTTAACCGAAGACTATTTTTACAATACTATTAAGGTGGTGCGTGCTGTTCGACCAGAGGAATTACAAGCCCTTGCTCAAACCTATTTAAAAGAGGAAGACTTCTATGAATTAGTGGTTTATTAATGTTCTATTAGTAGTCTATTAGTATTCTATTAAAGGAGTTTTAAGCTACCATTTATCCTTTCCTAGTTTCGTTCATAAAAATATTATTTATATAATATATTGTAAATCAATGTATTGCGTTTTTTATAATTAAAATTATAGTACTATGCGATACATAGTACTATAAAAAGACCTAGTTTTGTGTTTCAAATTAATTCTTATGGATATTCAAAACACACAAAGTCAAATGCGCAAGGGCGTTTTGGAGTTTTGCATATTGTCCATCATTCAACAAGGGGAAGTGTATCCAAGTGATATTGTTGAGAAAATGAAGTTGGCCAATTTGCATATTCTAGAAGGAACCCTGTATCCTTTGTTAACGCGTTTAAAAAATGCGGGCCTATTAAATTATCGTTGGGTAGAAAGTATTAGTGGACCCCCAAGAAAATATTTTGTAATGACTGAAGAAGGCAAAGCAGCCTTTGGCGTTTTATTACAAACCTGGAAAGAAATGGCCAGGGCAGTGGATCAAATTACAGCACAAAAAACAAATATTACAGGCTCTTCAACAGAAGCAGCTTCTTAAATCTACATTATAAAAAATATTTTATGAATAAAGTAATCAATATCAATTTTCAAGGTCGCATTCTTCCTATTGAAGAACATGCGTATGAAATGTTGAAACAATATATTGAGTCTCTTCGTATTTATTTCGCGAACGAAGAAGGACGCGATGAAATTATTAATGACATTGAATGTCGTATAGCAGAATTATGTGAAGACCGTTTGAAAAAAGGAACGGTATGTATAGCGGCTAGCGATATCGATTTAATTATTACTAGTATTGGTCGTCCTGCTGATTTTGAAGCCCAGGACGGATTTGAAGCTAGTGCAAGTCAATCTCAACAAAACAAGAATACAAATAATTATCAAAATACTGGTGAAAATAATAATTCGAATTTTGACAGAACAAGCAATAGACCTAAAAGATTGTATCGCGATGAAAAAAACAAAGTGTTAGGCGGTGTTTGTAGTGGTATAGCCAACTACTTTGGTATTGAGCCATTACTTGTTAGAATTCTTTGGTTCTTTTTAATAGGTGTTAATATACTGGGCTATTTAATTTTATGGATTGCAGTACCCAGCACTTCTATTAAAGAAGTAGGTGGTGTGCGTAAAAGATTATTTAGAGATATAGATAATAAAATTATTGGTGGGGTAGCATCAGGCTTGTCTAAATATTTAGGTATTCAAGTTTGGATAGTGAGAATTTTATTTTTAATTCCATTTATTCGCTTTGTAGTGAATTTTAGACATATGCACTTATTCCAATTTTGGGATGCGCCCGATTTTCCTAATTTATTAGATATTACTTTTAGTCCAGGTGCTGTTTTTGTATACATCGTTTTATGGTTAGTGCTACCTGAAGCTAAAACCAGTGCAGATAAATTAGAAATGGTAGGGGAGAAAGTAGATTTGAATAGTATTAAAAACACCATTCAAAATGATATGGAAGGTTTTAGTAAAAGAGCGCAATCTTGGGGTAGTGATTTATACAATAGAAATAAAGGAACGAATCATTCGAATGAAGCGAATGCATCTAATGAAGACTCTAATAAATCTTCAGAAAATCAAAGATCATCAGAGAAGAGAAAAGGATTATTATATTATATCGGTAGAATTATAACAATTTGTATTAAGGGTTTTGTTTATTTTATTTTAGCCATTGTTGGTATCTCCTTATTAGCGGCTTTGTTTGGAATAGGCGCAGCGGCAACTGCTTTACTACCTTTGAAAAATTTCTTAATAGAAGAGGGGGCGCAAACCTGGACTGTGATTGGAGCTATTCTACTTTTTGTATGGGTTCCTATTATTGGAATAGTTACTGCTGTGATTCGAAAAATTGCAGGGTTTAAAAAAGCAAATGTTTGGGTGAGATCAAGCTTTTGGGCCTTATGGATTCTGGGCTGGGTGATGCTATTTTATTTTGGAACTAGCTTGGGCAATAGTTTTTCGAGACATAATTTGCCTGCAGAGCAAAGTATTGCATTGACAAATCCCAAAGTTAATTATCTAGAAATTACGGCTGCACCCAAAATGAAATATTATGAAAATCATTGGTATCAATTTGAAGATTTTCAGGGATTCTCTGATGAAGACACGGTGTATGTCAGAAATTTACGTATTAGAATTGTACAATCTTTAAACGATAGTTTTCAAGTAAAACTGGTGAAGCTTAGTAATGGTAAGACGGTTCAAAATGCCAATGAATTGGCGAGTAAAATAAACTTCGAACTCACCCAAAAAGACAGCCTCTTGTATTTAGACAAAGGCATAGGAATTAATAAAATAGATAAATTCAGAAACCAGCATATTATTATGACCATTGCTGTGCCTGTTGGAAAAAGAATTAAAATTACCAATAAAGGTTGGTCACAAACCAATATAAATATCAATGGAAGAGGTATGAGAATGGGTACCATTGATCGTATCACTAGTGATGAAAATTGGTATGATGAATGGAATGAGCCTTGGGACAATGAATCTTACTCGTTTGAAAGAGGGGTTGAATATAAAATGACAAAAACGGGACTAGAAGAAATAAGAAGAGATAAAGATTTTAAAACGATGGAGGATAGTGATGGTGTAGAGGGGGACGATAAATACGATGGCATGTCAGAAAAAGAAATTCAATTACAAAAATTGAAAGAAGAAAGAGAATCCATTAAAAATGATATTAAAAAATTAAAAGAAGAAGAGCTTCAAAAAGAAAAAATAAAAGTGGTTAGAGTGAATGAGATTAATAAAGATAATATAGGTGGTTCTAATCTTGAAAAGATGAATAAGATTGGAAAAGCGGCCGGCAAATTATCTGACTTACAATGGGTACTAGACAGATTCACCCACTAGGGCTTCCTTCCAGTTTCTTTTTTGATTATATTTTTTGATTATATTTGAGAAAATTAAATCTAAATGAGCGAAGCTTTAAATACTCCCTTTTCCCATAAACATATTGCACTAGGCGCTAAAATGGCGCCTTTTGCTGGTTATAATATGCCCATTAGTTATACGGGTATTAACTTAGAACATGCTGCTGTGAGAAATAATGCAGGTGTTTTTGATGTAAGCCATATGGGTGAATTTATTCTTAGAGGCCCCAATGCCTTGGATTTAATTCAACGCGTTACCACCAATGACGCTTCAATTTTAGAAGACGGCAAAGCGCAGTATAGTTGTTTACCTAATACAAGTGGTGGTATTGTAGATGATTTATTAGTGTACTGTGTAGAAAAGAATAAAATATATATGTTAGTGGTGAACGCTTCTAATATTGAAAAAGATTGGAATTGGATTAGTAGTTATAATACCAAGGGGGTAGAGATGCATAATATAAGTGCCAAGACCGCTTTGCTTGCTGTACAAGGTCCGAAGGCTGCTAAAATTATTCAAACTTTAACAAGTATGGATATTTTAAATATGCCTTATTATAGTTTTGCAAAAGGAGAAATGTTAGGCATTGACAATGTGCTTATTAGTGCTACTGGTTATACAGGGGCAGGCGGTGTGGAAATTTATTTTGAAGACATTAATGATAATGCGAATAAAATTTGGGATGCAATATTTGAAGCTGGTGCTGCCGATGGCATTCAGCCTATTGGGTTAGGTGCAAGAGATACCCTTCGTTTAGAAATGGGTTTTTGTTTATACGGAAATGATATTGATGATACCACGAGTCCTATGGAAGCAGGTTTAGGATGGATTACAAAATTCACTAAAGATTTTACCAATAAAGAAATTTTGCTTGCACAAAAAACAAATGGGGTAGCCAAAAAATTAGTGGGCTTTGAAATGATTGATCGTGGTATACCCAGACATTACTATGAAATTAAAGATGCCACTGGAAAACTTATTGGTTCGGTAACTTCAGGTACACAGGCGCCTAGTTTAGGCAAGGCCATTGGTATGGGCTATGTGTCCACTGAGTTTTCTAAAGTTGGGTCTGAAATTTATATTGATATTAGAAATACGTTGGTCAAAGCTCAGGTGGTTAAGTTTCCTTTTAAGTAAAGGATTGTCTTCATTATTTATCTTGTTTACTAATTATTCATTATAATTTTTTTAGCATAGTTTTCTACCACTATAATTATATTGATCTTATAATTATTAGATTTATTTGTACCCTTTTTCAATTGGGTAAATACTTGTTTTTTGTTTTATTACTATTTGCAATTTTGTGTCTTAACAAAACAATTAGTATGAAAGCAATTAAAAACAAAGTGCAGTTGATTGGTCATTTAGGGGCCGATCCAGAATTCAAAATTTTAAAAGAGAGTCAGTTAGCCAATATGCGTTTGGCAGTGAATGATCGCTATAAAAATGCGAAAGGGGAATGGGTGGAAGAAACACAGTGGTTTAGTTTGGTGGCATGGGCAAAACTGGCCTTATTTGCTGAAAAATATTTACTCAAAGGCAGTGAAATAGCGGTAGAAGGTCGTCTGCTTACAAAGGCTTACACCGATAAAAATGCTATCAAAAGAATAAGTACAGATATTGTTGTTTCAGATATTTTAATCTTGTCCAAAAAGGCCCCCCTTGAAAAAGAATTAGTCTAATAAAAAATGAAGGTTTTGTATATTTGTGCATTATGACAACTGCAGCAAAGACAAAACCTTCATTACATACCGTTTTAACCCCTCAGTTATTAGATTTATATAATTTAAAAGATAGTATCGTTGTTATCATCGATGTTTTCAGAGCTACTTCCACCATGGCCACTGCCTTATATAATGGTGCTAGTAAAATTATTCCTGTAGATACACCTGAGCTTTGTATTGAAGTAGGTAAACAAACAGGAGGTGTGACTGCTGGTGAAAGAGATGGAAAAATAATTCCAGGTTTATCTTATGGAAATTCTCCTTCAGAATATCCAAGAGATTTTATTGAAAATAAAATTTTAGTCATCACCACCACCAATGGTACTAAACTATTGCATCTTGCCTTGAAGCAAGGAGCCAAAGATATTATTACAGGATCCTTTCCCAACTTAACTAAGGTGGTAGAATATTTAAAAGAACAAAATACACCAGTGATACTTGGTTGTTCTGGCTGGAAGAGCCGATTTAATATTGAAGATGTCTTATTTGCAGGGGCGGTCATAGAAGAAATTAAGGATTATTTTGACATTCATTGCGATAGTAGCTTTATGGCAAATCAGTTATACAATCAACAAAAAAATGATTTGCCCAATTATATCAAAACGGTGACGCATTGGCACCGACTAGCAGCCTATGGCCTAGAAGAGGACATGTTGTATTGTATTTCTAAGGATACAGCCCCTTCCTTGCCTATTTTTAAGGAGGGTGCATTAATTAATAGGGGCTAATCACAATATTTTCACATTCATTATAATAAGACTTCCATATTAGCTAGCAAAGCCTTACATTTGCAAATTGCCCTTTTTTAAGGGCTTTTTGTACCATTATGGCATTACCCTATTTAGTAAAACACATTTATAGCTACGGCACTGAAGAAGTGATTCGTAGAGGCAAGAAAATTTTTGCGCTCAAGAACATTGAATTAGCAAAATTTGATCCTTTAATAGGAAGTATACATTGTCGTGTAAAAGACGATGGCTACAGTACATATTATAAAGTAACCATTGAAAATTTTAAGAGCGCGGCTACCTTATCCTTAAGATGTGGCTGTCCTTATAACTTGTCGGAAGTATGCCGCCATAAAGCAGCAGCTCTTTTTTATATCCAAGACTTATTGGATAAAAATTTATTGGATTACAAGCCAGCTTCTTATAAGACCACCCATACTCAATTAAGAACAAAGACCTTAGATTTAAAAATGATTCGAATGCTTTGTTCCAAAGCCATATTCGAAAAGGCAGAACAAACTTTAAAATCGGTCAGACCTCATATTATTGAAAGCGAAAATGAAAAAGTAGTTGCAGAAGTAGATGAAAAAGGGAAAACTTATCATGTCATTATTCAAAAAAATGAAGAACGTTTTTTTGATACCTCCTGCGATTGTTTGTCTGAAACTGAATATCCACTCTGCGTGCATAAGGCCATGTTGCTGCTGCAATTATTTTTACTAAAAGGGGCCGATTATTTTGAAACCATTCGTAACTGGGATAGAGAAAAAAATAAATTACTTGCTTTATACGGCTTTACTTTAGATGATTATATAGAAGATAAGTTTGAATTTATTTATCACGATGGCAAGCCTTTTTTGAAAGTATTAGACGAAAAAATTCAAAAAGTCAATGGCGCTAAATCCATTACTTTAAATAGGCCAAGATCCAACGACTGGGATATTGAGGAACAGGAACCCGCCTCTAATGGAGAGGTCGTTATTAAAGAGCGTTTTGGTATTGTCATGCAACACCAGCCTACAGTGTATCCTTATATATCCTTTAATGTAGTCAAAGGAGAAGTAAATGAAGAAGGCACGTCTTTTGTAGGCAAAGTAGAAAAAATAGACCTTGTCAAATTTATCACTCCTAATTTAATTAAGGAAGAAGATAAAATTTTATTGCAGTTAGTAAAAAAATTACAACCAGCTGAATTATCTAAATTTTTGAATAAAAATTCTCCTTTTCAAGGCTTATGGGATAATATTGTACACACCGATGAAGAAAGTTTACCCGACGAGACAAAGGAATTGATGCAAGAATATTTACATCCTAAAATAGAAAAAGTGTGGAGAGATTTATCGGAACATGCTTTTAGTTTTTATCTACCACACAATAAGCCCTTTACGACGGCCAATATGCAGAAGGCAGAACTGGTATTCAATCCCATTCAGCCTAGCTTTAGAGTAGAAAAAGAAGAAGATAGGTATATCGTATATGCAGAAGTGGTTTTGCCAGAAGGTAAAATTCCCTTAGAAGATAATCACGCAAAGTCTAATTTTATTTTTCAATACCATCATCAATTTTTTGTGTGGAAGCAAAGAGCCGATTTATTATGGGTAGAAAAATTTATGCCTAGCGGTTTTCATGAAATAAATTTAGACAAGTGGCCCAATTACTTGCAAAGTACCTTGCTTCCTTTATCTAAGCAGTATCAGGTTTCTTTAGACAATGTTACACAACAGAAATTAAAAGGCGTAAAACCGCAGCTTCAAATTCTATTAAAAGAAAACGGAGATTATTTATTCTTTGAACCCTTATTCGCTTATAAAGATATTATTGTGAATAAAGAAGATGGGCCTTCTGTGATTCAACAAGTAGGTGATAAAATTGTGATACTAGAAAGAGACCTTGCTGCAGAAAGACAATTAATAAATATTATTGAGCAATTACATTCTGGCTTTATTCGTCCGAATGAAGGTAATGTACTTGCTTTAAAAGGTGCTGAGGTATTAAAGAATAATTGGTTTTTCTTATTTATAGACACCCTAAGAGAAAAACAAATTCCTTTATTTGGAACAGAATATTTAAAACAATTCAAGTTTAATACGGCAAAGCCTTCTACGCGTTTATATATAAGCAGCAATACCGATTGGTTTGATGCCAAAGTGGAAATTTCCTTCGGCGAACAAAAAGTATCTATTCAAGATATCAAAACCATGTTGTCTAATAAACAACAATTTGTTCCACTGAAAGATGGTAGTTTAGGGGTACTTCCAGAAAAATGGTTGAATAAGTACTCTTTATTATTCAAAGTAGGAGAGGGCAAGGCGGACACCCTTAAATTAAGCAAGTATCATTTTTCTATTTTAGATGAACTTTATCAACAAAGAGACGAGGAAGAACTTATTTTCCAATTAGAGGGTAAGTATGAAAAAATTAGAGAACGCTATGCAATAGCAGATGTCACACCACCTGCGCATTTAATGCCTATCTTAAGACCTTATCAAATTAGTGGTTTTCAGTGGTTGAATTATTTACACGATGTACAGTGGGGTGGGATTTTGGCCGATGATATGGGATTAGGGAAAACCATCCAAACCTTATCTTTCTTACAGCATTTAAAAGAAAAAAATGGCAAATTAGTAGCCTTGGTGGTTTGTCCAACCACGCTACTGTTTAACTGGCAGAATGAATTAAAAAAATTCACCCCTTCTTTAAATTATCATATACATCATGGAGGTACTAGAAAGAAAGCCTTATTTCATGACGACAAAACAGAAGTGGTCATTACTACTTATGGTACTTTGAGAAGTGATATTAAAATGTTTGTGGAAGTGAATTTTGATTATGTGATCTTAGATGAAAGCCAGGCTATTAAAAACCCGGCTAGTAAAGTAACCAAGGCGGCTTGTTTATTAAAAGCTGCTAATAAATTATGTTTAAGTGGTACGCCGCTTCAAAACAATACATTTGATATTTATGCACAGATGAATTTCTTAAACCCGGGTATGCTGGGTACAGTTGAATATTTCAAGCATAACTTCTCTATGCCTATTGATAAGTTTGATGAACAAGAACAAAAAGAACATTTAAGAAAATTTGTATTCCCTTTTATATTAAGAAGAACCAAGGAACAAGTGGCTAAGGACTTACCAGAAAAGCAAGAAATGGTATTGTATTGTGAAATGGGCGATGCACAAAGGAAAATTTACGAGGCTTATAGAAACGACTACCGTGATAAACTCATTGGTATGGTGGAAGAAAAAGGTATTCAAAAATCGCAGCTTTCTATTTTACAAGGGCTGATGAAGCTTAGACAAATTTGTGACAGCCCTGCTATTTTAAAAGATGAAGCGTATCCAAATGAATCGGTAAAATTAGAAGAGTTAACTCGCGAAATAGCTGAAAACATTGGTGGTCACAAGGCCCTTGTGTTCTCACAATTTTTAGGCATGCTAGCTTTAATTAAAGAGCAGTTGAAAAAATTAGGTATTGACCATGAATATTTTGATGGTAGCAGTACCATTCAAGAAAGAGAGCGTGCCATTGAGCGTTTCCAAAACGATGATAATTGCAGGGTGTTTTTAATTTCTTTAAAAGCGGGAGGGGTGGGTTTAAACTTAACAGCTGCCGATTATGTATATATAGTAGATCCTTGGTGGAACCCTGCAGTGGAACAACAAGCCATTGATAGAACGCACCGCATTGGTCAAACCAAAAATATATTCGCGTATCGTATGATTTGTAATGATACGGTAGAAGATAAAATATTAAAATTGCAAGAGAGAAAAAAATCTTTGGCTAAAGAATTGATTTCCGATGAAGTAGGATTTGTAAAATCTTTAACCAAAGATGATATTGCTTATTTATTTAGCTAGTATTATTAGAAGCTACTATTTTTTACTCAAACTTATTTAAGTGCTGCTGCCGCTAAATTTGCTTTTGGATTTTTTAAAAATTCATTCTTGCATTCTGTAGAACAAAATCCTAAAACAAGTTTTTCATAATGTGCTGTATCACTAATGCCTGCAGTAACTGGCATGCCACAACTAGGATCTTTTTTATTATTCACTAATTCGACTGCATAAGTTTTTTCAGTAGTCGTATCCAAGGCAGCCACTTGATGGGCAGCTGCACTAACTGCGTTGGTTTTATCATTAGAAGTACCGCATGAGAAAAGAACTAGAGATACGAGAACTAGGCTACTGGTAATTTGTACTTTCATAATTTGTATTTTTATAAGATTTTATTTTACTTGTATTTCAAACAAAATTACGAATGAATCATGCTATTAAAAACTAACACCCATTCATTTTTAGAGCATTTTGAGCCCATCTAGGCCTTTAGAGGCAAATTATAGGACTGGTCTGGGCATATTGTCTATATTATTATCTATTTTTACTTCCCCATTGCTATACAAAAGGAAGCTTATAATGAAACAGGAACAAATACATATTTTATTGATGAGTGCTTATAATGCACCAGTTCCTGTATTGAATGGACCGAGTCCACGACGTGGATTCTGATAGGACGAGCAATTGGCCCTTGCCCCTATCAGTGGAAAAACCCCAACGAAGAATTCAACCTCCGCCAGCATTCTACTTTATCTAAATTTTAAAACTAATTGGAACAGAAAATAATAGTTCGTGTTGCCCACAGTGGCGACGCTTCTTTTGCAAATGACATTACCGATGAAATGGAATCTTCGGCTAAAGCGCGCGGTACGGGTATTGCTAAACGTAGCCCAGCGTACGTGGCTAAAAAAATAAACGAAGGGAAATCGGTGATTGCCTATACCGAAGACGGTACTTGGGTAGGTTTTTGTTATATCGAAGCCTGGCAGCATGGACAGTTTGTTGCCAATAGTGGTTTAATTGTAGCGCCTGCTTTTCGTAAAACAGGGATTGCAAAAAAAATTAAGCAAACTATTTTTCAATTATCAAGAGAAAAATACCCAACGGCTAAAATATTTGGATTGACCACAGGCTTAGCGGTGATGAAAATTAATAGTGAATTAGGCTATGAGCCTGTAACCTATAGTGAACTTACCGATGATGAAGAATTTTGGGCTGGCTGTAAGAGCTGTGTGAATTATGATATATTAATGAGTAAGGATAGAAAGAATTGTATGTGTACTGCTATGTTGTATGAACCAAAACCGGAAGCAGCTATTGAAGAATTGGCGGCGGATTTCACTAACAATTCAAAATTGTACGAACGCTTTATGAAAATTAAGCAAAGCAAATTACTAAACTGGTTTAGAAAATAATTAAGAAAATGGAAAAAGTAGTTTTAGGTTTTAGCGGCGGATTAGACACCACTTATTGTGTTAAATATTTAACCGAAGACAAGGGCTTAGAAGTGCATAGTGTAGTAGTGAACACAGGCGGCTTTTCTGATGAAGAATTAAAAATAATAGAAGCCCATGCTAATGCCTTAGGGGTGAAATCGCATACAACTGTTGATGCTGTGAAAGGTTATTATGATAGCATTGTTAAATATTTAATTTATGGTAATGTTTTAAAAAATAATACCTATCCTTTAAGTGTAAGTGCAGAGCGTTTAAGTCAGGCATTACATGTAGCAGCGCATGTAAAAAAATTAGGGGCTAATAAAGTGGCCCACGGAAGTACGGGCGCTGGTAATGATCAAGTGCGCTTTGATATGATTTTTCAAATCATGATTCCAGGTGTTGAAATTTTAACACCTATTCGTGACTTACAATTAAGTAGAGAGTCAGAAATTACCTATTTAAAACAGAAAGGCGTTGAAATGAATTTCGAAAAAGCAGCCTACTCCATTAATAAAGGTTTATGGGGAACTAGTGTAGGTGGCAAAGAAACCTTGCAGTCAAAGGGTATTTTACCTGAATCGGCATGGCCAACACCCATGACCAAAGAAGGGCAGCAGGAAGAGATGAGCATTGGTTTTGAAAAAGGAGAAATTATATCGGTTAATAATAAAACCTTTAAGCATCCTACTGAAGCTATTCAGTATATTCAATCTATTGCGGGCGCTTATGGAATTGGAAGAGATATACATGTGGGCGATACCATTATTGGTATTAAAGGCCGTGTGGGTTTTGAAGCGGCAGGGCCCATGGTTATTTTAAAAGCACATCATGCTTTAGAAAAACATGTATTAACCAAATGGCAGTTGTCTTGGAAAGACCAATTAGCACAGTTTTATGGAAACTGGTTACACGAGGGTCAAATACTCGATCCAGTGATGCGCGATATAGAAGCTTATTTGACTAATGCGCAAGAACAAGTAACAGGTATAGTGTCTATTCAACTTTATCCTTATCGTTTTCAAATTATTGGTATTGAATCGGACAATGATTTAATGAGTGCGCAATTTGGAAAATATGGAGAAATGAATACAGCTTGGACGGGAAATGATGTAAGAGGGTTCACTAAAATATTTGGTAACCAGGTTAGTATTTTTCATCAGATAAAAGAATCGAATAAAAAGTAAACGGTAAAGTATTATCGATTTAATATAAAATAATAAAGATGCAAAAACTAAATATTGGTATTGTGGGTGGCGCAGGATATACAGGGGGTGAATTACTTCGTGTATTATTACATCATGCTCATGTTGACATAAAATTTGTGCATAGCACTAGTAGTGCTGGTCAATTAGTGAGCTCGGTACATACCGACTTAGTAGGCGATACTAATTTAGTATTCACCAACAGCCTTCAAGATACTATTGATGTTTTGTTTTTATGTTTAGGACATGGAGAAGCGTTGAAATTTTTAGTATCGAATACGATTGCACCTACAATAAAAATGATAGACTTATCACAAGACTTTAGATTAACGAGTACTGCAAAACAAGGAGATAGAAATTTTATATATGGCTTACCGGAATTAAATAAAGCAGCTATTCAATCTGCTCAAAATATTGCCAACCCAGGTTGCTTTGCCACTGCTATTCAATTAGGCTTATTACCCCTGGCATCGAAAGGCTTATTGAAAGATATATATACAACGGGCATTACTGGTTCCACAGGGGCGGGTCAAGGTTTATCTAATACAGGTCATTTTAGTTGGAGAGCTAATAATATTCAACCTTATAAAACCTTAGCGCATCAACACTTAGATGAAATAAAACAAAGCCTGCATCAATTGCAAGGTAATATCAATACATCAGTTCACTTCGTACCTTGGAGAGGCGATTTCACCAGAGGTATTTTTGTAAGTAGTACATTAGAAACTTCATTAGGCCTAACGGAATTAAATAAATTATATACCGAATTTTATACGGGCCATCCATTTACGCATCTTTCCTTAAGCCCCATTGATTTAAAACAAGTAGTGAACACGAATAAATGTTTAATACATATTGAACAAAAAGAAAATAAAATAGTAATACATACAGCTATTGATAATTTATTAAAAGGAGCAGTAGGTCAAGCAGTGCAGAATATGAATTTAATGATGGGCTTAGAGCAAACAGCAGGTATTCAATTAAAAGCAAGTAATTTTTAAAATAAATAAAATGTCTTTATTTCAAGTATATCCTTTACAACCTATTGCCATTACCAAGGCCTTAGGATCTCATGTTTGGGACGATAAGGGTACCGAATATTTAGATATGTATGGAGGCCATGCAGTTATTAGTATTGGCCATACGCATCCTCATTGGGTAAAGCGTATTGAAGACCAGTTGCATAAAATGGCTTTTTATTCTAATTCAGTAATTATGCCCATTCAAGAAGAATTAGCGGCTGCCTTAAATAAAATAAGTAGCAAGCAGGACTATCAATTATTTCTTTGTAATAGTGGAGCAGAGGCGAATGAAAATGCTTTAAAACTAGCTTCCTTTCATACGGGCAGAAAAAAAATAATTTCGTTTTCAAAAGCATTTCATGGACGCACTTCCTTAGCAGTGGCTGCCACTGATAATCCAAGTATTATAGCACCTGTAAACGAAACAGATAATATTATTTTCTTACCCTTTAATGATGTAGAAGCATTAACGCAATGTTTTGCCAAACAAGGAGATGAAATTGCGGGTATTATTATTGAAGGTATTCAAGGAGTGGCAGGTATATATGAGGCTACCACTATTTTTTTGCAAACTATTCGTGCCTTATGTGATAAGCATGGTGCCGTTTATATAGCCGATAGTGTGCAATGTGGATATGGCCGTTCTGGTAAATTTTTTGCGCATGACTATGCAGGCGTGAACGCCGATATTTATTCAATGGCCAAAGGAATGGGCAATGGCTTTCCCATTGGAGGTATTTTAATTGCGCCCCATATTCAACCAAAGTTTGGATTATTAGGCACTACTTTTGGAGGCAACCCTTTAGCCTGTGCTGCTGCATTAGCCGTAATAGAAGTAATGGAGAAAGAAAATTTAATAGAAGCCGCTATCCAAAAAGGAAAATATTTAATAGAGGCCTTACAAAATACTAAAGGCGTGAAGGCAGTGAGAGGTAATGGCTTAATGATTGGATTTGAAATGGAAGCCGGACTAGAATCTATCCGTCAAGTATTATTGAATGATTTTAAAATTTTCACAGGGGAGGCAAAGCCAAATATTGTAAGACTACTACCTTCCTTAGCCATTTCAATGGAGGAGATTGATTTATTTTTAAATAAGTTGAATGAAGCCGTTCAACAATTGAAACAAACCCCAGCTTAAATTTATGAAACAGTTTATTTCAGTTAAAGATGTTCCCCATATTAATATCTTGGTTAAACAAGCACTCGCCTATAAAGCATCCCCTTTTTTGGACAAAACATTGGGGGCCAATAAACGTATTGGTCTTTTATTTTTAAATCCAAGCTTAAGAACAAGATTAAGTACACAAGTAGCTGCACAAAATTTAGGTATGGAGCCCATTGTATATAACGTAGATAAAGAAGGCTGGTCTTTGGAATTTGCAGAAGGTGCTATCATGAATGGTACAACTGTTGAACATATCAAAGATGCAGCACCCATTTTAGGTAATTATTTTGATATATTATGTATTCGTACTTTTCCTACATTAGTAGACAGAGAAATTGATTATAGCGAAAAAATTATTCATCAATTTATTAAGTATGCAGGCATTCCAGTGGTGAGTTTAGAATCCGCCACCTTACATCCATTGCAATCCTTGACAGATATTATTACTATTCAAGAATCAATCGCCTCCAATTCAAATTTTAAAAATAAAAAACCTAAAGTAGTGTTAACATGGGCCCCACATATCAAACCTATTCCACAATGTGTGGCCAATAGTTTTAGCGAATGGATGGGCGCTTGGGGAGAAGCTGAATTTGTGATAACACATCCTGAAGGCTATGCGCTTTCTTCGGAATTTACTCAAGGCGCTACTATTGAGCATAACCAAGACCAAGCATTAAACGAGGCCGATTTTGTGTATGTAAAAAATTGGAGTAGCTATGAACAATATGGGAAGGTATTAACTACAGATGTGAGTTGGATGATGACGAATAAAAAATTAGCACTCACTAATAATGCCAAAATCATGCACTGCTTACCTGTAAGAAGAAATATAGAATTAAGCGATGAAATTTTAGATGGTCCCAATAGTTTGGTAACACAGGAAGCCTCCAATAGAGTTTGGGCTGCACAGGCGGTCTTAGCTGAAATTTTAAAAGCAACAAGTATTTAAATTTAATTCAATAAAAAAGTTTGTTTAATAAGTTATGGAATCATTGTATGTAATTAAAATAGGAGGCAATATTGTTGACAATCCAACATTGTTAAATACTTGCTTGCAATCTTTTGCGAAAGTAAAGGGCCAAGCTATTTTAGTACATGGTGGCGGCAAAATGGCTACGAGTATAGCTAAATCAATGGGTGTTGAACAAACAATGGTTGAAGGAAGAAGAATTACCGATGAAGATACCTTGAAAATTGTAACCATGGTATATGCTGGTTATATCAATAAAAATATAGTAGCCCAACTACAAGCCTTGGGTGTTAATGCCATGGGCTTATCGGGCGTAGATGGTAATTTAATTAAAGCGCATAAAAGAACTCATGATAGTATTGACTATGGTTTTGTGGGAGATATTGATGCAGTGAACACCGATTTTCTTTTACAATTACTATCAACCAATATTATATTAGTAGTCTCGCCCATTACCCATGATGGTAGGGGCCAAGTTTTGAATACCAATGCAGATACGATTGCGCAAAGCCTGTCCACTGCATTAGTTTCCAAGTATAATGTGCATTTAATATATGGTTTTGAAAAAGAAGGCGTGCTAAAGGATATGAATGATCCTAGTTCTGTTATTACGCATATTGATAGACCGTTTTACGCCACACTTAAAAATCAAAAAATTATAAATGAGGGAATGATTCCTAAAATAGACAACGCTTACGAGGCCCTTGATAATGGTGTGCAATCAGTTATTATTGGGAAGGCTGAAAAAATAAATGAATTAATGAATGGTACGGCAGGTACAATAATCACCAACTAATGTCACAAGAAAAAAATATACAAAATACAAATACTAGCGTCTTACAAAAAGAAGCCATTGATTTATTAAAAACATTAATCGCTATTCCTTCTTTTAGCAAAGAAGAGGATAAAACAGCCTTAGCCCTCACTCAATTTTTTGCAGATAGAAATATAAAAGTAAGTACTATTAAAAATAATATTTGGGTAGCTAATTTACATTTTGATGCAACAAAACCTTCTATATTATTAAATTCTCATCACGATACAGTAAAGCCTAATAAAGGCTATACCAATGAGCCTTATAGCCCTATTGAAAAGGAAGGTAAATTATATGGATTAGGCTCAAATGATGCAGGCGGTTGTTTGGTAAGTTTAATAGCCTGCTTTTTACATTTTTATGCATTACCTAATTTAGGGTACAATATAATTTTTGTAGGATCTGCTGAAGAAGAAATTTCTGGCCATGATGGTATTGAATTAGTATTACCACAACTACCGAAAATTGAATTTGGCATTGTAGGAGAGCCCACTAAAATGGAAATGGCTATTGCAGAAAGAGGCCTACTCGTTTTAGATGTAGTAGCTACTGGTAAAGCAGGTCATGCTGCAAGAGAAGAGGGGGAAAGTGCTTTGTATAAAATATTGCCAGACATTGAATGGTTTAAAAATTATAAGTTTGGAAAAGTATCTGATTTATTAGGCAGTGTAAAAATGAGCGTCACGGTTATCGAGACGGATAATAAACAACATAATGTAGTGCCTTCTACTTGTAAAATGGTGGTAGATGTGCGTGTGAATGAATTGTATAGTTTTGAAGAAGTATTAGCGACTATTCAAGAAAATGTGCAAGCAGCAGTAAAGCCAAGAAGCTTAAGGTTACGTTCAACTAGCATTGGACTAGACCATGTATTAATAAAAGCAGGCAAGGATTTAGGTAAAGGGTATTATGGGTCGGTGACTACATCAGATAAAGCCTTAATGCCTTTTCCTACCTTAAAAATGGGCCCTGGCGATTCAGCTAGATCTCATACAGCCGATGAATTTATTTATAGCAAAGAAATAGAGGAAGGTATTTTAACTTATATTCAATTACTTGAAAAAATAGTGTAACCATGAGTAAGCTTTGGCAAAAAAATAATAAGGTATCTGAACTAGTGGAAAAATTCACCATTGGTAATGATCAGACCATGGATATGTATTTAGCACCCTATGACGTAATAGGTTCCATTGCGCATACTACTATGCTAGCTGAGGTAGGCTTATTAACAAAGGAAGAGCAACTAGCTATTAAAAAAGCCTTGGTGGCCATTTATGAAAAAATACAAGCAGGCAGTTTTTCATTAGCCCCTGGAGTAGAAGATATACATTCTCAAGTAGAAATATTATTAACGGAGGCCTTGGGAGATGCAGGTAAGAAAATGCATAGTGCTAGAAGTAGAAATGATCAAGTGCTAGTGGATATTAAATTATTTTTACGCGCAGAAATAATTAGTTTAACGGAATCGGTTCACTCATTTTTTAAAGTACTACAAGTAAAAAGTGAGGCACATAAAAATGATTTATTACCTGGCTATACGCATTTGCAATTAGCCATGCCTTCTTCCTTTGGTCTATGGCTAGGGGCTTATGCTGAAAGTTTAGTAGATGACATTACAGTACTACAAGCGGCTTATAAAGTAGTGAATAAAAATCCTTTAGGATCGGCTGCGGGCTATGGTTCTTCCTTTCCTATTAATAGAACGCGTACTTCGGAATTATTGGGTTTTGAATCTTTGAACTATAATGTAGTGTATGCGCAAATGGGACGTGGTAAGGCAGAAAGAATAACGGCTATGGCCATGGCCAATATTGCAGATACTTTATCTAAATTATGTATGGACGCTTCTTTATTCATGAATCAAAATTTTGGGTTCATTCAATTTCCTGAAGAGTTGACAACGGGTTCAAGCATTATGCCACATAAAAAAAATCCAGATGTATTTGAATTGATAAGGTCTTATTGCAATCGAATAAAAGCCTTGCCCAATGAAATAATGATGATGACCACCAATTTACCTTCAGGTTATCACCGCGATGTACAATTATTAAAAGAGCATTTATTTCCCGCTTTCAAAGAGCTTAAAAATTGCCTAGAAATGGCTGGTTTGATGATCCAAAATATGGAAGTAAAGAAGGATATATTAGAAGACCCTAAATACCAATATTTATTTAGCGTAGAAGAAGTTAACAAATTGGTATTAATGGGCATGCCTTTTAGAGATGCCTATAAGCAAGTGGGCGCCTCTATAGAAGCAGGTAAATTCACTTATTCTACCGCTATAGCCCATACACATGAAGGTAGTATAGGTAATTTAGGTACAGCTATTATTGGGGAAAAAATGAAAGCAGTACTGGCTGAAATGGGCTTTGAAAAAGTAGAGCAAAGAATTGCCGAATTATTAAATACATAGTGTATTTTTGCACCCGCATCTATCTTTTAAAAAATAGCATAACGAGTATTATGAAAAGACAAATTTTAGTATTAATGGCAGTTGCTACATTGCAATTAGCAGAAGCACAAACAAATACAAAGCCATCCCTTCCGGCTAAAACAGTACCGGCTACTAAGTATGTCGCAGCTACTCCTGCCACAAACGCTGCAGTTAAACCACTGAAACTAGGAAATGCGAAATTAGCAATGACTGTTACACCTCCTTTAACTATTAAAAATGTTAAAGACAGTGCTTCTTATGCATTAGGATATAGAATTGCACAAAGCTTAAATGGTCAAGGCTTACAAAAAATAAATTTAGCCGTTTTCAATAAAGGATTATTGGCTGGCTTTGAAGGAAAATCTATCATCATCGATAGTATATTAGATAATTGTATTAAAACATACCAAGAAACAATGAGTGCAGAAAAATCAGCCGCTAACAAGTTAGCAGGACAAGAATTTTTAGCAAAAAATGCTAAAAAACCAGGTGTCGTTAGTTTACCTAACGGTATTCAGTATGAAATTTTAGTAGCCGGAAAGGAGACTACAAAGCCTACTATAAAAGACAAAGTAAAATGTCATTACCATGGCACTTTAATTGACGGAACTGTATTTGATAGTTCTGTTCAAAGAGGAGAGCCTATTACCTTCCCATTAAATGGCGTTATTAAAGGATGGCAAGAGTCTTTACCCTTAATGACTGTAGGAAGCAAGTGGAGATTATATATACCTTCTGAATTAGCTTATGGTGATCGTCAAGCAGGTCCTATGATTGGACCAGGTTCTACTTTAATATTTGAAGTAGAATTATTAGGTATAGAATAAGCTTTCAATAAGTTTTTAATAATAGGGACTTAATAGTAAATAATCTACTCATTAAGTCCCTATTTATAATTAAGATAAATATACATCCTATGAAAAAATATCTAGTGGCCTTCGTTTTCTCTCTAGCCTTGTTTGCTTGTACTCCAAACAATGTAACCATTGATTCCTCTATTGTAAAAATAATGGATAGCGCAGGGGTGGTGGGTAGCTTTGCTTTATTAGAAAACGGTTCAGGTAAATTTACCGTTGCTGGTTTATCTCATTATAAAGACTCTGCTTCTTCTCCTTTGAGTAGTTTTTTCATGCTGCCTAGTTTGATCGCATTAGATAAAGGTATTATTAATCACAATCAAGCCTCTTGGGTGTCGATGGATTCTACCCCTTACTATCAAAATATTATTAATCAAATTGGGAGACAAACAATCATAAAAACTATTGATTCTATTCATTATGGCAAGGGTATAGTGAGTGCCAATATGGATGCATTTTGGAAGGACGGGTCACTTACAATTACTGCAGATGAACAATTAGGTTTAATTAAAAGAGCCTTTTTTAAGGAATTACCTTTTCAAAAACGTTCTCAAGAAATTTTCAAAAAGATGATTTTGAAAGAAGATAATAGTAATTATAAATTATCTTATCTCACTGCGGCCGACTCCACTACCAATAATACTTGGGTGATAGGCTATGAAGAAGAAAATACACATATTTACTTCTTTGTTTTACATACCACTAGTAAAACAGCAGCTGCCACTAATAATTCGGTTGCCCTTTTAAAGAAAATACTATTACAGCAGGGCTTCCTGCAAGGGCTTCGTTAAAGCTATACAGCTCAATCTATTAAAACTGACTGGTTTAGCGCTAATTTTAGGTATTACTTCAATTAAATAATTATCTTTACGGTAGTTAATTATGGAACAGTATTGCAATTCTATTACATCTTATAATCGTTTAATTACACGCGAAGTAAAAGTGGGTAATCTCATCATTGGAGGTGGTCATCCTATTAGGGTGCAAACCATGACGACTACCGATACCATGGCTACTGAAAAAACAGTGGAACAAGTTATTCGTTGTATTCAAGCAGGTGCTGAATTAGTCAGAATTACGGCCCCCAGTAAAACAGAAGCAGAAAATTTAGCGGCCATTAAAGCCTCGCTAAGAGCAAAAGGATATACAACACCTATTGTCGCCGATATTCATTTCACACCCAATGCTGCAGAAATTGCGGCTACTATTATTGAAAAAGTGAGGGTGAATCCGGGTAATTATGTAGACAAGAAAAAATTTGAACAAATTGAATATACGGATCAAGAATATGTGGAAGAAATTGAACGTATAAGAGAAAGGTTTACCCCTCTAGTACTTATATGTAAAGAACATGGAACGGCTATGCGTATTGGAACCAATCATGGTTCATTAAGCGATCGTATTATGAGTAGATATGGTGACACCGCCATTGGTATGGTAGAAAGTGCGATGGAATTTTTGCGTATTGCAAGAAGCTTGGACTATCACCAGATTATTTTAAGTATGAAGTCAAGTAATCCGCAAGTGATGGTACAAGCTTATCGATTACTTATTCAACAAATGCAAAATGAATTCAATGAATGCTATCCTTTGCATTTAGGTGTTACAGAAGCAGGAGATGGAGAAGATGGTAGAATTAAAAGTGCGGTAGGTATTGGTAGTTTATTAGAAGATGGCATTGGAGATACCATTAGAGTTAGCTTAACCGAGGATCCAGAATTAGAAATCCCAGTTTGTAAAGACTTAGTAAAAAGATATCCGGCTAATAGAATGAAATGCGCTGATATGATTAGCCCTATTGCCAGCCTACCTTATAGCCCTTTCGAATATAAAAGAAGAGAAACTATACAGGTAAGTACTATTGGAAGCAAATCGGTGCCCGTGGTAGTAGCCGATTATAAAAATAAAACAGCGTTATTACCATCGGACTTAATGGCGATAGGATATATATACGATGAAGCCATAGATAAGTGGACCATTACAGATGCAGCTGCTGATTTTATTTATAGTCCTAATGAATTATTGTCTTTTGATTTGCCTGGTACATTACGCGTAATAACAAGCCCAGCAGTTTGGGAGATGGCCGCTGATACAAATAAGTATTTACCCTTATTTAATTTTAAAACTTATTTTCAGGCGACTAAAAAAAGTGATAACGTTAATTTTGTAGAAGTTGATTGTTATGGAAGTAAAAATGGTATTAGAGATGAACAATTAATTTCTATAGCCAAGGATCCAACAGTGGTATTTTGTTTAAGTAGTACCCTTTCACATGCAATGCCTGCTGTAAGAAGAATGTTGATGCGCATGATGGAATTAAAAATTCTATCTCCTGTAATATTAGTAACCGATAGTGCTTGGCAAACTACGGACGAACATTTGATTCATTTTGCGACGGAGACTGGAGCGCTTTTCTTAGATGGTTTTGGAGATGGCATTTGTATTGGCTTGCAGGGCAAGCAAGTAGAAGCGGCAGCTAGTGAAAATGAGGCTGGTAGCGAGCATGCGCAAGTTTCTGGAAGAAATTATTATAGCAATGATTCGGTGGAGCAGTTTTTAAATTCAACCGCTTTTGGTATTTTACAAGCGACACGTACAAGAATTTCTAAAACAGAATATATATCTTGCCCAAGCTGTGGTAGAACCTTGTTTGAACTACAAGAAACTACTGCAAAAATTAGAGCAGTGACCAGTCATTTAAAAGGTTTAAAAATTGCTATCATGGGCTGCATTGTCAATGGACCTGGAGAAATGGCCGATGCCGATTTTGGTTATGTGGGAAGTGGAGTGGGTAAGATAACTTTATATAAAGGAAAAGAAGTGATGAAGCGTAATATAGATAGTGCAGTGGCGGTGGATGAACTTATACTTCTTTTAAAAGAACATAATGCTTGGATAGACCAAGTCTAATTTCTTTGACCTTACTTCTTTTTAATTTTAATCATGTACCTACTTATTTATTTTTTTGTTTATTTATTTTCTCTTTTACCATGGAGACTGCTTTATTTTATAAGTGATATCATTACTTTATTATTACAACATGTTTTCAAATATAGAGTCGCTATTGTACAACAAAATTTAGCCATTGCCTTTCCTCAAAAATCGGCAAAGGAAAGACAAAGAATTGCCAATGAATTTTATCAGCAGTTTACCGATTCTTTTATTGAAACTTTTAAGCTTATTTCTATTTCTGATAAAAATTTTGACAAAAGGTTTACCTCTAATGTAGAAGTTTTAAATAAGCTGCATGCAACGGGGCAGTCTGTTCAAATTATGGCAGGGCATTTTTTTAATTGGGAATTTGCTAACTGGGGAGTAGGTAAATATAGCAAGTACCCTTTCATTGCTGTGTATATGCCTTTGAGCAATCCTTATTTTAATAAAATAATTTTAAAATTAAGAATGCGTTTTGGTAGCATTATGATTCCGGCTACTAATTTTAAATCACAGTTTCATAAATATGCTACCCAAGGCAATTACGCCATGGCCCTAGCCGCAGATCAAAATCCGGGTAATCCTTTATCGGCCTATTGGCTACCTTTTTTTGGAAGACTAACGCCTTTTGTAAAAGGTCCAGAAAAGGGCGCTCTTTTAAATAATACCGCCCAGGTTTTTGTACACTTTTACCGTGTGAAAAGAGGGTATTATCATTCAGAATATGAAGTCATGACTACTTCTCCTAATTATTTTAAAGACGGTCAGCTGACTGCTTTGTATGTAAAAATATTAGAAGAAAAAATTAAAGCAAAACCTGCTAATTATTTATGGAGTCATAGAAGATGGAGATATGAATACGATGCGAAGCAGCATGAGAAATTAGTGGTGCATTAGTTGAATAAAATGACTGTATTTAGTTCAGTAAAATATCCTCATCACCAATAGGCTTTACTTTAGTGACTTCAAAACTAAATTTATCTTTCAAGCTTTGCACCGCCTCCCAACCACCTACCACCACTCTAATATTATGGATACCTTGTTTTTTTAAAAGACTTGCCGCAAGTGTGCTATTGTCTCCATTTTCAGTAAGAATATAAATATTAAAATGCTCGTCTAATTCAGACATAGACCCTGGGTCTCCCATATCAGCTAAGGGTAGAGAGACTGAATTTTTTATATGACTTTTATCAAAATCGGCCTCTGTTCTACAATCTAATACCATTAAGTATTCATCAAAAGGAATATCCATGGCCAGTTCATCTACTTCTACATCAATAATTAAGTCGACTCTTTTATCGGCTGCCCAAGTGGCAAAGCCACCTTCTAAATAACCCTGGATACCCGTGAATTCGGCCTTCGTAAAATAAGCCAATGTTTCAGCAGCAATAGATTCTTCTAAAATAAAAACTAAGGGACTATCTTTTCTAATGATGTCCATGGCAATGGCATATTTTGCTGTAGTAGGTGTAATATGGATTGCAGTAGGAATATAACCTTCCATTAATTGTGCAATAGGTCTTGCATCAATAATTAAGACCGATTCGTCTTCAATAATTTTAAGAAATTGGGCTAAGGATAAAGACATACTATCCGACAAGTTGTTCTACAAATTTATTGATTTGCTCTAAGCGGGTATAATCAACAGCATAATAAATAAATTTTCCTTCACGAATAGTGGTAACAATACTAGCTCTTCTAAGAATAGCTAAATGCTGTGAAGTCACAGATTGTTCTAATCTTAACTTTACATATATTTCTGTAACAGTTACTTTTTTATGTTCATCAATTAATTTTACAATTTGTTGACGAAGCTTATGATTTAAAGCACGCAAAATCATAGCGGCTTTTTTGCTGTGTAATAAATCTACTTTCAATGGACTTGTACCATTCACTAATTGTAGTTGTGGTAATGACTGATTCATGCTCGTTTATTTTGGGGGTTAAATATTTCAACAAAACTACAATTAATTTTTAAAATATAATTTATATTTTATATATAAAATATAATTTATATTTTATATATAAAATGTTAAGGGGGTAAGTTTTGTCTATGAAATCTGTTAACTACTTAGATTCTCTTATACAAACTAGATTTAAAACCGCTCATCCTATTTTTGAGCTAATTTTTTATATAAAGCAGTTATTTTTTAAAGAAAAATTCTTTTAAATAGGAGGGGCTGCTGTAGGCGGTATCTTCAAATGCACCTTTGGTAAATGCGGTTTCTGCTAACTGAATGCAATCCAATATATTATAAGACTGCTCCACAAAAAATATTGCAGGGTCTTCCAATAAAGCCTTGGCCTTGGTGGCTGCCGATCCTATACAAATTGTTGGTTGCTTTTTAAGTAAGCTTGTTAAATAGTCGCTATCTATGACAATAGCTTGCTCAGCCATTAGACAATTTAACTTGTTATCATAAATAGCTCCAAAGACTTCCATTCTTTTAGCATCTATCATAGCAAAAATTTGTACCTGCTCTTTTTTATCTATAAACCATGGTTGTTTAGAGGCAGTGTTGGCTAGTAGGCCAAGAGTAGATAGTCCAATAATTGGTTTATTCAAAGCATAGGCAATACCTTTAGCACTAGATAGGCCCACTCTTAAACCTGTATAAGATCCCGGCCCCATGGTAACTGCAATCGCATCCATAGTATTTAAGGGCATAGCTGTTTCGGCCACTAATGTTTGAATAGCCACCTGCAAAAAGGACGCATGTGTTTGGAATACCTCGTTTTCTTGAATAGCTATTAAGACCCCATTTTGGCTAATGGCTACCATGGCCTTTTCGCCAGCTGTATCAATATGTAATAGGGTTGCCAAATTCTTTGAAATGTTTTACAAAAATAGGTGGGGAATTGCTAGAAAAACAAGAAATTGCAATCTTAATTCAATAATATGTCAAAAGAAATCATTCAAACAAGTAAAGTGCCTGCACCCATTGGCCCCTATAGTCAAGCAGTTATTGCTAACGGATTTTTATTTGCTAGTGGCCAGGTAGCATTTAATCCTACAACAGGAGAATTAGTCTTAACCGATATCCAAGCCGAGACAAGACAGGTTATGGAGAATATCAAGGCTATTTTAGATGAAGCGAAACTAAGTTTTGCCAACGTGGTGAAAACTACCATCTTTTTAAGCGATATGCAATTGTTTGCGCAAGTCAATGAAGTATATGCTAGTTATTTTACTGCTAATTTTCCAGCACGTGAAACAGTGGCTGTAAAAACATTACCACGTAATGTAAATATAGAAGTAAGTATTACTGCGGTGGTTGCTTTATAATAAACTGATAACTTGTTTTCAGTACCAAATTTTCATGGGGCTTCATTAATTGAAGCCCCATTTTATTATTAAAACAGTTGGGTATCCCACTTAAATTTTCAATAGCAATACTTTTTCTATCCGAAGGTGTATATAATTGTAGATAAGGATAGTTCATCAGAGGCTGAACAATTAATTGATATTTTTCATTTTCAAGTACGCAGGTATTTGCTGAGGCGTCTACTAGATAGCAATTATCTAAATGGACATTTTCTATTTTTTTACTAATTGTAAATTCGTTTTCATCCATTATTTTTCCAGTAGGCAGCAGCATTGAATTGTACTCAATTTTACCATTCGTTTTTAATTTTATAAAGCTATCGTTTACACTAGCATCTAATTTAAAATAAGGATGCCATCCGTCCATCATAGGAATGGTTGAATCACTTAAGTTGGCTATAATGGTTTCTACAGTCACTAAATTATTTTTATGCAAATGCCACTTTATAAGTAAGGTATAAGCAAATGGATAGCCCTTATCTGTTCCTTCGTAATGGTATTTCAAATGTAGGTAAGCTCCCTGGGCATCTGTTTCACTTAATTCAATGCTAAACACCGCGTCATATAAAATACCATGAAGGGCATGTTTTTCATGGTAGAACTTTTCTATGGTATAAGTACTGTCTTCTATTGTATACTGCCCGTTTTCGATGCGACAAGAAAAGGGGCTCATTTTCCCCCCTCTAAATCCATTATTTTCAAAATTCCCCCAACCCTTAGAAAAATCGTTGCCTTCCACTATTTCTAGTGGCTTTGAATGGCCCATTACCAGCCAACTATTTAACAAGGCCCCCTTGGTAGCTATCTCTATAACCGTCTTGTTGCTTGTATCTATTAATCGAACAAGTTCAAAATGGCTAAGGGGGGCAATTTGAATTTCAAAAGACATGGCAAATTGTTTGAATGGAAAATTAAAACTATTCTATTAACTTTGGATAGTAATAAATAAAATATGTATAAAAATTTATTTTTCGCGTTTCTATTTATTTCTTTAGCCAGTTTTGGTCAAAAAGGAAATAAGTATGATAGCACTGTTAAAATGGGTAAAGCAGGTTATCGTATTACTTGTATGAATAGAAATTTAGATCATAATACCTTAAATATTAGACCCATTGGTTTTAAATCAGAAGTAAGAGAAGCTAATCTTGAATTAAGGGGTAGGGTGGTTTCCACTGAAATAGATGATTTAAACAATGATGGATTTCCAGATATTATTATTTTCGTAATGGATGCCAATGATAAATTAAGTCTTTTTAGTGTTGCATCAAGAGAGAATGAAAGAATAGAACCCATTTATTTTCCAGATATCACCAACGATATGCAATTGAGTAAGGGCTATAGAGGTAAAGATGAATATAAATTAGTGGAAGGGGTGCTTTTTAGAAAGTTTCCCATTTTTGAATCAGATACTAGTATAAAAAAGCCCACTAATAAGGTTAGACAAATTATGTATCGAGTGATGGCAGGTGATCAAGGTACTTGGCGATTTAAATCTTTCAAGACTTTTGAAATGTTGGTGGACTAATTTTACTGACCTTTAGTAATGACTATTTTTCCAACCGATTTTTCATTACCCATATCATCTCTTGCAAATACAAGGTAAATGCCCGTGGCTACTTTATTGCCTGTTAATGATTTTCCATTCCAAATAGCCTGTCCCCCTAAAGCACGTGTTTCAAATACTAAGCTTCCAGATAAATCGGTTATTTTCACTAATGCATTTTCTGCCAGTCCTCTAAAAGCAATGGGTCCATTATAATTAGGAGGTACTGGGTTGGGGAAAATTTTAATTTCGCTTTGAGTAGAAGATCCTGCTGTTGCAAATCCTCTATAACTCACCATTTCATTAGCCGTATTAAAAAATACATTGCCATAGGTGGGCTCTATTAAAATTTGTAAAATGGTATCGTTAGGAAGGGGACTATTATTTTTGGTGAAATGTTCAATAATGGTACTTCCATCTGCACTTAATAGCCAGGCTCCATTTTGAGTGCCTACCCATTTTCTATTCGCTCCATCTACTGTTATACAATTCACGGATTCTCTTTGCAATAATAAACCCAAAAATCCATTGGTATTTTTTAGGGTAGGTAAGTAGGCATCACATATATCTTTACTAATATCTCCACAATTAAAAATGCCAATACCATTATCGGTGCCCACCCAAATAGAACCTGTATTGTCTAAGGCCACACTTAAAACATTGTTACTAGGTAAATTTCCTGAAGACTTTGAAGTGTTCAATTGTTTCCAACTTGCTGTTCCAAAATATTTATTGGATTGGTATACATATAATCCTTGATTGGCAGGGCCTGGTATCCAAGCTTGCCCTTGACCATTGACGACCATTTTCTTTAAACCATTTTTTATATAATTTGAAGGAAGTGGAATATTTATCCATTTATTATCTTGCTTTTGAGCAAGTCCTTGTCCGTCTTGAAGCGCCCAAAAAATACCATCCTTTGAAAATTGTATTTGTGTAAAATTCCCATTGAGTGCACTGGGGCTAATGGTTTCAATACTACTTGCAGCTATATTATAATGCAAAAGCGAAGCATTAGAGGTAAACCACCAACTATTATCAACAGGGTCAATACATGCAGCAGTAAGTACAGGTAAATAAACGCCATTCAATTTGGTATAATTTTTCCAACCCACATCGCTATAGGTACTAAAGCCTCCTGTCTTTTCAGCAAAGGGAGCCAGCAAATAATCGCTGTTTACAAAACCATACCCTCTTATTTTTTCAGCAGGGCCTCCTAAAGCTATATTTTTAGTTTCTGTATTTTTTATAATTAATCCATTGAGGCTGTCAGCAATCCAAATGGCGTTTTGGTCTATGGCTATGTCTACTGGTATTGCTAAGAAAGTTTTATCAAGAATATTAGTGACAGTATTATTGGTATTTAAATTCAATAAGGTTCCGTTCAGGCCATCCGATTGTATGATATATAAGCCCTCTTTATGAGCGAAAGCGTTATTAATATTACCAATACTTGTTTGGTAAATGGAAGCGCTGACGGGAAGCTTATATATATTTTTATTGCCTATACCATATACAGTGTTATTAAAATTGCTTAATTTTTTAATATCCGAATATCCATTTATTTTTATCCACTGATTACTGATGATATAATTATTTTTCAAAGCAGTGGTAAATACACCATCTTCAGTTAAGGCATACAAGCTATCAGCAGTGCTAATTGTTTGATAGGTAGCGGTGGCCTGCCTGTTATTATTGGCAAACCATGTATCTTTTATTTCATGTTTGATTAAATCAAGTACTAGTATGCCAAAATTGGTTGATAGAAATGCCCATGAACCTACAACTTGAATTGAATTTATTTTTTTATTCGCATACACTTTAGATAAGTAAATATCGGCAACTGAAAAAACTGCATCTCCTTTAACAATGTCAATATTGCTATTATTATATGCTATGATTAATTGCGCTTCTGTTGGGTCCCAAGCAATGGTAGCAATTTCTATTTCATGTAAACCATTTGATTTACCGAAAAATTGAATATTATTTTTTGCATCTATAGTAAAAACTTGGTTAGTAGTTGCGCCATAAAGCAGATCGCCTTTAGCTAAATGCAGTACATTTTTATTATTGTAATGCTCTCTCCATTGTCCTATTGGCTCCAAAAGGCTTTGAGCTGAAGCATTCAGAAATACTATCAGACAACATAAACCCAAAAAACATTTTTTAAACATGTTTTTAATTAAGTGAAGTGTAGAGCGCTTCTTGAATTTTAGCTCTTATATTAGTCTCGCTAAAAGCTTTATTGTCTCTTGTAGGGTAAACTCTATTAGAAAGAAAAATAAATAATAATTCGTTCTCTGGATCGGCCCATACACATGTACCTGTAAAACCTGTATGGCCAAAAGTACTTGGAGAAGCGCTTAAACAAGGGTAAGGGTCCTTGGCTACTGCATTATTTCTTTCAGGTTTATCAAAGCCTAAACCACGTCTACTATTATTGGTATTATAAGCTGTGAATAAATCTACAGTACTTTGACTAAAATAATTTTTTCCATTCCAAGAACCTTTATTTAAAAGCATTAAATATAATTTAGCTAAATCGCTTGCGTTGCTAAACAAGCCAGCATGACCTGCAATGCCGCCCATGACGGAGGCCCCTTCATCATGCACAGCGCCTTGTATTAATTCATGACGGTAATAGTTATCGAGCTCAGAAGCTGCAATATTAGGCAAGCTTGTTTTTGTTAAAGGTAAAAATCCTGTAGACTGCATTTCTAATGGTGCATAAAATTGTTGAGTCGCATAATCTTGTAAGCTCATTCCTGTTACTTGTTCTACAATGAGCCCTAAGAAAATAAAATCATTGTCGCTATATACATATTTACCAGGCGTGGTTACTGGACTTCTTAATATTTTATTTTTAATGGTGTCTGACCAGCTGTCTAATAAATATTTAGTAGGCGTTATCATTTTATGATGTGCTTTATCGGGTATATCAGTAATAAGACCGTCCAAATAGCTTCCAGTAGGTGTGAGCAAAGCTTCATAAAATTTGATATAAGGGTATAAGCCTGCTTGATGCAGTAGTAAGTCCTTTAAGGTAATAGATGCTTTTGTATTACCTAGCACCCAAGGTAAATAATCGCCAATGGTTTTATTAATATCTACTTTTCCTTGTTCCACTAATTTCATAATAGATACGGTAGTAGCACTTACTTTAGTCACTGAAGCTAAATCGTAATAAGTATCTAAGCTTACAGGTGCTGAGCCTTCCCCTGCAGTATAGCCATAGGCCTTATTGAAAATAATTTTATTATTCTTAGCCACTAATATTTGACAACCAGGAAAAGCTTTTTTATCAATAGCCTCTTGTACCATCGCATCAATAAAAGATAAATTGGGTGCAGTGGGTAAAACTATACTTGCATTTGATTCCAAGGAATGACTTCCTGTGCCATAAGGTAAGTCCTCGCTTACTGTAACAGGAAGCTCGCCTGTAGCTTGTATTTTACCTTCTATCCAATGAAGGGCTGCTTCTTGAGTAAAGGCATTGTCTTCGTAGGCGAATAAAATATTTTGAATTTTATTAAAATCACCTACTGCATAAGGATTACCAAATAGGAGATGAAACCAATTACTAGGGTGTGCTTCATTTAAAAACTGAATCATTTGAGCAGGTATTTCAAAATGATTAGCAGGCTTGCGATTATAATTATGTAAACCTACTATTACCTGATCAAAATTAGCTACTGATTTTTTTACTGTTTCAAGTGCAGTAGTATCCTTAGCGTTAACATAAAATATTTGAAAACTATATTTTTCTGTAAGTGATTGAGTAAGCAAATTGGGCTTTGCAAGATTTAAGGCAATATAGGCTGTCTTTTTTTGAAGGCCAATACCCGCATGGGCACTAGGCTTTACATAACTAAGCGACTGTGCGGCCATTTGAGATTTAAGTGCTGCTACCGATTGGTTTAAATCTGCAATGATATTGGTAGTGTCAATAGCTTGAAAATTACTTAAGCCATATTTATATTTTGCAGCTAATATTTTTTTAACTCTTTGGTCAATATCTTTTTTAGTAATGCGCTTTTCTTTAATGGCTAATTTTATTTTTTCAATAGACTCTCCAATATCGCCAGGCAAGCAAAGCATATCATTGCCTGCAAGTATGGCTTGTACATTCGCTTCGCCTCTAGGAAAATAATTACTAATGGCTTTCATATCTAATGCATCTGTTACAGTAATTCCTGTAAAGCCTAAATCTTTTTTAAGTAAATCATTGATGGCTTTAGAAGATAAAGAAGTGGCATATTTAGGTCTGTTGTCAATGGCAGGTACCGATAAATGCCCTACCATCACCGATCCAATACCTGCGTCAATCAAGGCTTTGAATGGAGCTAATTCCATTTCTGTTAATTGCTCCATGCTTTTATTAATTACAGGAATATCTACATGAGAATCTACCGATACATCACCGTGTCCAGGAAAATGTTTAGCAGTGGCCATCACGCCATTGTCTTGCATGCCTTTCATATAGGCAATGCCATGTTGAATAACTCTTTGTTTATTTTGACCAAAACTTCTTTCGTTAATAACAGGGTTACTTGAATTATTATTAATATCGACATCGGGTGCATAATTTACTTGAATGCCTAATCTTTTACATTGCGCTGCCACAGCTACGCCCATTTGATACACTAACCTATCAGAGGCAATAGCGCCTAAAGAAAGTTGTCTTGGAAACATTTCAACACTGTCCAGTCTCATACCCACGCCCCATTCTGCGTCCATGGTAATAAGTAGTGGTGTTTTAGCAATAGATTGATAATAGTTTGTTTGTAATACTTCTCTCACAGGACCTCCTTGAAAAAAACATAAACCACCTACATTATATTTTTTAATAATTTCTGTAAGGGTATCTAATTTTTTAGTATCCCAATTACTATGTGCTCTTATAATCATTAGTTGAGCAATCTTTTCGTCTAATGACAATTGCTTAAATTGATTTTGTATCCATTTTTTTTCTGCCTTGCTTTGAGAAAATCCCTGCGAAACAAAAAATAAGGAAAGCGTAATAAGGAGTACTATTTTTTTCATGCGTATTTTATTTGCAATCGCTTTTAGAACAATTGATGGTATTGCAATTTAAGGATAAAAAAAAACTTACCCTAGGTTAGGTAAGTTTTTTATATAAGTTAGGGGGTTTGTTTAGAGGAGTGTGACTCTTGTATCAGCAAAGGCTGGATAGTTTTACTCTGTCATCAGCAAAGGCCTATGCCTTTGCTTCTTCTGCTTCAGCCTCGTCGTCAGCCTCAGGTAAACTAGGTTCTACCTTATGCTTTTGTAGTTGCGCAAACCACTTTATCATTTTCTTCATATCACTTGGATACACTCTTGTAAAGTCCATATTCGGGTAAGTCTTTTTAAAGTAGGCTTCTACCGATTTTGGTTCTTTCTCATTCGGTAAAGCTTCTTTCGATTTGCCCATGGCTATAAATACCTCCGCTAAAAAAACGTTTTCGCGGGTGGTAAACACCTCAATACTCTCTAAATGAGAGAACTGATGGGCTCTAGAGCTAATGAATTGAGTAGTATCATTTTCTAGTGATTTAGCTATCGCGCCATTGCTTTTGCTGGTCATTAATTCAAATAATCCTGGTAGGCCAGACACGGCGATTAGTTTGCTGTATTCCATAAATTCGGTATAGTTATTTTACGGGCGCAAATTACTGAAAAACACCCAATTTTCGTTTTTTAAACTACCTTTGTTTATCAATAAAACGAAAGGATATGCCAGGTTTTGAAATGTTTGGAGCAGAAGAAAAAAAAGAAGTGAATGAGGTCTTAGAGACCGGCATTCTAATGCGTTATGGTTTTGATGGAGCTAGAAATGGAATGTGGAAATCAAAAGAGCTAGAACAGGCTATTTGTAGCCGTTTTGAAACTCAATATGCACAATTAACCTCTAGTGGTACCGGTGCTTTAACCACCGCCATGGTTGCCTTAGGCGTTGGAGTGGGTGACGAGGTTATTATGCCTGCCTTTACTTTTGTAGCAAGTTTTGAAGCCATTTTAAGTGTAGGGGCTGTGCCCATTTTAGTGGATATCGACAGCTCACTTACCTTAGACCCAGCGGCTGTAGAAGCAGCCATTACCCCTAGAACCAAATGTATCATGCCCGTGCATATGTGTGGGAGCATGGCCGACTTAGATGCCTTAAAGGCCATCTGCGATAAATATAATTTAATATTATTGGAAGATGCTTGTCAAAGCATCGGAGGAACTTATAAAGGAAAACCATTAGGTAGTATTGGTCATGCAGGTACTTTTTCTTTTGACTTTGTAAAAACAATTACTTGTGGAGAAGGCGGTGTGGTCATGACGAATAGCAAAGAAGTGTATACCAAAGCAGATGCTTATACCGATCATGGACATGATCATGCAGGTGTGGATAGAGGAGCAGACCTACATCCTTTCTTGGGTTATAATTTTAGAATTAGTGAATTGCATGCAGCTGTGGGTCTTGCGCAAATAAAAAAATTAGATCAGTTTTTAGTGGTACAAAAAAAGAACAATCAAATTTTAAAATCTTATGTAGAGAAAGTGCCAGGCATTGCATTTAGAACAGTGCCAGACCCTGCAGGAGATAGCGGCAGTTTTTTAACTTGGTTTTTACCATCACAGGCAGCCACTGAAAAAGTATAGAGGCAATGAAGCAAGCCAATATATTAGCGGGTAATTTTTATTGGTATGCCAACAATTGGCATTATATCAAAAAATGGGCCCATCTTAAAAATGTACAAAGCCTCTCTGCCTTAAATGAACCTCAGCAAAAAGCACTAGCTGCATTAAGTACAAAAACATTTGAAAAAAGTGATGCTATTATGAGCAGGTGTATTTCCACGGCCATTAGTTTAACTTGGACTGAGGCGCAAGTGCATGAAAAAGGAGCTGCATTTTTAAAGGTGATAGAAAAAGCAATTTCTTAAAGCAGCGATTATGTCATTAGGCCAATCCTTGCAACAAAGACAATTACAAAGGTTGTCACCCCAGCAAATACAACTCATGAAGTTGTTGCAAATTCCTACTGCCCAAATAGAACAAAGAGTAAAAGAAGAGTTGGAAGAAAATCCAGCCCTAGAAATGAATGCCGATTTATTGGAAGGAGATATGGAAAAATCGGTAGAAGAAATGCCAGATGATTTATTGCAAGGTAGTTTGGAGGAAGAAGAAGCCATTCCGGTAGATGAGTTTGAAATGAGTAATGAAGAATTAAGCGATTATAGTTTTGACGACGAAGGCGATGTGGCTGATTATAAAACCAAGGACGATTATTATCCAGAACTAGATAATGATAAAGTCATTCCCATTAAAGCAGAACAAAGTTTACATGAATTATTAATGGACCAATTAAGCATGTTGGATTTGGCCGACAATGAATATAAAATTGCAGAACAAATTGTGGGCAGTTTAGATGATGACGGTTATTTGAGAAGAGCCTTGCAGTCGATTGCAGACGATTTAGCCTTTAAACAAAGTATGTGGGTGGAAGAAAAAGAAATTGAAGCCCTTTTATTAAAAGTGCAGCAATTTGATCCACCGGGTATTGGTGCTAGAAATTTACAAGAATGTTTATTGATTCAGTTGAAAAGAAAGCAAGCAGAACTTAGAGAGGAGGCCCAGCAAGACCCTGCTTCAGATGAAATAAGAAAACTGGCTATCCTAGTCATAGAAAAACATTTTGAAGAATTTACGCGCAAGCATTATGATAAAATACAGAAGAGTTTGCATTTAGAGGAGTCTCAAATGAAAGAGGTACTTCATCAAATCATTTCACTGAATCCAAAGCCAGGGGCTGAGACGGGACATATGAGTGAAGCCGATAAATATATTATTCCAGATTTCACTGTGCTTATTAATAATGGCCATTTAGAATTAAGCTTGAATAGTCGCAATGCGCCTCCCTTGGTTATTAGCGATGACTATAAATTAATGCTAAAGGAATATGAGCGTGGTAATAAGCAAGATAAATCGCAGAAAGAAGCCGTATTTTTTATTAAACAAAAAATTGATTCGGCTAAATGGTTTATTGAAATGATTCAACAAAGACAACAAACCTTATTGCATACCATGAAATGTATTTTGTTGCATCAGGAAGCATTCTTTATGACGGGCGATACGACTAAGTTAAAGCCCATGATTTTAAAAGATATAGCAGAAAAAACTTCTTTAGATGTTTCTACAGTAAGTAGGGTAGCCAATAGTAAGTATGTGCAAACAGAATTTGGCACTTTTTTATTAAAATATTTTTTCAGTGAATCATTAACCACCGATTCTGGGGAAGAAGTGAGCACCAAGGAGGTAAAAGCAATATTAGAAGAACTATTAGAGTCGGAAGACAAGCATAAGCCTTTCAGTGATGACGAGTTAACAGAGCAGTTGCAAGAAAAAGGCTATAATATTGCTAGAAGAACTGTTGCTAAATATAGAGAACAATTAAATGTACCCGTTGCTAGATTACGTAAAGAATTGTAGCTAAAACTAAAAAGACTAATGGAAAATCAACCAACGAAGTTCTTAAAAATATTGGCTCATTTAGTGTCTTATATATTACACCCCTTATTTATTCCTACTTATTTTTTTCTTTATTTAATGCAAGTTGTGCCTTTTGAATTTGCGAGTATTACCGATTGGCAATTAAAGATGAAATTATTTAGTGTTTTTTGGTTAACGGCTTTTTTCCCAGCCTTTGCTGTTTTTTTATTATGGAGATTAAAATTTAGCGATAGTATTTTTTTAAAAACACAGAAAGATAGAATTATCCCTTATGTGATTGTGATGTTTTTTTATTGGTGGATGTATTATTTAAGTAGAAATTTTACAGACCAGCCCTTGGCTTTAAAATATTTTTACTTTGGTATATTTATTGCAAGCGCCATTGGGCTTACGGCAAATCATTTTATAAAAGTGAGTTTACATGCAATGGGGGTAAGTGGTTTATGGATGGCAGTGGCCTTGGTAAGTTTTTATTATCCTATTAATAATTTACCTTGGGTATTAGTTTCTCTATGTATTGCAGCCATTGTAATTAGTGCAAGAATGATAGTCAGTGACCATACCCGTAAAGAACTTATAGTAGGTTTTGTAATTGGACTAGGCACGCAATTAGCAGCGTTTTTATGGGTCAACTAATTTTAAAATGTACACTATGACTTGGCTTCAATTAGGAAAGAACATTGTAAAGTATAAAGTAGCAGCTTTAACTTTTTTAGCATTGAGTACAGTTGTCATGGGCTATTTTGCTATTCAAGTAAAGCTCAGCTATGAGTTTACAAAAGCCATTCCTGAGGACAATCCCAAATATGTTATCTATCAAGATTTTGTAAAAAAGTTTGGCGTCGATGGCACTACGATGGTAGTGGGGTTTCAGACCGATTCTTTTTTTACTACAAACATATTTAATCAAGTAGCCGATTTACAAAAAGATATCAAAACCATACCGGGTGTTATTGAGGTAGTAAGTGTACCTAGCGCCTATACCATTGTTAAAGACAGTATAGCTAGTGAATTTATACCCCATAAAATTTTTAATGCGCCCTATACATCTGACAGTGCTTTAGTAGCGGATAAAGCTATTTTAGAGAACCTTCCTTTTTATAAAAATTTAATGTATAACCCTAATAGCCATGCTTATATAATGGCTATTAGTTTCATACCTGATTCTATTAATAGCGCAGCGCGTTCGGCTATTATTAAAAATTTACAAACAAAGTTAAAAGTATTTGCTGCCAATACAGCAATAGACTTGCACATTAGCGGACTTCCTTATATACGCACCATATTAGCAGATAGAATTAAAAAAGAAATGCTATGGTTTTTAATAGGGTCCTTGTTGTTATCGGCCGTTACATTATTTTTATTTTTTAGATCTATTTCAGCCACCTTGCTTAGCTTGTCTGTGGTAATGATGGGGGTGATTTGGAGTTTTGGAACCATGGTTTTGTTAGGTCAAAAAATTACTTTACTTACTGCACTTATTCCACCATTGATTGTGGTAATAGGTATTCCTAATTGCATTTATTTTTTAAACAAATACCATACTTCCTATAAAGCAACCAATCATAAGCAAGAAGCCATTGAACAAATGGTAGGCAGAATGGGCATTGTTACCTTATTTTGTAATATTACAGCAGCCATTGGTTTTTTTGTTTTTGCCTTTACTAAAAGCCCTTTATTAAAAGAGTTTGGTTGGGTATCTGGATTAAATATCATGGCCTTGTTTTTAATTAGTTTATTATTTATACCCCCTGTACTCACTTATTTACCGCCGCCTACTGCAAAACATGTAAGATATTTAGAAAATAAATTTTTAGAAAGGGTATTGATTAAAATTGAAAGGTGGACATTTCAGCATACTAAATGGGTCTTTACCATTACCAGCGTATTAGTTTTAGTATCTATCATGGGCTTGATGCGTATTAAGAAGGAAGCCTTTATTGTGGATGACCTTCCTAAAAAAGATACTTTATATACCGATTTAAAATGGTTTGAAAAGCAAGCAGGTGGTGTAATGCCTTTGGAAATTGTTATTGATACCAAGAAAAAAAATGGATTAGTGCGCTCTATTAAACCACTAGAAGCTATAGATGAGTTGCATCAGTATTTAATGGCGCAACCCGAGCTCGGGAAACCATTGGGTTTATTAGAGGGTATGAAGTTTGCAAAACAAGCTTTTTATGATGGCGACTCGAACGCCTATTCAGTGCCCACTGGAACAGAAATGGCTTTTATGGCCCCTTATTTAAAAACAGATTCTCAAAGAGCGAACAATACTAAAGGTGCTAGTCCTACTCAACTCTTATCTAAATTTATTGATTCAGCTAAAAGAGAAACAAGGGTGAGTGTGAATATGAAAGATATTGGCAGCGCTCAGTTACCCTTGTTTTTACATAAACTTGATAGTGTTACCACCGCTATTTTTGATACAAGTAAGTACAAGGTAGAAATAACAGGTAGTAGTGTCACTTTTTTAGAAGGAAGTAATTTTATTGTAAGAGGATTAGGTGAATCTATATTTTGGGCTTTTTTATTAATTGCTATTTGTATGATTTTCTTATTCAGGTCCTTTCCAATACTAATGTGTTCTTTACTACCTAATGTTGTGCCCTTACTTATAACAGCTGGCTTAATGGGCTGGGTGGGTATTTCTTTAAAGCCTTCCACTGTACTAGTATTTAGTGTAGCGCTTGGAATAGCCATTGATGTGACTATTCGTTTTTTAGTAAACTATAAACAGGAACTTCCACGTTTAAATAATAATGTACATGAAACACTGATACAAACCATTAAGCATACCGGTATTAGTATTATTTATACCTCTTTAGTACTGGTGGCAGGTTTTGTTATTTTTTGTTTTAGCGACTTTGGAGGTACCAAGGCTTTAGGATGGCTTACTTCACTCACCCTAGTAGTAAGTACTTTTACGAATTTAATATTGTTACCTGCTTTGATAAAAACTTTTATAAAGCAGCGTTAATATTTATTGTAAAATAGAGGCTAAGGTTTCTTGAAGGGCAGCGCCTCTTAGGTCTGTGGCTATTACCTTTCCAGTAGGATCTAATAAAACATTAAAAGGGATACCTTCTATTTGATAAGCGCTCACCACAATACTTTCCCATTTTTTGAGATCGCTAATATGTTGCCAACTTAATTTATCATCTTGAATGGCTTCTAGCCAGCTTGCTTTATCATCATCTAAAGAAACACCTAATACGGTGAAATTCTTTTTCTTATATTTTTCATAAGCCACTACAACATTGGGGTTCTCGCCTCTACAAGGGCCACACCAACTAGCCCAAAAATCAATAAGTACATATTTGCCTCTTAAACTAGTGAGTGAAATTATTTTTCCATTGGCATCAGGCAAGGCAATTTCAGGGGCCATGCTTCCAACCGTAATAGCCGTAGTTTTTAAATTGGCTTGTACTTGTGTGCTTAATAAATTCGCAAATTGTGTAAGTGGTTCTGCTTTCAATTTTTCTGCAGCAGCCTTTGCCAAAGCCAATACCTGCGCCGATTCCATGGATCTTAGGCTAAGCCCTAGGGTATAGTAAACAAAAGCGGGGCTAGTAGAAGTACTAATAATATTTTCAACTAATTTATTAATATCGTTTATTTTACTGACGCGTTGTTTTTGTAAAAAGAAGATGATGCTATCTTTTCCATTTTGTTTTTGTAAAGCATCTAAATTATAAATGGTTGACATTAAAGAAGAATCCCTTTTGCGGTATTCTATTAAAAAATTAATTAAGGCTTGGCTGGTTGCAGAACCTTTAATGGTATAAGATTGGTAATTATTGGCATCTGCATTAATTTGAATATTCTCTTTATCATTAATAAATAGTATTTCCATTTCCTTTTCAGTCGCAATACGATAAATGCCTTCTTGTTTTGCAATAAATTGAAATGAATATTTGCCTTCTTCATTTAAAGTAATAGAATCCATGGTAATAATAGGTAGTCCACCATAGGGTACTTCTTGCAATAATAATTTTTCTTTAGCAGCATGCTGTATAGTACCTGAGATAGTATAATTTTTTTCACCTGAACTGTTTTTACAGCCTGTGAAAATGATCATCATTAAAGTTACAGCAGCTAATAGGTTTTTAATATTCATAGCACGAAATTAAGCCAATTTTTGTTCTAATAAACTAGCGGTCATTTTAGGGTCGGCCTTACCCTTACTTATTTTCTTCACTTCTCCTACAAACACACCTAAAAGTCCTTTTTTTCCTTTTTTATAGGCTGCCACTTTTTCGGGATGCTTGACTAAAACTTCATCAATCCATTTTTCTATATCGTCCGTAGAGCCTGTTTGTAATAAATTATTGATGGTGGCATAGGCCATAGGAGAGCCCGGACGCGCCATCATTTCTTTTAATACCCTAGTGCTTGCCACTGAAAAACTTAATTGATTCTTTTCCACTAATTCTACCAATTCTACTAAATAGGGTATAAAGCTACTGAGTTGTTGAAAACTAAGACTGCCTTCATTGACGACAGCTCTAATGGGGCCAATCATCCAATTAGCAATGGCTTTGTAATGTTTGCATGCAGCCGCCCATTGTATATAAAAATCGGCCTCTTCTTTATCTTCTACTAATTGATTAATAGCATAGTCCGATAAATCATATTGTATTTTCCACTGTTTTTTTAAAGTAGCAGGAAGGGTAGGTAATTTATTTTTTATAGTTTCAATAAAAGCCTCTGTTAAATGGAAGGGTGCTAAATCTGGGTCGGGAAAATACCTATAATCATTAGCATCTTCTTTGTCTCGAATAGAAAAGGTTGTATCGTTACTTGCGTCAAAACTTCTTGTTTGTTGTATAATGGCACCGCCTGTTTCAGTTATTTGAATAAGTCGTTCAATTTCAAATTCAATAGCCTTTTTAATATTACGAATAGAATTTAAATTTTTAACTTCTACTCTAGTACCTAATCTAGTGGCACCTTTTAAGCGAATAGAAATATTGGCGTCACATCTTAAACTACCTTCTTCCATATTGCCATCGCAAATTCCTATCCAACGTACAAGTTTTCTTACTTCTGTTACAAATAAAAAGGCTTCTTCTGCAGAATGTATACAAGGCTCAGTGACCATTTCAATTAAAGGGGTGCCTGCGCGGTTTAAATCGATAAGGGTATCAGTTGCAGAAAGATCATGTATGCTTTTACCAGCATCTTCTTCTAAATGAATTCTATTGAGTTGTACTATTTTTTCTGCATCAGGTAATTGGATGGCAATGCTACCGCCCAGGCAAATAGGAGTGGTATGTTGTGATACTTGATAACCTTTAGGTAAATCGGGGTAGAAATAATTTTTGCGTGCAAAATAATTATCCTGGGCAATCTTGGATCCGCAGATCAGTCCCATACGAATGGCATATTCAATGGCCTTGGCATTGGTCTTGGGTAAGGTGCCGGGATGCCCCATGGTGATAGGGCTTATATGGGTATTAGGCTCCGCTCCAAAGGAAGTAGCATCTCCACAAAACAATTTGCTTTTAGTTGCTAATTGTGCATGAATTTCTAAACCAATAACTGCCTCGTATTTTTGCCCCTCTATCATGGAGCAAAAGTACTAATTTAAAAGGCTATAAATCGGCTGTTTTTAGTTTTTTAGGCAGCTTTACCACAATGGTTTTAAGCTCTTTATTTCTTTTTACTTGAAAAGTAAAACTAGTCCCTTCTTTCGCTTCTTTAATGAGAGGCTTTAAGGCGTCTACTTCTTTAATCTTTTGATCATTCACTTGCACTATAATATCATTTTCTAATAATCCACTTTTAGCAGCGGGTGAATTTTCAGCTACGTTGGTAATTTTAACGCCATCAGCTGTTTCAGTGTCTTCAATACTAATACCCAACTTTGGTTTATTCTCAAAGCCAGGTATGGTCATACCTTCCATGCCTGGAAAATTAGGTATAGCAAAGCTAAAACCTCTTGGACTTGGTTGATATTTTCTTGTATTAGGATCAAGATATAGTTTTGGATAGGCATCAAAACTAGGTCCACCTTTTTCATTGGGATTGCTAAAATTATAATACTGCATGGTGTTTTTATTCTTCGCTAAACTTACCAATTGGGTACTTGTTTTTCCGTTTCTGATATAACTAATAGTTACTTTATCTTCTGGTTTAGATTTTCCAATGGCATCGTATAATGAAGCGGGGCCATCAATTTTGATATCATTTACCTTGGTGATAATATCTCCTTGTTTCAAGCCTGCTATAGCTGCTGGACTTTCATCACTTACTTGATTCACTTTAGCACCTTGTTCTGTTTCTTCGGTAACAACCCCTAAAAAAGCTTCATTTGTTTTTGCTTGATTAGGAACCACCCTATCAAAATTATCTTCTCCATCTTCATTAATTATTATATCATCGCTTAATTCAAGACCCTTACTTAAGTCTTGACCGCCAAGGGGTTTGCCATCTACTAATATTCTAGGCTTCTTCGTTTCTAAATTTCCAAGACCATTTAAGTTCTTATCTAATTTTTTTAAAATAATTCGATTATTACCTTTTCCTTCCATACTTAAGCGAGGATCATTCTCGTCCACTTCTTTTCCGTTAATAGTTACTTTATTACCATCTACTATCACCGTCATATTTACATCCACCTCTTTTTTTAATTTAGTGGAATCTTTAGATGAATCTTTTGTCCCCTCTTTTTTTGCATTCTTTTTACTGATTATCTCTATCACACCATTAGCTGCCTTCTCACCATATTTTTTTGTAGCCATGGCGCCTTTTAATACACTTACGCTTTCTATATCAGAAGGTGCGATGTCACTAATGCTTGTTACCATTTTTCCATCTAGTATGTATAAAGGAGTTTTACCCTCTTTGCCAATGACTAGTGCAGGCGCATTGTTTTTTGGATTTTTTTTCGTGATGATGACTTCACTTGTTTGTGCCCATGCAAAATGAAATGTAAAGCTTACTAATAATAAAGAGACTAGAATTTTTTTCATGACCGTTAATTGAATAATTCGTTAATTATAAAATTGAAGTACTATATATAGTTTACTTATATAATTAGCGTACTCAAAATTGAAATTCAAAAATAGGAAAAAATGTTTACTACGAAAATATTCGCAAGTTTAATTTTGTTAAAGTTGTAAATAATTGATTATCAAATATTTACTAACCTAGAGATGTTTTCACTACCTCAATTACTTTATTAAGTTGACTAGCATCTTGACCACCTGCAGTAGCCAACGTTTTTTGGCCACCACCACCACCTTTAATAAGGGGAGCAATTTTTTCTTTAATAATTTGAGTGGCAGGCATAGTAGCGCTTAATGATTCACTAATAGAAACTGCAACAGCTGCTTTGCCATCGATGGCGGCTACTAGTATAATACAATGATTATTTTGAGTAAGTCCCAAGGC
The DNA here is from genome assembly GCA_007280515.1 of Sediminibacterium sp. Lineage (GTDB taxonomy): Bacteria > Bacteroidota > Bacteroidia > Chitinophagales > Chitinophagaceae > Sediminibacterium. Next base: position 47,508 of record QYPL01000018.1, read on the forward strand.
TACTGCTAATTTTTTTAAATTATCGGTGCTTGATAATACTATTTGCTTACCTAAAAATGCAGTTCCATTAATGGTTTCAAATTGGCTAGCATATTGAGTGGTTAATTCATTGACAAGTAATGCTTCCTGACTTTCTAATTTTTTAGAGAGTTCTTTTTGAATTGATTGCAAAGAAGCAATCGTATCATTTAAAATAGATACTGATGAATTTTCATTCCACTCAGGTGCTTTAAATGGAGCAGTTATTTTTACCGCAAGTAATGCACAAGCCTCAGTTAGTTGTACTATTTGTTTATGCAATTTTTCATTTACTTCTGTAATATGTTTTGCAGCTGCATCTCCAACCACTGCCTCAATTCTTCTTACACCAGCAGCAACAGAGGCTTCGGCTTTTAAGATAAAATGTCCTATTTCTCCTGTATGTCCCACATGGGTACCACCACATAATTCAATAGAATAAGCAGGGTCCATTATAACCACGCGTACTTTGTCTCCATATTTTTCTCCAAACAAAGCCATCGCACCCAATCCAATGGCCTCTTGTTTATTCATCTCTTTTATAACTACCGGAATATTTTCTTTGATTTTAGCATTCACCATTGCTTCTACTTGGTTCATTTCTTCTGCAGTCATTTTAGCGAAATGAGAAAAGTCAAATCTTAGTTGTTCGGTATTAACTAAACTTCCTTTCTGTGCCACATGCTTGCCTAGTATATTTCTTAAAGCAGCATGAAGTAAGTGTGTTGCAGAATGGTGTAATGTAGTTGCTTTTCTGGCCGGTGCATTAACAGTTGCTTTTACAGTATTAGAAATTACTGGTGGCAAGCTATCTGTGAAATGTATAAATAAATTATTTTCTTTTTTAGTATCTGTTACTTCAATAATAGTACCATCTTCAAATTGGAAGTTACCTATATCACCTATTTGTCCGCCACTTTCTGCATAAAAAGGCGTTTCAGCTAAAACCCATTGATAGGCTTCTTTTCCTTTGGCTTTTACATTTCTATATTTTATAATAGTAGCAGTAGTTTCTCTTTGTGTATAACCCACAAAATTAGTTTCCTTGTCAGGGTTTACTTGTATCCAATCTCCTGTATCAATCGCAGTAGCCGCACGGCTTCTGTTTTTTTGTTGCTGCATTTCTTTTTCAAATCCAGGCTCATCTACTTGTAAATCATTTTCTGATGCAATTAACCTAGTTAAATCAACAGGAAAACCGAAAGTGTCAAATAATTCAAAAACTAATTTTCCTTCAATGGTTGAATTTTTCGGATGCGTACTAATAATATCATCTATACGCTTTAATCCCTTTTCTAAAGTGCGTAAGAAACCTTCCTCTTCTTCTTTCACTACCTTAGTTACAAATTCAAGTTGTCCTGTTAATTCAGGAAATACATTTTCAAATTGTTTTGCCAAATGAGGCATTAACTGATGTAGTAAGGGATGCTTATAATCTAAATATGAATAATAATACCTTACCGCTCTTCTTAAAATACGACGAATTACATAACCAGCACCAGTGTTGGCGGGTAGTTGACCATCGGCAATAGTGAAGGCAATGGCGCGAATATGATCTGCAATAACTCTAAAGGCAACGGCTTCTTTGGTATCGCTATAATCGTATTTTTTATGGGTGATTTTTTCAACTACTTCAATGGTGCCTGTGAATACATCTGTATCGTAGTTACTTTTTTTATTTTGAATCACACGCACTAGTCTTTCAAAACCCATGCCGGTATCGACATGTTTATTAGGAAGCGGTTCTAAACTGCCATCTTTTTTTCTATTATATTGTATAAATACATTGTTCCAAATTTCAATGACTTGAGGATGGTCTTTATTAACTAAATCACGGCCTGGTATTTTAGCAATCTCTTCTTCTGATCGCATGTCTACATGTATTTCACTACATGGGCCACAAGGCCCAGTATCTCCCATCTCCCAGAAATTATCTTTTTTATTACCGTATATAATTTTATCTTCTGCGACCCATTTTTTCCAATGCATTAATGCTACACTAGAAGGGGGTAAGTTTTCAGAGGCATCTCCTTCAAAAACACTCACATATAATTTAGCAGGATCAATCCCATATACCTTTGTTAATAATTCCCAACTCCATTCAATAGCTTCTCCTTTAAAATAATCGCCAAAGCTCCAGTTGCCCAACATTTCAAACATAGTATGGTGATAGGTGTCAACACCCACTTCTTCTAAGTCGTTATGCTTACCACTTACGCGTAAACATTTTTGTGTATCGGCAATTCTTTTATGGCTAGGTACTTGGTTGCCTAAAAAAAAGTCTTTGAACTGGTTCATTCCTGCATTGGTGAAAAGTAAGCTAGGGTCGTTCTTTACGACAATAGGTGCGGATGGAACGATGGCATGCCCTTTAGATGCGAAAAAATCTAAAAATTGTTGTCTTATTTCAGGGCTGGTCATGATTCGCTTAATTTTAGGCTGTATTGGTCTTAAAAGCTATATTTGTTATGCTTTTTTATTGTCCTCAAAGGTAAGGAATTGAGGCTTTTTTATGGCCTAATTAGACAAAAAAATGGCTTATTTCAAATGAAGAAAATAAAATACTTCTTTAATACCCATACCCTTCGATTTGAAAAAGTGGAAGTGCCCCTTCGAGTGCGCCTGCTCCAGCTTTTTGGCTTTGTAGCAGCCTCCATCGTAACAGGTGTTATTATTGTAATTGTGATGTTCCAATATATTGACTCTCCTAAAGAAAAGTTATTGCGTCAACAAAATGAAATGTATAAAGAGAATTACAGCGTTTTGTCGGCCGAGTTAAAACAATTACAATTACAAATGTCAGAACTAGAAAGTAGAGACAATGAAGTGTATCGATCCATTTTTGAATCTAGTCCTATTCCAGATAGTGCTAGGGTGAAAGAAATGGAGTCCAAAAAAGAAGTACGTTTATTACAAAGTTTTTCTAATAATGAATTACTAGAAAGTATGACCAGTCAGTTGAATAATTTAAGTTTAAGAATGGCTTATCAAACTACTTCGTTTGCTGAGATAGGTTCGATGGTCAAGAATAAAGAAAAATTATTAAAAGCCATTCCTTCTATTCAACCTGTAAGTAATAAAAACTTAAATAGAATCGCAGGAAGTTTTGGTTATAGAATAGACCCAATATATAAAGACTATCATTTTCATCAGGGTCTAGATTTTACAGCACCATCGGGTACGCCTATTTATGCAACCGCAGATGGAGTAGTGCAGGCAGCAGGTTTCAGTACCGATGGCTATGGTAATAAAGTAGTAATTAATCATGGCTTTGGTTATCAAACATTGTATGGACATATGGTGCGTGTTAAAGCCAAGGTGGGACAGTCTGTGAAAAGAGGTGAAGTCATTGGCTATATTGGTAGTACAGGAAAAAGTACGGGGCCGCACTGTCATTATGAAGTGATTAAAAGAAATATTAAAGTAGACCCTGTATATTATTTCTATAACGACTTAACACCTGCGCAATTTGATCGATTATTGAAAACAGCAGCGAATAATAAACAAAGTCTAGACTAATTATATGGAACCATTATTATTGCAATACTTAAATAGAATTATGCGCACCATTGGCTTGGTGGTATTTTGGATGTCATTGACTGTAGCCTACGGAATTATGTGGGGCTATGCATTTATTGAAACAGAGTGGAAATTAGGTAATGTATTATTTTATTTATACTTGCTCATAAGTTTTATAGGCTTCGCTTACACGCTTTATAGAATTTGGAAAAAGCCTATTGGTATTAAAATAAACTAGGACCATTTGTCTAGCTAGTATGATCTGCAATGATTTTCCAAACCCCATTTATTTTTCTAAATACAAGTGTAAAATTTCCATGGGCATCGCCAATACTTCTTTTTAAATGAAATTGACCAATGATAAAATAGTGATCGGTATTGAGTGCTTGCATTCTTGTTATGGTAAAGGCTAGTTGACCCATATGGGCAGTGTCTGGGTAATTCTTTTTATAGTTTACCAAGGTCGTGTTGTAGCCATAAGTAGGCCCATTTTTACCCATAAATAGTAGACTATCATTTTCCCAATAACCTAACATGAAAGCGTCAATATTGCCTGTATTCCAGGCGGCAATTTGCTTGTCTAACAATTGCTGAATGGCTTGTCTGTCTTTGTTTTGCGCAAAACTAATTAGGCATAAAAAAAGCCCTGCAATGGTAAAATATATTTTCATAGTCTATGATTTATTCATTGAAAAGTTAATTAAAATTATTGAAATCTACCTATTTTGTGGCTATGAGCTATCAAAGACATTTAAAAAAAGATAAAGGCTTGGTGGAACTAGTAAAGGGGGAGGCGTATACTTTACATAAAAGAAAGAATACCGCGATTCGTTTAATAGCCAGTATTGTCTCTCAGCATTTAAGCACTAAAGTAGCCGCCATTATTTTTAAAAGGTTTTTAGATATCTATAAGGGCAAAGAGCCTAGTGTACAAGCTATTATAGATACCCCTTTTGATATTTTACGAGGTATTGGTTTGAGTAATTCAAAAGTGAACTATGTTCAAAATGTAGCTAGTTTTTTTCTAAGTCAAAAAATAACAGATAAGCAATTATATGCAATGGAGCCCGAAGCAGTCATTGAACTACTCACACAAATTAAAGGAGTGGGCAGATGGACGGTGGAGATGCTACTAATGTTTAGTCTGGGTCACGAAGATGTATTTGCAGTGGATGATTTAGGTCTTCAGCAGGCCATGATTCGTTTGTATAAAATAAAATATACCACTAAAAAAGAATTGCAAACTAAAATGTTGACAAAATCCCTGGGCTGGTCACCCTATAGAACCTATGCCTGTTTGCATTTATGGAATTGGAAGGACACTGTAGCGGTTTAATTCATTAGGCTGATTAGGCTGAATTACGTGCCGCATTAATAATACCAAACATGGTTCGAGTCAATAATTTTTCATAAGAAGCTAATACAGTTGGATTGGCTTTTACTTCTTGTATTTTACCCAAGGCATATTGTTGAATAGTTAATAAGGGTAACACTATTCTATCTCTTAATAAAATAGAATGTTTACTTACTACATCATTTTCCATTAAACTTTTTGCATGGCTTAGCTCTAGATATAATTGAGTAGTGAGTTTAAATTCTTCTTTAATATTTTGCCAAATGCTATTAAATTCAGTATCAGACGCTACATGTTTAGTAATGGCAAAATTAGATTTCACCATACTCATCATACTATTGTCTATCAGCGTTCTGAAAAAAGCGATATTATTAAATAAGGTTTGCACTTCTTCCCATTTTCCTTTTTCTTTCAGTACTTGCAAGGCCGTGCCTACGCCGTAAAAGCCTGGTACGTTTTGTTTTAATTGACTCCAACTACCTACAAAGGGAATAGCTCGAAGGTCTGAGAAGCTTAAGCTACTGCCAGTTCCTCTTTTTGCAGGACGGCTAGCGATATTAGTTTTACTATAATAGTTTAAAGGACTAAACTTTTGTAAATAAGGTAAGAATAAAGCATTTTCTTTCAGTTGTTGATAGGCTTGATAACTTATATTACCTAGCTCCTCCAATAAGGCTCTGTCCTTAGATGAAATTTGTAATTTATTTTCAGCGAAAAGTTCATTACTGACACCTGCCGTTAATAATTGTTCTAAATTATATTGGGCAGACTGAATAGTTCCAAAATTAGAAGTGATGGTTTGTCCTTGTACAGTCAATTGAATTTCTTCATTTTCAATTTGATTGCCCATAGAGGCATAGAACTGATTGGTCTTCCCACCGCCTCTTGAAGGCGGGCCTCCACGACCATCAAAAAACTTTACGACAATTTTATTTTTTCTTGAAACTGCTGTAAGGGTTTTTTTGGCTTTATAAATACTCCAGTTCGCTTGCAGGTAGCCACCATCCTTGGTACCATCACTAAAGCCTAACATAATAGGTTGCTCTTGATTTCTTGTTTTTAGATGGGCTGCATATAGTGGTTCTGAATATAATATCTGCATAATATTTTCAGAAGCGCTAAGGTCGTCAATGGTTTCAAATAAAGGAACAATATCAAGAGTGGCAAGGGCATTGTCCCAGCCACATAGTCTGCATAAAGCATATAGTTCCATTACATTCACTTCAGACTGGCAATTACTAATCACATATCTATGACAACCTTTTACGCCATTTACTTTTTGTACTTCTTTAATGGCGTAAATACTTTCAATGGTATCTTTTGTAATGGATTCACTGAAATCACTTGCTTGAATATTTCCTTCAAGCTTACTTAATATCATAATTTGTTCTGCTGCAGTTAACAGCTCATAATTAGTAGGTAGTAAACCCTTGCCCTTTTTTTGAAATTCATTTTCATGAATATCGATTAAAACCTTACGGTGTATTCTGCTATTTTGTCTTATATCTAAGGAAGCGAAGTGGGTTCCAAATAATTCTACTTTATGTAGTAAGCTTTCAAGGCTACTTAAATAAAGAGAATGATCCTCTTCAATTACTTTTTTTCTAATCGCTTCTAAGCTTTCAATAATTTCTTCTTTTACTATGGGGTTGCTTTCATCAAGTCTAAAAATATTCTCATATAAGCTAGATTCCAGCTTACTAACTAATACATCAATACCTGAAAAAGTAAGTTTACGTTTTAGTTTTCTAATATCTCTATAATAACATACAATAATACTAGATCTCAATGCCTTGGCCACTTTGATAGTAGTAGCCGCATTCACAAAGGGGTTACCATCTCTGTCTCCACCTGGCCAGAACCCTAATTCTATAAAAGGGTTTTGGTTATCGTAGTTATTATCAAAGACTTCATTAATAATTGTATTATAAATATTTCCCACTGCATAGTAAAAGATATTTTCTAAATACCACATTAAGTTCAAGGCTTCGTCAGTAGGGCTTGGCTGCTTTTTATTAAAAAAAGGTGTCAAGCCTAGTTGCTGAATATATTGGTTAATGGTATTGAATTCATTTTTACCAATGGCCACGCCCATATCATGAATAATACCCAAAACATTGGCAGGATAAAATTGAGTAGGATGTGCAGTTAGTACAATACGCACTTTAAAATCCTTCAATTTATCTTTTAAAGCTTTATTTTTTCCAGTGAAGTTGGCATCGCGTATTAATGTCTTTAAACTGCCTGGTCCTTCCATATCATTTACAGAAGTAAAAGCCGCGTCTTCAATAGCATCAAACAGCACTACCTGTCTTTCTATGTATTGAACATATTTAAATAAGTGGTCAATTTTTTCTGTCTCTGTTTCTACTTGTGTATGTCTTGTAAAAAAATAATCAATGATTTCACTCGGCGTTTTTTCTTTCGCATACCCTTCTTCACAGGTTTGTAATAAGATGGGTAATAAAGCACCAACATTCGCTACCCCTGAATAGGGAAGTGCTGCAAACAAACTATTGTAGATAATATATTTATCAGATACATTTTTTCTAAATTGTTGCGCGTAATTATTATTAGGACTTGTCATAAGAATACTACAAAGGTACTACAAATAAAACGGGCTTTCATGAAAGCCTTGCCAGTATTGATTCCTAATGAATGTTTGTTTTATATTTGACCAACTGTTTTATAAGTGGGCTGTCTTATATCATGATAAAAGGCGAAAGTCCAGCCCTCTTTGTTGCCTTCTTTCCACCAATGCTGTCTGTATTCTAATGCTTTCTTCCCCTCTAAATCGTATTTAGCCACAAACCTTGATTTCATTTGTTGTAATTGTGGCGCAACATCTGCTCCAAAAAAAATAATTTCCTCATTTTCTTTAATCCACGCTGCTTGATGGTATTTACAATGACCGCCTGTTATTTCATAATGAATCAAATTATCAATACTGCCTTTGTCTTCAGTAAGCCATACCGTTCCGCTAAAATTTTCCAAAATACCTACTTGTGCAAGTAGTGTAGGGTTCTTGCTATTTTGCATGACTTCCTCAAATTCTCTTTTTTGCACAAAGTATTTTGCATAAGGGAAACTTATAAATTGCTCCTGATGAATGGGATGTAAATAACTAATGCCACCTGCATGGTCCTTGTGTAAATGACTTAAAAATACCTTGGTGACCTTGGAGGGGTCAATGCCTAATGCCATTAAATTTTCATGAATTTGTAATACGCCTAATTTATTTAAATAGCCAAGCCCAGTGTCTAATAAAATAATATCATTATCGGTAATGATTACAAAGGGTTGCACTTCTACTAGAATACTGCCCTTGGGTCTGTTGGGATAATCGGGGCTACTACTATTAAAAGGCTTAAAGACCTTTGATTCATCAATGGAAAAACTTCCTTCAGATAAAGGGTAAATACGCATGCTGCAAAAATAAGCATTAACGCAGCACCATCTGTCTATCGGCGTCTAATCTTAATAAAATAAATAATAGGGCTGTAAAGGTAAGTAGAGAGGATCCGCCATAACTAATTAATGGAAGTGGAATACCTACCACAGGAAATAAGCCAATAGTCATACAGATATTCACAGCAATATGAAAAAAGAAAATGCCCACCACACTATAGGCGTATACTCTTGAAAAAGTACTTCTTTGTCTTTCGGCAATTCTTATTAATCTAAATAAGAAAAATAAATAAAGTGCTAAGAAAGTGAAAGTGCCTACAAAACCAAATGCTTCTCCTAGGGAGGTGAATATAAAGTCGGTATGCTGTTCTGGTACATATTTACCCCTAGTTTGTGTACCCTTTAAAAAACCTCTACCCCAAAAGCCTCCAGAGCCTATTGCAATTTTACTTTGCTTTACATTATAGTCATCTGGTTTTTTAGTTTTTCTTTCCATAGTAGAACTAGCCGATTTTTTATTCATAGAACAATCGTATTCTTTACCAATCATGGAGTAAATACGTGTACTTTGGTAACACTCAAAAACATTATTAAAAATATAAGGTACTGCAAATCGAACCGTACCAAAGCTAACCATCCAAATAGCAAGTACTATTAAGATATTATTTTTATTACGCTTGAAACGTTTCAGCATACTAGCAATAAATAATCCTGCTATAGCCGTTAAAATAATGGCAAGGGTAATGGGCTCTAATAATAAAGTAGCAATTACTAGTATGGCGAAGGAAAGCAGGATAACTAGTATTACAGGAGGTAGTCCTTCACGGTACATGGCAAATATAAAAGCGCTGTAGACCAAGGCTAGTCCCATTTCATGTTGCATAATGGATAAGACTGCCGGTAGAGCAATCATAATACCTGCAACAATATGCGACTTTAATTTGGTGAAATCGGTTTCGGGTTTAGAAATGAATTTTGCTAAAATGAGGGCCGTAAAAATTTTACATAACTCGGCAGGTTGCAAATTAAAACCCCCTGCAATGGGAATCCAACTTTTGGATCCATTTATATTTTTACCTAAAATGAAAGTGGCTAACATTAACAAGATACCTAACACATAAGAAATATTAGCAAGGGCTGTAAATAATTTACTATCTATAAGTAAAATAAAGATGGCCACAAAGCCACAGAAAATGGCAAAATAAATTTGTTTGCTATAATTTGTTTTAGCTGTTAAAAAAGAGTTGCTCCAATCTAAATTAGGATTATACTCCACCATAAAAATGCACATAATACCAATAGCCACCATTATTAAATAAAGTAGTATGACGGCTAAGTCGGTACCTTTTGAAAAATTATTATTGTTACTAGATGCTGACATTATTTTTTTTACTAGTTACTTTCTTTTTTTTCAGTGTAGGGTTCAAGGCGTTTTCTTTTAATTTCTTATTTTTATTTGGAGGGACAATTGGTTGAACAGGAGCTGCTGCTGTATCTAATTTTTTTATAGTGTCAATTTTTGCTGCAACAGGCGCCGTCTCTGAAAGCATTTCCATATCCCATATATCTGCTAATTCATAATTGTTATATTCAATAGGAGTGAGCATTTCGGTTTTATTATTTCGAACATACCAGGCTTTAATGGCTGCAGGCATCAAATCGACATTGGATAAGTAGTCTACCTTGGTTTTACTTTCTTTGGTTAAGGTATCATTTAAATATTTTTCTATCACTAGTCCTGCTATAGGGCCTGCCCAAGTGGCACCGAAGCCTGCATTCTCCACAATCACTGCTACTGCAATTTTAGGATTGTCCTTAGGAGCAAAACAAACAAATAAGGAGTGATTTTTTCCGTGTGGGTTTTGTGCAGTTCCTGTTTTAGCACAAAATTCATGACCTGGTACTTTAATAAAGGCAGCCGTTCCATAAACAGTTACATCATGCATGCCTTCTTTAATAATGTCAAAGTATTCTGTAGGAATTTTGGTCACTTCTTGCTTCACACGAAAATTTTGTAATAATTTTTTATCTAATTCATCTTCTTCTTCTACACTATCTATAAAATGAGGTGTATAATAATATCCTTTATTTGCAATAAAGGCCATCGCATTGGCTAATTGTAAAGGAGTTGCCGTCATTCTATCTTGTCCAATGCCCAAGGTTAACATATAACAACTATTCCAATACTTCGCACCACCAAAGTCTTTATTGTATTGTGCGGTATCAGGTATGCTGGCTCTATTTTCACTTGGTAGATCAATACCTAATTTTCTACCTAGGCCAAAACTATTCATGTATTGCTTCCATTTTAAATAACCCTGTTTGGCATTATGGTATTTTGGATTATCAATGGCCATTCTAAATACTTGTAAAAAATAGGAGTTACAAGAATTGGCTAAAGCTAATTGTAAATTAGCAGCATGACCTGCATTGTGGTGCTCGCATTTTCTGGGATCGCCGCAGGAAGTATATAATCCAAAACAATTGTATCCAAAACTAGGCGTGATGAGTCCTTCATCTAGAGCAATCAAAGCACCCATAGGTTTAAAGGTAGAACCTGGAGGATATTGACCTTTAATGGCACGATTGTAAATAGGGCGCGCTGTATCGGTTAACAACCTGCCAATTGTTTTCCTTCTTTGATTACCCGTTAATAAATTTGGATTGTATCCAGGACTAGAAGCCATAGCAATTACACTACCTGTTTTGGGATTCAATGCCACCACACTTCCTATTTTGTGTTGTAATAATTTTTCTGCTAATTGTTGTACTTCTACATCCATACTGGTAAATAAATTTCTACCTGCAATGGCCACTGTATCAAACTGTCCTTTTTCAAAAGGGCCTTGTATTTTTCCTTTATTATCTCTCAAGTATCTATTGACACCTCTTTGCCCCATCAAAATAGACTCGTATTGTTTTTCTAGTCCGGTCATGCCCGCATAGTCACCCATTTCGTAGCCTTCATCACCATGCTTTTGTAAAAAATTGACATCTACTTCTGCTACATAGCCAAGTACATGTGCTGCTGTATTATAAGGATAAGACCGAATAGAACGCTCCGATAAAGAGAAGCCCGGAAAGCGGTATAAGTTTTCCGTTAATTGCGCATATAATTCTGCAGAAAGAAAAGCCTCGAATATACCAGATTTTACGCGCGAGTTTTTAATAATGACATCGATTATTCTTTTGCTATACGCTGCTTTATCTATTTTTAAAATATCGCATAGCGTTGCTGTATCCACTCCTTTGGCTTCATTCGGTATGACGACTAAATCGTAGCTAATGGTATTTTCTAATAGGGCTCTTTTTTTACGATCGTATATAATGCCTCTATCGGGATAAATTATTTTTCTAAAAATGGCGTTGTTATTGGCAGCTAGTACATACTTGCTAGAAAATATTTGTAAACTTATTAGTTGAGCGGTGATTAAGATAAAGATAACACCAACGATAATTTGAATGATACCCCCTCGATTCGAATTGTACATTGACATGAATTATCTTTTTAGCTTTCTTCTGTTCATTATAAGCTCCACACTAAAAATTAATAATAAACTAATGATACTAGTGAAGAACACTTTTCCAATGAAGTAACCAAAGTTACCAAACTGCAACCATTCTAATAAGACTAAATAGAAATGGTGAATAAAAGTGAGCGCAAATGCATAAAAAGCGAAAGGGCCCCAGCCCATCGTGGCAATACTAGGCTCTTTGTTCACCTCTTCGGAAGCTTCCTGAGATAAGAGTAAATTTAAAATAGTGGGTCTAAGGTATCCCATTAGTCCGCAGGCAGCTGCATGCAGTCCAGGGGTTTTTGTAAATAAATCGAGGCTATAGCCAAATATAAATCCAAGAAAGGTGGTGCTAATACGACTTGTTCCAAAAGGCAACCATAATAAAAATAAAAAATAGATATAGGGTGTGATAAATTGATGAACAGGAGGCACTTCATTTAAAATGATAATTTGAACTAGTAAGAACAAAATAAATCGAGCCGTATTTTTTAGTAAATTATTCATTGCCTGCCTCCTTTATAGTTACCTTTTTTTGATCTTCCATTCTTCTATTCTCTACTAAATAAACATATTCTAAATTAAAAAAGTTAGTACTGGCCTTTACATTCAATGTTAAGAAATTACTAGAAGGGTCTTGAATGACGGTGATTACGCGTCCTACCATTAATTGAGCGGGGAAGTTAGAAGAGTAGGGGCTTGTGATAACCGTGTCACCTACTTTGGGAGCGGCACTTTTAGAAATATTTTTTAGTACTAAAATATTGGGGTCGGCTCCATCCCATTCTACACTTCCTGCAATTTTATCTCTTTTCAACATCGCACTTACTTTGCTATTACGATGCAGTAAACTCATAATAGTACTATAGTTCTCATTCACTTCTACCACCATACCCACAATACTTCCGTCAGGACTAATCGCAGCCATATCTTTTTTGATGCCCTGCTTGCTTCCTCTTTCAATGATGATATAATTTTTTTGCAATGTAAAAGTATTGCCCACTACTTTCGCAGGGTAGTAATAGAATTTTCTAATTTTTTCTAAACTATCTCTTCTTGAAATTAGGGTACCTAATTTTTTTGTGGTGTCAAAGCCCACAAAATTTTGGGCCAATTGATTTCTTAAAGCCACATTTTCTGCAGTTAATTTTTCGTTAGTTGCTTTTAAACTAAAGAAATAAGTCCAACTTGAATAGTACTGATTAATATTGCCGGTGACTTGATTGCTCCAGCCACCAAAAAAAGTTTCATGTGTTTTACTATTGGAAGACAACATGACTAGTGATACTATTTGAAGTATCAGAAAACTAAAGAAAGTAAAATTTTGTCGTATGAACCCAATGATATTCTTCATTTGGTATTATCTCATAATAAATGGAAAGCGTTGATAATTCTTAAGTGCAATACCAGTTCCACGCACCACACTTTTCAGTGGATCCTCGGCTACATGAACGGGTAATTTAATTTTTTGACTTAATCTTTTATCTAAACCACGAAGTAATGCCCCACCTCCAGTTAAGTACAAACCTCTACGGTATATATCTGACGCAAGCTCTGGTGGCGTTGTTTCTAAGGCTTTTAAGATGGCCTCTTCAATTTTTAAAATGCTCTTATCTAAAGCTTCGGCTACTTCTTGATAAGTGACCATAATTTGTTTAGGAATACCTGTTACTAAGTCACGACCATTCACTGGCATATCATCTGGAGGATTATCTAAATCCTTTAAGGCAGCACCTACATGTATTTTAATTTGTTCTGCAGTTCGCTCTCCAATTAATAAACTATGATAACGTCTTAATGCTTCCATGATATCTGCAGTAAATTCATCTCCTGCAATACGAATACTTTGATCACAAACTATTCCTGCAAGGGCAATAACTGTAATACCAGTCGTACCGCCTCCAATATCAATAATCATATTTCCAACGGGCTCTTCTACATCAATACCAATTCCTAATGCAGCTGCCATTGGTTCATGAATCATATAAACTTCTTTGGCACCTGCTTGCTCTGCACTATCACGCACCGCTCTTTTTTCAACTTCAGTAATAGAGGAAGGAATACAAATAACCATTCTCCAACTTGGAGGAAATAATGGCTTCTTTGGATAAATCATTTTCATCAATTCGCGAATCATTAATTCAGCAGCATTGAAGTCGGCTATTACACCGTCTTTTAAGGGACGAATTGTTTTAATACTTTCATGTGTTTTCTCATGCATCAACAAGGCTTTCTTACCCACGCCTAAAACTTCTTTCATATTATTCCTATTCAAAGCAATAATAGAAGGTTCATTCACGACTACTTCATCGTTGTGAATAATAAGCGTGTTGGCTGTACCTAAGTCCATCGCTATTTCCTGTGTAAAAAAATTAAATAATCCCATTGTAGATCTTTATTTGAATAGTTGAAGTTGAATGAAGCAAAATTCATCTAAAATCCTTACAATACAAAGCTTTTTACAAATGATTCGCAAAGTTTTTTTAACCCAAAATTTTATGCAAACTCGTAGCCAATATCTTTTCTAAAATACATGCCTTCAAACTGAATATTGGATAGTGCTTTTTGCGCTTTTTCTACTGCCTCTTGAAGGTCTTTGCCTTGGCTAGTCACAGTAAGCACACGACCTCCTTTGGTAACGATTGCGTTATCTTGAAACCCAGTACCAGCTTGAAATACAAGGCTGTCCGGTAATTTTTGAGCAAGCTCTATTCCTTGAATAGGAAAGTTTTTTTCATAAGACCCAGGATAGCCACCACTTACAGCCATCACTGTTGCAAATGCTTCTTCATGATATTGAATATTTACGTCTTCTAAAGTACCATTATCGGCAGCCGCTAGTAGACTTACTAAGTCGGTTTGCAAACGTGGTAGAATTACTTCAGTTTCTGGGTCGCCCAAGCGACAATTATATTCAATTACATAGGGTTCTCCCTTGCAATTCATAAGTCCAAAGAATACAAATCCTTTATACACAAGGCCTTCCTGCTTTATTCCTTGAATAGTGGGCTCCACAATTTGAGTATTTACTTTTGCCATAAAAGCGTCGTCCATAAAGGGCACTGGGCTTACGCAACCCATACCACCCGTGTTTAAACCGGTATCTCCTTCGCCAATTCTTTTATAATCCTTGGCATGTCCTATAATTTGATAATGATGGCCATCGGTTAAAGCAAATACGCTTACTTCAATACCTTCTAAAAACTGTTCTATTACTACTTTATCGCTAGCTGCTCCAAACTGTTTGTCCTGTAACATTTCTTTAAAACTCGTCAATGCTTCTTGGTGTGTAGTGGCTATAATAACGCCCTTGCCTGCGGCTAGTCCATCTGCTTTTAATACAATGGGAAGGGCATGAGCGCTAATATAGGCAAGGCCTTGCTCATAATTTTCAAGCGTAAATTCGGCATAACTAGCAGTAGGTATTTGATGCCTTTGCATAAAATGTTTACTGAAAGCCTTGCTACCTTCTAACTGAGCTGCTTTGGCAGAAGGGCCAATGATATTAATGTGTTCGGTTAAAGGGTCACCCGTGAAAAAATCATAAATCCCTTTTACAAGTGGTTCCTCTGGCCCAACTACAATCATTTCTATTTGGTGCTCAATGGCCGCTTTTTTAAGGGCATCAAAATCATTAATTTCAATGGGTAAATTCGTTCCAAATTCAGCCGTACCAGGGTTTCCAGGGGCTATAAAAATTTCATCACACTGATGACTTTCTGCCATTTTCCATGCCAAAGCATTTTCTCTTCCACCACTACCAATGAGTAAAATATTCATATTTAAACGGATTGCTGCACGAAAGTAAAATTTATTGAATGGATTTTATTAAATTGAGTCAAATAAATAAAACAAATTGTCATGACCTCTACCACTCAGAAACACCCCAAGGGATTATATGTTTTATTTGCAACAGAAATGTGGGAGCGTTTTAACTACTATGGTATGCGCGCTATCTTGGTTTTATTTTTAACCAAGGCCTTATTATTTGACAAAGTTTTCGCCTCCCAAGTATATGGTAGTTATACGGGCTTGGTTTATTTAACACCCCTTTTAGGAGGCTATATAGCCGATAGGTATTGGGGTAATAACCGCTCCATCATTGCAGGAGGTCTAGTCATGGCCATTGGTGAATTTGTACTATTTTTTTGTGGGCATTTCTATGAAAATGCTGCCTTAGCCATGCCTTTATTTTATATTGGTCTGGGATGTATGATTGCAGGTAATGGTTTTTTCAAGCCTAATATTTCAAGTATGGTAGGGCAGCTCTATGCCAAGGGCGATTCTAGAATTGACGCTTCTTACACTATTTTTTATATGGGTATTAATACAGGCGGAGCCATTGGCCCCTTCGTCTGTGGTTTTTTTGGAGACACGGGTAAGTCGGGCGATTTTAAATGGGCTTTTTTCGCAGGCGGCGTTGCTATGTTATTAAGTGTCATTACACAAATAGTTTTTCAGAAAAAATATTTAGTGAATGCAGATGGGCAGTCCATTGGAGAGGCCCCTAAAGACGCACCGGCTTGGTTTCAAAAAATTCCAGTGATGGTGGGCTTTTTATTTTTAATTTCTTTAGTCACCATTGCATTAGTATACATTGATATTAAAGTAGTGAGTTATTTATTTTGGTTGTTACTAGCTTGTATTATTTTGATTGCTGTCATTATTTTTTCAGATAAATCATTGGATATTATTCAGAAGAAAAAAGTAGCCGTATTATTTACGGTATCTTTCTTTGTTATATTTTTTTGGAGTGCCTTTGAACAAGCAGGTGCCTCACTCACTTATTTCGCTTCAGAGAATACACAAAGAGACCTTGGTTTTTTTGTAGTGCCTGCAAGTTTTTTTCAATCGCTGAATTCTTTATTTGTTGTAACACTTGCTCCCTTAGTGGCATGGGTATGGATTAAACTTGGGAAAGCAAAAAGAGAACCCTCTTCTCCCTTTAAAATGGCCATGGGTTTAATGCTATTAGCCCTTGGTTATTTATGGATAGCTACTGGAGTGAACGGAGTGGGAACGGGTGTTAAAGTAAGTATGATTTGGTTAATAGGAATGTACATGATGCATACATTTGGTGAACTTTGTTTATCACCCATTGGTCTTGCTATATTCAATAAATTAGCACCTATTAAATTTGCTTCATTATTAATGGCAGTATGGTTTACAGCGAATGCCTTTGCGAATAAATTAGCAGGTGTATTTAGTGCGCTGTATCCAGAAAATGGTAAGGTTACTTCTTTTGCGGGCTATCAAATTAGCAATTTGCATGAGTTTTTTATGTTCTTCGTATTCATGGCTGGAATTGCTTCTATTATTTTGTTTTTGATTTCGAATAAATTGAAAAACTTAATGACCCATTAGAAGTTTATAAAGCAATAAAAAAATACCAATCCTTCGCTCCCTCTCGCTCTGCTCAAAAGTGCGCTTAGGATTATATTTTATTTATTTACTTTATAAATAGAGTATTAATCCATAGCCCCTCATTCAACAGACGCTCGCTCGCGTCTTCTTGCTCAGGATTGTATTTATATATTTTACTTTATTTCTTTGACCCACTGCTAATTTAAAGCGTTTGAAAAACAATCTACTTGCGAATTTATGTGAATAGCGTTAAGAAAATATTTCTATACATTGTAAAAAATTGTGTGTTTGAGCGAACCGAGTTCGCAATTTTTAGATGAATAAAAATGTTTTTAGCGTCATTCACATCGAAGAGCAATAGATTTTTTCAAACGCATTCAATAGCATTAGCAATAAAATGTTAAAGCACTCCTTTAACAATCTCCTCCACCACTGCAGGATCAAGAAGTGTTGAAGTGTCTCCTAAACTTTTCAATTCACCCTCGGCTACTTTGCGAAGTATACGACGCATAATTTTACCAGAACGTGTTTTAGGAAGCCCCGATACAAATTGTATTTTATCTGGTTTGGCAATAGGGCCAATGATTCTAGTAACTGTTTGTAAGATATCTTTTCTAATCATATCGGCACTGCCATGGGTGTCTTGACTATGTGATCCTGTATAAATTACATAAGCATAAATGCCTTGTCCTTTCAGATCATGCGGATAACCTACTACTGCACTTTCTACCACACCCGCATGCATGTTAATCGCGTTTTCTACTTCAGCGGTACCAATTCTATGGCCACTTACATTTAAGACATCATCCACGCGGCCCGTAATTCTAATTTGGCCCAATTCATTTTTTAAAGCACCATCTCCTGTAAAATATAAATTAGGATAAGTGGCGAAATAATTGGTTCTGCATCTTTCATGGTCGCCATAAGTAGTTCTTATGGTGGCAGGCCAAGGTTGAGTGATACATAAATTTCCTCTGTATAAATTATCTTCCCCAGTAGTGACTTCTTCTCCTTTATCATCTACTAAAATAGTTTTCACACCAGGCATCGGATAAGTGGCCCAACCTGGTTTGCTCGGCGTAATACCCGCCATATTAGAAATCATAATGCCTCCTGTTTCTGTTTGCCACCAAGTATCTACAATGGGACATTTTTTCTTACCAATATTTTCATCGTACCAATGCCATGCTTCTTCATTAATGGGTTCTCCTACGGTGCCTAATACTTTTAAACTACTTAAATCATGCCCATTCACTGGGCCTAATCCATAACTCATTAAAGACCTAATGGCTGTGGGTGCCGTATATAAAATATTGACTTTGAATTTATCAATGATATCCCAAAACCTTCCTGCATCGGGGAAAGTAGGAATGCCTTCAAACATTAAGGAAGTACCGCCTGCACTTAAAGGCGCATACACGACATAACTATGTCCTGTAATCCAACCAATATCTGCGGTGCAAAAAAATAAATCATTGGGTTGATATTGAAAAACATTCACAAAAGTATAATTGGTATACACCATATAACCTGCGGTGCTATGCACTACACCCTTGGGTTTACCTGTAGAGCCTGAAGTATATAAAATAAATAAAGGATCTTCTGCATCCATCTCTACTGCCTCTATTGAACTGATGCCTTGCGCTTCTACTTTTTTAATTTCATCTTCCCACCAAAGGTCACGGCCTTTTAACATGGAAACAGCGGTGCTAGTTCTTGTACAAACAATCACATTTTTAATAGTGGTAATACCCACTAGTGCATCATCAATAATAGATTTCAGTGGGATGTCTTTGGCGCCTCTGTAGGCTCCATCGCAGGTAATAATATAACTGGCTTTCAAATCGTTTAATCTATCTGCTATACTTTGCGCAGAAAAGCCACCAAAAATTACACTATGAATAGCGCCAATTCTTGCGCAAGCTAATACAGCAATGGCAAGCTCTGGAATCATGCCCATATAAATACATACTCGATCTCCTTTTTGCACGCCATTATTAATAAGTACTTGTGCGAATTGACAAACATGCAAATGCAATTGTTTGTAGGTGATAATTCGGTGATTTTCTTTAGCATCATTAGGCTCCCAAATAATGGCAGGCTTGTCGCCATTATTTGCTAAATGTCTATCGATACAATTTTCAGTAATATTTAATCTACCTCCCTTAAACCATTCTACTTTAGGTTCTGTAAAATTCCATTCTAATACCTTATCCCATTTTTTACGCCAAGTAAAATTTTCAGCAATTTTCCCCCAAAATTTTTCTGGATGGTCAATGCTATTTTTATAAGCTTCGTGGTAAGCTTCTAAGGTTTTAATTTGATAGGGGTAACTCATATGCACAGATTGAATAAATAATGATAACCAAATTTACATTTTTCAGTTTAAATATTTAACTTGAATACTCACTTGCAAACAAATAAAAATATGGGCCAAGAATCAAAACAAACTAATATCGCTTTTGTGATAGGGGCTTCTTCTATGGGCACCTTAATTGAGTGGTATGATTTTTACATTTTTGGAATGTTAGCCACCATCATTTCAAAGCAGTTTTTTCCCGCAGATGCAGGTACAGCAGCACTTTTAAGTACTTTGGCTATTTTTGCTGCGGGCTTTATTGTAAGACCTTTTGGGGCCTTGGTTTTTGGACGTTTAGGTGATTTGATTGGGCGCAAGCATACTTTTTTACTCACCTTAATTATAATGGGGGGGTCCACTTTTGCCATTGGTCTGGTACCTGGTTATGCTACAATTGGATGGGCAGCACCTATCTTGGTATTAATACTTCGTTTATTACAAGGTTTGGCCTTGGGAGGTGAGTATGGAGGGGCTGCTACTTATGTGGCAGAACATGCCCCCGCTGGACAGAGAGGTTTTTGGACAAGTTGGATTCAAACTACTGCAACACTAGGTTTATTTTTAGCATTAGGTATTATTATATTAATAAGAACCAATCAAGGGGTGGAGAAATTTAGTGCAGAGTGGGGTGGTTGGAGATATCCTTTTTGGATTTCCATTTTACTGGTGGGTGTTTCTGTATTGATAAGAATGCGCATGAGTGAATCACCTATGTTTACCAAATTAAAAGCAGAAGGAAAAACTTCTACGAATCCATTGAAAGAAAGTTTTGGGCAAAAGGCCAATTTTAAAATGGTTTTATTGGCTTTATTTGGAGCGGTGATGGGACAAGGTGTTGTTTGGTATACAGGACAGTTTTATGCACAAAGTTTTATTGAAACAGTTTGTAAGATTGAGTTTGTGCAATCGCGAAATATTATGCTCATTGCCATTTTAATGGCTACCCCCTGTTTTGTTTTATTTGGCTGGTTGAGTGATAAAGTAGGCAGAAAATGGATTATGCTTTTGGGCATGTTGCTGGCCATATTCACTTACCGACCCATCTACCAAACTTTTTTAAATATTTCTAATACCCAAAGCAGAATTGATAAAATTGATTTAGCTAAAACGGTAGCTTCTGCTGTAAAAGCAAAAACGGATAGCAAAGACCCTACTAAAATTTATATTACTCAAAGTTTTGACACAGCTTATACAGATGGCGCAGTTTTTAAATATATTAAAACAGATACTTTGAAATTGGGAGCTACCTATAATGCTTTAATTCCTATTGATTCTTTGAATCCAAGTCTCATTGTATCTAAATCAGCCAAACCAAATGTGGTGGTGGAGAAAACATTGGGGCATGCTGCTTATTGGGATATGATTTGGTTGGTCTTTATTCAAATTGTTTATGTAACCATGGTATATGGCCCTATCGCCGCTTTCTTAGTGGAAATGTTTCCTACTAAAATTAGATATACATCCATGTCACTTCCTTATCATATAGGTAATGGCGTGTTTGGGGGATTGGTTCCCTTTTTAGGTACTTTAATAGTGGAGTTTACTAAAACTACAGCAAGTCCCATGGGAGATTCTCTAGCAGGATTATGGTATCCTATTGGAGTAGCTTCCATATGTTTTATTATTGGACTTTTTTATTTAACAAATAAAATTGATAAAAATGTAATGGACTAATGGCCTAAGGCATTATGTTCATTTATTAAAATAAAAAATATTTATATGAATACAATTAAAAAATTATTAGGATATCTATGGATGCTGATAGCACCTAGCATTATTTTGTTTTTACTATATGAGGCTTACGATAAAATTTCTAAAGCCCCTGCTGCATTAGAATCGAATGTTATTTTACAGTGGACTATTATATTATTAGTTTTTACACCTATCTGTGTAGGCTTTTTTATATTCGGAGCCTATGCTAGCAAAGGAGAGTATGATCAATTGCCGGCCGTTTCTACCGAAATCGATTAATGGTAAAATCATTTTATATAAGTAGTTTTGAGCTATGTCATTAGTAGTAAATACCCTTTGCAAAAATTACGGCCATCAAATTGCGGTAAATGAAGTTTCTTTTCAATTGAAGCCTGGAGAAATTGTTGGTTTTTTAGGTCCTAATGGCGCTGGGAAATCGACTACTTTAAAAATGATTGCTGGTTTTTTAGAAGCGGACAAAGGTTCTATTGTTTTAAATAATAAGATACTTAATCAAAATGCAAGTGCTGTAAAAAAACAAATTGGTTATTTGCCAGAATCAAATGCACTCTATCAAGATTTATATGTGAAAGAATATTTACAGTTTTTAACTTCTGTTCATTCTATAACCAATGTTGCAGAAGTGATTCAATCTGTAATAGAAAAAACAGGGCTTAGTCAAATGCAAAATAAAAAAATTGCAGCCCTCTCCAAAGGATATAAACAAAGACTTGGCATTGCAGCTGCTATAATACATAAGCCCAAACTTATTTTATTAGATGAACCTACGGCTGGTTTAGATCCGAATCAATTAATTGAAATAAGGGCCTTGATTCAATCGCTAAGTAAGGACACCATGATTTTATTTTCAACACATATCTTACAAGAGGTCACTGCTATATGTGATCGAGTGTTAGTATTACACCAAGGAAAGCTAGTGGCAGACGAGCCTATAGGCCAGTTATTAGAGAAACACGGTGCCAGTTTAGAAGAAATATTCAAAATGCTTACCCATTAAAAAAAAGGGTGTAAATTGCAGTCTCCTTTTTGAAATAAATCAATTGATCGTAAAAAAATAATTATATGAGTTACATTATTGAAGTTCGTGCAAGACAAATTTTAGACAGTCGTGGAAATCCTACTGTAGAAGTAGATGTATTAACTGATGAAGGTGCCCTGGGCCGCGCAGCAGTACCAAGTGGTGCAAGTACTGGTATTCACGAAGCAGTTGAGTTAAGAGACAACGATAAGAAAAAATATCTAGGCAAGGGTGTACTAAAGGCTGTAAAAAATGTAAACGATTTAATTGCAAAATCTATTAAAGGATTTGATATTACTGCGCAAGCTGAAATTGATCAAATTATGATTGATTTAGACGGCACGCCGAATAAAAGTAAACTAGGGGCGAACGCAATACTAGCTGTAAGTATGGCGGTTGCAAAAGCAGCTGCAGAAGAAGCTAACCTTCCTTTATACAGATATATTGGTGGCACGAATGCAAGAACGCTTCCTATGCCCATGATGAATATTTTAAATGGTGGGGCACACGCCGATAATAAAATTGACTTTCAAGAGTTTATGATTATGCCAGTAGGGGCACCTAGCTTTAGCGAAGGACTTCGTTGGGGTGTAGAAATCTTCCATCAATTAAAAAGCACTTTAAAGAAAAAAGGGTACAGTACCAACGTAGGTGATGAAGGCGGATTTGCACCAAATATTCAAAGCAATGAAGAAGCCATTGAAACAGTACTTGAGTCTATTCAGGCAGCTGGTTATAAAACAGGAAGCCAAATTGCTATTGCGATGGATGCAGCAAATAGTGAACTTTGGAATGCGAAAAAGAAAAAATATGTTTTCCATAAGAGTTCTGGTAAAGAAATGAGCAGCGATCAATTAGTAAAGTATTGGGAAAGCTGGGTGAAGAAATATCCTATCGTATCTATTGAAGATGGAATGGCAGAAGACGATTGGGCAGGTTGGAAAAATTTAACTGAAACCATTGGCGATAAATGTCAATTAGTAGGAGACGATTTATTTGTAACCAATGTAACAAGAATTCAAACAGGTATTGATAAGAAAATTGCGAATGGCTTACTTGTGAAAGTAAATCAAATTGGAACTTTAACTGAAACCATCAATGCGGTAAACTTAGCACAGCACAATGGCTACAATACTATTATGTCACATAGAAGTGGTGAAACAGAAGACACCACCATCGCCGATTTAGCCGTCGCTTTAAATTGCGGTCAAATTAAGACTGGTTCTGCTTCTCGTACCGACCGTATGGCCAAGTACAACCAATTAATTCGTATCGAAGAGCAATTGGGTGAAATAGGTGTTTTCCCTACTAAAGGCAGGTTAAAGTTTGGTAACAAGTAAGCCTACCGGCTTTTGAAAATAAGTTGAGGAGCTCCTAGGGGCTCCTCTTTTTTTTGCCATATCATCAGAACTATGTTAATTTTACGGCAAGTCCTTACTATGAAATTCATAAAAAAAATAATACCCTTTGTTGCTAATCGTTACTTTATCGTAAGTATAGGATTTGTGGTATGGATGTTATTTTTTGACCAAAGAGATTTTTTTCAACAAAGAGAAAGATCAGCTGAACTTAAAAAAGTAGAAGACGCTAAAAAATATTATCAAAAAGAAATACAAAGCACACAAAGGCAATTAGATAATATTCAAAATAATAAAACGGCTATTGAAAAATATGCGCGCGAAAGATATTTATTACGCAGAGAAGGAGAGGAACTGTATTTATTTGAAGATACCTTGCATACTAGCACCAAATAATGACAAAGAAAGAACGCTATGAATTAGTGCTTGCTTATTTTCAAGAGCAAGTGCCCATTGCTGAAACTGAACTATTGTATGAAAACCCCTTTCAATTATTGGTAGCTGTTATTTTATCGGCACAGTGTACCGACAAGCGTGTTAACTTAACCACACCTGCTATTTTTAAACAATTTCCTAGCCCTCAAAAAATGGCCAAGGCTAGTTTTGAGCAAATGTTTACACTTATTAAAAGTATTTCTTATCCTAATAACAAGGCCAAGCATTTGATTGGCATGAGCCAATTATTAGTAGACAATTTTAATGCAGAAGTGCCTTTGACGGTGGAAGCGCTAATCACACTTCCAGGTGTAGGACGCAAGACAGCTAATGTAATTACCTCTGTGGTAGACAAACAACCCAATATGGCGGTAGATACCCATGTGTTTAGAGTAAGCAGAAGATTGGGATTGGTGCCCATGACGGCTACTACACCCTTGGCAGTAGAGAAAAATTTGATTAAACATATTCCCACAGCTCTTGTACATACCGCACATCATTGGTTAATACTACATGGTAGGTATACCTGTTTGGCAAGAAGTCCTAAATGTGATGCCTGTGGCTTAGTTTCTTTTTGTAAGGAAGGGGTAAAAAAAAGCGCCTCTTCAATTAGAGACGCTTTATTATAAGTTCAGATAAGTTAAGGCTGAATAATTTATTCAGCCATTATTATACTACAAATATTGTTCTACCGCTGTTACTAATTCTTGTTTAGTAATAGGGATACCCATTATTTTATTATAACCTTTAGCGTCAACAAAATATTTATCGCGAATAATTTTAATTAATTGCCCGCTGTTAATTTCTGGAATGACAACTGTTTCAAAATTCTTTAAGATATCGCCTAAGTTTTTAGGGAAAGGACGCATGTACTTAATATGTGCATGGCTTACTTGCTTGCCTTGGCTTTGTAAATGTAATGCGGCACTCTTAATGGTTCCATAAGTAGAACCCCATCCAAGTATTAATACTTTTCCTTTTTCAGCACCAGTGTCAATGGTTTGTAAAGGAATATAATCGGCAATTTTTTCTACTTTAGCTTCTCTTGATTTTACCATGAATTCGTGGTTCTCAGAATCATAGCTTACGTTTCCAGTCTCAGCTTGTTTTTCTAATCCACCAATTCTATGTTCTAAACCTGGTGTGCCAGGAATAGCCCAAGGTCTTGCACCTTTTTCATTACGCTTATAAGGAAGGAATTTTTCTTCGCCTTCGTCTAATGATTTTTTAAATTTCACTTCAATGGTAGGCAAGTCAGCAGCAGAAGGGAATTTCCAAGGTTCAGCACCATTGGCGATATAGCCATCACTTAATAAAATAACAGGTGTCATATGTTGAAGCGCAATTCTAACTGCCTCAAATGCCATATCAAAACAATCGCTAGGTGTTGAAGCTGCAATAATTGGAATAGGTGCTTCACCATTTCTTCCATAATAAGCTTGCATTAAATCGCTTTGCTCTGTTTTAGTAGGTAAACCTGTTGATGGGCCACCTCTTTGAATATTCACAATGACTAAAGGAATTTCTAACATCATAGCAAGTCCCATGGCCTCTGTTTTCAAAGCCATACCTGGTCCTGAAGTAGTCGTTAAACCAATAGAACCACCATAGCTTGCACCAATCGCTGCACTAATACCAGCAATTTCATCTTCTGCTTGGAATGTTTTTATATTAAAATTCTTGTACTTACTTAATTCATGTAAGATATCGGTAGCAGGTGTAATAGGATAACTTCCTAAGAATAATTGTAGTCCACTTTTTTGAGCAGCTGCAATTAATCCCATAGATAAAGCTTGGTTACCCATGATACTTCTGTAAGTACCCGGGTCCATTTTCGACTTTTCTACTTTGTATCTAGCAGAAAAAAGTTCTGCTGTTTCGCCATAGTAATAACCTGCTTTTAATACATCGATATTACTATTTATAATAGTTTCTTTCTTTTTGAATTTATCTTTTAAATATTCAATAGTGGTATCTAAATCTCTATTGTATAACCAGTAAATCATACCTAGTACAAACATATTCTTCGCACGGTCTCTTTCTTTATTTCCTAAGTCTGTATAGGCTTTTAGGGCTTCACGTGTTAATTTAGTTACGTCTACTTTTGTTAAATCATATCCATCTAAACTACCATCTTCTAATGGATTAATTCCATCAGGGTAAGCAGCTAAGCGTAAATTCTTTGTATCAAATCCTTCAATATTAGCAATAATTTTTCCGCCTTTTTTCAAGCCTTTTAAATTCACTTTTAAAGCAGCAGCATTCATGGCCACCAATACATCACAAATATCACCTGGCGTGTATACTCTATTAGAACTAAAATGAATTTGGAATCCACTCACTCCAGGTAAGGTTCCTAATGGAGCTCTGATTTCCGCAGGGAAATCGGGAAAAGTAGCTAAATCAATACCTAATAAGGCAGTGTTATTGGTAAATTGCTGACCCGTTAATTGCATACCATCACCACTATCACCAGCAAATTTTATAACTACATCTTGTAAAACAACTTCTTTTTGCATATTCGATTTTATTGGAGCACGAAGGTACAAATCCGAGGGCCTAAAACCTTAACTTTTTATCATTTTTTTATAGTTTTCTTGTCTAACTTTACGGCCACAAAGCTTTGATTTTATGCTTAATGGGCCTATTTTATACATATTGAGTTTGTTTTTAACACCCTTTCTGCCTTCTAATCCAATGGCAGCAACTGTTAATGCAGTCAAAAAGCCTTCTGTATTGGCTCAATACCAGCCCTCAGATAGTCTTACAAAACATATTTACTTAACCTTTGATGATGGCCCTTTAAATGGCACAGCCAACTGTATAACCATCTGTGAACGTGAAAAAGTGGCCGCCTCTTTTTTTGAAATTGGCCTGCATCAATCAAGGAGTAAGCAGGGTAGGATGCTATATGAACAAATTAAGGCTAATGAAAGTTTATTCACCCTATCCAATCATAGCTACTCTCATGCTTATGGCAAATACCTTTGGTTTTACCAGCACCCAGATGCTGCCACCTTAGATTTTTTAAAGGGCAAGGCTGTTTTAGGCCCTAGCAACAATTTGGTCAGATTTCCCGGAAACAATGCCTGGGACACCAAGGATGCCAAAAAAGCCAGTTGGTTGGTAAAGCCTTTAGCACATAGAATGGACAGCCTAGGTTGGGATGTGATTGGCTGGGATATGGAATGGCGTTTTAATAAACATGGCAAGCCCGTGCAAAGCCCAGAAGCTATAGCGCTATTGGTGGACAGCTTGTTTGCGCATAATCAAACTAAAACAAAAAATCACCTGGTTATATTAATGCACGACCATATGTTTGCGGCCACTGCAGATTCTCTTAAGTTAGCAAAAATGGTTGGCTTACTGAAGCAATACCCACACTATGAGTTCGAAAAGATCACCCATTATCCAGGGCTTAAAAATGCATTGAATTAACCTTTTTTAGACAATCATTCAAAGTATTTAGTATTTTTATAATAGAAAAAACATAAAATTATGGCCATTTTTAAATCAGGCAATCCAACCCTTACTGAAAAAATATTTGATAAAAGTTTGCATGATACTGCTTCCTCATTTGGTGTAATGAGTATTCGTGGTACCATTCAAAAATTTGGTTTTTTATTAATCATGGTCACGGCTGCCGCCATGTACGTTTGGAATGTATATGCCGAAGGCAATACAAGTTCTGCTACTACTTATATGTTAGTAGGTGCTATTGGTGGTTTTGTGGTAGCCTTAGTAATAATGTTTAAGCCTCAGTGGGCTGGCTACATTGCACCTGCTTATGGAATTCTAGAGGGATTATTTATTGGGGGTATTAGTGCTTTTTTCAATGCTATGTTTCAAAAGAGCTATCCCAATATTGTATTACATGCAGTGGGTTTAACTTTAGGAGTTGCACTTTCTATGTTCTTGTTATATAACTTTAGAATTATAAATGTAACCAATCGCTTGCGTTCTATTATTATGTCAGCCACCATGGGTATTGGTTTATTTTATTTAATTGTTTATATCTTGGGTTTGTTTGGAGTGAATATGGGATTTGCATTTGATAGCTCTCCACTAAGTATTGGCATAAGTTTATTTATAGTAGGTATTGCTGCAATGAATTTATTATTAGATTTTGATGCGATTGAAAAAGCAGCTGAAATGGGTGCCCCTAAATACATGGAATGGTACGGTGCTTTTGGTTTACTAGTTACTTTAGTATGGCTGTACATGGAAATTTTACGTTTGTTGAGCAAATTAAATTCAAGAAATTAAGGCGACCCTTTATCCCTTTAAATAAAAATTAAAATGGAGTTTAAGCGGGGTAAATTATCTAATGAGCAACTTGTACATCTTTATAAATCTTTGCTTTTGCCAAGGATGATAGAAGATAAAATGTTGCTTTTGCTTCGCCAAGGAAAAATTAGCAAATGGTTTAGTGGTATGGGTCAAGAGGCCATCGCAGTAGGGGCTAGCCTGGCTATGGAGCCTACTGAATGGATCATGCCCTTGCATAGAAATTTAGGTGTATTTACTGCACGAGGTATGCCCTTGACCGATTTATTTAAACAATGGCAAGGATATAAATCGGGTTATAGCAAAGCGCGTGAAAGAAGTTTTCATTTTGGTAGTAAGGAATATCATGTATGCGGTATGATATCCCATTTAGGTCCTCAATTAGCCATCGCAGATGGTGTTGCACTAGCGTATCAACAAAGAGGACAATTAAAAGCCACCTTAGCATTTACGGGAGAAGGAGGAACAAGTGAAGGTGATTTTCATGAAGCCTTGAATGTAGCTGCGGTATGGGGACTGCCCGTTATTTTTATTATTGAAAATAATGGATACGGATTAAGTACACCTACCAATGAGCAATACAAATGCGATTATTTAGTAGACCGTGCCAAAGGCTATGGCATGGAGGGAATTCGAATTGATGGCAATAATATTTTAGAAGTATATGATACTGTTAAAGGGGTGAGAGATTATTGTATTAATAATCAGCGTCCATATTTAATTGAGTGTACCACTTTTAGAATGCGAGGGCATGAAGAAGCTAGTGGTGTGAAATATGTTCCAAAAGAACTCATGGAAACTTGGTCCAGAAAAGACCCTATTAAAAATTACGAGCAATATTTAGTGAAAGAAAAACTAATCACTGAGATGGAAGTGGCTACTATTAGAAATGATATAAAGCAAAGTATTGAAGCCGATTTAAAAATAGCCATGGAACCTGAAACATGGGATCCATCTATACAAGAAGAGCTTGCCGATTTATTTGTACCAACTTTACCAAATACCATTTTAGATTTTAATGCACTCAATAATCCTATATTAACGAAGAAGCGTTTTATAGAAGCCATTAGCGAAGCCCTAAGACAGTCCATGGTTTTGTATCCGGAATTAATTATCATGGGGCAAGACATTGCAGAATATGGAGGGGCTTTTAAAGTAACAGAAGGTTTTGTGCAACAATTTGGAAAGCAAAGAGTGCGCAATACACCTATTTGTGAAAGTGCTATTGTGGGTGCTGCACTGGGGTTAAGTTTAGAAGGTATAAAGTCGGTAATGGAAATGCAGTTTGCCGATTTTGTAACGGTGGGCTTTAATCAAATTGTAAATAATTTAGCTAAAATAAATTACAGATGGGGACAGAATGCAGATGTCGTTATTCGTATGCCAACGGGTGCGGGTGTGGGAGCAGGTCCTTTTCATTCCCAATCGAATGAAGCTTGGTTTACGCATGTACCCGGATTAAAAGTAGTCTACCCTTCTAACCCCATTGATGCAAAAGGTTTATTAATTGCTGCCTTAGCCGATCCTAATCCCATACTTTATTTTGAACACAAAGTAATGTATAGAAGTATGGAGGCAGAAGTGCCTGATGAATATTATCAAGTTCCTATTGGAAAGGCTGCATTAATAAGTGAAGGAGAAGAGACTTGTATTATTACTTATGGTATGGGCGTGCATTGGGCCTTGCAATATCAAGCAGCGCATAGTGAAGCGTCTATTTCCATATTAGATTTAAGAACCTTGGCTCCCTTAGATTACGAAGCCATTGAAAAAGTAGTGAAGGCCACTGGAAAAGTAATGGTACTGCATGAGGACAATTTAACTGGCGGTATTGGTGGAGAAATTAGCGCCTGGATTGCAGAGCACTGCTTTGAATATTTAGATGCACCCGTAATGCGTTGTGCATCGTTGGATACACCTATTCCTTTTAATACTGTTTTAGAAAAACAATATTTAGCGAATGCAAGGTTGGAAGAAATGATGCAACGTTTATTAAATTATTGAGTCCTTAAATTTTATTTCTTAGTTCAAGTAAACAAGCCTACCCGTTTATGGGCTAGGCTTGAAAAATCATTAGCTAAACAATAACAAGGTCCTTAATGAAATGTAAGGGC
This sequence comes from Sediminibacterium sp., assembly GCA_007280515.1. GTDB lineage: Bacteria > Bacteroidota > Bacteroidia > Chitinophagales > Chitinophagaceae > Sediminibacterium. Next base: position 77,970 of record QYPL01000018.1, read on the forward strand.
GTTGTTATTTACTATCTTTGATAGGTATTGGTCACTGAATTACCGGATGTATCGGTTAAAATAAAAGTATATTTATTATTTGCGTCCCAACTATATTTTACATATCCATTCTTAGTACCTCTTTTATAAGTTAGCAAATAACTATTTGTACCTACAGTAACAAAATCTGTAATAGCTGCCCCAGTTAAAGGACTAGTGGCAGGGCGAACTGGTTTGGTAATGGCTTGTGATATTACTTGATTTTCTGGAGCAGTCGTATTGGGATCAAGTGTAACCTTGCCTTTTAATGCACCAATTACATAAGGGTAATCGTTGGTTCCATGATAATGATATAAACTATTTGCTCCATTATGTCCGTGACAAGTATCTAGGGCAATCATATTTGTTCCATCAGGTTCTTTTGATCCATACACTGGGAAACCATCTACTGCAAATGCAATAGGCTTGATTCCATTAATGGCAGACAAATGTAAAGGTGCGGCGTGATAATGATAATCATCTCCCTTTCCACAATGCCCACCCCAATCATCCAACTCTCCAATTTTATAAGAATCCTCCCCTCTATTATTTAATGCATTAAAAATGGGTATTCCATTCACTGCCACCGCAACTGCTCCTTTCATTAAGTTTGTTTTAGTACTCAAGGGGGTAGTTGCATAAACCGGTTGTAATGGAATAGACCAACTATTTGTTCCATTGTATGGTTGAGTAATGGGAACTTGTTGTTGCCAATTCGTTATTCCAATCATCATATTGTGACTAGGAATTCCAGTAGAAGCAATATAAAAATAGGTATCATCCCAGCTAGTGCCAATACTAGGCTTAAATGCCGCAAATGCAGAATCCATAAATGCAGAACTAGTTTTAGGAATGGTCACTGAGATGGGGGTTACTATTGGGGTTACTATTGAGTTATTTGAATTGGTTACATCTGATTTACTACAGGCCATTAAAATAGAAAAAATAAATAAAATACTTAGGGTACTTAGTCCTAATGAAGATTGGAATATATAAAACTTAATAAAATTTCTATTGATTGAATAAATCATAATTACCAATAGTAATACTATAGTTAAAGGCAAATACTTATAATAGTTATCATTTTCTTTTTCAACTATGTTTGAAAAATTTAAATCAGAAAATTTATTTATTTTAAATTTAGCCAATAGCTGATCTTGGGGAATTAAATCATCAATAATAATAGGTTTAATGATACCTTCCTCTTGTTCTAAAAATATTTGATTATCCTTTGCAAAAGAAAAATTTCCTTTTATAGCTTCTCCAGATTTTAATCTCCATGTATTTAAAATAATTCCGTCGCCTTTATGATAGTGTCCTCCTGAGTGTGCAAGCAAGTTGGTGCTTCCTAAGAAACAAATGGTAATAAATAAATAAATTATACTTTTCATAATTAAGGTCTTGTATAGGTGACACTCATCACAGCACTGTCCACAATCTTATTTTTCATGCCTGCCAACAGAATGTCCATAGTCACTTGTGTATTGGGTACTGTAATAGTAGGTGGTGCATTTAAAGCATATATTGTTAAAACATAAATTTTTGCACCTGGTCCTTGAGAGCAAGGAGGGGTGTAAGTTGTTTTTCCATCCACTGTATTAATGCCAAATACACCAATTGATTTAGAATTATTGGGTATGGACGTAGTAGAAGCTGGAATATTATAAAGTACTATGTATACATGCTTATCTCCCGGGCCAGGTATCGTATACATGGTAATGGCATAACTATTGGTATTACTGGGCGCATTTGACCATTGCAGACCTGGGGAAATACCTAAACTATCGCAAGTGTATAATTTAGGGTATAGCCCATTATGAACAAACCCATTACCACTGAATTTTATTTGATTAGCTATAGTGGGGCTATTCACAAGATTTGAAACACTTGTGCTGTTTGTTGCATTATTTGTTTTTTGACAGCTAATAAAAAACATAAAGGCAGATAATATAATAATAATTTTTTTCAAATTTGTCTTTTTTTATTTGACAAAGTTTTAATGAATAAGTTTAAATAACAGTGTGTAGGGATTTTTAAAAACATCAATTCAGCACTAAAAACTCAATTTTTAACAAAAATTTTAGTTTTAGTGAGTACAAAATTTGAATTAAATAAATTACTAGAGGAGTAATAAACAATCCTCAAATTTCCTATTGAGGATTATTTATTCTATACACACGTAAAAAATTTCCTCCCAATACTTTCGCAACATCTTTATCAGAGTAGCCTCTTGCTATTAATGCTTGTGTAAATTTAGGATAATCAAGTACTGTTTTTAATTCTTTCGGTGCAGAGTTAATACCATCGAAATCAGACCCTATTCCCACGTGGTCAATACCAATTAATTTTACGATATGGTCAAAGTGTTGCATAAGTTGTTCTAAGTCTGGCTTAATGGCCTCGCTTTCTAAAGGATATTTTTCAGAGACCATCGTGAAAGCATATTCACGTTGTAAACCGGTGGCTAGTAAAGAATCAATTTCTGCTTTATGATTTTTTCTAAAAGCAGCATCTTTCTTACTAAAATTACTATCTACAAAACCAGAGAAGAAATTCAAGTGTATTACGCCACCGTTTTTTCCTACTGCAATAATTTGATCATCTTTTAAATTTCTTGTAACTGGACAAATAGCATACGCATTACTATGAGATGCAATCACAGGTTTAGTAGTTGTTTTTATAGCATCCCAAAATGTAGCTTCACCCACATGAGAGATATCTACAATAATGCCTAATTTATTCATGCGTGCAATAATTTCTTTACCAAAACTTGTAAGTCCTTTAGGGCCTGTATATTTTGGATCTTTTTCATCGACATGAGAACTTGCCCAAGAAGGGGAGTTATTCCAAGTAAGTGTCATATAACGAACTCCTCTATTATAAAAAGTATCTAAGCGGTCGATATTATCTTCAATCATATGGCCACCTTCTACACCATATTGTGCCACAATTTTATTTTCTTTCAAAGTTTTTTGAATTTGCTTCCAAGTTTTAGCAATCATAATTTTATCAGGGTTTCTATTCGCAACAGCTTCTAATGTGTCCATGGACCTCATTGCCCATGCATAAGGGTTGGCTTTTTCTCCATCGCACCAAACTGAAAATAATTGGTAGTCTAGTCCACCTTGTTTGAATCTTTTTAAATCGGAGTGGTTGATGCCAGTGAGGTCTTGGTCAAGGCTTACCTTTTTTTCGATACATGCAGTGATGCAATCATTGTGGGTATCTACTAATACCGACTTATAGTGTATGGCTTGGGCATTGGCACCAGCTGTTGTAAGCAAAAAAAGGGCTACTAAGTATTTCATAGTGTAGGATTGTTTTGATTGACAACTAAAATAGCTATTTTTGCGCACAGAAAACCGACTATGTTAGACAAATTAGATGCCATTAAAGCAAGATTCCAGCAAGTGGGGGTGGCTTTGACCAATCCAGAGATCATTAATAACCAAGCTGAATTTGGTAAAATGAGTAAGGAATACCGCTTCTTAGAAAAAATCATTATACCCTATGAGCGTTATAGGAAGGTTTTGGAAGAGCATAAATTTGCCAAAGAAACCTTGAATGGGGATGATGCAGAAATGCGTGAGTTGGCAAAAATGGAGATGCCTGGTTTAGAAACAGAGAAAGACAGCCTTGAAAAAGAGTTAACTAAATTATTAATACCCAAGGACCCGCAGGATGACAAGAATGCCATTATTGAATTAAGAGCAGGTACTGGTGGTGATGAAGCCAGTTTATTTGTAGGTGATTTACTTACGATGTACACAAGGTATTGTCAGAAAAAAGGATGGAAAGTAGCACTAGTAAGTGAGAGTGAAGGTTCAGTAGGAGGGTATAAAGAAGTAATATTAGAAGTAGTAGGTGAAGATGTATATGGTACCATGAAATTTGAAAGTGGCGTGCACCGCGTACAACGTGTCCCTTCTACAGAAACCCAAGGCAGGGTGCATACTTCAGCAGCTACGGTGGCCGTAATGCCAGAAGCAGAAGAAGTAGATTTTGTGTTGAACCCTGCCGATGTGAAAATGGAAACTTCTCGAAGTGGTGGTGCGGGTGGACAAAACGTAAACAAGGTAGAGACGAAAGTAATGTTAACGCATATACCCACAGGTACGGTTATTATTTGTCAAACAGAGCGTTCACAGTTAGGTAACCGTGAAAAAGCGATGGGCATGATGCGAACAAAATTATTTGAAGAGCAAGTGCGTAAGCAAGAAGATGAAATATCAAGACACCGTAAAACATTAGTAAGTACTGGAGATAGAAGTGCTAAAATTAGAACCTATAATTGGCCGCAAGGTAGAGTAACCGATCATAGAGTAGGGGTTACTTCTTATAACTTAGATGCCGTCATTAATGGAGAGATAGAAGAATTTATTGAAGCCTTACAAGTAGCAGAGAATGCAGAGAAGATGTTAGTGAAACAATAATTCAGAATAATAATTTAATAATTATTTCCCAGCAATTGTTTTTTCCCATTCCCAAGCGGTGCGCATCATTTCATTCAAATCAAATTTGCAATGCCAGCCTAGTTTTTTAACGGCATAGTCATTGTTGGCATATATAGCTACTATATCGCCCGCCCTTCTTGGCCCTATTTCATAATTTAATTTTACACCCGATACTTTTTCAAAAGCTTCAATAGCTTCAAGCACGCTAATCCCATTGCCTGTACCTAAATTAAAAATTTCGGTATTATTTACTTTATTTTCTTTAATAGAAAGTTGTAAGGCTAAAGTATGTGCATGTGCAATGTCACAGACATGAATATAATCGCGAATGCAACTACCATCGCGGGTATCATAATCATTGCCATGTACTTGCATCTTGGGTAATTTACCAATAGCTGTTTGTGTAATGGCAGGCACTAAATTTTGAGGGCGACCAATAGGTAATTCTCCAATGGCAATAGAAGGATGCGCGCCTACCGGATTAAAATAACGAAGTAAAATTGTAGAAAGTGGATGCGCTACTGCTGCATCGTGTACAATGGTTTCTCCCATTTGCTTAGTAGCCCCGTAAGGAGAGGCTGCTGTTTTTAATGGAGTTTGTTCTGTTACTGGAATTGTATCTGGATTACCATAGACTGTGCAAGAAGAAGAAAAAATAAAATGCTTGGCTTGGTATTGAACCGATAATTGTAAAAGATTAATTAAAGAACTAATATTATTTTGATAATAGTCAAGAGGCATTTCAACCGATTCGCCCACTGCTTTATAAGCAGCAAAATGAATAATACCTGTGATGTTTTTATGCGCTAGAAAAATTTCTTCTGTTGCCTTTTTATCGGTTAAATCAATTTCGTAATTTTTTATTTTTTTACCTGTAATTTTTTCAATGCCTTTTAAGGAATCAACAATAGACCTCGATAAGTTATCGGCAGAGATAACCTCAAACCCATTTTCGATTAAATCGACAATGGTATGAGCGCCAATATAGCCAGTGCCGCCTGTAACAAGAATAGTTTGCATTCGAAAATATTTGCAACAAAAGTAACGAAAATTATGCTTTGCTTGCCAGGGTAAATCCAAAGGTAGTGCCCACATTTACCTTGCTTCTAACATGAATAGTATCTCCATGGGCTTCAACAATATGCTTGCATATAGCCAGTCCTAAGCCTGTACCTCCAATTTCACGGGCTCTTGCATCATCGGTGCGGTAAAATCTTTCAAATAAACGAGGAAGATGTTCTTCGTCAATGCCAATACCGTCATCACCTATTTCAATCAGTATTTTTTCATCTTCCATTTTATAAATACTGGCTGTAATTTGCCCATCAATTTTACCATATTTAGCAGCATTGGATAAAATATTTACCACCACTTGATAAATTTTATTTTTATCTGCAAAAACATAGGTAGGTGTTTCAGATCCTTTTTTAAATTGAAATTGAATATTTTTTTTAAGCCACTTCACACTTAAATTATTTACCGCCTCGCTTATAATATCTTGAATAATAAAAGATTGCTTTAAGACAGGGTCTTTATTAATTTCTAAATTGGTAATAGAGTCTACATCACTTAAAAGTTGAACCAGCCTTTGCACATTGGACTGCGCCTGTTGTACAAATTTTTTACCCGTTATAGAATCCTCCATTGCGCCATCCGCTAATAATTCTAAATAACCTTGTATAGCGAAAATGGGTGTTTTAATTTCGTGCGATAAGTTTTGTAAAAATTCTTTTCTAAAGGCTTCATTCGACTGAAGTACTTGAATTTCTTTTGTTTTTTGAGCAGCCCATTGTTCTACATCTTCTCTTACATCGTCAATACCTTTTTGAGGGAGTAGATATTTTTGATAAGCTTCTACTCTTTTAGTAGCCTTGGTTTGAGAAATAAGTTTGTAAATTAATTTGATTTTTCGATAAATAAAATATTCCAAAATTTGATCCATTAAAAAATAGATACCAACAAAACTTACTATAAAATAGGTAATGCATAATTTTGCATTTGAAAATAGTATAAAGATGCTTAGGGCTATCAGTGAAGCCAGTAGCAGTGCTGTTAAAGCTGCCAGCTGTTTGGGCGTTAAGTTCTTTTGTTTAAACATGTAATGAAAGCCTCCTTCAAAGAGGCAGTATGAAGGTATTCAATTATTGCTAATAATCGAATTTGTAACCTACCCCTTTTACGGTGGTGATACAGTCGATACCTAATTTTGCTCTAATTTTTCTAATATGCACATCAATGGTACGATCTCCTACAATGACATCATTGCCCCAAACTTGAGATAAAATCTCACCTCTTAAAAAAACACGACCTGGTTGAGCGGCTAACAAGTATAATAATTCAAATTCTTTTTTGGCAAGTACATGTGTTACGCCTTTTAAGACTGTTTTATATTGTGTGATATCAATTAATAAATCATTGATGGTAATTACTTTTTTATTAGATTCAATAGGTTGTAACCTTCTAAATAGAGCCGTAATTCTACTTACTAATACCTTGGGGCTAATAGGTTTGCTAATAAAATCATCTCCCCCTAATTCTAATCCTTTAATATGTGAATCTTCATCGTTTAAGGCAGTAAGTAATACAATAAGTGTTTTGTCAAATTGTTTTTGTGTTCTTAAATATTCACAAACCTCAAAGCCCGTTCTTTTAGGCATCATCACATCTAAGATAATACAGTCTGGTGCAAATAAATTTGCTTTTTCAATGGCCTCGCTGCCGTCTTTAGCAGTCGCTACTTCGTAGCCTAATTTATTTAAATGATAGCTAATGATTTCAATAATATCAGGCTCATCGTCTGCAATCAATATTTTTATAGGTGCTTCCATATTTATTAGTGCAAAATTACCCTTTAAATAGCAGATCTATGAAGGGTGTTCACATTATCAAATTGTTAACTAAGCGCTATTTATAGGTTAAGATTGACTACGAATATGCTTAATATAAGGGTTATGCTCTTTCTCTCTGCCCCAAGTAGTGGCTGGTCCATGGCCTGAGTAAATGGTAAGACTGTCTGGTAAAGGAAAAATTTGTTCACGAATGCTTTTGATTAAGTCGTTTGGGTTGGCACCTGGTAAATCGGTACGGCCAACACCGTCTTTAAAAATAAGGTCTCCTCCAATTAAAAAATCTTGCTGGCTATTGTAAAAACAAACACTTCCTGGAGAATGCCCTGGAGTAAGTAATACTTTAAAACTGTCTTTACCAAACGAGATAAGTTCGCCTTCTTGAATATATTGAATCGGCCCTTTGTAGGCATCAGTAGGAGCCCCCCATTTAGCGGCAGCCTCAGGCAAGCGGTCTAAAACAATTTGTTCATTGGGATGAATATGTGCAGTTAACCCATAGGTTTCACTCACATAATTATTACCAAAGACATGGTCTAAATGACAATGTGTATTTAATAATAAGGTGGGCTTTAAATTTTCTTTGCGAATAAAATCAGTCAATATTTTTTCTTCGATACGCGTATAACAACCCGGATCAATAATAATGGCTTCTTTGAACTCATTGTATAAAACATAAGTATTCTCTTGAAAAGGGCTGAAGCAAAAATCTTGAATGGTAATCATATTTATTTGTGGGCGCTTAAGCTTTGACAAATATTTTTTACAATCATGGGCCCTTCGTAAATAAATCCTGTCCATATTTGAAGCAAGGAAGCGCCTGCATTTATTTTTGACTTGGCATCGGCTCCTGTGAATATACCCCCACTGGCAATAATGGGAATACGACCTTCAATGCCTTTGTGTAAGTATTTTAATACTTCAGTGGACTTGTCTAATAATGGCTGACCACTTAATCCACCTGCTCCCATTTTTTTTGCTTTCTCTTGATTCATTGTATTAAGTAAGCTGCGATCAATGGTGGTATTGGTGGCCACTAGCCCGTCAATTTTTATTTCATGGGTTAATGCAATGATATCGTCTAATACCGAATTTTCTAAATCGGGTGCCATTTTTAATAAAATAGGTTTATTATTTTTATTTAAATTTTGTAATGCTGAAAATATTTTTCTTAAGGATTCTTTTTCTTGTAGTTCGCGCAGGCCGGGCGTGTTGGGAGAACTTACATTCACCACAAAATAATCCACTACTTCTTCAAGGCCTTTAAAGTTGGTGCAGTAGTCTATCCATGCATCCCTATTTTCAGTCACTTTATTTTTTCCAATATTTCCACCCACCACTAAACTTGAATTATTTTTTGCTTTTCTTTCTTTTAATCTATTGGCAACCGCTTCTAGTCCTTCGTTGTTAAAACCCATTCTATTAATCAATGCTTTTTGATCAGGTATTCTAAATAAACGAGGGGCAGCATTACCTGCTTGCGGTTTAGGTGTTACAGTTCCAATTTCAACAAATCCAAAACCCAGCATTTCTAATTCATCTAAGTAGGCTGCGTTTTTGTCGAAGCCAGCGCCTAGTCCAACAGGGTTGGGAAATTGTATACCAAAGCAATTTTTGGTAAGGTTTTTTTCTTGGTATTGAAATTGAGCGGCTAGTTGTTTTTTCAAAAAAGGAATACTAGCTGCTTTTTGCAAACCATACATAGATATAGTATGGGCCATTTCTGGCGGAAGCATAAATAAGAGATTGCGTGCTATGGGATACAACATAACACAAATTTACGATGAAATATTTAGTTGCATAAACAACTTTTTACAAAAATGACTACATTTAGGGTGTAAAAATTCTTATTTTATGCAAGAAGCGTATATCGTTGCAGGTTTTAGGACAGCTGTTACAAAAAGTAAAAAAGGTGGTTTTAGGTTCATGCGTTCCGATGAATTAGCCATTGAAGTCATCAAGGGTTTAATGAAAACTTTACCTCCTGTTGATCCAAAATTAATAGATGATGTTATTGTGGGCAATGCAGTTCCTGAAGCAGAACAAGGATTACAGTTTGGAAGAATAATTGCAGCGAAAGCTTTAGGCATTGAAGTGCCTGGCATTACCATTAATAGATATTGTGCAAGTGGTTTAGAAAGTATTGCGATGGCCACCGCCAAAATAAGAACAGGCATGGCGGATTGTATTATTGCAGGTGGAACAGAATCGATGTCGATGGTCCCCACCGCAGGCTGGAAAACAGTTCCAGCGTATTCTATTACAGTAGATGAACCAGATTATTATTTATCGATGGGCTTAACTGCCGAAGCGGTTGCCAATGAATATAAAATTTCAAGAGAAGATCAAGACGCGTTTGCACTAGCATCGCATCAAAAAGCAAAACAAGCCATTGATAATGGTTTTTTCAAAAAAGGAATTTTACCTATTGAAATAAATGAAACCTATGTCAACGAAAAAAATAAAAGAGCCACGCGAACTTATATAGTAGATACGGATGAAGGAGTAAGGGCAGATACCACCATAGAAGCCTTGGCTAAATTAAAACCAGCCTTTGCCCTAAAAGGTTCTGTGACTGCAGGTAACTCCTCTCAGACAAGTGATGGTTCTAGTTTTGTAATGGTGATGAGTGAAAAGATGATGAACTCCTTGGGATTGAAACCTATTGGTCGATTAGTGAACTGCGCCTCTGCTGGAGTGCACCCTAGAATTATGGGTATTGGCCCCATTGAGGCAGTTCCAAAAGTGCTTAAACAAGCAGGCATGACAGTGGACCAGATAGATTTATTTGAATTAAATGAAGCCTTTGCCTCTCAATCTTTAGCGGTTATTAGAACCCTTAACTTAGATATAAATAAAGTAAACATTAATGGCGGTGCCATTGCCTTGGGCCATCCTTTGGGCTGCACGGGTAGCAAATTAACGGTTCAAATTTTGAACGATTTAGAGCGTCTCAATAAGAAATATGGCATTGTGACTGCCTGCGTGGGCGGGGGTCAGGGTATTGCCGGAATAATCGAACGCCTTTAGTTCATCCTTTTCTTGGCTTTTTTTCCATTTTTTGCCTAAAATATTATAGCTTAGGTACTTCGTTTATTTCAAAATAAGCAAACTTATAACTATGCGTATATCTATTCTTGGGTCTATTGTATTGGCATCTATTTTGTCAATGACAAGTTTATCAGCTCAGAAGGCAAAAAAAACAGCGCCTGTAGTAGCCGCCACTGAAACAAAAGTGGACATTAATAAAGTATTTAAAAATTGGAAACCACGTAATGTGGGTCCAGCTTCAATGAGTGGCCGTGTGACTACTATTGATGTAGAAGTAGCGAATCCAAACAATATTTGGATAGGAGCCGCTTCTGGTGGAGTTTGGAAAACTAATAATAGTGGTGTGAGTTGGACACCTGTATTTGACGAGCAACCTATTTTAAATATTGGAGCCGTTGCTATTCAACAATCTAATCCAAGTGTGGTTTGGGCTGGAACAGGAGAAGGTAATCCAAGAAATTCTGTAAGTATTGGAGAAGGAATTTATAAAACCTTGGATGCAGGTAAGACATGGAAAAGAATGGGCTTGGAGCAAACAAGAAATATTCATAGAGTCATTATTGACCCAACGAATCCGAATACAGTGTATGCAGGAGCCATTGGAAACCCTTATGGTCAAAGCAAAAATAGAGGAGTCTATAAAACAACGGATGGCGGAGATACTTGGAATCAAATTTTATTTACCAATGATACTTCTGGTCCTGGTGATATGATTATGGATCCAAAAAATCCAAATAAATTATTTGTAGCCATGTGGCACCATTACCGTAATTCTTATCATTTAGAAAGTGGTGGAAAAGGTAGTGGTATTTATATGACTATCGATGGTGGAAAAAATTTCACCAAATTGGGAAAAGAGAATGGACTACCTGAAGGTAATTTAGGTCGCGTAGGTATTACGATTAGTAAGTCAAATCCAAATAGAGTGTATGCCTTAGTGGAGTCTACTAAGAGTGGTTTATATAGAAGTGATGATGGTGGTTATAATTTTACTTTAGTGAATGCACAAAAATCAATTGTGGATAATCGTCCTTTTTATTTCCAAGATATTATTTGTGATCCTTTAAATGAAAATACACTTTGGTATATAAGTCAAACAGTGGTAAAAAGTATTGATGGCGGAAAAAATTTCGAAACTATTATTCCGTATAGTGGTATACATCCAGACCACCACGCCTTTTGGATTCACCCTACCGATAATAAATTTATGGTAGATGGAAATGACGGCGGTATTGGTATTACAAGAGACGGTGGTAAGACTTGGATGTTTGATGAAAAAATTCCAGTAGGTCAATTTTATCATGTGAATGTAGACAATGAAACACCTTATCATATTATGGGAGGTATGCAGGACAATGGTTCTTGGAGAGGCCTAGCTTATGCTTATACTAAAGGAGGGCTTAAGAATTTCTATTGGGATAATTTATGGGGTGGAGATGGATTTGATGTAGTGCCAGATCCAGAAGATGCGAATTGGGTGTATGCAATGAGTCAAGGAGGTTCTGTGGGAAGATACAATACAGCCACTGGTGAAAGTTCTTATATCCAACCACCAGCGCCAGATGCAAAAACACTGTTACGTTTTAACTGGAATGCGGCCATTGCACAAGATCCTTTCGATAAAAAAACTATTTATTTTGGTTCTCAATTTTTACATAAGAGTAGTAATAAAGGAGCAGCTTGGAAACTTATTTCTCCCGATTTAACGACCAATGATAGCGCTATGATAGATCAAACTACTAATGGGGGTTTAAGTGTTGATATCACTGGTGCAGAAAATCATTGCACCATTATTACCATTGCACCTTCCTCTGTTCAAAAAGATTTAATCTGGGTAGGTACCGATGATGGTAATATTCAAATGACTACTGACGGAGGTGCTAGTTGGACCAATATGACTGCGAATATTACAGGCCTTCCTAAAGGCGCCTGGGTTGCTCAAATAAGAACTTCTACTTATAATGCCAACGAAGTTTTTGTAGTAGCCAATAATTATAGACAAGGAGATTTTGCTCCTTATATTTTCAGAACCACAGATTTTGGAAAAACATGGACCAATATGGTAAGTGCAGCTAAAGTAACAGGCTACGCTTTAACAGTGATTCAAGATATTGCTGAACCGAATTTATTTTTTGTGGGTACAGAGCAAGGTATGTATGTTAGTTTAGACAACGGGGAAACTTTCCAACAATGGAAAAATGGTTATCCTTCTGTATCTACTTATGATTTCGCTATTCAAGAAAGAGAAGCCGATTTAGCTATTGCCACTTTTGGCCGTGCCATGTGGGTATTAGATGATATCAAACCACTGCGTAAGTTGGCCCATAATAAAGGAATGGCTAACAACTTTTTTGTATCAGCACCTGATGCAGTCATTAATGCATCTTATAAAAATGCAACCTATGAGTGGAGTACTTGGGGAATGTATGATGCCGAGAATCGTCCTACAGGATATCCTTTCACTATTTATTTAATAGACAGTGTTAAAAAAGCGAAAGTACAAATTAAGGACGCACAAGATTCTGTGATTAGAAATCTAAGCTTTAAAGTGGATTCTGGATTTAATAGACAATACTGGGGCTTTGAGCAAAAAGGAAAACGTGCAGCCGGTATGTCGAAAGTGGGTGGAGGCGGAAGAGGTAGAAGAATGGTGGAAGAAGCTCCTTTGGATCCAGAAGAAGAAAGAGAATATAGAGGAAGAGCTGTACTTGCTGGAAAGTATAAAGTAGTCGTAACTGCTAATAAGCAAAAGGATTCTATGTGGATTGAGGTAAAGGATGATGCTCGATTGGTAGATAGAAACCCGGTAGTGAAAAAGCAAGATGAATTAATGGAAAAATATCAACCAAGTGCGGATAAGTTTAATAGTGTAATGGATCAATTGGATGAGGTAGACGCTTTATTACTTGATTTAAAGGCAGAATGGAAAGATAAAAAAGACAAGGGTCTTGATACTTTGAATAAAGCGCATAAAAAAATTACTGAAAAGGCTAAAAATTTACGTGAATTTATTATGGGTAAAAAACAAGACAAGCAGGGTTATGGAACTGTTGCAGTGATTACACCTATTGGCATTATAAGAGATGCAAGTATGCTGCTTGCTGGTAAGAACACTATGCCAGGGGAGCAAGAAGAAAGAAAATTACAAGAAGCTGAAGTAATGATTCAAAGTGTAGTTACGAAAGCCAATGAATTTTTCACAAAGGATTGGGCTGAGTTTAGAAAATTAGTAGAAGCCACTCCTATTAAAAAATTCAAGGATTACGAATCTATAAAATAAATATTAAGAATTTGAATCCTAATAGAAATTTAGGATTCAATTTTTTTCTCTCTAATGATTTTAAAAATGCCCTCTAATAATTTAAAAAATGAATAGTATGAAAAAGTTTTTATTAATGATCTTGTCACTATGTTCTTTGATGGTGTCTAATAACTTAGTAGCACAAAAGAAAAAAACAGTAGCGCCTCTTGCCAATAATAGTTTGTCAGAGGACGCAATTATCAAGGCCCAAAATTTTAGACTCATTGGCCCTTTCAGAGGTGGAAGAGCAGCATCAGGTGTTGGGTCTTATACCGATGTAAATACTTTTTATATGGGTGCCACTGGTGGAGGTGTTTGGAAAACTACCGATGCAGGCAGTAATTGGAAAAATATCTCTGATGGATTTTTTGGAGGTACGATTGGCGCTATTGCCATTGCACCTACAAATGAATCAATTGTATATGTAGGAGAAGGGGAGAATAGTATGAGAGGTAATGTGAGTGAGGGTTTGGGAGGTATGTGGAAGTCTACCGACGACGGAAAGACTTGGAAAAATATGGGCTTAAAAGAAGCAAGACATATAGTAAGAATTGTGGTGCATCCAAAAAATCCAGATATTATTTGGGCGGCGGTGATGGGGCATTTATTTGGACCTAATGAAACTAGAGGTGTATTTAAAAGTACCGATGGTGGACAAAGCTGGAAAAAAGTATTGTATGTGAATGAGCAAACAGGTGCAAGTGAGTTAGTGATTGATCCTAGTAATCCAGAAATTTTATATGCAGGTACTTGGCAGTTAATTCGTACGCCTTATAGTTTAGAAAGTGGAGGAGAAGGATCTGGTTTATATAAAAGTACGGATGGTGGAGATACTTGGACTTCTATTAAAACCAATAAAGGTTTCCCTAAAGGTGTTTGGGGTATTACAGGTATTGCTGTCGCTAAATCCAATTCCGATAAATTATATGCTTTAATTGAAAATAAAGACGGCGGTTTGTATGTTTCAGAGAATGCAGGTAAGACTTGGGAATTAGTAAATAGCGATAATAATATTCGTCAAAGAGCATGGTATTATACAAAAGTATTTGTGGATCCTGTGGATGAAAATAAAATATACTGTCCCAATGTAAACTTTATGATGTCAAGTGATGGAGGTAAATCTTTTGTTGCAGGAAGAACCCCGCATGGCGATCATCATGATTTATGGATTGATCCTAAAAATGGTAAGCGCATGATTGTGGCAGATGATGGTGGTGCGCAAGTAAGTTTAGATGGTGCAAAAAATTGGAGCACAGTGATGAACCAACCTACGGTGCAAGTTTACCGCTTAAGCACAGACAATCATTTTCCTTATAGAATTTTAGGTGCACAACAAGATAATTCTGCATTTAGAATTTTATCAAGTTCTTATGGCGCCTATATTGGCGAAAGCGATTTTGAAGTAACCGCCGGTGGTGAGAGTGGTTATATTGTAGCAGACCCATTGAATAATGAGGTAGTATATGGAGGTTCTTATGGAGGCTTAATTTCTAGATTCGATCATAAAACAGGAGAGAATAGAGTGGTGAATGTATGGCCTGATAATCCAATGGGAGCGGGCGCGGATGTACAGAAATATCGTTTTCAATGGAATCATCCGATTTTCTTTTCTCCACACAATCCTAAAAAATTATATACAGCAGGTAATCATTTATTTTCTTCAGAAAATGATGGTGCTAGTTGGACAGAACTCTCTCCCGACTTAACTACCAATGACAAGAGTAGACAAAAAAGTTCTGGAGGTCCCATTACACAAGACAATACCAGTGTAGAATATTATTGTACCATATTTACGGCCGCAGAATCTCCATTAGAGAAAGACTTGTTATGGACAGGTAGTGATGATGGTTTAATTAATGTAAGTAAAGATGGTGGGGCGCATTGGAAAAATGTTACGCCTAAGGATATCCCGCAATGGATGATGTGGAATAGAGTAGAAATAGATCCAATTAGAAAAGGAACTGCTTATTTTGCAGGAACTAGGTATAAGCTAGATGATTTTGCTCCTTACTTATATCTAACACATGATTATGGTGAAACTTGGGAAAAAATTACTACTGGTATTAACCCACTACATTTCACAAGAGCTATTGTGGCAAGTCCAAGAAAAGCAGGCGTTTTATTCGCAGGTACTGAATATGGTTTGTACGTTTCTATGAATGATGGAAAATCTTGGGAGCAACTACAATTAAATTTACCCGTTACACCTGTTACCGATTTATTAATTAGAGATAATAATTTAATTGTAGGTACACAAGGACGTAGTATTTATGTTTTAGATGATTTATCTTTTATTGAAAATTATCAAGCAACTAATGTGAATGCTTCAAAAGTATTTCCTGTAGCGAATGCTTATCGTGTACCTTCTCAAATGGGTGGTCGTCGTGGTCGTGGAGCTAAAGCCAGTATACCAGCCAATGTAGGCGTTAACCCTCCAAAAGGAGCAGTCATTAACTATTGGTTGAAAGACGCGAACGATAGCACCACGGTTCAAATTGATATCTTAGACGAGAATAATAAATTAGTAAGACATTTTAGTTCAAAAGAAACGGGCAAAGACAAATCGGGTATTGTAGTGGAGAATGGATTACAACAATTTACTTGGAACTTGTACCATAAAGAAATAGAGAAGCCTTCAGAAGATTTAATATTATGGAATGGTTCAACAAGTCCAGTATTAGCAGCACCTGGTAAGTACTTTGCTAAAGTAAGTATTGATAAGGATTCAGTGACTTATCCTTTTGAATTAATGGCCGATCCTAATTATAAAGTTTCTACTGCCGATTTAAAAGCACAAGAGCAATTCTTATTAGAAGTATCTGGTAGTTTTAATACTATTATGAAAGCTTTAAAAGGAATCAAAGACATTCGTGCGCAAGTGCAAGTCTTACAAAAGAAAACCAAGGATACAAGTTTCCAAAAACAAAGTGAACTGGTATTGGCTAGCTTAAAAACTATAGAAGAAGCTTTACATCAAACTAAGGCGAAAAGCGGACAAGATGTATTAAACTTCCCTATTCGTTTAGATGATAAATTAGCTGGTGTATTTGAGTCTGCAGCTGCAGGTTATGTGGCTCCTACTAAACAAGTAAGAGAAGCCTATACAATATTAAAAGCCCAAGCCGATGAGCAATTGAAAAAATATGAAGCGATTAAAAAAGAAGGTGTGAAAGCACTAAATGAAGCGGTACATAAATTAATGATACCTATTATAGGTAATTAATAGTTTCTTTTTGCAGAGATGATTAAATCGGTCTTTGCGCTATATTTTAAAAAAGGTCCTCCCGAAATGGGTAGGACCTTTTTTTATTCAAAATCTTTATACAATAAATATTTCTTTCTTATCATTTTAAAATGAGTAAGGTCTTTTTGCCAACTAGCTCTTATGGCTGCAGGGCTAAGACCCGATTGTATTTGTTCCATCAATATATTATTACCTGCTAATTTATTAAAGTAATAATCGCGCGGTGTATTGCCCGTAGTATGAATAAAAAAAGAATCTTTTTGTGGATAGGCCTTGTACATTTCTATAAATAATTCAATATCTATACTAGTAGCTGGTGGCTTTATTTTCGTTAAATCCCATCCAAAACATAGTTGATCTTTTAATTTTGGTTGAGTAGCACCCAATCTTGAAACGGGGGTAAAAGAGAAGTTTTTAAGGGTAGTAAGCGGATGTCCAATATAGGCAAATGCATGTTCAGTGCCCCTGCCTTCACTTAGTATGGTACCTTCTACTAAGCAAGTGGTAGGATACCAATAAATAGATTGCATATCTGGAAGGTTAGGAGAGGGCGCTATATTTATTGTATACATAGAGCGGTGGTCGTAATTTTTACATGGTATAATAGTAAGTGACCAATTTTTATTGGTATTAATTTTTAACCAGTCTTCTGCATTGAGCATAGTGGCGTACTCGCCAATAGTCATGCCGTATACAATGGGTACTGTATTTTTCCCTACAAAGCTTGAGAAGGCTTTATCTAAAACGGGTCCGTCTACATTATGACCATTGGGGTTGGGTCTATCTAAAATAATAAGGGGTTTGTTATTTTCTTTAGCCGCTTCCATAAAATATTGTAAGGAAGATATATAAGTATAGAAACGAGTGCCTACATCTTGTATATCAAAAACTAGAATATCAATATCTGCTAAGTCCGTAGAATCAGGGCCGTATTTTTTACCGTATAAAGACACAATTTTAATACCTGTTTTGGGATCATTACCATCCTTGGTTTCCTCACCTGCATCGGCTGTGCCTCTTAGACCATGTTCTGGTGTAAATATTTTTTGAATATGTATACCTTGCGCTAATAAGGTATCAATTAAATGTTTTTTATTGACGATGGCTGTATGGTTGGTAAATACGCCTACTCTTTTATTTAATAATAGGGGAATGTACTTTTCGCTTTGATAAGCACCCGGTAAAATTTCTTTTTTGGATTGCGCCACTAGTGATAAGGGCAGAGAGGTAATAAGACAAGCTAGTAGTAGAATAAATATCTTTTTCATAAGCAAAAAATGAATTAAAGTTTATAAATACACCCCCCCCGCTAATTTAAATACTTAGCCACAATGGGCATCCTTCTTCCAACACCAAATGCTTTAGGAGAAATACGAATAATAGGACAGAATTGATTTCTTTTATATTCGTTAGTATTTACCATTTTTAAAGTTATATCTACTAGTGCATTATCAAAGCCTAGCGCCTTGATGCTAGCAGGATCGGCTCTTTTTTCAATGTATTGAAAAAGTATTTGATCTAGTATTTCATAGGCAGGTAAACTATCGCTGTCTTTTTGGTCGGGTCTTAGTTCAGCACTAGGGGCCTTGGTCATAATATGAGCAGGAATAATTTCTTTACTACGATTTATATATTTAGCGAGTTCATAGACCTGCATTTTATAGCAATCACCCAGTACGCCTAAGCCGCCCGCCATATCACCATATAAAGTACCATAACCTGTGGCTATTTCACTTTTATTAGAGGTATTTAATAAAACATAACCAAATTTATTAGCAATGGCCATTAAAATATTACCCCTAGACCTGCTTTGTATATTTTCTTCAGCTAAAGAAAAAGGTAAGTCTTTGAATAATGGTTTTAAGGTATCTAAGAAACTTTCATACACTTCTTTAATAGCAATGGTATCGTAAGGGTTTTGTAAATTTTTGCTCAATGCTACAGCATCGTCTACAGAATGGTCGGAAGAATAAGGAGAAGGCATTAAAATAGCTCTTACATTTTCGGCGCCTAAGGCCTCAGAAGCAATCACTAAAGTAACAGCTGAATCAATCCCACCAGAAGAACCTATGATAGCTTTTGTAAAACCCATTTTAGTAAAATAATCTCTCACACCTAATACTAGTGCTTTGTATACTTGATCAATATTTAAGGCAGGCTCTAAGGTTATGGGATTTAATTCTTTATTGGGTACTCTTGCAGCAGGTTCAATAATAGGCGCATTGATCATACCATCCTCTGTGCATTCAAAAATTTCCATCGCAGATTCGAACATAGGAAGTGCGCCGCAAAGGTTCGCCTGTTTATCAAAAGCATAAGAACCTCCGTCAAATACAATCTCTGTTTGACTACCTACTGCATTGCAATAGAATAAAGGAATTTTATATTTTAATACATTAGCTTTAATAGTGGCTTTTCTATCGTCATCATGTGTGTAATCAAAAGGGGAAGCACTAAGGTTTAATAAAATATCTGGAGACTGCTCCATCATTTTATCCATTGGACAAATTCGGTAAAGTGGATTGTCACCCAAGTTCCAAATATCTTCACAAATAGTAATGGCTAATTTTTTTCCTTTAAAGGGAACTACTTTCCAATCATCTGCTGCTTCGAAATATCTATTCTCATCAAAAACATCATAAGTAGGTAATAATGTTTTATGAATCTCCGCTATAATTTTTTTATCGTGTAATAAAAAAGCAGCGTTGAATAAATCTTTTCCTTTTTTATTTGGATTACGGGCAGGGCTACCAATTAAAACTCCAATGGTATCGGCCGCTTCTTTAATAATTTCTACTTGAGCATAACATTTAGTAATGAAATCATTGAACTCTACAAAATCTCTGGCAGGGTAGCCACAAACACTCATCTCACTAAATAAAATTAAATCAGCCCCTTGCTTTTTGGCTTCTTCAATAGCAGTAAGCATTTGTTGGGTGTTCTGTTCAAAATTGCCAATCTGATAATTCTGTTGGGCGATACAAATTTTCATGGGCCAAAGGTAGGCTTAGTTTAATTTAACAGGCGCGGCCATTTTAAAGGCTGGAATATTGACATTGATTAAGTCCTTGGTTTCAATATTCTCCATAGTATAATAACCTTGCATTTTACCTAATTCACTTTTTAAGTGACAGCCACTTACATACTGATAATGTTTACCTGGCATAATTAAGGGTTGCACACCTACTACACCTTCGCCTTCTACAATTCGGTGTTCACTATTGCTATCAAATACTTCCCAATAACGTTTTAATAATTTAACGGGGAAAGAGTTGTGGTTTTCAATGGTAATTCTGTAAGCAAACATGTATTCATTTTGCAAAGGATTACTGTAGTCTTTTTGGTAAAAAGTCTCAATACTTACTTCTACTCCTTCTGAAATTTTAGAGACCATAAGAATTAACGTCAATAAGTGCTTATACAGAGAATACTGCGGGATAAAAGTACCAAAAATTTACGCCGATTATATAAAAAACCTCTCTATTTTTTTATTAGACCCCCTAAGTCGCGTAACTTTGCGAAAACTAATGCATTACGTATTAGGTAATGTGGTTAAAATCTAATAAAATCAGTCATAATGAAGATTGCAGTAGCTAAAGGAGACGGAATCGGACCAGAAATTATGGACTCCGTAATTGAAGTTTTTAATGCGGCCAAAGTGCCTTTGGAATATGATTTTGTAGACATGGGAAAATGGGTTTTTGACAAAGGGTTTAATAATGGTATGACAGCCCAGGCGAAGGATACCATTGAAGAATTAGGTATACTTTTTAAAGGTCCGATGGAGACCCCAAAAGGCAAGGGAGTGAAAAGTGTAAACGTAACGGCTCGTAAAACTTGGAACACCTACGCGAACAAAAGAACTTTTCAAACACTAAGTGGCGTAGATACTGTTTTTAGTAAAGCAGGCATTCCTATTGACATTACCATTGTTAGAGAAAATATAGAAGATACCTATGGAGGTATTGAACATATGTTAACCCAGGATGTGGCCTTGGGTCGTCGTTTTATTACGCGTCCAGGTAGCATGCAAGTTATTAGGTATGCATTTGAAATGGCCAAGAAAAAAGGTGCCAAGCGTATTACTTGCGGCCATAAAGCAAACATCATGAAATTAACAGATGGTTTGTTTTTAGAAGTATTTAAAGAAGTAGCTAAAGAATATCCTGAGTTAAAAGCAGACGATGTAATTGTGGATGATCTTTGTATGAAATTAGTAAGTCGTCCAGATTTATTTGATGTAGTGGTATTAACGAATTTACAAGGAGATATTGTAAGTGACCTATGTGCTGGATTAGTGGGTGGGCTTGGTTTTGCGCCTTCTGCTAATATTGGTGACCATATATCTATATTTGAAGCAGTGCATGGAACGGCTCCAGATATTGCAGGAAAAAATATTGCCAATCCTACTGCTTTATTATTAAGTGGCTTGGGTATGTTGCATCATTTAGGTTTAATGGAACAAGCGGTCACTATTGAAAATGCTTTATTATATACTTTGGAATCGGGTGTGCATACAGGTGATTTTGGAGACCGTGCTATACCTTCCTTAACGACCACTGAATTCGCTCAAGCAGTCATTCAAAACTTTGGAAAATTACCAAGTCATCATCCTAAACCTGCTTTAGCTAATTTTTATGTAACGCCTACTAATTTTAAATTAGAAAGTAATCCAATGTTACAAAGTGATTTAAATGACCAACATAAAATTGTAGGGGTCGATTTCTTTATTGAAAGTGCAGCACAACCACAAGCTATCGCAGATAAATGTTTATTACATACAACAGCCACCTTAAAGCTAGTCACCATTACCAATAGAGGAACACAGGTTTGGCCATCGGGTTCGGTATTTACCAATTTAATTAATCAGTATTATTGTCGTTTTGAAACAGTGAATGAATCGCCACTTTCTCAAAATGATGTCATTGATTTATATCGTGCCTTAGCAGTGAACTTTAAGATATGTTCCTTAGAAATATTGAATATGTGGGCCGACAAAAAAGCCTATAGTTTGGCGCAGGGTCAATAGAACCTGGGCTTTTACTTAAATAGCCCTGTTTTTACCCTCATTTTGATAGAAAACTGCTTTTTCTGGTGGGAAAAAAAACATTTTTGACGTAATTTTACGCCTAATTACAAAACATCCCTTTTACCTATGGCTGAAGCAATATTAATGCCCCGTTTAAGCGATACCATGACAGAAGGTGTGGTGGCTGCTTGGCATAAAAAAGTGGGTGACACCGTTAAAAAAGGAGACCTATTAGCCGAAATAGAAACGGATAAAGCTACCATGGAATTGGAAAGCTATCAGGATGGTATTTTATTGCATATTGGTACGCCTCGTGGAGGCAAATTAGAAGTGAATGATTTATTAGCCATATTCGGCAAACAAGGAGAAGATATTACTGCACTTATTAAAGCGAACACCCGTGGCGCTTCCTCTGCTACAATAAGTTCTACAGTTGATACAGAAAAAGCACCGGCTACTTCTTCATCGCCTGCTGCTAATTCAACCACTAGCGCAACCACTAACACCACTAACACCACTAATAATATTGATGCAAGTACTATGGAAGAAGTAGTATTAATGCCCCGCTTAAGTGATACCATGACAGAAGGTGTGATTGCAGGCTGGCATAAAAAAGTAGGAGACAAGGTTACCAAAGGAGAAGTGTTGGCGGATATCGAAACCGATAAAGCCACCATGGAATTAGAATCTTATAAAGATGGCATTTTATTATACCAAGGTGCACAGGCAGGTGAGAAAATTTTAGTGAATCAACTACTATGTATTATTGGACAACCTGGTTTAGATATTGATAGTATTGTAAAATCTATCAAAGCGCCTTCAAGTGCAACAACAGCAGAGGCCCCAAAACCAGCGGCTGCTGCTCCTTCAAAAGTTTCTGCTACGCCAGCTGCGCCAGTTTCAGCACCTGCTGCCACAGCATCTGCATCGGTGGTGAATGAAGGAAGAATATTTGCATCACCCTTAGCTAAGAAAATTGCGAAAGACAAAGGAATAGATTTAAAATATGTTCAAGGCACAGGCGAACATGGAAGAATTACAAGAACAGATTTAGAAAATTATACACCTGCTATCAATACTTCAAGTGTTGCAAGAGCAGTGGCTCCAAGAAATACAAATTTTGTCGGTCAAGTAAGTTTTGTAGATACCCCAGTTTCGCAAATGCGTAAAACCATTGCAAAACGCTTAGGTGAAAGTTTATTTACAGCGCCACATTTTTACTTAACCATGAAAATTAACATGGATGCCACTATTACTGCTAGAACAGTAGTGAATGAAACAGCCCCTGTTAAAATTAGCTTCAACGATTTTATTGTTAAAGCAGTAGCCCTATCTTTAAAGCAACATCCTAAAGTCAATAGCAGTTGGTTAGGCGATGTTATTCGCGAAAATCATCATGTGAATATTGGTATTGCCGTGGCTGTTGACGAAGGGCTATTAGTTCCTGTACTTCGTTTTGCTGACGGACTTTCCTTGGATGAAATAAGTGTATCCGTAAAAGAGTTTGCTAAAAAAGCAAAAGATAAAAAATTACAACCTTCTGATTGGGAAGGAAGCACTTTCACTATTTCTAATTTAGGTATGTTTGGCATAGATCAATTCACTGCCATTATTAATCCGCCAGATGCTTGTATACTAGCAGTGGGTGGTATTGCACAAGAGCCTGTGGTAAAAAATGGTCAAGTAGTTGTAGGCAATGTGATGAATGTAACCTTAAGTTGCGACCATAGAGTAGTGGATGGCGCAACAGGATCGGCTTTCTTACAAACTTTAAAAAGCTATTTAGAAGAACCTATAAGAATGTTTGTGTAATTTATTGGAGCTTTATGAAATATAAGCTCCAATAAATTCTTCTCTAATGATTTTAAAAAAGCCCCGCGATCTTCGCGGGGCTTTTTTGTTAATTAATAAGGGCCTTTAAAGAATTTAAGGCCCTTATTAATTATACTCTAATTTATTTTTACTCTTATGATTTTTTCGAGGGACCCCATAAACGGGCCCCTCGATTTTTTGTTAATCTATATCACATCCAATTGGAGCACCTGGTGCCATGGAAGTGGGCTTAGGTAGCGTAATATCTTTTGGATTATTAATTCTTTCAAGGGCATATGCATAATGCGCTTTATGAGCAGCATCTGTTTTTGCTAGAGTAGTTAATTTCGCTTTTAATTCCTTCATTCGGTCATTGCAAATAGTTCTTACTTCATAATTGGCTTCTGTACTTTGACCTACACCCATTAACCAAGTAAGTACTAACTGTTGTGTTTGCTGATGAATGCTACCTTCCAAGCCATTAGGTATACTTGCATACCAGGTATTTTTTAATACAGCATCTACTACATTGTCAAAGCCAATGGTTTTGGCTCTCGCTTTATTTTGCACTAATCTATTCGCTCTTTCTACATTGAATAAAAAACTTAGTTCAAAATCGCTAAGGGCTTCTGCCGCAGCTAATGCATCAAAACTCATACCTGTTCTTTTATCAAATAATTCACCTACACCATAATACATTGGAGGGCGTGGAGGTATTAATTGTAAAATACGCTCTGGTATGACAAGGGTAGGAGCCGACAAACAATTAATAGCAGCATCTAATGCTTTTTGTTGAATAGCATTAGGTAAAATGGTGGGCTTAATTTGATTTACATCGCCTCTTACACTATAATTATAATTGATACCCCCAATTAATTTGGTTACTGCTTCATATTGGTAACGGTGGTAATTATATAATGGCACCAATACATCTTCTAATTTAGCTAGAGGGGTGAAATTAGTGATAGCTTCTTCTCCAAACTGTTCGATGGCTTTTTTTCTGACAGCCATTGCTTGGTCAAGTCCTGCAACTGCGTCAGATTGGTTATCCCATAAATGTGCATAGGGGTGAAAGCCACTGGCAGCCCTAGCATCGGCATCTGCAATAAATAACAAACCATTCTTTGAATTCTCTGCTAACATATTTTGAAGGGCAGGTGTTTCATTAACGCCTTTTCCAAAATCTTGATAGCCATACATAATAGCACGCTTATCCCAAGGGCCAATTTCATTGGTGTACACTTTAGAAAAATCTATCTCTCCATTCTCATTGACAAAAATATTAGGATGAGGATAGTCCATTACAGAGGCGCGATCATTGTAACTAGATGCATAATTATGTTGTAAGCCTAAAGTATGTCCTACTTCATGCGCAGCTAATTGTCTTAACCTGTGAATAGCGGCTATTCTCATTTTATCTGTAACTGGTTTGCCATTGATATAAGGAGATAATAGGGCTGTAAAAATTAAATAGTCTTGACGAACTCTTAAAGAACCTAAAGTAACTTGACCTTTAATGATTTCACCTGTTCTAGGATCTGCAATGGTGGCGCCATAGCTCCAACCGCGTGTAGAACGGTGAACCCAATTAATCATATTGTATCTGATATCCATGGGGTCGGCAGAATCGGGTAGTACTTGCACTTGAAAAGCATTCTTATAGCCGGCAGCTTCATAAGCTTGGTTCCACCATCTTGCACCTTCTAATAATGCAGAGCGTATTGGTTCAGGAGTTCCATTGTCTAAATAATAAATAATTGGTTTTACAGGTTCGCTCATAGCGGCGGTAGGATCTTTTTTAAATAGACGATGTCTATTAATAACCATTCTTTCAATGGGTTCACTTATGTCACTTCCGTAATCGAAATAAGTGGTTCCAAAATAACCACTTCTGATATCGTATTTTCTTGGTTGGTAATTGTTATCAGGAAGCTCTACAAAGCTATGGTGCATTCGAAGTGTAAGTGCTTCTACCGACGGAGCTACCGTTTGCACAAATCTTCCTGCATCGGAACCGCCTACAAAAGTAAGCGTGGCTTCAAACTCTGAATTTTTAGGAAAGTTTTTAGTGTTAGTAATATAGATGGCCGACCGCCCTTCGTTTAATGTGTAAGTACCTTGCTTCATTTTTCTAATTCTATCTGCTGCTCCATGCGCATCTCTTAATAAAAATGGAGTAGCATCTACTAAAAGGGTATTGGCTTCTTCGGCTTCAACATTAAAACTAAATAAGATAGATTGCGCGAAAGACTCATTCACTGCTTTTTGTTCTCTGGGGTCACTCGTAACAGCACGGAAGTCGGTGTTGGGTTGGGTCAACAATAGTTTTTTACCCACGCGTTGGAAAAACACAATGCGTGAATCGCCAATCTGTCCTCTATCAAGCCCGATATCATTGGATCCTAGGCCAGCTGGCAAAGAATTGACATATAAAAAAGGAGTTTCTAATTTGTCTACTGCAATGAAAATTTTTCCTTGTGCAGCATCCCAATAGTAATTAAAATAACCCTTATGCAATTCCATTGATTTTGTTTTTTCTGCAATCGAATTAGTTTGCGCTTGCAGTAAAAAAGGAAAACATAATAACATTAAAATAATACGCATAAAAATGAATTTATATTAAAAATAAAAAATCCCGCCTCACCCGAAAAATCGGAAAC
>QYPL01000010.1 GCA_007280515.1 Sediminibacterium sp.
TTATTTAACCAAGCCATATCAATTTCAATATCAAAGTGACCAATATTACAAACAATGGCTTTATCCTTCATCACTCTGAAATGTTTTTCGTTGATCAAATCACGACAACCAGATGCAGTAACAATAATGTCTGCTTCTTTTACGGCGTCAATCATTTTTCTTACTTCATAACCATCCATCGCAGCTTGTAAAGCACAGATAGGATCGATTTCAGTTACCATTACACGGCAACCAGCACCACGTAAAGAAGCGGCAGAACCTTTTCCTACGTCACCATAAGAACCTACTACTGCAACCTTTCCAGCCATCATTACATCGGTAGCACGACGAATCGCATCTACTAATGATTCTTGACAACCATATTTATTATCGAATTTAGATTTCGTAACAGAATCGTTTACGTTAATTGCAGGCATGGGTAAAGTACCTTTCGCCATACGCTCATATAAACGGTGAACACCTGTAGTGGTTTCTTCACTTAAACCTTTAATACCAGCAACGAATTGAGGATATTTATCTAAAACCATATTGGTTAAATCACCACCATCATCTAAGATCATATTCAAAGGACGGTCTGCACCACCAAAGAATAAAGTTTGTTCAATACACCAGTCACCCTCTTCGATAGATTGACCTTTCCAAGCAAATACACCCACACCTGTTGCAGCAATAGCAGCAGCGGCTTGGTCTTGTGTAGAGAAGATATTACAAGAGCTCCATTTAACTTCAGCGCCTAAAGCAGTTAAAGTTTCAATTAATACAGCTGTTTGAATAGTCATGTGTAAGCAACCCGCAATACGAGCACCTTTTAATGGTTGGCTTGGTCCGTATTCAGCACGAATACTCATTAAACCTGGCATTTCTGCTTCGGCTAAACGAATCTCTTTACGACCCCAATCTGCTAATGTGATATCGGCTACTTTATAAGGTAGGCTAAAATCAATGTTTTCTAGGTTAGACATATTTTTTTGTTTAGAGGGCAAAGGTATGAAATAGGATAAAATAACAAAATATTTGATATTTTTAGGATATTCAGCTATTATATCATATTTTTATGATGATTTATGCTAAAATAATATGAAAAACAGTACTCCATCAGTAGATTCGGCTAGTCTTCAACAATCTATCTCTTTAGACGAGAAGGATTTAGCCATTTTACGCCTCTTGCAAGAGAATGCGAGGATCACAGTAAAAGAAATTGCCGACCAAATTCACTTAAGCACCACGCCGGTGCATGAGCGTATTAAGAGGCTAGAGGCGGGTGGGGTCATTAAGCAGTATGCCACTTTAATTGATGGGACAAAAGTAAAAAAGGGGCTAATGGTTATTTGTTATGTATCTCTGAATCAGCACAGTAAGCAGTCGGGAGGGCAGTTTATCAAGCTTATAAATGAGCTACCCGATGTAGTGGAATGTTATAGTATTTCAGGGGAATTTGACTTTATGTTGAAAATTGTGACCGAGGATATGAACAGTTATTACAATTTCCATGTAAACAAATTAAGCCAGGCCGACAATATAAGTCAGGTACAAAGCGTTTTTATAATGGGTGTAGTCAAACAAACCCATTTAATAGTATAATCATCATCACTTATGAAACACTTCATTATGAAATATAATAAGTATCTAGGTATGGGCGTATTCCTATTATTGATAGTGGGTGGTTTTTATTTATTAAGACCAGGTCATAAAGCAAGGGCCATTGTCATGCAATATCCTTTTGTTTTAAAGTCAATGAATTTAGTTTCATTAAGTACTTATAAAGCAGATACTTCTGAAACAGATAGTACTCCTTTAATAACAGCTAGTGGTTTTAAATTAGACAGTGCTAATCCTAAAAAACATAGAGTGATTGCCATTAGCCGTGACTTAAAAGAATTATTTGCTTTCGGAGATAAAGTAGAATTGACCAATGCCGGAAAGTTCAATGGCATTTGGTTTATTCATGATTTAATGAATAAAAAATACAGAAACAAGATTGATATTTTAATCAATCCAAGCGACCGCCAAATGAGTTTAGAAAGGGTGGTGATTTCTAAGATTTAATTAATACATAGCTTATTAGAAATTCAAACGCATGACATAATCGTCCATGTAAAAGCCATTACCAATATCGAATTTAAATTCGAGTTCTTTAATGAATCCTTTTTTTAGATAAAAAGTATAAGCGTCATTTAATTTATTCACTTGTAAGAATAATGAGTTCGAGCCTGCTGACTTGGCAACCTCAATACATTTATTTAATAAAGCCTTGCCAGCGCCTGTGCCTTGCGCTTCGGGGAGTACATATAATTTATTGAGTTTATGCGCATTTGAAATTTCTGATGCATCTGTACTTTTATTTTGTTCATCTTCGGGACTTACTGAACAAAAGCCTACAGCATCCAAATCGTCGTTTTCTTTTTTAATACTTGCGATATAAAATTCGCAACCCGTATTCATTTGTGTTGCTAATGACTCATCACTGTACATCCAATCCAACATGAAATCGATTTGGGCTTGAGATATGATATGACCATAAGTGCTAGGCCATGTGCGCTCTGATACAGATCTGATAAAATCTCTGTCAGTTAAGCTAGCACGGGTTATTTGAATTTCGATCATTGGATTATACTGTTGTAATAAGTTATATTTAAGTTGATAATTTTAGTTAAATAAAAATGTATTCTTTTAATCTAAAAAAACTTATCCTAACTGCGCTAAACTTTCTTCAATAGTTTGAATTCTAGCTAAAGCATCGGCCTTCTTTTTTTGTTCTATAGCTAGTACTTCTGGTTTTGCATTTTGAACAAACTTTTCATTAAGTAATTTCTTATCTACACTTTGCAAGAAACCTTGTTGATGGGCTAGGTCCTTTAATAAGTTTTCTTTTAAGCTAGCAGTATCAATAGCTTGGTTGGCTACAATATAAAATTTATCTTTTTCTAAAGCCACCACTATAGATGCGGCCACTGTGCTGCTTGTATAAGCAATACTACTAGCGTTAATTTGCTTAGCTAATATATTTTGAATGCTTTGATAAGGAGCGTTACTAGCGGTTTGAATATGTAGTTCAATGGCATCCTTTGGCTTTATTTGATTTTTATTACGCGCATCTCTTAAAGTAGAGATTACATTTTGTAATAATGCTCCTGCATTTAAAACTTCTTTATTTACTTTTGTATTAGGCGTATATAATTTCACACATAAATCCTCAGACAGTGTTTTTAATGTATGGTGTATCTCTTCTGTAATAAATGGCATGAAGGGATGAAGCAGTTGTAATAGCGCATCATAAAATTCAACTGTTTTTTCGTACACTCCAGTATGCATTGGTTGTTCAAAGCCAGGCTTAATCCATTCTAAATACCAGCTACAAAAATCATCCCATATTAAACTATAAATAGCTTTCAAGGCTTCGCTTAAACGAAAGGTTTTAAGCATTTCATCTACTTCAAGCTGTGTAGCATTTAATTTTGCTTTAAACCAATCCATGGCAAATTTTGCATCTTCAGCAATTTCACCTGTATTGTTTTGACGGGCTTCCCACATCTTTAATAACTTAGTGGCATTCCATAATTTATTATTGAAATTTCTTCCTTGCTCCAAAGTCGATTCATCAAATAGTAAGTCGTTGCCTGCAGGAGAGGCAATCATAATACCAAAACGAACGGCGTCAGCACCGTATTGGTCAATAAGTCCTAGTAAGTCAGGAGAGTTGCCTAAACTCTTACTCATTTTTCTTCCTTGCTTATCTCGCACAATACCTGTGAAGTAAACATCTTTAAATGGAATCTTACCCATGTATTCTTCTCCAGCCATGATCATTCTAGCTACCCAGAAAAAAATAATTTCAGGAGCTGTTACTAGTGTGCTAGTAGGATAGTAATAATTAACTTCTGCATTGCTCGGATTAGACAAACCTTTAAATACTTCAAAAGGCCATAACCAACTACTAAACCAAGTATCTAAACAATCGGCGTCCTGTGTTAATTTTTTTCCTTTAGTTTCTGGATGATTCGCGTTTACTTCTGCTTCATTATGTGCTACATAAAAATTACCTTCTTCGTCATACCATGCAGGTATACGGTGTCCCCACCATAATTGTCTACTTATACACCAGTCCTTAATGCCTTCCATCCAATGGCGGTATAAGTTTTTAAATTTAGCAGGATGAAAACTAATTTCATCAGACATCACTGCCTCTAGTGCAGGGGCTGCTAATTTTTTCATATCCACCCACCATTGTAAACTTAATCTTGGTTCAACTATGGCATCGGTTCTTTCACTAAAGCCTACTTGGTGTGTGTAGTCTTCAATCTTCACTAAATTTCCAGCTGCTTCTAAGTCCTTGGTAATTATTTTTCTTACCTCAATTCTATCTTGTCCAATATACATACCCGCCGCTTCAGATAAACTACCATCGTCGTTCATGGTATCAATCACTTCTAAATTATATTTCTGCCCTAAAACAAAATCGTTCATGTCATGTGCAGGTGTTACTTTCAATGCACCCGTTCCAAATTCTATTTCTACATAATCATCAGCAATAATAGGAATGCGTCTGTTAATTAAAGGCACAAAGGCGAACTTGCCTACTAATTTTTTATAGCGATCATCTTTAGGGTGTACACAAATTGCAGAATCACCTAAAATTGTTTCAGGACGCACAGTGGCAATAGTAATATATTCATCACCTGGTAAATCTAACTTATAACGCAGGTGATAAATTTTACCAGCCACTTCTTTATGTATCACTTCTTCATCGCTTAAAGCAGTTTTGGCGCGCACATCCCAGTTAATCATTCTCTTGCCACGATAAATTTTTCCTTTCTTATATAAATCAACAAATACTTTAATAACCGATTCGTAATAATCGGGGTCCATGGTAAAGGAAGTACGCTCCCAATCTAAACTGCAACCCATCTTTCTTAACTGTTGCAAAATAATTCCTCCGTATTTTTCTTTCCATTCCCAAGCATAGCCTAAAAATTCATCTCTTGTTAAAGAAGATTTTGCAATGCCTCTTTCTCTTAACATAGCCACCACTTTTGCTTCCGTTGCAATAGATGCGTGGTCCGTGCCAGGCACCCAACAAGGATTAAACCCTTGCATACGCGCACGACGCACTAATATATCTTGAATAGTATTATTCAAACAATGGCCCATATGTAACACTCCGGTAACATTCGGAGGAGGAATAACCACTGTATAGGCCTTTTTATCGTTAGGTGTACTGTGGAAATAACCACTGTCAACCCAATGCTTGTACCATTTCAATTCAACTTCACCCGGTATGTAGTTTTTACTCAATTCCATGCTTTGCGTCTTTTCCTATATTAAGCCACAAAAATAAGGAAAAGCGACAAGCAATAAGTTGCTAAAAAATACGAACTTAGCCACCTCATGGAATTTGCAGTTGTAGATATTGAAACCACAGGCAGTACCCCACAATCGGCGGGGATTACTGAAATTGCTATTGTGATACACAATGGGGTTGAAGTGACGGGTAAATATGTGACTTTAATTAACCCCAGACATAAAATACCTCCCTTTATTGTAAACATGACGGGCATTAGCGATGAGATGGTGGCAGGCGCCCCTTTGTTTGAAGAAGTAGCCCCTCAAATTTTCAATTTATTAAATGGCCGTGTGTTTGTGGCCCATAATGTAAGCTTCGATTATTCCTTTGTACATTACTTACTAGTGAAGTCTGGTTTTCAATGGTCGGCTCCTAAATTATGTACCATTAAATTAAGTCGCAGGGTTTTCCCGGGACTTGTAAAGTATGGACTAGGTTCTTTGACCCGTGATTTAGGAATTAAGATAGAAGGAAGACACCGAGCCTGGGGTGATGCTGCTGCAACAGCGCAAGTTTTAACTATGGCTATACAAAAAGAAGGTATGCAACCCATTCATAATTTGCTTGCAAAAAAAGAGCCTAGAAAGAAAGTAGTACCGCGCACTGAAATGCCTAATGATAGGTCAGACGCTGAAGATTAATTCAGACTCAGAAGATTATTGAAATAAACTTTACTGGAAGACTAGTTCTCTTAAGATTAGTCTTTTGATTTTTAATAGTCCGCGCTCACACCTGTATAATTATGCGGTGAAATAGCTTTCAATTCTTTTTTAACAGCTGCAGTTACTTTTAAGCCATCGATAAATTTATGTATTAGTTTTTTATCAATCTTATTTTTACCTCTTGTTAAATTTTTCAAAGCCTCGTAAGGGTTAGGATATTTTTCGCGGCGTAAAATAGTTTGAATAGCTTCTGCAACCACTGCCCAATTATTTTCTAAATCGGCCTGCATTTTTTCTTCATTCAAAATTAATTTACCCAAACCTTTTTCTAAAGAGTTTAAAGCAATAGTAATATGACCCACTGGTACACCAATATTTCTAAGCACGGTAGAATCGGTTAAGTCGCGTTGTAGACGACTAATAGGCAGCTTAGCAGCTAAGTGTTCTAGTATGGCATTCGCCACTCCTAAATTACCTTCTGCATTTTCAAAATCAATGGGGTTCACCTTATGCGGCATGGCGCTAGAGCCTACTTCGCCTTTCTTAGTTTGTTGTTTGAAATAATCCATGGAGATATAGGTCCAGATATCGCGGCTTAAATCAATTAAGATATTATTCAAACGCTTTAAAGTATCACACTGTGCTGCGAAATGATCGTAGTGTTCAATTTGTGTAGTGAACTGCATTCTTTGTAAGCCCAATACATCGTCTACAAATTCATTGCCCAAGCTTACCCAATTCTTTTTAGGAAAAGCAATATGGTGTGCGTTAAAATTACCCGTAGCACCACCAAATTTTGCAGCATAAGGGATGGCTGTAAACAATTCTACTTGATGATGTAGTCTTTCCACAAAAACCATTATTTCCTTACCTAAAGTAGTTGGAGAAGCGGCTTGACCATGTGTGCGCGCTAGCAATGAAACCTTCTTCCATTTTTTGGCTAACTGATATAAATTATTTTGCAAATTAATATAAGAAGGCAGCACTGTATTTTCCATAGCCTCTTTCCAACTAAGTGGAATGGCGGTATTGTTAATGTCTTGAGATGTTAAACCAAAATGAATCCATTCTTTTAATTCACTGGCCTTGTTTTTTTCTAGTACTTCTTTTAAATAATATTCAACCGCTTTTACATCGTGGTTGGTGGTAGCTTCAATAGTTTTTATTTTCTCCGCATCTGCTTCGCTAAAGTTTTCAACCACAGCAAGCAGTGCTTTTCTTAATGCAGGTGTAACTTTAAAAAATTTTTTGTCAGCAAGAAATAAAAAATAATGTACTTCCACTAAAACGCGGTACTTGATTAAGCCAAATTCAGAAAAATAGGAGCTTAAAGCGGCAGTTTGCTTTTGGTAACGACCGTCAACGGGAGAGATAGCTGTAAGTTTCGACATGGACTGATAATTTAAACAAGTAGTTAGATTCTTAGAAAAAAGGTTTTTCTTTGTGCAAAGTTAATTCAATTGGACAAAAAATGGCGCATAGGCGCGGTAAGTTATTTAAATACCCGCCCATTATTACTAGGAATGGAGCAAAGTCCTTTTAAAGAAAGGATTGATTTAATTAAGTCTTACCCTGCTCAAATAGCTCAAGATTTATTAGACGATACCATTGATATAGGCCTAATTCCAGTAGCCATTATGCCACTATTATCCAACCCTCAGATTGTTTCAAAGTATGTGATTGGTACAGAAGGGGAAGTGGCTTCAGTAGCTTTATTTAGCCAAGTACCCATGGATCAAATTGAAAAGGTGTATTTAGACTATCAAAGCCGAACCTCGGTGGCCTTGGCCAAGGTTTTATTAACTCAATATTGGAAAAAAGAGGTGGAGTTTTTAAAAGCCACTGAAGGCTATATGAATGAAATTTCGGGCACCACGGCTGGAATAATAATTGGAGACCGCGCCTTGGCTAGTTTAAAGCGTTTTGAATATATTTATGACCTAGGATTAGCGTGGAAGCAGTATTCCGGACTTCCCTTTGTTTTTGCTGCTTGGGTGGCAAATAAACCCATTCCTGCTGAATTTATGGAAGTATTTGATGTAGCTACTGGATATGGATTGACGCATTTGGATGAAGTAATTGCCTTAATACCAGCATCAGAGCAAGTATATGATTTGCATAAATATTATACTGAAAATATTAGCTACGTGCTTACAGCAGAAAAAAAGAAAGGGTTAGATGGCTTTTTAAAATTAATTCAACTTTAATTAATTTGAGCATGACTTTATTCGAAAAAATAATTACTACTATTTCTTATTTAAAGCAGCCAACTAAAAGAAAGATGATTCAATTAGCAGCTACATTTAAAGGGCAAGAGGGTATTGAAGTAGGCGGTCCTAGTGCATTTTTTAGTTTTAAAAGTGCTTTTCCTATTTATTTATATGCCAATAAAATTGATGGAGTAAATTTTTCCAATAATACACTTTGGGAAGGGAAAATTAAAGAAGGTAATTTATATAATTATTATAAAAACAAAAAAGGGTATCAATTTATTAGTGAAGCTTCCCATTTAAAAGAAGTGAAAGATGCTTCTTATGATTTTGTGCTTTCTTGTCATTCCTTAGAGCATGTAGCGAATCCTATAAAGGCTTTAAAGGATTGGTCTAGGGTAATGAAAACCAAAGGCCGATTGGTTTTAGTACTTCCAGACAAAGAATTTACTTTCGATAACAAAAGGCCTGTCACTACATTAGCCCATTTAATTGAAGATTATACAAACAATACCACAGAAGAAGACAGTACTCATTTTGAGGAAGTAATAGCGCTGCACGATTTTAAACATGATGCCTTTGTGCAGTCTAAGGAGCAATTAACTAATAGAACCAAGCTTAATATAGAAAACAGGGCAGTGCACCACCATGTCTTTAATTTGGATTTAATAAAAGAACTACTAATGTATTGTGATTTTGAAATGTTGCATCAGCAAACCTATCCACCCTTTCATTTGGTAAGTGTAGCGCAAAAGAAATAGGCTTATTTCTTTTTAAAGAAGCCCGGTAATTTTACTTTAACAAAATCATGCACCATATTCAATATTTCTGGAGCAGGGTTCAGCCAGTTTACTAGCAGATAGAAACTTATTCCAAAAGCAAAGGACTGTAGTAAAATATTAGCAAGTATATTGTTTATAGTAGGAATTAAGTGAATGAGTAGCATTAAGCCAATACTTGATACTAAAAACAAGCCGTGTTTATAGGTATAGGGTTGCAAATTGAACTTTTTATAAATAAATATAAACCTTACCGTATTGTAAAGAGTAAGTGCAATTAAATTAGAAAAGGCTAGCCCTTCTAAATTATAATTCTTAATTAAAAACCAATTTAGCGGAATAGAGACAATAATGTAAAATAAATTAGTGTAAAAATCGAACTTCCAATAATTAGAAGTGCCAATAATTTGACTGTTCACTCCGGTAGCTAAATCAATTAATTTTGCAATACCTAAAATGAAAATTAATTTACTTATAGCATCATAGCCGCCCGCTTCTTTATGGCTAATCCAGTTTAAAAAATTAATTAGGTTGTCTATGTTTAGCCATATCAAACCAAACAGCAATAAGCCAATAGCTAGTAAATTGGATACGCTTTTGTGGTAAATGTTTTTGATATTAGCAAAGTCTTTATTTTTCCAAGAAGTAGCAAGTATAGGTATACTAATAGAGTTTAAGCTTCTTTGGGGTATTTCTAAAATTGCAGAAACATAGGTAGCAATGGCAAATATACCTGCATCACTTAAGCCTCTTAATCCCACAATTAAAAAAGTATCATTGGTGCGCGCTAGTAAATTGAAAAATTGTCCAGCAAAAACAAATAAGGCAAAGCTAATCATCTTGCCTTTGAGCCTTCTGGTTACACTGCTAATTTTAAAATTTTTAAATGAAAAACCATTTGACTGAATCAAATTAATTAGTAACAATATAGCAGGAACTGCATACAGCAAACTGAATAAGGTTAAAAAACTAATGAGGTCAATAAATTTAAAACCAAAGGCTAAAATTAACACCGTGGTTAAAATGCGAATTAAAGTTTCCCTTAAGAAATTGGAGTAAACACCTTTTCTTAATCCCCAGGCAAATGCTTCTAACCAATAAAATAATAATAAGAAAAAGGCGTAGGGGTATAAATAATTAAAATAATGTGCTAGGCTGGGAGACTTTCCAAGTTTACGAATGATAAAATCTTTTTGCTGCCATCCAATAAATAAAAGAATACTAAATCCAATTAAATTGATAATAAGGGTAATAAGTGGAAGCTCAGATTTTTTGGGGCCTAGATAATGATTATAAAAGGGGAAAAATTTATAAATAACAGGTAATGTACCTAAAGTACAGAACAAAGAAAAGGTAGCACCAATATCTATCATGGCTCTTACAAGGCCTTGGTCATTTTTGGAGAAAAATAGGGGAAACAATATTAAGAGGTTGACAGCGCCTATGACAAAGCCCATCATGATAAAGAACGACGATTTTACCCCTTGTTTTTGAATAATGCCCATAGTGCAAATATATTGTAATTTGGTAAAAGTAAATATGTAATGAAATGGGCTTATTTTTACTATATGGAACAATTGTCGGTCATTACAATATGTTTTAATAATTTAAGCGACTTGCAAAATACTTGCAGTTCGGTAGACGCGCAGTCAGTAAAGCCCTATGAGCATTATATTATTGATGGCTCAAGTAATAAGGATATTGCTGAATGGTTGCAAAATACAGCACAGCCTTCGTATCGCAAATGGCTTTGTGAAAGAGATAAGGGTATTTCAGATGCTTTTAACAAGGGCCTATCGCTTGCAACTGGTAGCCTTATTCATATTTTAAATTCGGCCGATATTTATTATTCTACTACCGTTATTGAAAATGTGCTAGTCTATTTTAATAAGTATAGTGGTATTCAATGGGCAACTGGTAATATATTCATGAAGAGAGGAGGTATTTGGGTGCGAATTGGCGTCCCCTTTGATGCAGGTCAATTATACAAGGGCATGAGGTCTGTTTCGCATCCTACTTGGTTTCTAAAAAAGGAACTGTATAAAAAGCTAGGTAATTTTTCATTAGACCTTAAAATTGCGATGGATTATGATTTAATGTGCAGATTGAAAAACGAACCATATGGTTACATGAATGAGACCATCGTAAAGTTTGATGATGGTGGAGTAAGTACTAATCAATATTTAAAATCGCTCAAAGAGAATGTTAAAGTGTATGAATCTTATTATGGATTTTCTTTGGCAGCTCGTGCTTGGCAATGTAGATTAAGTCTATTATATTATTTACTACAATCTAAGTTCGGGAAATTTTTATATGCTATAAAGGCTAGTAATTTAAAATAGCTTAAGTGCTGAAATACTAGCTTATAAAATCTAAATCTTATAAGCTAGACCTTCAAAAGTTTTATAAAACAGGTTTTTTATAAACTTTTTTAAAAAGTAAAAATAAATTATTCAATAAAGGAATAGCTTCAATGATTTTAGCTATGCGAATGGAGTTAATTTGAAGAGGCGCATAATCAATGCCCAATAGTTTCGATTTCTCATCAATCTCAGTTATCATTTCATCTATAGTTAATCCTTTTCTTAGTGATTTGGGTGTTCTTAATAGCCTGTGGACAATGGCCTTGGTAGTGCTTTCTGTAAATTTCTTGCCATTTTCTTCAATGATAGCGGCTAATTTACTAGACTCATTTTTTAGTTCATTCAAATAGTTTAAGAAAATGATAAAAGCGTCTAATAAAATTTTATCCTTAGAAGTTTTGGTGGTAGATGCGTGAATTCTAAATGAAAACTGTGTGCTAGGGTGCACCGCGAGATAAGATTTTTTAGAAAGGGCTAACCACAATTGTAAATCGGCATATATTAAATTAGGATATTGAATAGGAATACCGCCAATTACATCGTAGTCGCTCGATTTAAAAACATAACCAGTGGCCATAATGTCAATTGTTTCATTCAAAGCATGTTCAAGGTATTCGCTTGCGTTTAAACTAGTAGGCAAGGGTTGACATATTTTAATGAATTCACTCTTGCTATTGATATATTTAAAATGTGTATGGTATAAACTGGCTTCTGGTTCCTCATTTATTAATTCGTTAATTGTAGAAAGAAAAGTTTTCTCTAATAAGTCGTCATAACCTAGTATGGTCATGTATTCATTTTTAGCTAAGTCTTTTATGCGTCCCCAGTTTTGAAGAATATCTAAATTTTGGTTTGAAACATGAACGCTAATTTTACTATGCTGAATGGCATGCACTGCATCTAATGAATCATCGATATTGCTGGTATTGTCTGCTAAAATAAGAATGTTAAAGTGGGGGTAGTCTTGTGCTAAAACTGAATGCAAACAATCTAATAGATATTTCTTCCCCGATTTAAAAGGAATAATAATAGAAAAATTATTTGTTTTACTACTCATAGCTTGTACAAGATAAATATTTATGCTTAAAATTTAAGCATAATCAATAATTACTGCAGAAAAGAAGGTGGTTTTATCTAATTGGCATAAATTTGGGTATACTAAATCATTCATAGGATGAACATTGCAGGGGTAGTTATATTATATCATCCTGATATTCAGCTTTTGTCCGATAACATAAAAACCTATGTTCAGGGCCTAAAGCAATTATATGTATATGACAATAGCGAAACCAAGACACCGGGCATAGAGGAGGCCTTATCTAAACTGCACCCTTCTATTCAATACTATTATTTCAATGCCAATGAAGGCATCGCCAAGAGATTAAATAGGGCAGTGGAAGAAGCGACTCGAAATAACTACGATTATTTATTGACCATGGATCAGGACTCTGCTTTCAAAGCTGGCGATTTTGAAAAATATAAACTGCAAATTCAATTAGCTGCTTATAATAATGTGGTACAGTTTGGGGTAAACTGCCAACCTCATTTTACTATAGCTAAAGATAAGCCCGAAGAAGTCCTTACATTAATTACATCTGGTTCCATATTGAATCTATCCTTGAAAAAAAACATAGGAACATTTAATGAAGATTTATTTATAGATTTTGTGGACGCTGAGTTTTCTTACCAAGTAATACAGAGAGGGTATATTAATTTAATGTTTTCAAATATTGTATTAAATCATGCACTTGGGAAACTAATTGAAGGTAGGTCATTGGCTAATTTTAAAAAGACAATGCGTATAACGCATTCTCCTATTCGCATTTATTATATTATTCGAAATGGCTTGTATTTATTGTTGAAGGCCAAAGGTTTAACTGGGGCTATGAAAAAAGATGTACTAAGATGCATTAAAATTATAAAAAACGATTTAATTTATAACCCAGAACTAAGTTCGGTATACATAAATTTATTTTCAGGTATATTTGCTTTTCTCACAAGTAAGATGGGTAAAAAATAAATGAATTAATAGAAAATATAAATAGTAGAAAAATATAAAAAAATAATTGGGTAAATATTGAATAATAATGAGTGTAACTAGAATTATAAATAAATTTATTTCTTTTTGTTTTTTCTTTTTTAAGTTAAAGCATTTAAAGCTTGCTTATTTATTTGCATTTTACAAACTTCCCAAACATTGGGCGGCTAGTATGCAAGTAAGGAATAGAATTTTATTGTTAACTACTTCGGGTAATACTATATGTATAGCTCAATTAGATCAGTTTGGGTTTAGTATGCATTTTCTTATCGAAATATTAGCAAACCCACTATTTAAGGTAACAGAAACTACGAATACCTATTTTACAGTAGAAGTGGAGGGACTTCTATTTAAAGTAGCCTCCCTGTCGAATATGGCCGTTTTGTATGAAATATTTATAGAAAAAATTTATAATATTGAAACCTCTCATAATAATTTAGTAGTCATTGATATTGGAATGAATGTAGGGGTAGCTTCTTTGTATTTCGCTTCTCAACCCTATGTGAAAAATGTATATGGCTATGAGCCCTTCCCTGAAACTTTTGCAGAAGCAAGTATGAATGTAGCAGCTAACCCTGTTATGGCTAGTAAAATAAAATTAATCAATGAGGGTGTGAGTAATGTGAATGAAAAAAGATCCATTGCCCTATTTGAAAGTGGATTATTGTCGGCCTCTACTATTGAACAGAAAAATGAGTATGGAAAAAAAATAGGTCAGGTTATTGAGGTACAATTAGTTTCTATAAAAGAGGTGTTTGAATTAGTACTAGCTGAAAACCCAAATGCTAAAATATTACTCAAGCTAGATTGTGAGGGGGAGGAATATGTAATTTTTGATATGCTAAAAGAATCTACCTATTTAAATAATGTAGTGGTGGCCATTATTGAATGGCATGAAAAAG
This sequence comes from Sediminibacterium sp., assembly GCA_007280515.1. GTDB lineage: Bacteria > Bacteroidota > Bacteroidia > Chitinophagales > Chitinophagaceae > Sediminibacterium. The sequence goes on from QYPL01000010.1 coordinate 14,296, forward strand.
GATCAACTACCATTGAAAAAGTTTTGATAGACAATGAATTCACACTAAGACATGAGCATCATGTATCTGAGAATAGCGGAATGATTTATGCTATTAAAAATTAGTTCTAAGATTAAAACTGCTAGTCTATTACCAGCACTAGTTTTCTCAGCCCAATAAGCCTTTCAAAGCATCAATCCTAAATTGAATGACGGGCCAGGTTTTTGCAGGCTTGCATTGCAATAAATATTTAAATCCTAAAACAAAGGCAGCTCCTAGTTTAAATAAATATTCCATAATTTTTTTCAAATAAGATCCTTTAGAAATACTTAAAGTTCTTGTTTTCTCTCCTCTACCAATACCACTAGCCACTCGGTACATATATTCCGCTGTTAATTTTTTAACTTCTACTATATGTTGCACGCAAATACTGGGGTCGTAATAAATAGTATGGCCTAGTGCTAAAATTTTGTAAAATAATTCTTTACCTTCTCCTCCAATTCTTAAAGTACCCATAACACCAGGTAATGCTGTATTAAAACCTCCTATAAAATCGTAAATATCTTTTCTAACTATCATATTCGATTCCAAGGGGTACTTTCCATTTTCAAAGGCGCATGCAGTAGGAGCGTAATCAAAGTTGCCTACAAGTGAGGAAACATAGTAGCTCATCCATTTAGGTTCTGAAGGAATATATTTTGGAATGATGCGACCTCCAAATCCAACGACGGCTGGTTTGGTTTTAATATGCTTTATTATATTTTCAACATAATTTGAATTTGCTATGGCATCATCATCCATAAAACAAAGCCATTGGCCTTTTGCATGAGTAGCACCTGTGTTACGCGCAAAGGAAGCTCCTTGATTGGGTTCTGTTAAATAAGTGAAACTGCCATTTGCATGTGAAGCCCTCCAATTTTTAAATACATCGGCTGTGTTATCTGTTGAATTATTGTCTACAATAATAGCCTCAAAATTTTGCAAGCCTGCAGATTGATTATATAAACTATCTAATGCAGCTTCTATATAGCTTGCGCGATTATAACTACATATTATTATAGATAGAGTCATCAATTAATTGCTTTTACTTTTCCATTTTTTAAAACTAGTAAAACCTAACCCTACTAATAAGCCCCAAAGTATAATAGAGGCGGCAGAGGAAGCTTTTTGTGCAGTGTTCACTATAACAGGTTTAAATTCAAAACGAATTGAATGAGTTCCAGCTGGAACCACCAAGGCTCTTAGTACATAGTTGGCTTTTACAATTGTAACTTCTGCATTATCAATATAGGCTTTCCAACCTTGCTTATAATAAATCTCGCTAAATACAGCTAGTTGCTTTTTAGTGCTACTACTTTTGTAATTGACTTCATCGTTATTATTATTGACTAAAGCAATTTGGGCTGAATCGTCCACTTGAATATTATTTAAGTCTTCTATCTTATCTTTTTGTTCAATGATGGCCGTATCCTTTGGATTAAAGTTGTCTAGTCGGTGCATTACTTCTGCAGGGCCTTTTTCGTATTGAATACCTTTTACAAACCAAACATTACCTAGTGCTGCTTTATTAACTACTGTATCCAATGCAGGATCACCAGAGATAAGATACTTTGTATTTAACATATTCATGGTAGGCATACAGTTGGGAAACTTATACCATTGGTTTTCGATAAGGTCTTGGTAAATGCTCAATTTAGCAGGGTTATAACCACCCACAGTTTTATGGTGGTAGGCAATTAAAGCGCCACCATTAAAGGCGTTATTTATACCGCCACGAATATCAAGCACTCTGTAAGTACTTGTATCTTTTTTCAAAGCAATATCTAAGGGGCTTAAGGCAAATATATTTTCATTTTCATTCGCTTCTACAAAATTTTCCGATTTTAAATATTTAATATTTACTTGGAATAAGTCAATCATAGATAAAACCCCAAAACCAACTAATAAAATGGTTTGGTTAATTACTTTTTTAATGGCTAAAAATACTAAGGCAATAATTAAGCCTAAGAATAAAAAGAATTTTATAATATCACCTTCAATTAATGATTTTCTATCGGTAGCAATAGCATTCACTAAATCATGCGCAGGAGTATCAAAGGCGGCTTTTTGGTTCGCGTCAGGAATTTTAGCAATTTGAGACAATAAATTAATTTCAGATTCGCTTTTGAAACTACTGGTGAAGTAAATATAAAATACAGTAGCAAGAATTAATCCTGTAAGAATAAAACTTGGTTTGTATTTTTTTAGTATAGTTTTAAAATCGCTTTCTACACTAATGGCGGCCATTCCATATAAAGCCATAACGCCTAACAATAATGTAGGAATAATCATTATCATGCTAGGGGCTCTGAACTTATTGTAAAGTGGTAAATGATCAAACATGAAAACATTAAAAGCTTCGAAATAACTTCCTGCACTTAGCATTAATGCAAAAACAATAGTGGCTGTAATCCACCAGCGGTGTGGGTTAGTTGAACTTGATATTCCTATAAAAGCAAATAAACAAATAACTAAGCCAGCGTATGGGGGCCCTGAAGTTCCTCCAATACCACCCCAATAAAGAGAAACAAAACCTTGTAGCTGTTGTCCTATCTGTGCTGGCATCTGTTGTAAGGTTTCTACTGCTTTGGAATTAGCAGGGTCTATTTGGTTTAAACCACTAGCACCTCCATAAATACCTGAGAACATTAAAACCAGTGGCTCTGTTTTAAACATACTATAAGAAAAAGCGTAGTCTTTATTTAATCCTGTAGCAGTGGTTTTACTATCCTTATTTACGAGTACACTTCCACCTCTTATAGATTCCTTCCCATATTCATAAGTACTAGCCAATAAAGGGGCATTCACCGCAACACCCAATAAACCACCAATACATGCTGCTGCAAATGTTTTAAGTATATGATTATAATCTTTTTCAATGATCCATTTTATTAGAAAGAAAATGGACATAAAGGCTACAATAATTAAACCGTAATAAGTTATTTGAATATGGTTGGCTCCTACAAATAAAGCAGTGGCAAGACCTGTGAGCAGACTTCCCCACAAATACTTTTTTTGAAAAATTAAAAGTATAGCTGCAATAAAGAAAGGTAAATAAGCAATGGCGTGCATTTTAGTAATATGGCCAACGGTTACAATAATAGGGTTGTAGGTGGCATAGCTATATCCCAATGCCCCAATAACACTTATGATGGTATTAAAACCAAGTACCTGTGCTAAGAAATAAAAACATAAGCAGGCTAAGAAAAATAAACTAATGGGCTCGGCTAATTTTAAAGTAAAAATTTGGTCTAAGATTCCAACAGAATAGGCGAAGCCTGGAACTCCTGTAATTTGATAAGTAGGCATACCTCCAAACATACTATTAGTCCATAGAGGGTGTTGTCCGTTCTTTTCTGCATAGACCATTGCGTCCTGCGCCATTCCTTTCCATTGTGTAATATCTTGTTGTTGCAATACCTTTCCTTCCAGAGCAGGTTTACAGTAAATTATGGCTACAATGGCAAATAGGGCCACTGCGATAATATTGGGTAGGGCCGACTTAAAAATAGACTTCAACATATTCATATATTTATACTAACAAACCTACGACTAAAAAGGCTTTTTAAGTAATTTTAGTATCTTGTAAATGTTAAAAAATAGAATGAAAAATAGTACCTCTTTTGCCTTTACTGCTAAGCTTGCTATTATATGTAATGCCTTCTATTTATTTACAACCGCTTTTCTGTTTTTTTCTTGGTTAAAAATACCAGCTGGGGTGGCCAATTTTATGGCTGTTTTAGGCCTTGAAATGGCTCCATTTGTGAACTTAGTATTTGTTATTTGGTTTATAATTAATCTTCTTAGAAAAAAACAGGTTGATTTACCCAAGTGGCAAACAATTATTAACCTTTTGATGTTATTTTTACAAATTATCTTACTTATTATTTAAATTGAATTATGATTCATTCTATTTTAAAAGACAAACCCACTAAATTATTTCTAGGTATTATGGCTTTTTTCGTAGCCAATGCTTTAATTGCAGAATGTATTGGAGGTAAAATATTTTCTTTAGAAAAAGTATTCGGACTAGCTCCCTCTAATTTTACTTTGTTTGGAGTGCCTAATCTTTCTTTTAATTTAACCTGTGGTGTTTTGTTATGGCCACTTGAGTTTGTAATAACAGATATTGTCAATGAATATTTTGGGCCAAAAGCAGTGCGCAGAATTAGTTATACGGCCGTGGCATTAATTAGTTATGCTTTTATAATGTTTTATGTAGCCATGAAAATAGCCCCTGCACAATTTTGGGTGGAATCTAAAACAGCTAATGGTATGCCCAATATGCAATTGGCTTTTGAATCTATTTTTGGACAGGGTATGTGGATTATTGTAGGAAGTTTGGTTGCATTTTTAGTAAGTCAGTTCATTGATGTGTATGTTTTTCATAAAATTAAAAAAATGACTGGAGATAAAATGATATGGCTACGCGCCACTGGTTCAACCCTAGTTTCTCAATTGGTTGATAGTTTTGTGGTTTTATTTATAGCCTTTAAAATAGGAAATGGTTGGAGTTGGTCTACCGTATTAGCTGTTTGTGTGGTAAATTATTTGTACAAGTTTACCATGGCCATTATATTAACTCCCTTAATTTCTTTTATTGAAGGCAGAATTGAAAATTATGTTGGGCACGATGTTGCTAAGAAAATGAAATTACAAGCAATGGGGTTGGACAATGAGATTTAGAAGCTTTGCTTAAACATTTGAATAGCTACTTTATCAATAGGCAGACTCATACTGTCTTCATTCAAGCTTTCAAAATCGACCCAACGGAAGGACTCAAAAGTTCCATTTTTATCAGCAATTTGTGCTGGGCTGAAGTCAAAATTTTTCTCACTCGTTTTAATCTTTGCAGTATCACTGCTATGCACCATATAATAAATGGGGATAATCTGGTCTTTTTTATTAAAGGCCGATATTTGAAAAAAATCGGTGGTATATAAATGTGCTCCTACAGTTACTGTAATACCCGTTTCTTCCATAAATTCTCTAGCTAAGCCATCACGGGTACCTTCACCAAATTCAAGCCCGCCTCCAGGAAGTTTGGTAAAAAATTCTCCTCTAATATATTCATCACTCACGAGTAATCTATTTTGAGCGTCTAGTAATAAGCCATACACACGAACATTGAAAAGTGCCATAAGAATTTATTTTTTTATTCTAATCCAATCTATCCCAATCTATTCCAATCCAATCCAATCCAATCTATACTGAATTTTAAATATCCAATGACCCGCTAAAAACAAAAGTACCGGGACCCATTAAATAAATATTGTCAAATATATTATCTCCTCTATTGTTAAAGCTTACTGCTAATTTTCCGCCCAAGGTTTCAATATTAATTTTTTGCTCTCCCAATTTTTCTATGCCAGCTATTAAGGCAGAAGCGGTTACCCCAGTGCCACAACTAAAAGTTTCATTCTCCACGCCGCGTTCATAGGTTCTAACAAATAGCTGTCCTTCCTCTCGCTGAACAAAATTTATATTAATACCTTCTGCTTTAAATCTTTCATTGTAGCGAATCATTTGTCCTAGTCCCAGAATATCCACACTATTAACACTGTCCACAAATTCAATATAATGAGGAGAGCCTGTGTCCAATACATAAAATTTTACGTCGCCTTCAATATTTTTCTCAATCAGTTTTACATCAATCATTTTTAAATGCACCCAGCCTTCAGCATCAATTTTTGACTCATGTGGGCCATCACTGGCTATAAAGCAGTAAGTATCTTTTTTAATGCCTTGGTCAAATGCATACTGGGTTAAACAGCGTCCACCATTACCACACATAGAACCTTCCTTGCCATTGGCATTATAATAAGTCATTGAGAAATCAAAACCTGCTGCAGTGCCTAGTAACATTAACCCATCGGCGCCAATGCCTTTTCTTCTATCACAAATAAATTGAATTTGTACTTCGCTTAATTTGATATTGCCTGAACGGTTGTCTAGTATGACAAAATCGTTCTGCGTGCCTTGGTATTTTGAAAATGGAATATTCATTTTAATATTTTTTTAAATGCCTGCAAGTATACCTAATGATTTTTGTATCATATGATCAACAGCCTTACCCATATCCTTGCTGTATTCTTTTTTTACTCTGTTGGCAATAATTACATTAATACTTAAACATTGATGCCCTAATAAATTACACAAGCCATAAATAGCAGATGTTTCCATTTCAAAATTAGCTATTCTATGTTGCCCGAATCTGAAGCTGGTCATTTGATCCACTAGGTTGGGCATTTTTAAAGGAAGTCTTAAGATGCGTCCTTGAGGGCCGTAAAAACCCGGGCAAGTAACAGTAATGCCATGACTATAACCTTCTGTAAAATGTTTTAATAAACCAGCACTTGCCGAGGCAATATAAGGTTGAATTTTATGAGCCGTAATATTTGTATGCTCTTCAAAAGCAGCTAAGATGGCTTTTTCTTCTTCATTATTTATCCTCTCATAAAAATGTAAAACATTGTCAATACCTAATCCGTGTGTGCCAGCTACTAATTCATTCACACCTACTTCGCCTTGTAAAGAACCACAAGTGCCCATACGAATTATTGAAACCGATTTTTTTTGATCATTAATAGTTCTAGTATCAAAATTTATATTGACTAGTGCATCAATTTCATTTAAGGCAATGTCAATATTGTCTGGACCAATACCCGTACTTAATACTGAAATTCTTTTTTGTCCAATAGTGCCGGTATGGGTAATAAATTCTCTATGCGCTAGTTTATGTTCAATACGGTCGAAGTATTTACTCACGGATGCAACTCTTTCAGGGTCGCCTACGGTGATAATAGTGTCCGCAATCTCTTCCGGACGTACATTTAAGTGATAAATAGCTCCGCGGTCGTTAATGATGAGTTCTGATGCGCCAATTGCCTGCATATTGAATTATTTGTGATACAAATGTCGTTTAAATAGGAATAGCTGTAAAATTCTTTTATAATTAAGTTCTTTGCGTTATTTTCGCATACTAGATTAGGGTCGGGTGGCCGAGTGGCTAGGCAGAGCTCTGCAAAAGCTCCCACAGCGGTTCGAATCCGCTCTCGACCTCACTAAAATATAAAGCCTCTCAATTATTGAGGGGTTTTTTTATGTCAAACTACTATTTCTTAATTAAGGGGGGTAAATAGCTGCTTTTTGGCAAGTATTAATACTGCGATTTTCACTACTCTAGAAATATACTTTTGGTGAAAATAAAAACAATTATGAAAATCAAAATTAATGTAAGAAACATAAGCTTACTTTTTTTACTTATGTTCACCATTTCATGTACAAAAAAAGAAAGCGAATTAACAATACAGGACAAACAAACTAATGCCATTAAACAGTTGAAAGAAATTGTGGGAGAACAAGGTTTGATAAAAATAATGAATCCTAGTGAAAGCAAAGTAACTTTTACAATTGATGAAAATTCAAATCAAGCAAAAATTAAGAATCTAAGCTTAAATGTGTTTAAGGAAGTATTTAAGGAAATTGGAACAGAAATAAAATATGAAGCCGTAAGATCAACTCTAGTCTTAGACTCTAGTATAAGTCCTACTTCGAAAAATAAATCAAATTCAATTCAATCATTTGATGATGATGACGAAGACGAAGGACCTGGCACTGCTGGGTATCATCATGCGCAGTTTGGTGCTGGTTCTATTCTGAATAAGGATAAAATTGGGAAGTATATTTTACATTTATTTTTTAATACAAATACTAGTGGTCAAATAGTCGGGACTCCGACTTTATTCTATACTGGAATTGGTTTCTATTCTTGGCAACAAATGAATATGTCTAGTATAAGTTTTAATCCTTCAAATTATTCCTCTAATTTTATAATCACTGGTGTAAATACATATGGTGTTCAGATTGATGGATTGACCATTGGTTGGAGTTCTTATGCTAATTTTAATATCACGATTAGTATGGACGAGTTAGGGAGGTATGAAGTGGTTGTTATAGAAAAAAATAAAATTAAAAAATAAAATGTCAAACAATTTTTTTCCGTTAGTCTATAAAACTATTTTGTTAACACTACCTTTTATTGGCTCTGTGTTAATTTCTTTAATCTTTTTAAATACATCTATTTGGATCTATGATGGAACAAAGGTTAAAGCATCTATAAAAAAGAGTAAAAAAGTCCTATTGATATCTGTAATTATTATATTATGTATATCCGCAATCATAACTGTATTTGTTACCATTTAAAAGTAAATTTAAAATTGTTTTTAAATTTGATATGATTAATAATAAATTAAATAGGATAACTAATAAGCAAAGAGAATTACTATGATTGATATTTCACGTAAAATATAGTAATTTTGAATTACTATGAAATATTCTCAACCCATCGGTATTATTCTTTGCTTATTACTTATTTATTGCACTACGCAGCCTTTGATATTTATTGAAAGCAGAAACTGGACAATTACTGGTTGGGATGCAGCAGGAAGTAGTTTTGGTCAGGCAGGTAAGTTCTTAAGTTTTTTCGCAGTTTTAGCTTTGCTATTTTTTGCGCTTCCTTATATATGGGCAAAAAGGTTCAATATGGTATTTGCTGCTATGCTTTTAGCATGGAGCTTTAGAAATTATTTAATTATGTCTACCTGTCAAATGGGAGAGTGTCCGCAAAAGAAATGGGCATTATATGCTTGCATTATCATTTCTGCAGGCATATTAGTAATGACTTTTTTACCTAAGATAAAAGTTTCAAACCAGCCCCAATAATTGCAACGGCTTCATCAATTTGTTTTTCAGTTATAATTAAGGGAGGTGCAAATCTTATTTTATCTCCATGGGTAGGTTTGGCGAGTAAGCCTAAATCTTTTAAGTGTAGACATAAATCCCAACTTGCTTCAGGGTTCTCATGTTTTATCACAATTGCGTTTAATAAACCTTTACCGCGAATGGTGGTTATAAAGGGAGAATTTAAATTTGCAAGTCCAGTTCTTAATCTTTCTCCCATTTTTGCTGCATTCTCTGCCATCTTCTCCGACTTCAAAACTTCTAATGACTTTATAGCCACTGCGCAAGCCAAAGGGTTTCCACCATAGGTAGAACCATGCTCGCCTGGTAAAATTTGCATCATAATTTCATTGCTAGCTAGTACTGCAGAAATAGGAAGCGTGCCTCCACTCAATGCTTTACCTAATATTAATATATCGGGTTTTACATTTTCATGATCGCAGGCTAACATTTTCCCTGTTCTAGCTAGACCCGTTTGAATTTCATCTGCAATGAATAAAACATTGTACTTATCACATAAATCACGCACTGCTTTTAAATAACCATCATCGGGGATGACTACACCGGCCTCACCCTGAATAGGCTCTACCATAAATGCAGCTACTTCTTTATCTTTCAAAGCCTCTTCTAAAGTTACTAAATCATTATAAGGTACTAAACCAAAGCCTGGCATATAAGGGCCAAAACCTTTAAAGCTACTGGGGTCGGTGGACGAAGAAATAGCAGCTAGTGTGCGTCCCCAAAAATTTCCTTCAGCAAAAATAATTTTAGCTTTATTTTCAGCAATGCCTTTTACATTGTATCCCCAACGGCGCGCTAATTTAATAGCCGTCTCTCCGCCTTCCACACCAGTATTCATGGGAAGTACTTTATCGTATCCAAAATAGTCGGAGATATACTTTTCATACTCGCCCAATAAATTATTATGAAAAGCGCGAGATGTTAAAGTGAGTTTACTGGCTTGTTTTTGTAAAGCCTCAATAATGGCTGGATGACAATGCCCTTGGTTCACGGCAGAATAACCACTTAGAAAATCGAAATATTTTTTACCATCTACATCATATAAATAAACACCTTCCCCTCTTTCGAGTACTACTGGAAGAGGGTGGTAGTTATGAGCGCCATAATGTTCTTCTAGTGCTAAATATTTAGCGGCATTGGAACTAATAGTTGAATGAGTCATTTCTATAAATTAAATGAATGGAAATTATATTATTGGGAAATAAAATTGTGCTGAAAGCAGGATACAAATACGAAAAATAAATTCCGCTTGCATACAAAAAAATAGGAGGTAGTTGAACTACCCCAAGGGATGATTGAGTAAATCTAGGTTTCTATGTAAAAAACTTCCCGTATTCATTGCTGTAAGTTAGTTTTTTTACATCAATTTCCCATATTTTGGGCTTACATTCGCAAAAACAATTACCTTGAAACCGCTTGTCTCTATAGTCATACTAAATTATAACGGGGCCGGTTATTTAGCAAAATTCTTGCCATCCGTTTTAGCGACTCAGTATGAAAATTTCGAAGTGGTGGTGGCCGATAATGGTTCTTCCGACAATTCCATTTCTTTAGTGAAAGAAAAATTCCCCGCAGTTAAATTAATTACGAATAGTTCAAACGAAGGTTTTGCGGGCGGTTATAATTGGGCCTTGCAAAAAGTGAAAGCTAATTATTATGTTTTATTAAATTCAGATGTTGAAGTTGATCCTCATTGGATTGAGCCCATGGTAAATTTATTGGAGTCTGATAAAACTATTGCAGCTTGTCAGCCTAAAATATTATCTTATAATAATAAAGAAGTATTTGAATATGCAGGGGCTGCAGGAGGTTGGATAGATGCACTAGGGTATCCATTTTCAAGAGGACGCGTATTTGATGTATGTGAAAAAGACAATAAACAGTATGATACTGCTGCACCTATTTTTTGGGCCACTGGTGCTTCTATGATGATCCGCTCTGAATTATTTCATGCAATGAATGGTTTTGATGCCAGCTTTTTTGCACATCAAGAAGAAATAGATTTATGTTGGAGACTACAATTAACAGGGTACAAGATTTATGCTTGTCCACAGTCCATAGTGTATCATGTAGGAGCAGGTACCTTGCCAAGAGGGGGTCGTAAAGTGTTTTTAAATTTCAGAAACAACCTTATTATGCTCACTAAGAATTTGCCTTTATCCTCACTTATATGGAAATTACCAGCTAGGTTTAGTTTAGATGCTATTTCAGCCTATAAGGGCTTATTAAGTGGTGATAGGAGCTTCTTTTTTGCTATTGCCAAAGCGCATCTTGCTTATATGGCTTATGTATTCTCTGGTAAATTGAAAAGAAGCCAGTCTCCCAAAGCCTTAGAAACACTAGAGGGCGTTTATCCTGGATCCGTGGTTTATCAATACTTTATTAAAAACAAGCAATATTTTAGCAAAATAGTGACCAAACTAGTTCATTATTAAGAACTTGTTGCTATTTTTGCATCCGAAATAAACAATATGTCACAAGATTTACAAGATAATACAGCAGAAAAAGATATCGCCACTAACTGGGTAAGTTCTTCTCGATTCTTTTTCTATGTTGCTCTTTTTGCTATACTAGCATTGGTTTTAGGTAATTGTACTCAACTTTACAATAGCCGTTTCGTTAAACCTAATCCAGAAGTGCAATCTAGCTCTCAGTATAAGCCTGAGTATAAGTAAGAAAAAAAATTTGTTTAAGAGCGCTGTTTCGTTATTTTTGCAGTCCTAAAAATAGTTCTTATACAAGCGAAAGTAGCTCATTTGGTAGAGCACGACCTTGCCAAGGTCGGGGTGGCCGGTTCGAGCCCGGTCTTTCGCTCCAAAAATCTCCTCCCGAGGACTCGGGATGGGATTTTTTTTAAGTCTGATGAAGACGCCTTGGTGGTGGAACTGGTAGACACGCAGGACTTAGACATTGTTCTTTGGTTGAACAAAATTTGAGTGCGCTTCGAGAAATTGAAGATGTAGAACTCCGTAAATTCGGCGAACCCTTTAAAATGGGAATACCGAGCGAAGCCCGAAAGGGAACGTGTAGAGACTAGACACGGAGCACCTAAATCGAAAGAAATGGTGAAGGCATAGTCCAGACTACAAACCAGAATAGGGTGGTGAAAACCATAGTAGTAAGAAAATCCTGTGGGCCGCAACGCCCGTGCGGGTTCGATTCCCGCCTGAGGCACAATCCCTCTCGATTATTTCGAGAGGGATTTTTTTTTGTATAAATTAGTGTAAGATGAAAACAAAAATTTCAAAAGTGAAGATTATAGAAGTTTGTAAAACGAGTAATTCAATGGCGCAAGCTGCTGCTAAACTAAATATCCATTTCAATACTTTAAAAAGGCTAGCTATTTTATATGATTGTTATACTCCCAATCAAGGACTTAAGGGTGGAAATAAGAATACTCCTTCAAAGATTGACTTAAATGAAATTTTATAAGGAGTTCACCCGCATTTCCAAACGTATAAACTAAAAAATAGATTGCTAAAGGAAGGTGTTCTGAAAAATATTTGTAGTGTTTGTTTGATTGATTCTTGGAATGGGAAGTCTATTAAGTTAGAACTAGATCATATTGATGGAAGCCGAACTAATCATTCTCTTTCAAATTTAAGATTACTATGTCCTAATTGTCATTCTCAAACGGATACCTATCGTTCAAAGAAGAGAAAATTTTAAAAATTATAAAGTAATTAAAGTTTTTTTATAGCTAAACCAAGATTAACTTAGAGCCAAGTCTTTACCCTATGTCCCATTTACAAGAAAGAAAAGAGAAGAATTGTTTGAACTGTGGTGAGACCGTCATGGGTAGGTTTTGTCATAAATGTGGGCAAGAGAATGTAGAAGTAAAGGAAAGCTTTGGGCATTTGATTATGCATTTCTTTCAAGACCTTACGCATTTTGATGGAAAGCTATGGAAGACATTGAAGCTTCTTTTGTTCAAACCAGCAAAGCTTACACAATTATATATGGATGGCCAAAGGGCTAATTACATTCACCCTATAAGAATGTATTTATTCATCTCTACTGTTTTCTTTTTATTTATTTTTTCAGGAGAACAAGTGAATAAACCAGAGATAGTAAAGCCTATCCCTGCAATAGCTCTACCCAATCCTGTATTACCAAATCCTATATTACCCAATTCGCTTGTATCAAAAAAAATAGATCTTAAAAAAATAGATCCTAAACAAGAAGAACCAAAAAAAGTAAATCCTAAAAAAGAAAATAGTTTACATCTTCAAATAGGCGGTGATTCTATATCCTATAAAACAATTGGGGCTTATGATTCATTGCAATCAAAACTACCTACAGCAAAGAAAAATAATTGGTTTGAGTCCGCATTAATTAGAAAATCAATTGGGTTAAACGATAAGTTCAAAAATGATAAATTCAAATTTGGAACGGCCTTAGTGGAGCAGTTTGAACATTATTTTTCACGCATGCTTTACATTTCCTTACCCATGTTTGCTTTGTTCTTATGGATTTTAAACCGCCGTAATAAAAATCACTACTTTGTTGATCACCTCATTTTCAGTATACATATTTACTGTGCATTTTTTATTATTTTATTTGCTTTAAAACTTTTTAGTTTATCCACTGAGTTTATTTTTAAAAGGCCCCCATTCGGAGCAGCAGCAATTATTACATCAATCTTAATGTTCTATTACGTATACAAAGCTTTACTCAATCACTTCAATCAATCTAGGTTAAAAACTGTATTGAAGTTTGTAATTCTTAACATCTTGACCGCATTATTAATGGCAGGCCTCATGTTTATTTTTATTCTACTTTCTTTATTTAATTTATAAGTCTCACTTAAATTATATTTCAAATTATGTCTCAAGAAAATATTTCCAAAAACTTTTTAGAACTAGTGGCCATCATGGACCGACTAAGAGCAGAATGCCCTTGGGATAAAAAACAAACTATTCATAGCTTAAGAAGTAATACTATTGAAGAGTTATATGAATTAGTAGATGCTATTATTGAAGAAGATTGGCAGGGTATTAAAGAAGAGCTTGGCGATTTATTATTACATATTTTATTTTATACTAAAATAGCTTCTGAAAAAAATGAATTCATTTTAGAGGAGGTGATTGCAGGCATTTCAAAAAAATTAATTCATAGACATCCGCATATTTATGGCGATGTAAAAGCAGAGACCGAAGAGCAAGTGAAATTAAATTGGGAACAACTTAAGTTAAAAGAAGGGGATGGTAAAAAAACTATCTTAAGTGGTGTGCCTCATAGTTTACCTTCTATGGTGAAGGCTTTAAGGATTCAGGAAAAAGTAAAACAAGTCGGTTTTGAATGGGAGAATAAAGAACAGGTTTGGGATAAAGTGAATGAGGAGATTGGAGAGCTGCAGCATGAGGTTGCTCAAAACGACCATGAGAAGATGGAAGATGAATTAGGGGATGTATTTTTTAGTTTAATCAATTATGCGCGTTTTTTAAAAATAGACCCTGAGACCGCCTTAGAAAAAACCAATAAGAAATTCAAAAAGCGATTTGAACTCATGGAATCCTATGCCAAGGGCAATGGTTTAGACTTGGCTAAGTTGAGCTTGCTAGAAAAAGAGGCTATTTGGCAAAAGATGAAATAAGGCCTTTATTTCATCGAATTTTTAGCCTATTTCAAACCTATAAAGCCTAAAATTCCTTAGATTGTAGTGGTAAATTTAATCATTTAACCGTTCAGCTATGAATGCATTATTAGGCGTTATTTTTCATTTTATAGGTGGCTTTGCTTCGGGCAGCTTTTATATGCCTTATAAAAAAGTAAAAGGCTGGAATTGGGAAAGCTTCTGGATAGTGGGCGGTTTATTTTCTTGGTTAATTGTACCACCCCTTGCTGCCTATTTAACCATACCTGGTTTTGTTGAAATTATTAAAAGCACAGGAGGCGCTGTTATTGCCCTTACTTATTTCTTTGGTATTTTATGGGGTATTGGTGGCTTAACCTATGGCTTAGGTGTTCGCTATTTAGGCGTATCACTAGGTAGTAGTATCATTCTAGGTTTATGTATGGTATTTGGAGCAGTCATTCCTGCTATTTATTATGATTTTAATCCAGTAGCGGATAAAGATACATTTAGCATGATGCTTCATTCTGGTTGGGGCATAACTGTACTTATTGGATTATTAATTTGTATAGTGGGTATTATTGTAAGTGGTAAAGCAGGGGTGATGAAAGAAAAAGAACTAAGCGCTGCAGATGCCGCCGCCTCCAATACAGAATATAAATTTGCATTAGGCATGCTAGTCTCTATTGTGTCTGGTGTATTAAGTGCTTGTTTTAATTTTGGATTAGAAGCAGGACAAATAATGGGAACCATTGCCAATGATGCTTGGAAATTAGCGTATCCAGGCCAGGGTGAATTTTTATATCGCAACAATGTTATTTATGTGGTCTTATTATGGGGAGGTTTAACCACTAATTTTATTTGGTGCATGATTTTAAATGCACGTAACAAAACTTTTGGAGATTATACAAATAAGCAAACTCCTTTATTAAAAAATTATATTTTTTCAGCATTGGCAGGCACCACTTGGTTCTTACAATTCTTTTTTTACGGAATGGGAGAAAGCAAATTAGGCAATGGCCCTAGTTCTTGGATTTTACATATGGCCTTTATTATTTTAGTAGCTAACATGTGGGGTTTGGTTTTGAAAGAATGGAAGGGGGTTAGTAAAAAAACAAATATTACCATCATTGCAGGTATTGTTATAATTATCATTTCAGTATTGGTTGTGGGATATGGGAATAATAATCATCATTAATAAATAACAGTATAGTTATTTGAGTCATTAAAAAAATTAACAGTGAAAGAGTTTAAGCATGTAAGTTATTTATGGGATGAAAAGAAAGCAGCGGCATTAAAAGGTGACGAAGTAGAATTATTAGTATACCGTTCTAATTTATTAGGGGCCGATTTGCGTTTAACAAATTATGGTGGGGGTAATACTTCTTGTAAGGCGATGGCCAAGGATCCTTTAACAGGAGCGGAGGTAGAAGTAATGTGGGTGAAAGGTAGTGGAGGGGATTTAGGCACGATGCAAAAAAATGGATTGGCTGCTTTATATATAGATAGACTAAGAAGTTTAAAAAATAGATATAAAGGTTTAGCACATGAAGATGAAATGGTAGAATTATTTAATCATTGTATTTATGATTTAGCTTCTAAGGCACCAAGCATTGATACAGCCTTGCATGGTTTTTTACCTTTCAAACATATTGACCATTTACATCCCGATGCAGCCATTGCTATTGCAGCTGCAAACGATGGAGAAAAAATTACTAAGGAATTATTTGGAGGAAAAATAGGATGGGTGCCTTGGCAAAAACCCGGTTTTGATTTAGGCTTACAATTAAAAGAATGTTTAGATAAAAATTTGGGTATCATTGGCATTATGCTAGGCTCGCATGGTTTATTTACCTGGGGTGATACTGCTTATGAGAGTTATGTGAATACTTTAGAGGTTATTGAAAAATGTGCAGATTATATTAATTCTAATGTAGCTAAAAAGGGAAATGTATTTTCAGGTCAAAAAATTAAATCAGCAGATGCGGAGCATAGATTAAATCAAGCAGCAGCATTAGCGCCTATCTTAAGAGGCTTTTGTAGTTCTGCTGCAAAAATGGTTGGACATTTCACCGACGATGATCGTGTATTAGAATTTATTAATTCAAATGATTTAGCTCGGTTGGCTATGTTAGGCACCAGCTGCCCCGATCATTTTTTAAGAACTAAAATTTCTCCATTGGTGTTGAACTTAAATGCCACAGAAGATTTAACTGATCTAAGAGGGGTTAAAGAAAAACTAGCCCCCTTATTTGAAACCTACAGAAAAATGTATGGCGATTATTATACTTCTTGCAAGCATGCCAATAGTCCAGCAATGCGTGACGCCAACCCGGTGATAATTTTATATCCAGGAATTGGTATGTTCAGTTTTGCTAAAGACAAACAAACGGCAAGGGTAGCTTCTGAGTTTTATATTAATGCGATTAATGTAATGAAAGGCGCAGAAGCTATTTCATCTTATACTTCACTGCCTCGACAAGAAGCTTTTAATATTGAATACTGGTTATTAGAAGAAGCTAAATTGCAAAGAATGCCTAAGCCCAAAGCTTTGAGTGGGCGTATAGCACTAGTTACTGGAAGTGGAGGTGGAATTGGTAAAGCCATTGCAAAGAAATTTGCAACAGAAGGAGCCTGTGTGGTATTAACAGATAATCACGCTAATAGATTAGAAGAAGCCAGTCAAGAATTTATACAATTGTTTGGAAAAGATATGGTGGCTGCTTTTTTATTAGATGTAACAAGTGCTGTTACTATTCAAGCAACGGCAAAACAAGCGGCCTTGTATTTTGGAGGCCTAGATATTATTGTAAACAATGCAGGTTTGTCTATTTCAAAAACTATTGAAGACCATACCGAAGCTGATTGGGATTTATTGTATGATGTGCTTGTGAAAGGACAGATGTTAGTGACACAGTCTGCAGTGAGCGTGATGAGAAAGCAAAATATGGGTGGAGATATATTAAATATTGTAAGTAAGAATGCCCTTGTAAGTGGCCCTAATAATGCTGGTTATGGATCGGCCAAGGCAGCACAATTACATTTAAGTAGGTTGAATGCTGCAGAATTAGGCAAAGATAAAATTAGAGTGAATGTCATTAACCCCGATGCGGTCATTGCGGGATCTAATATATGGAGTGGTGGTTGGGCGGAAGGCAGAGCAAAGGCTTATGGTATTAAAGTCGAAGAACTACCTGCTTATTATGCAGGAAGAACTTTACTGAATGAAATTATTTTACCAGAAGATATCGCCAATGCTTGCTTTGCTTATGTGGGAGGCTTATTAAATAAGTCTACAGGTAACGCTATTAATGTTGATGGAGGTATTGCAGCTTCGTTCGTAAGATAGTGTTTGTGAACTTGAACTGAGAAAAATAATAGACAAGTAAATTAGGGTATAGTATTGAATAATTAGAATTGAATAATAAAGATTGATGAAACAGATAGCATTTGAAATGAAATTAATTGCTGGTAATGAAGCTGAATATAAAAAGCGTCATGATAATATATGGCCCGAACTATATGCTTTATTAAAAACAACAGGCATTAGTGAGTATTCCATTTATTTAAATGAAGAAACAGGATCTTTATTTGGGGTGATGAAGATAGAAGATGATTTGGCATTAGACGCACTTCCTCAGCATCCTATGATGCAAAAATGGTGGGCTTATATGAAGGATATTATGTTGACGCACCTGAATGACTCACCCATTTCTATACCCTTAACCAATGTTTTTTATTTGCCCTAGTATAAGTTTTCGTAAAAAGATAAATTAATAAAGATGAGAATTGATAAACAACAAATAGACCAGCATAATACTGATTTGCAAAAAGTACATCAAAAAAGATTTGATTTTGCAAAGTCTGAAATAACAAATCCAGAATCTATTATTCAAAAACTCATTGATTTCAATGTGGCCATACCAAGTTGGGCATTGGGAACAGGAGGAACGCGTTTTGCTAGATTTTCAGGCGCAGGGGAGCCGGGTAACTTAGAACAAAAAATGGAAGACATTGCCGTTTTACATGCCTTGAATAATTCTAGTGGTGCTATATCATTGCATATTCCTTGGGATATACCTTCTAATTATACAGCCATTAAAAAACTGGCTACGGATTTGAATTTGAAATTTGATGCCATGAACTCGAATACTTTTCAGGATCAAAAAGGACAGGCCTTAAGTTATAAGTTTGGATCCCTTCAAAATACTAATAAAGCCATTCGCAAACAAGCCATTGAGCATAATATAGAAGTGATTAAACATGGTATTGAATTGGGTTCTAAAGCCTTAACGGTCTGGTTAAGCGATGGAAGTTGTTTTCCTGGCCAATTAAATTTTAGAAAAGCATTTCAAAATACATTAGAGGGCTTGCAAGAAATTTATGCAGCCTTGCCATCGGATTGGAAAGTTTTTGTTGAATACAAAGCCTTTGAGCCTAATTTTTATTCTATGACGGTAGGCGATTGGGGTCAGTCTTTATTATATGCCAATAAGTTGGGTCCTAAAGCTTTTACCTTAGTGGATTTAGGCCATCATTTACCAAATGCTAATATTGAACAAATAGTGGCCTTATTATTGATGGAGAAAAAATTAGCAGGATTCCATTTTAACGATAGTAAATACGGAGACGACGATTTAACTGTAGGAAGCATTAAGCCTTATCAATTATTTTTAATATTTAATGAATTAGTGGAAGGGATGGATGCAAGAGGCATGAATCATGCCACCGATTTAGGTTGGATGATTGATGCAAGCCATAATATAAAAGACCCCTTAGAAGATTTATTGCAATCTATTGAAGCTATTATGATTTCTTATGCGCAGGCTTTGTTAGTGGATAGAACTAGTTTAAATAAAGCACAAGAAAATAATGATGTAGTAGCTGCACAGGAAATCTTGCAAAGTACTTTTAGAACCGATGTAAGGGTTATTGTAGCTGAAGCAAGATTAAGGGCTGGGGCTGCATTAGATCCAATTGCTTATTATAGAAATAATAAAATAAGAGAGTCATTAATTAAAGAAAGAGGGGTGAATAACATTACTACTGGCTTATAATTATTTTTTCATGCATCCTATCCCAGTTATATTAATATTTGATATTGGAAAAACTAATAAAAAGCTTTTTGTATTCAATGAAGCATATAGGGTAGTTCATGAATTAAGTATCCAAGTTGTTGAAATCAAAGATGAGGATGGATTCGCCTGTGAAGATATAGTTACTTTATCTGAGTGGATAAAATCATCGGTTGCATTATTAAAGCAAGACAGTGCTTATACTATTAAAGCCATTCATCATGCTGCTTATGGAGCAAGCTTGGTTTATTTAAACGAAGAAGGGAAACTTATTGAGCCTTTATATAATTATTTAAAACCCTTTCAGCAATCTACTAAGAACTTATTTGAATCTAGCTTTGGCTCAATAGATGATATTTCATTGGCTACTGCATCGCCTTATTTAGGTAATTTAAATGCAGGCCTACAGTTATATCGAATAAAAAAGGAGAAACCTGCACTATTTCAAAAAATTAAATGGGCCTTACATTTACCTCAATATATTCATTATCTAGTTACAGATGAATTAGCGACAGACATTACTAGTATTGGTTGTCATACTATGTTATGGAATTTTGCACATCATAGTTACCATCATTGGGTAAAGGAGGAAGGATTGGATAAACTTTTCCCGCCCTTGAAAACTTCGGTGGGCTTGCACGATAGTTCATCTGCCTTAATTCCTTATTTAAGTTCTTTTCATGAACCCTTTGTGCTTATTTCAACTGGCACTTGGTGTATTAGCTTGAATCCTTTTAATGAGATTGCTTTAACAACAAATGAATTAAAACAAGACAGTTTGTGTTATTTGACTTTCGCTGGAAGACCTGTTAAAGCCTCGCGTGTATTTAGTGGTAAAGAACATGAGCTAGGGGTGGAGGCTTTGAATAAGTATTATAATAAGCCTGCTGAATACTTCTCTACAATACATTATAATAAGTCAGTTCATATAGATGAAAATTTTATTACTGAAGACTTATCATCCTCTGAGGATTTTGAAACCGCCTATCATAATTTAGTAGCCAAGCTTGTAAGAAAACAAATAATAAGCACTAACTTAATTCTTGCTAATACCCAAGTGAAACGCATTTTTGTAGATGGAGGTTTTAGCAATAACGAAATTTTTATGAATATGCTGGCTACATCCTATTGCGAATTTGAAGTCTTTGCAGCGGCCATACCTCAGGCTTCGGCATTAGGTGCTGCATTATTAGTGCATCAAAAATGGAATACTCAAGCCATTCCTAATAACTTAATTTCTTTACAATATTATTCTACAAAAACAAACGAAAAGGGAAAACTATAAAAGTTAAAATTTTTTAATATAATATACATCAAACTTATCTAAACTAAACTTATCTAATCTAAAACCTACATCACTAAATAAATACCTATGAAAAAACTCATTTTAATAACAAGCTTGCTGCTAATTTGTATGACTGCTTTCTCGCAGGTTAAAGTAACTAGCTTGCTTACTGAAAATAAATCTAACCCTATTGGTATAGATATAGCGATTCCTAGATTTAGTTGGGCTATAGAGTCTGCTAAAAGAAATACAAGCCAAACTGCTTATGAAATAAAAATAACAGAGGGTAAGAAATTAGTTTGGAGTTCTGAAAAAGTAAGCTCTAGTCAGTCTGTAATGATTGATTATGTAGGCCCTAAACTTACATCTAATACAAAATATAATTGGCAGGTAAGGGTTTGGGATAACCAAGGAGCTGCTTCAGAATGGAGTACTTCAAATTCTTTTCAAACAGCTTTATTTTCTGTTTCAGATTGGCAGGCTAAATGGATTGTACCAGGTTTTGGAGAAGCTTCTAACCGCCCTAGTCCTATTTTCAGAAAACAATTTGCTTCAAGCAAGAAAGTTATATCGGCTATAGCTAATATTACGGCGCATGGCATGTATGAAGCGCAAATAAATGGACAAAGAGTGGGTGATGCTTATTTAACACCAGGATGGACTAGTTATGCAACGCGTTTACAATATCAAACCTATGATGTTACAAATTTAATGAAGACTGGATTGAATGCCATTGGGGTAAGCCTGGGTAGTGGATGGTACAGAGGTATTATAGGATTTTCAAACAATAAAGATTTTTATGGCAAGGACATTGCATTACTATTTCAATTAAATATTACTTATAGTGATGGCTCAAAAGAGGTAGTTATTTCGGATGATAGTTGGAAGGCCAATACAGGATCTATTGAGTATTCAGAAATATACAATGGCGAAACAGTAGATGCAAGAAAAGAAAAAGTAGGATGGGCAACTACCAATTTTAATGATGAGGCTTGGTTACCTGCAAAATTAGCCAGCTTTGATAAGGTAAATTTGATTGCTACGCAGAATGAACTCGTGAAAAAGCAAGAGGTATTTAAGCCTATTAAAATATTTACCACCCCTAAAGGTGAAAAAGTAATTGATTTTGGTCAGAACCTTGTAGGCTGGGTAGTCATGAAAGCAAAAGGTAATGAAGGTGATAAAATAACTTTATCACATGCTGAAGTATTAGACAAAGTGGGTAATTTTTATACTGAAAACTTACGTGCTGCCAAAGCGCAGAATACTTATGTATTAAGTGGTATGGGGGTAGAAACATTTGAGCCTCATTTTACATGGCAGGGTTTTAGGTATTTAAGAATTGAGGGATACCCTGGAGAAATTACTGCCGATAATTTTTATGCAGTGGCTTTGTATTCTGATATGAAAACTACTGGTGACTTTACTTCTTCTAATACACTCGTGAATCAATTACAACATAATATCCAATGGGGTCAAAAGGGAAATTTTTTAGATGTGCCTACCGATTGCCCGCAAAGAGATGAGCGCTTAGGTTGGACAGGAGATGCGCAAGTGTTTTCTAGAACGGCAACTTTTAATATGAATGTGCATAGTTTTTTTGCAAAATGGCTAAAAGATTTAGCGGCAGATCAAAAAGAGGGTAAAGTACCTTTTGTGGTTCCTAATGTAATTGGCGCAGACGCTTTGAATAGCACGGGTTGGGCCGATGTAGCCACTATTATTCCTTGGAACTTATATATCGCCTATGGCGATAAGAAAATATTAGCTGATCAGTATGCTAGTATGAAGGCCTATGTTGAAAGTATTAATAAAGTAGCTAAAGATGATTTATGGAATTCAGGTTTTCATTTTGGAGACTGGTTATTTTACCGACCAGAAGATGACAATGATGGAAAATCGGCTGTGACAGATAAATATTTAATTGCACAATGTTTTTACGCGCACTCTACTCAACTAATTATTAATGCAGCAACAGTTTTAAATAAGAAAGAGGATGTTGCTTTGTATACAGCACAACTAATTAGGGTCAAAGCGGCTTTTATGAAAGAATATGTATCTCCAAATGGCCGATTAATTTCTGGCACACAAACAGCTTATACATTGGCCTTGAATTTTGATATGTTGCCAGAAAACTTAAGACAACAAGCAGCTAAAAGATTAGTAGATAACATTGAATCATATGGTAATCATTTAACCACTGGGTTTTTAGGTACTCCTTATTTATGTCATGTACTCACAAGATTTGGTTATACCAATGTTTCTTATAAATTATTATTACAAGAACAATATCCTTCCTGGTTATATCCAGTAAAGATGGGTGCCACCACTATTTGGGAAAGATGGGATGGACAAAAACCAGACAGTAGTTTTCAATCTGTGGGTATGAATTCATTCAATCACTATTCTTATGGTGCTATTGGAGACTGGATGTACCGTCAAATGGTAGGATTAGATACTTATGAAGATGGAGTAGGCTATAAACATAGCAAGGTTCAACCACATATTGGTGGCGGCTTTACGAATGCCTCTGCAAGCTTAGAAACTTATTATGGTAAATTAAGTAGTGGGTGGAAATTGCAAGGAGATGAAATATACTTTGATGTGACAATTCCTGCTAACACTATTGCTTCTGTATTTATTCCTACAAAAGAGGTGGCAAAGGTTTCTGAAAATGGTCAAGCCTTGTCTTCAGTAAATGGACTAAAGATAATCGGACAGAAAGAAGACTATCTTGAAACACAATTAGGTTCAGGGGAGTATCATTTTATAATAAAAAAATAGAACCTTAAATTATATTTTATTTTTAAGTAAATAAATTGTCTAAAATTAAAAGCCCCCGAATTATCGAGGGCTTTTTTCTACCACCTAACTCAACCAAAAACAATTTTAATTAAATTATTTACTTATTCATTTAAGTTTAAAATAAAGGCGTAGTTGCCAAAATAACCAGGGTAGACTCCAGAAATTTTTACACTGCTTGAATTAGCTTTTTTCAAAGCCTCATAAAATTCTTCTACTGTAGTAACAGGTTCTTCGTTCACATGTGTAATTACAAATCCTTTTTCAATTCTACTTTTACCAATAATACCAGTGCCTAATTCTTTAATTAAGACACCGCCTTCTAAATCATTTTTTTGAGCAGTCGCTTTATCAATGGTTTCTAATTTTCCTCCTAATTTTTCAGCAGCCTTAGAACTTTTTACTAAATCGGTATTACCTAATTTAGCTTTTAGGGTTACTTCCATGGTCATATCCTTGCCTTCACGCTTTATCACTAAATTCATTTTATCTCCTGGCTTGTATCTAGAAACTTGTTCTTGTAATTCAGGAGAAGTTTTCACAGCCACTCCATTTATTTTTATAAGTACATCTCCTTTTTTAATACCCGCAGCTTTAGCGGCACCTCCGTCTAATACATCAGAAATTAAAATACCTTCTCCTTCTTTATACTTTGTATTAAGCTCTTCTAATACTTTCTTTAACTCTTCTTCAGACAATCCATCCCTAGGATAGCTAATGCCTAAATAAGCTCTCTGTACTGCTCCAAATTTTACAATATCAGTAACTACTTTCTTTACAATATTAACTGGAATAGCATAAGAGTAACCTGCATAAGATCCAGTAGGAGAGGCAATGGCAGAGTTAATGCCTACAAGTTCACCACTGGTGTTTACTAAGGCACCGCCGCTATTGCCCTGGTTCACCGCAGCGTCTGTTTGTAAAAACGATTCTACAGGTTTATCGCTCTGTCTTGAATTAATATCAATAGACCTATTTTTAGCACTAATAATACCTGCTGTAATAGTTACATCTAAATTTAAAGGATAACCTATAGCAAGTACCCACTGCCCTAATTTAATTTCATCGCTATTTCCATATACTAAATAAGGCAAACTACTTGCTTCAATTTTTATAACAGCAATATCACTGCTTGCATCAACGCCAATAACTTTTGCTTTATAAGTTTTCTTATTCGTTAAGGTTACATTAATTTCATCGGCACCATTTACTACATGGTTATTGGTTACAATATATCCGTCCGCTGTAATTAATACACCACTTCCACTTGCTCTTTGTTCTGGTTGCATTCTTGGACCACCAAAAAAATCGCCAAACATATCATCATCGCCAAACAGATCACCAAAGGGGTTTCTTTGTCTTTTTTGATTGCTGCTTTCTACTTTTTTGGCGTTGGTCTTTGTTTTAATATGTACTACAGCAGGAGAGGCCGCATTGGCAGCAGGGGTAAAGTCAACGGTACTAGCTGGAGCATTGCCATTAAAAAAACTGGCATAATTAGCAGGCAGCTTACCATCTGTTTCAAAACTTGAATTGGATTTTGAAATTTTTCCATAGGCCCACATACTTGCAACGGTAGTAATGGCACTAATACCCATTATGGCTGCTACATTTTTTAAGTTCATATTCATGCTTTTATTTTTATAGTAAAAAATGGGTTCTACTCATACAATACAAATTTGATACCAATTCAGGTACAAATTAACGAAGCTGAAATTTTGTCACAAAACCGTTTAAGCATCTTTAACAAAATATTTACGAAAATATTCGTTTTTATTGAATTTTGCTTAAAAATTCAAGGGTATCCACGCCGTCGGCATAGTCTGAAAGGCTAGGTTTTTGAGGTCCTCCAAAGGAAATTCCGTTTAATCCAACAATACATTGAATTTCGCTGCTGTCAATAGTGGGTATTTCCCCAGGGGTGTAGAACTGGTAATGAATTTGAGATAGAGCCGCAAAGGGAGAAGGGTTCTCACTCAATAGTATACCGCCAGTATCCATGTAAAATTGTCGGTTCATCATAAGTAGGGCTAACTGGTAGTCATAATTATGCTTGTATTTATGTTCGTCCCCTAAATAGTTATATTTTTTCATGGCCTCTAGTAGGGGGATAAAATCATAGCCCTCGGGCACCCAAATTTGAGTCACATTTCTACATCCCATACCAAAATACAGCAGCATATCGTCGGCAAGTAAATCAAGTGCTGCCTTGGACTCCTGCCCATCTAAAATGGCAATAGAGGTTTTATTCTTTCTAATAATATGTGGGTATTTGCCAAAGTATTGTTCAAAATAGCGGCCGGTATTATTACTGCCTGTGGCAATATAGGCATCGCAGTTTTTAAGCTGTTCTTGTTCTATAATTAATTCTTGAAACACAGGGTTAATTTGAATGAGCGATTCAATCACATACTTCATTAGAACGGTATCTTTTGAGGATAGCTTAACCACAGCTGTATGGCCCGCCATTAAAGTGCTGAGTAAATCATGAAAACCTACGAGTGGAATATTTCCAGCCATAACAATACCTATCTTTTTTCCAGTGGGTGCATTGTAAAGGCTTGGATATTGACTAGCCCAGTGTTTTAGGGCATCTAAGGATAAAAAAGAATCTCTTATTTGGGTGATGGCATGATCCATGAAAACCGGTAAAAACCAAGAATTTTGTTGAAAAGCCTTTTGTTTAGCCAATTGAAGCGCCTCATTTTTGGGGTCAAAAAACAGGTTGCCTAGTGTAAAAAAATGCTCAATTCTTGCTTGTAAGTTCATGCTTGTTCTTTATATTTGTGGTTCAAAATTACGTTACTAATTTTTAAATAATTTTTTATGGCTATCAAAATTACGGATGAATGTATTAACTGCGGTGCTTGTGAACCAGAATGTCCAAATAACGCTATTTACGAAGGTGGTGTAGAATGGGCTGTTGCTGATGGTACAACCGTTAAAGGTGCTTTCACTTTATTAGATGGAACTTCTGTAGATGCTGGACAAAGAATTGCGCCAGTAGCTGCCGATACCTATTATATTACACCCAATAAGTGTACAGAGTGTCAAGGTTTCCACGAAGAGCCTCAGTGTGCTGCTGTTTGCCCAGTGGATTGTTGTATACCAGATGAAATGTATGTAGAAACTGTAGAAGTGTTATTAGCTAGAAAAGACAGACTACACGCTTAAGATAATCTTATAGAAGAATAATCACTTAAAGTCATCTAAAGTCATCACTTAGACTCATATTTTAAAAAGGGAATTAGTTTTCCCTTTTTTTATGCCTTCTATTAAGTAAATTTGGACATCAATTAGTATACATGAAAAAAAGGGTAGCACTTGTTACAGGCGGTTTAAGTTCTGAAGCACAAATTAGTTATAAGAGTGCTCAAACTGTAATGAATGCCTTGGATAAAAATAAGTACGATGTGTATTTAATAGATATTCATCCTACAGGCTGGTGGTATGAAAATATAGTAGGCGAAGAAGTGGCGGTGGATAGAGCCGACTTCAGCATTATGGAAGGCGGTCTTAAAATTAATTTTGATATTGCTTTAATGTGTATTCATGGTACACCAGGTGAAGATGGAAAAATGCAGGGCTATTTCGACTTAATTGGTTTGCCTTATACAAGTTGCGATACAGCCACTTCAGCATTAACATTTAATAAAAGATACACAGTGGCCGTTGCTGGTTTTGGTGGCATAGCGGTGGCAAAGTCAATACACTTAATTTCCTCTACTCAACTAACACCGGATCAAATATTAACTCAAGTAACCCTGCCTTTATTTGTGAAGCCTAATAATGGAGGAAGTAGTTTAGGAATAAGTAAAGTAAATATTGCTGCTGAATTAGCGCCTGCCTTAGAAAAAGCATTTAAAGAAGATACACAAGTTTTAGTAGAAGAATTTATAAGTGGAAGAGAATTTACTATTGGTGTATTTAAATCAAAAGGGGTAACTACTGTTTTACCTATTACTGAAATTAAAACTGAAAACGAATTTTTTGATTTTGCTGCAAAGTATGAAGGTAAGAGTGAAGAAATTACGCCTGCAAAAATTACCGAGACCATGTTCAAGGAATTATCCGAAGCAGCCAAGCAAGTATATACTACTTTAAATTGCAGAGGAGTAGTAAGAATTGATTTCATTTATGATGAAAAAGCACAGAAAACCTTTTTATTAGAAGTGAATACAGTGCCAGGACAAAGTGAAGCCAGTATTATTCCTCAACAAGTAAGAGCCATGGGTTGGAATTTAACCGATTTTTATGCAACTATTATAGAAGATAGTTTAGCTTCGAAATAGTGAGTACATTATATATTTATTAATAGCCTTTAAACAATATCCGCTATTTTGGAATTCATAGATAAATTATTAAAAAAGCCTTTATGGGTGAATATCTTAGCAGGTATTGGCGCTGTATTGGTATTATTAATATTGTTCTTCTTTTCCTTAGGTTGGATTACAGGCAATGGTAAGACAGAAAAAGTACCCAATGTTTTAGGTTTAGATGTAACAGCTGCTGAAAAAAATATAAAAGCCCTAGGTTTTGATTTGGTTTTACAAGACTCTATATATGTAGACACACTGGCAAGAAATTCAGTATTAAGGCAAACCCCAGAAGCAGACGAAGTAGTTAAAAAAGGAAGAACTATTTTTTTAACCATTAACCGTGTGATTGCTCCGCAGGTAGATATGCCAAATTTAATTGGATTTTCTTTAAAGAGTGCGCAAACCTATTTGAAAGTATTAGGTTTAAGAATTGGCACTATTAATTTAGTAGCCGATAGAAATAAAAATGTAATTGTAGAACAGTTAGTGGGTAATACACCCATAGCGCCTGGCACTAAAATTGTATCGGGTACCTTAATTAATTTTACCGTAGGAGATGGCGGTGCAAGTATTGGTATGGAAGTACCAGACTTAATTGGTTTAACAGTAGCGATGGCTAAAATGCAAATTGCGAGTATGGGACTGCTCGTTGGAAATATTTCAGCTAATGGTGTTATACAAGACACAGCTAATGCCTTTGTCGTTCAGCAAAACCCTGCTACATACTCTTCGGTATTAGATTCTTTAGGTATGCCTGTAAAAAATGTAACCATACAAGGAGTTGCTATTGACTTAGTCATTGATAAAGTAGCTCCTGTTATTATTAAAAGAGATTCCCTTAGGTAGTACTTAGATTCATTATAAAAATTACTACAATTTAAAAATACAACTATTCCAATTTTATAAATTCTATAAATAATACACTTTAAATACTAAAAGATGCAAACCATTACAGTAGAAGCTTTAAAAGCAAAATTAGACGCAGGCGAAAAAATTAATTTAGTAGATGTACGCGAGCCACATGAGCACGAAGCATTTAATATTGGTGGTATATTACTTCCCTTAGGTCATGTACAAACTTTACAATTAGATGATATTGAGGACATGAAAGAAGAAGTAGTTTATTTTTATTGCAGAAGTGGCAACAGAAGTGGCCAAGCCTGTTTAATGTTAGAGCCTTATGGCTTTAAAAATGTAGTCAATGTTTCAGGGGGTATGTTGGACTGGCAGGAAAAATTTCCAGGATAATTTTTAATAGTTTATTTGTATCTTAACTTTCTAAATAATTTTAAATGAAAAAATTAAGTTCATTATTATTACTGGCTACGCTATTATTGAGTGCCTGTAATTTCGATAACAATAAGCCTTCGGCTTACTATGACAATGCTAATAGAGAAGACACGCTTTCCGGCGGCGTTAAATTAATACCCATTACTACAAGTAAAGGCGTATTTAATGTTTGGACAAAAAGAGTAGGGAATAACCCGAAAATTAAAGTTTTATTATTACATGGTGGACCAGGTTCTACCCATGAATATTTTGAATGTTTTGATTCTTATTTCCCTAAAGCAGAAATTGAATATTATTACTATGACCAATTAGGTTCGGCTTATTCCGATAACCCTAACGATACCAGTTTATGGAATATACCAAGGTTTGTAGAAGAAGTAGAAACTGTGAGAAAGGCCTTAGGTATGGACTCTTCTAATTTCTTTTTATTAGGACATTCTTGGGGTGGTATACTCGCCACCGAGTATGCACTTAAGTATCAAAATAATTTAAAGGGATTAATCATTTCTAATATGGTACCTTCTATTCCTGATTATGTAAAATATGCCAATGAGGTATTAGGGCCAAAATTACCTAAGGAAGTGCTTGCATCAATTCGTGCCTTTGAAGCTAAGGGCGATTATACGAATCCAGCTTATTTAAAAATTATTACAGACTATTATTATCCAGAACATGTTTTAAGAATGTCTGCAGCCAATTGGCCTGACCCTGTAAAACGTGCCTTTGCAAGAATGAACTACCCTTTGTATTTAAAAATGCAAGGCCCTTCTGAATTTGGTGTAGTAGGAGATGCAGTTTTAAAGAATTGGGACCGCAAAGCCGATTTAAATACTATATCAGTTCCTACTTTAAGTATTGGTGGTGAGTTTGATACCATGGACCCTAAGGCTATGGAAGAACTTTCTAAACTAGTAAAAGATGGTCAGTTCTTATACTGCCCTAAAGGATCACATATGTCTATGTATGACGACCAATTTACTTATTTTACTGGTTTAGTTAAGTTTATTAAAGGGGTTGATGCAAGAAAATAAATATTTTATTATTTAAGATCAATCTTTAAACTAACCCAGTAATTTCTTCCTGCCATCGGGAAATAGTTATTGGAAGTAGTAGTAACGCCTCCATATACATAACTATAGGTATAACCATTGGGTTCGTATAGTTTATTAAATATATTATTGGCGTACAATTGAATTTGCATTGCCCATTTAGTTTTTGAAACAATATTATGTGATAAGTGAATATCTTGTAAAAAATAAGCTTTCAGTGTTCTTGATTCATTTTGGGTATTGTCTAAATATTGTTTTGAAACATATTTGCTTATTAAATTCATATTCCATTTTTTATTGAATTGAATGCCCAAACTATGATTAGCCGTCAGGCTAGGAGATAAAGTAATATTGGTATTCTTATGTAAGATGGCTTTTTGACCACCAGCATCATAGTCGTCAAAATATTCTGTAAAAGCATCTATTTTATTTTGACTAAGTGTAATATTTCCTGAACTTGTTATAAATGAGTTCAGTTTCCAATTTTCAACTAGTTCAATACCTATTCTTTTACTATTGGGTACATTGGTTCTAGTATAAGCGCCAATATCATTTATTTTACCGGTAAGTACTAGCTGGTCTTTATAGTACATTAAATAAATATTGGCACCATATTCAAAATTTCCTTTCTTGGTAGTAAAGCCAGTTTCTATATCTGTAAGAATTTCTTGTTTAGGTTGTTCATTGGTGGCTGTTTCAAAATCATCTCTATTGGGTTCTTTATGTGCAATAGCTAAACTAGTGTAGTAATTGGTATATTTCGTTTTATAAAATAAACCAGCCTTGGGGTTGAAGAAATTAAAGTTTCTTTTCACCATTAAATTGGCATTCCGATCAAAGCCATACATAATATGGCTAACATTTCTATATTGAATATCTACAAAACTATTTAATGCAGTAGTAAGCTGATGGTTCCATTTTATATAAGTATTGAAATCTTTTTTGATGGCATTGTTGTAATAATAATTGAAATCAGGTTGAATGCCCAAATATTGTAAATAGGGGAGTCTTCCATAATGAAGTCCATCATAAGTATTCCAAGCGCCACCTAAAGTAAATTTATTACTGCCTTCTTCAAACACCAAAGAGGCTACTTGTCCATAAAAATTATTGTCTAACCATTTTCTTCTTACTAAATCAATTATAGTGTAAGGGTTTGTTCTAATTCCATTTATAGAATTAGTTGGAGCCTTTGCTACATAATCAGATAATAGAACACCGCCTTTGTATTCTTCATAATAACCCTTGCCTTTTGTTAAGAACACTGCTGTATTCCACTCTAATTTCGAATTAATTTTTTTATTGTAGAATAATTGGTAATGCGTTTGATTGTAATTATCGGTTTGATTCTTATAAGGGGTGTCCGATTTTTCCATACCTGCTGGGTTATAGGTTCTTTGCGTCTCCAAGAATTCTTCAGGTACACCATACCATGATTGATAAGTTTTTTCCCAACCAGAAAATATATTTAATCTTAAAGAAGAATTATCTCCCCAATAAGTACTACTAACATAAAACGATTTTAATTTTGAACTAGCACGGTCCATATAGCCATCGCTACTAATATTACTTACACGACCATCAATGGTAAAATGATTATTCATTAAGCCTGTTCCTAATTGTAAAGTATTTTTTAAAGTATTGAAAGAGCCTGCACTCGATTGAAGGGATAAATATTTTTCTGGATTATAATTATTCGTAGCTAAATTAATACTGGCCCCAAATGCACCTGAACCATTGGTAGATGTACCCACGCCTCTTTGTATTTGTACGCTATTTAAACTAGAACTAAAATCGGGAAGGTCTACAAAATACGTAATCATGCTTTCTGCATCATTATAAGGTATACCGTTTAAGGTTACATTTATTCTAGTGCCATCGCTACCTCTAATTCTTAGACCTGTATATCCTACACCTGTTCCTGCATCTGAATTCACCACCACTGAAGGGGTGTTCTGCAAGACAAAGGGAAGATCCTGCCCGTAGTTTAATTGTTGAATACTTGCTTTGTTCAAGTTGCTTATAGCAAATGGGCTGTTTTCACTAGCCCTCACCGACCTTACTTCCAAAGGAGGGAGGTTTCGAATACTATCAGTTTCTAATCTTGCGCTGTCTTTTCTTTTTGAAATAGAAAGCGGCTTGGTTTGAGCCATAGAATTGGCTACAATGAATAAAAAGGCAAATGTTCCCAATAACTTAGTCATAACTAAAGTTTAAATGTTTCAAAAAATGGATACTGGGAACAGGAATAATAGCTATGAGAAGTGGCGCAGAAATTGCGATGACCTTCCCTTCGCAGGCATTACCCTGTTCAGGTTCAACGGGTTTTTCTCAGCCTTTTACAGCACCCCGAGGACGCTGCAAAAATAGGCAGGAAAATGATACAAAGCGCTGTAACTTTATACTAATATTTACGTTTTAAGTAATAAACAACCTCTAATATGAAAAAGATACTTTTTGCCCTACTCTTACTTGCGGGCTTTGTAGTGGATGCGCAGGAGAAAACATCTATTGTATATGACGAAAATGCAGAGTTAAGAAAAGTAAGCAGTTTTACAGCTATTAGTGTATCGAGTGCCATTGATTTGTATTTAACCCAGTCCAATAAAAATGAAGTGGCCGTAAGTGCTAGTAATGATGAAATCAGAGATCATATTGTTACAGAAGTAGTAGGCGGTACTTTAATTATAAGGTTAGGAGATAGAGGTACTTGGATGAGTTGGAGAAAATGGGGCAATTATAAAACGAAGGCCTATGTTAGTATTAAAGATATAGATGCACTAACAGCATCAGGTGCTAGTAATGTACATTTAGTAAATACCATTGAGTCTCCTAAAATAAGAATTAAATTATCGGGTGCTTCAGATCTTAGAGGGAATATTAAAGCAGGCGTTTTATTGTATCAATTAACAGGTGCTTCAGATTATAAAGGGGAAGTAAATGCAAATAGTATTGATATTGAAGGATCTGGCGCTTCTAGTATTGAATTAACTGGAACAGTAGATGATTTGGCAGTAGGTGTATCGGGCGCTAGTGATGCTAAATTATTTAATTTAACTGCAAAGGGCGCCATACTTCGTGCATCTGGGGCAAGTCTTGTGAATGCAAATGTCATAGAAATTTTAAGAGCCAATTCTAGTGGTGCTAGCGATATTAATTATAAAGGCAACCCGAATGTAAAAGAATCTTCTACTTCAGGTGCATCAAGTATTCGACGCAGGAATTAAAAAAAGAAAACCCTATAAGTTTCCTTTTTTTAATTCAGTTACAGCAAAGTCAGCTGCTCTTGCAGTGAGTGCCATATAAGTTAATGATGGGTTTTGACAAGCAGAAGAAGCCATGGCAGAACCATCTGTTATAAATACATTTTTAGCCTCATGCATTTGATTCCATTTATTTAATACCGATATTTTAGGATCTTTACCCATACGAGCTGTTCCCATTTCATGAATACAAAAACCAGGTGCAGGCATATTGTCATAAGAACCCACATTTTTAATACCTGCGGTTTCTAACATTTCAGCCGCGCTGTTTCTCATATCAATGCGCATCTTTTTTTCATTTTCTTTAAACTCGCAATCAATATGTAAAGCAGGGAGTCCCCATTTATCTTTTTTATTTTTATCAAGTGTTACTTTGTTTTCATAATAAGGTAAATGTTCACCCCATGAGCCCCAGCCAATGCTCCATTTACCTGGCTCTGTAACACTTTGTTTTAATTCTACACCAATACCATTTTTTTCGCCAGAATTTCTGGAGGCGCCACCTTGATAACCAAATCCTCTTAAATAACCAGCAGAAGATCCTCCGTCTAAGTTTCTAAATCTTGGAATATAAATGCCATTGGGACGACGACCATAAGTGTATACATCTTGAAATCCATCATAGTCGCCATAAGCACCTACCCCATAATGATGATCCATTAAATTATGGCCTACTTGCAAACTACTATTGCCAAATCCATTTGGGAATACTTCTGAAACAGAATTTAATAAAATATGTGCAGTACCTAAAGTAGAAGCGTTTAAGAAAATTATTTTTGCAAAGTATTCTTCCGTTAAATTAGTGTTGGTATCTAATATGCGTACCCCTTTCGCCCGGCCTGTTTCTTTATCGTATAAAATTTCTGTAGTAATAGCGTCGGGTCTTAAAGTTAAATTACCCGTTGCAGCCGCTGCTGGAAGGGTAGCAGCGTTGGAACTAAAGTAACCACCAAAAGGACAGCCTTGATGACATTTATTTCTAAATTGACAAGGGCCCCTGGTTCCAATTTTTGCAGTGTGGTTAGCAGACCTTCCAATTATCATGGGCCTACCCATTTTTGTTTTAAGATTTAGGGCTACCATTTTCTCTACCACATTCATTTCCATCGGTGGCTGAAACTCTCCATCGGGTAAATTAAATACACCATCTCTATTGCCACTAATGCCTGCAAATTTTTCAACATAACTATACCAAGGGGCAAGGTCATTATATCTAATTGGCCAATCGGTGCCATAACCATCTTTTGCATTGGCTTCAAAATCTAAATCACTTAAGCGGTAAGATTGTCTTCCCCACATCAAGGAACGACCCCCTACATGATTACCTCTTATCCAATCAAAAGGTTTAGCCGCCACATATGGGTTTTCTAAATCGTTTACAAAGAATTTTTTTGAAACTTCATCGTACGCATAACATTTACTTTGTATGGGAGAATTTCTTTTATCTTCTTGTGTAATGGAATTACGATGTTCTAATTCCCAAGGTTCTTTTTCGGTACCTTGATAGTCTTTAATATGTTCAACATTGCGGCCTCTTTCAAGCACTAAAGTTTTAAGTCCTTTTTCACATAGTTCTTTTGCGGCCCAGCCTCCTGAAATTCCAGAACCTACCACAATGGCGTCAAAATAATTTGATGATGGCATATTAATTTTCTTTAATTGAATCGATAAATAGTCATACAATTTACTTAAAAATTATCTTATAAAAAACGAATGGAGAGGGATATCACCCCAATAAACTTGGTCAAGAAGCAATAAACGCCTATCTTTGCCCTCCAAACATCGCGAGGTAGAGCAGCGGTAGCTCGTCGGGCTCATAACCCGAAGGTCGGAGGTTCGATCCCTTCCCTCGCAACATCATCCCGCTCCGATTCCTATCGAGAGCGGATTTTTTTTGTAGTAAGTTTGCATAGTAAAAGGGGGAAATTAAAGGGTAAATCATCAATATAGAATGAAAGCAGGGTTTGTAAACATATTTGGAAGGCCAAATGCAGGTAAAAGCACTTTACTGAACGCCATTATGGGCGAGAAAATGGCTATTGTCTCTTCCAAGGTACAAACCACCCGTCACCGTATTAAGGCCTTTTTAAACAAGGAAAACGAGTACCAGATTATCTTTTCAGACACACCTGGTATCATCGACCCTAAGTACAAGCTGCACGAGAAAATGATGGGGGCGGTGAAGTCGGCCTTGGAAGATGCGGATGTAGCTTTATTGATGGTGGATATGCGTGACGATATCAAGGAACTAGATGAATTATTTGCTTCTTTAAAGCTAAAAGTACCCTGTGTGGTGGTCTTAAATAAGTCCGATTTGGCAGTGGGCACCCAGGTAAAAGAGGCGGTGGCCTTTTTTAAAGAGAAGTCTTATTGTACCAAAACTATTTCAGTTAGTGCATTGAATAAGAGCGATATAGATAGGTTATTGAAACTTGTTATTGAAATGATTCCAGAAGGGGTTCCTTTCTATAGTGAGGACGATTTAAGCGATTTGCCCACCAAGTTCTTTGTAAGTGAATTAATTCGCGAGAAGATATACCAGCTCTTTGGAGAAGAGATTCCTTACCACACAGCCGTGCTAGTGAACTCATTTAAGCAACAACCTTTATTAATTAAGATACAGGCCGATATTATAGTGAATAGAGAAACCCAGAAGGCCATTATTATAGGAGAGAAGGGCAAGATGATTAAGGAAATTGGTACTTTAGCAAGAAAGGATATTGAGGATTTTATAGGCTCTAAAGTGTACCTGGAATTGTTTGTAAAAGTGAAGCCTAAGTGGAGAGACAATGAGACGAAGTTAAAAGAATTTGGATACTAAGCAATTCAAATATCAATATTTAATTAATATATTGATAATGAATTAATTAAAATAGTATAATTGAATATTAAATATACATTATTATGAGCTATACAGTGGCTATTGTTGGAAGGCCAAACGTAGGGAAAAGCACTTTGTTTAATCGTTTCTTAGAGGAGCGTAAAGCTATAGTGGACGATATAAGTGGTGTTACCAGAGACCGTCAATACGGGGTTACAGAATGGGCGGGTAAAACCTTTAACGTAATAGATACGGGTGGTTTTGTACCCGATTCTCGTGATATGTTTGAAACCGAAATTTGTAAGCAAGTAAAAATTGCTATTGATGAAGCCAATTCTATCATTTTTATGGTAGATGCTGCAGTGGGTTTAACCGATTTAGATGCCTCTATGGCAGATATGCTAAGAAGAAGCACTAAACCCGTTTATGTATGCGTAAATAAAGTCGATAACTCAACACGTGCTTTAGAAGGTACCGAATTTTACGGAATGGGCTTTGAGCATAACTATTTTGTAAGTTCTATTTCAGGAAGTGGAACGGGCGAGCTTTTAGACGCTGTCACCAACGATATCAAGAGTAAGGAAGTAAGCAATGACGATGATGAAATAGCTGAAGGGGAAGAAGAAGTATTGGAAGTTCCAAAGATTGCCATTATGGGCCAGCCAAATGTAGGCAAGTCTAGTTTATTGAATGCCATGATTGGACAGGATAGAACCATTGTAAGTGATATTGCAGGTACTACACGCGATACTATTCATACGCATTATACCATGTTTCAAAAGGAATTTATTCTAATTGATACAGCAGGTATTAGACGTAAGAATAAGGAGAAAGACGATCTTGAATTTTACTCCATTATCAGAGCCATTAAGGCCATGGACGAGGCCGATGTTTGTTTATTAGTGGTTGATGCTACTAAAGGCGTTACAGCCCAAGATTTAAGCATATTTAGCCTTGCATCTAAGAAGGGCAAGGGAATCGTTGTTTTGATTAATAAATGGGATTTAATTGAGAAGGAAACCAATACGGCTAGAGACTATGAGAAAGTGGTGAAAGAAAAACTGGCTCCCTTTTCCGATGTGCCTGTGCTATTTATATCTGCAGTAGAAAAAACCCGCATATTTAAGGCTATTGAACTTGCATTGGAAGTATATGAAAATAAGCACCGTAAAGTGCCTACTTCTAAGTTAAACGATATAATGTTGAAGGCTATTCTTAAGTATCAGGCCCCTGTTGTTAGAGGCCATGTGATTAAGATTAAGTTCGTATCCCAGTTACCTACAAGGGTGCCTAGTTTTGCCTTTTTTACGAATTTCCCAGATGATATTAAGGTTCCTTATCGTAACTACCTTGAAAATCAGTTGAGAGCAAACTTCAAGTTTACAGGGGTGCCCATTAGGGTTTATTTCAGGAAAAAGTAGAATTTAGTCTATTTAGTAGTGTTAAGAAAAAATTAATGTTAAAATTTGGCATATTTCAATGGTATGGTTATCTTCGCCCACGTATTTTTACAAAACTTAAAAAACCAAAAAATGAAAAAAGTTATCGCAATTTTCGCTATCGCTGCACTAGCTGCTTGTGGTGGTGCTGCAACTGAAGCTAAAACTGACACTGCTGCTGCAACTGTTGACACAACAAAAGCTGCAACAATGGATACTACAGCTCCTGCTGCTGCAACTGATACTACAGTTAAAGCAAAGTAATTTCAGAAGTTTATAAATAACTTCTTGCAAGAAGGTCCTTCCCAATAATATTGGGGAGGATTTTTTATTTTAGGGATTTCTGCATCCATAGTCAATTATGGGTTTTTGGCATCAATATTGCCTTATAAGGGTATAGCTTAGTAAAGGAACGGTCAATCAATGATCTAGCTAAGCTTGTATGTCATTTTGACTTTATTTTAAATTGTACCAGCGTGGATAAGACGTTTTTGTTTAAGGGGGAAGAAGATAATGAGTTTATACCTTTATTTTCATTTAATGAGCAGGGGGAAGAAAACGAGCCAGAAATGGTGATTGATTCTTTATTACCCATTTTGCCATTGCGTAATACGGTCCTGTTTCCTGGCGTGGTTATTCCTATTACAGTAGGAAGAGATAAAAGCATTCAAGCGGTGAAGGCATCCTATAACAAGGATAAATTAATTGGAGTGGTTTCTCAGAAAGATGGCAATATTGAAGACCCTACACCAGCCGATTTATGTCAAATAGGTACTGTTGCAAAAATCATTAAAATGATTAAGATGCAAGACGGTGGTACCACCATTATTATACAAGGTAAGAAGCGATTTGAATTATTGGAGATGAAAGAAGAAGATCCTTTTTTTAAAGCCAGTGTAAAAATATTAGTTGAAGAAATTGTAGAAAAAGAAAATCAAAATTTTCAAGCCTACTTAGCTAACATAAAAGATTTAGCCACACAAATTATTCAGTTATCTCCTAATTTTCCATCGGAGGCTGCAATGATTTTAAAAAATATTGAAAGCCCCTTATTTCTTATCAATTTTGTAAGTAGTAATTTAAGTGTAGAGGTGAATGATAAGCAAGCTTTATTAGAACAAAATAATATTACGCTTAGGGCAGAAAAATTAATTCAATTTTTACAACAAGAATTACAATTCGTTGAATTAAAAAATAAGGTGGCCAATAAAACGCGCACTGAAATTGACAAGCAACAACGCGATTACTTTTTACAACAACAATTAAAAAGTATTAAGGATGAATTAGGCGGAGACCCTAATGAGCGCGAACTGGCGGAGATGAAAAAGAAAGCCGAAGGAAAGAAGTGGCCAGATGCTGCTAAAAAATTATTTCAAAATGGCTTGGAGAAATTGGAGCGTATGCACCCTAGCACGCCCGACTATTCGGTGGTGTATAATCATTTGGATTTATTATTAGACCTACCTTGGGAAGAGTACACAGCAGACAACTATGACTTAAAGAATGCTAAAAAAGTATTAGACGCCGACCACTATGGTATGGGTAAAATAAAAAATAGAATTTTAGAGTACTTAGCGGTACTTAAAATTAAAGGCGATATGAAAAGCCCTATTTTATGTTTCTTAGGCCCTCCAGGTATTGGTAAAACTTCTTTAGGTAAGTCTATTGCGCATGCCATTGGTAGAAAATACATTAGAGTAAGTTTAGGGGGTTTGCATGATGAAAGTGAAATTAGAGGACACCGTAAAACCTATATTGGCGCCATGCCAGGTAGAATTATACAAAGCCTGCGTAAAGTAAAGACTTCTAATCCGGTCATGATATTAGATGAAATAGATAAAATAGGTAGTGACCATAGAGGCGACCCTTCATCTGCTTTACTAGAAGTATTGGACCCAGAACAGAACCATAGTTTTTATGACAACTATTTAGAATCGGAATACGATTTAAGTAAAACATTATTTATAGCAACGGCCAATGATATTAGTCGTATTCAGCCAGCTTTAAGAGACCGTTTAGAAATCATTGATTTAAGTGGTTATGCAGTAGAAGAGAAAATTGAAATTGCGAAAAGACATTTACTGCCTAAGCAAAGACAAGCACACGGACTTGATAAAATAAATTTCAAAGTACTTGACAATGTACTAGAGAAAGTCATTGAAGATTATACAAGAGAAAGTGGTGTGCGTGAACTAGACAGACAACTCGCTTCTATTATGCGTTATCAGGCCAAGGAACTAGCCTATAAGCATAAAGTGAAACCTACCGTCACCAAAACCGATTTACATAAGATATTAGGACAGGCAAGGTATAGTAATGAAATTTATAAAACAGTGAATATGCCAGGAGTGGCAGTGGGTTTGGCATGGACCTATGTGGGTGGAGATATTTTATTTATTGAAGTATTACTTGCTGAAGGTAAAGGAGGTTTGAAGCTAACTGGTAACCTAGGCAATGTGATGAAAGAAAGTGTGGACACAGCACTTACTTATTTACAAAGTAATGCTAAGAAAATTGGGGTTGACCCAAGCTTGTTTACCACCAAGGCTATACATGTGCATGTACCTGAAGGTGCTGTGCCTAAAGATGGACCTAGTGCTGGTATAACCATGCTCACCGCTCTTACTTCAGCCTTTACAGGTAGAAAAGTAAAACCTTATTTAGCCATGACAGGTGAAATTACCTTACGTGGGCAAGTTTTACCTGTGGGAGGCATTAAAGAAAAAATATTAGCGGCTAAAAGAGCTGGTATGAAAGAAATTATTCTTTGTTGGCAGAATGAAAAAGACATTAATGAAATTGACCATAGTTTTATTAAAGGGCTTCAGTTTCACTATGTAAAAAATATGCAGCAAGTGCTAGACTTAGCATTGGTTTAAATCCCTAGCTTTGTTCTATGAGAAGGGTGGTAGTAAAGTCAAGATATATAGTATGCATTTTTGTATTTATTACATTTTTTGTAAGTACCTTTTCTTTGCGCGCACAGCAGTCTAATGCCAACGAGGTCTATCAATTTTTAACCTTACCCTATACTGCGAAAGCTACTTCCTTAGGAGGTATTAATATTAGTCATCTTGGATCCGATTTGGGGTTAGCTATGTATAACCCTGCTTTATTAGACCCTTCCATGGATAAGACCCTTCATTTAAGTGTGAAGTCTTATTTTTCAAATATTCAGCAGTACGATTTTAGTGGGGCACATTATTTACCCAAAAAAAATTGGGTCCTGGGTTGGGGAATTCATTATATGGGCTATGGTAATATTAAAATGACCGATGCATCGGGTAATGAGATGGGTAATTTTTTAGCCAACGATTATGTGGCACAAGTATCAATGGCTACTTTATTTAGAAAAAATATAAACCTAGGAGCCACGCTTAAATTAATAGAATCTAATTATGGCATTTATAAATCTACTGGGCTAGCCATGGATGTATCCATGGTCTATACTTCTTCTAGTAATTTGCTGCGCGCCAGTATACTTGCCAATAATATAGGAGGCCAGCTTACCTCTTACACAGAAAAAGAAAGACTTCCTTTGAATATTATTATGGGGGTTTCAAAAAAGTTAGAAAATGCACCTATTGAATTTTCTATAACTGCTCAACGACTTTCTATTTGGAACAATACCTTTTACGACCCAGTTTTTTATAGTGGAGAAGGGTATAAACCGCCTTCGGCTGTACAAGATATTTTTAATCATTTAATAATGGGTGCTGAAGCCAATGTAGGAGAGCAGGTAAGTCTTGATTTTGGGTATAATTTTATTCGACGCTTCGATTTAAATATTCAAAACCAACAAAATTGGTTCAATGGATTTAGTGCAGGACTATGTTTAAAACTACCTCGTGTTAACATACAATATGGGAATGCTTTTTTCCAAAGAAATTTATACCACCACTTCTCAATTTTTTATTCCTTAAAAAATGAGCGTTAATTCTTTTTAGCAGGGAAGAGTGCTTTTGGTTTAGCCCCTTCTTTATTAGCCTTTGACTTTTTATTATCATTTGCTGGACTGCTTTTTATAGGAGGTACTGTTTTAGTAGGGGCACTATTTTTTACAGGTAGCATATTTTTAACAGGAACTACTTTTTCGGCATCTGGAATAGTGTAATCCGATTCTGCTTTAATATCTTCTGTATTTTCGATTACATTCATATTTTCAAGTCCTGTACTATCTTTAGAAACAAAATCTACATTGAAGTCGTTAAGCATAGTAGAAGGCCTTTCAAAACTAGCATTGGGGTCTAAATTACATGCAGGGTCTGCGGCTACCTTGCTCATAAAATAAGCCCAGATAGGTAAAGAAGCGTGTGCACCTTGTCCAAAATAATTATCTGAGAATCGGATATAGCGGTCGTCACAACCTACCCAAGCGCCAGCTAATAATTGTGGGGTATAACCCATAAACCATAAGTCGCTATTATCGTTGGTGGTGCCTGTTTTACCTGCAATAGATTGTGTAGGTACTGCATAGGAATACATACTTCTACCTGTTCCTTTCTGTATCACGCCTTGCATCATACTTACCACTGAATAAGCAGTGACATCGCTAATTACTTTTCTTCTTTGAGGAGAATAGCTTTCTAAAACATTACCATTCTTGTCTTCAATTCTATTAATAAAGAAAGGCTGCGCATTATAACCTGCTCCTGGGAACATGGTGTAGGCTTGCACCATTTCAAATAATGAAATTTCGACCGCCCCTAAAGCAATGGAAGGATAAGGTTGTATATCAGATTTAATATTACACTTCTTTAAATATTCTACAAACTGTTTAGCAGCTTCATTGCTCTTGCCATTAATTTGTTTCATGATATAAGCAGAAGAACAGTTTCTTGATTCCGCTAAGGCCTGTGCCATAGGAATGGATTGTCCTGTACAAGTTTTAGGTGTATTGGGCACCATGCCATAGCCTTCAAAGTTTTGTTGCTGATCTTGTACAATGGTATTGGGTGTAAAGCCCGCTTCTTCAATAGCTAAAGAATACAATAAAGGTTTGATAGTAGAACCTACTTGTCTTTTTGTATTAATATTAACATGATCGTATTTAAATGTTTTAAAGTCAACTCCACCTACCCATGCTTTTACTTCACCTGTGAAAGGGTCTACTGCTAAAAATCCGGTTTGTAAAGTTTGCTTATGATACTTTAAAGAATCATATGGGGTCATGATGGTATCAATAAAACGGTTTTTATTCCAAGCAAAAATGCGCATGGGCAAGGGCTCATTGAAAGTTTTTCTAATAGCATCCTCTTCCATATCCTCTTTCTTCAAATTCTTCCATCTGTCGGTTTGTTTTACCGCTAATTCTAGCTGCGCGCTAAACTCTTTCCATATAGTACCCGATTTAATATTAGCTTGTTGATTAAATTCTTTTTGCAAATAGGACATATGTTGGGCGACAGCTTGTTCTGCATACAATTGCATTCTAGGATTAATGGTGGTATAAATTTTTAAACCATCTCGGTATAAATCGTAGGCGTCGCCATTATTTTTTTTATGTTCTTTACACCATTTTTTCATGTACTCGCCCAAAGTCATTCTAAAGTAGGGGCCAAGGCCATTGTTTTGGTCAAGCTTTTTAAAATTGGTGGCAATGGGTAAATTTCTAAGCTCGTTCGCTTGGTCTTGACTAATATATTTTTGTCCTGCCATTCTACTTAACACCAAGTTTCTTCTTTCTAAGGCCAACTTAGGATTTCTATTAGGGTTGTACTTGGTGGGTGCATTGATCATACCAATAAGCAAGGCAGCTTCTTCCACTGTTAAGCGGTCTGGTTCTTTTTGGAAAAAAGTTCTAGAGGCATTGCTTACCCCAAATACATTTTCACTAAAAGGAACTGTATTTAAATAAAGGGTGATAATTTCTTGCTTGGTAAAATTGCGCTCTAATTTAATAGCAATAATACTTTCTTTAATTTTTTGAATAACACGAAGTATTTTATTTTTGGTACTCCAGTTATCGGTAAATAAATTCTTAGCTGTTTGCATGGTAATGGTAGAAGCACCCCCTTGGCTACCTAAAAAGGCAACCGCTCTTATAAGGCCTTCTCCATCTACTCCATAGTGGTCATAAAATCTTTTATCCTCAGTGGCTACTAATGCTTGAAGTAAGTAGGGGCTAATATCTCTATACTTAACTGAAATACGGTCCTCTAAATAAAACTTACCCATGGGTGTGCCGTCCTGCGCATATACCTGACTAGCTAATGAGGCCGTAGGGTTTTCAATATCATTTAAGTCGGGCATATCACCAATCCATCCGAAGTTCAACATTAAAATAAATAGTAAAAATATGCCTGCAGAAATAAAATAGTATTTCCAAAAAAGGCGCACCCAATTCTTAGGTTTTTTTGAATCTTGGCTCACAACTATTTTTAATTAAGGTTTATAAATATTTTTAAACATATACTGTTGATATTGTTTTAAATCGGCTTCGTCTTTTATGAGCAGTATATTCGACTTGCTTAATAAGTAAATTTCATATTGTTTAGAGGGTACAAACGAAATAATTTCAGTGCTTAACCTTGGCTTTACTTTATTCATATAAGTTTTAGCAACTTGGCTGTTTTCAAAGGGGCCAATCCAAACAATATAACTATTCTCATTAAACTGTATGTAAGTTACATTTAATTTTTGTTTTATAAATTCATCATTATTCAAATAGGTAAAGGCTGTTTGCATTTCCTTTACAAAAGTGGCAGTCACTTTTTGGGTGGCGAGGGCTATATAATGTGGTTCTGTGCTATCGTTGGCAAATGCAATAGAAGGAATAAGGGGGTTGGCCGAGGGTTTATTGATAGTTTTCTGTAAGGTGGCAGCTGCCGTTTCTAGAGGGGCAGTAGTAAGTGCAGTAGCTGCAGTAGCTGCTGGTGTGTTATTATCATTAACTGGCTCTAAAATTTCTTTAGTAAGTATTAAATCACTTAAATAAGATTCAGTTTCTTTTCTATTTTTTAATTCTG
Source organism: Sediminibacterium sp. (assembly GCA_007280515.1). GTDB lineage: Bacteria > Bacteroidota > Bacteroidia > Chitinophagales > Chitinophagaceae > Sediminibacterium. The sequence continues at coordinate 58,963 of QYPL01000010.1, forward strand.
CAATTATATTTTTTGCTTTATCTCTTATTTTTTCATTGGTGTTTTGTAAAATAATAGAATCTAATAAAATGAGTGCGATACTATCCATCCTTTGTTGAGCATACATTTTTACTTGTATAAATTTAAAGGGGGTATACCATTTGGTTCTTCTTAAATCGGTATTTAATTGAGTACTTAAAATAGCTAAGCTTTCCCAATTGCCAATTTGCGATAAAAAATAAGCTTCTTTATAATCATTTACCACATCGGCTTCTTTTTTCTTTTTAAAACTCGTTTCTTTTTTCTTTGTTACATAAAAGCCTTTTGGAAATTGAGCTTCTACTAAATTTATAATACTATCCGATTTTTTATTTAAATTTTCATGTAGGTATTGACTCGCTATATCCAGCATGGCTCTTTCAGTAGTAGCGCTATCAATATTATTGGCTATTATTTTAATATATAGGGGGTAGGCCCTTTCAAAATCATTTAATTCTAATAAAAAAGTTTGTGCATTCGTTAAAGCTGCTTTATTCCATTCTTTTTTAGATTTAATATAAGAA
>QYPL01000006.1 GCA_007280515.1 Sediminibacterium sp.
CTTATAAAAAACACATCTATGAACAAAGCAGAATTGATCGCTCACATTGCTGACAATGCAGAGATCGCAAAAACACAAGCTAACGCAGCTTTAGACGCATTTATCGAAGCAGTTACAAAAGCCTTGAAAAAAGGAGATAAAGTAACTTTAGTAGGATTTGGTACATTCTCAGTTTCTAAGCGTGCTGCTCGTATGGGCCGCAATCCACAAACTGGAGCTGCTATCAAAATCAAAGCTAAGAAAGTTGCAAAATTCAAAGCAGGTAAAGAATTGAGCGGTAAATTATAGTTTTAGTGACTAAAATCGCTTAATTACAAGATTTTGAAAAAAAACCCTCGTATGTGCGAGGGTTTTTTTATTTTTGCTGTCCAATCAACAATTAACAAAAAACAAGAATATGGGAAGAGGAGATAAAAAAACAGCTAAAGGAAAAAGATTTAAAGGTTCTTTTGGCGTAAGCAGACCACATAAAGTGGCTAGCAAAGGTGCTAAAGCGGCTACTGCCAAAACAACTGCACCAAAGGCGACTGCTGAAAAAGCAACTGCACCAAAGGCTGCTGCTGTAAAAACTGAAAAAGCAACTAGAGCGAAAGCTTAACACTTTGTAATAAAACCCCCTAACGGGGTTTTTATATTTAATATTAAAGTATTTATGAAACGTATCTCGTTTTTAATACTATCACAATTATTGGTAGTAAGTGCAATGGCACAATGCGCTATCTGTACCAAGACCGCCGGGCAAATTGGTCAAGAAGCGGGCAAAGGTTTTAATGCGGGTATATTATATTTGGCAGCCATGCCTTTTGCTATTGCAGGCTATATCGCCTTCAAATGGTGGAAGCAGGATAAATCTTAATAAAAACTTTGCGCGAATTTAAAAATATTAAAATTGGGTTTAGCAGATTCCAAAGCTAAATTCAATTTAACTTTTTCTATATCTACCCCATTCATTTTACTTGCTATAATCAATTGAACCACTTTATTAAAAAGCATTTCTTTTTGTTGCAAACCATCATGAATAGATAATTGGTGCGCATCCACCGCTTTTAGTAATTCCGCAATGCCTTCTCTTTCTGTAGCAATGGTAGTAACTACCGCTGGCGCCAATTGATTGGATGTGTTTTCTGCAATCATTTGTTTTAAATGATTCGTAAATATTTGTGCATTGGGTCGGTCGCTTTTATTTACTACAAAAATATTGGCAATCTCCATCAGCCCCGATTTCATCATTTGCACTTCATCCCCCGCTTCTGGCACTAAGACCACCACTGTAGTATCTGCTAAGGAGGCTATCTCTACTTCCGATTGCCCTACCCCTACTGTTTCTACTACTATATAATCAAAGCCTGCAGACTGCATTAAAGTAGTCAAGGATAGCATGGCACTATTCAATCCACCCAAATGTCCTCTTGCAGCCAGCGACCTAATATACACTTGAGGATGCAAGTACCAATCTTTCATGCGAATACGATCTCCTAAAATGGCACCTTGATGAAAAGGTGAAGAAGGATCCACGGACAAAACAGCTACTTTTTTATTTTCATTCACCCATGTTGAAATAATGGCATTAATTAAAGTACTCTTTCCTGCACCAGGAGGACCTGTTATGCCCATGATTGGAACTGTTTCAGGTACTAATGCTGCTAAAAAAGTATTGGCGCCTGCTACATTGTTTTCAATAAAGGATATAGTTTTTGCTAATAAAAGAAAGTCTCCTTTAGTCACTGCTTGTTTAATATCGGAAATTGAATGCATATTTATTTTCTAATAATTTTATAATTTTTAAAATCAAAAGGTCGAATTCCTGTTAATTTTTCAAAATAATACAAGCATTTATTTTTAAAGGAGAACTTTTTTTGGGAAAGGTCTACATCAATGACCCAGTTCTTTTTTTGTATTCTATCAAACATGACCCTAGGATGCGTACCTGTGAATTTTTCTAAAGAATCAAAACCCGTGAAATCATAATCTTCGGGGCTTAATTTTATTTTTTCCATTTCCGTATCATCGTTCCAATAAACGCTACTCTCTTTTAATTTTTTTCTCATTTGTGCAGGACTCTTTACCCAGCCATAATGATAAATACTTGCGTCAACACATGCCACCGGCAACTTCGTTCTACCTATTCTAAAACCTTGCGCATCTCTATAAGCAGAAATAGCTTTATTATTTCTAATAATTCTAATTTCATTTGCATACCATTTTCTACTATCTCCTACATAATCATAAGTACCATAAAAATGTTTGTATTTAAATAAAAGCCCTTGCACTTCTGTATCAGAAGCATACTTTTCACAAGCTGCTCTTATCGTCGCATGATACTTTTCATGCACCAGTTCATCGCCTTGAATATAAAATGCCCAAGTATATTCGTCACCAACCAATGCAAAGGCTTTATCGGTTTCGTCTGCTAAAACAGCACCTCCTTTTCTTAAATTTTTATTCCAAACAGAGTGATGAATTTTAATTTTAGGATCTCCAATGGCTTCAATAAGCGCAATGGTTTCATCGCTAGAATCTCCAATTAAAATAATCATTTCATCCACCACGGGTAGTATTGAACTAATAGCTTCCACAATGGGAAAGTCATTGGTAACCGCATTTTTTATGATCGTAAACCCCGCTATTTTCATGCCCGCTTAATTTGTACTTCAAATAACCGAAAACTTTTGCAACTTGCCTATTGTTTTATCTAAACTTTGGGGCAAAGAGATTATTTTTGAACCATAAACAAGTTTATGTCTACCACCATCTGTTTTGATTTTGGCAATACACGATTAAAAGCAGCCATTTTTACCAATGCCTCCTTGGTAGAACTGCGTGTTTTAGCAACCGGCTCTATTCAAGAAATTGAAAAATTATTGGCTGAATTTACTCCAACAAAAACCATTTTGTCTTCCGTTATACATCACGAGAAAGCCATAGAAACACTACTTGCAAAAAATACAAAATTTCATTTATTGGGACCCAGCACCCAAATTAACTTTACCACCCCGGTGGGCAAGCCTGAAACCATTGGCGCGGACCGTTTAGCCTTAATAGCTGCCGCTGTTGACCAGTTCCCCCATGCGCATAATTTAGTTATTTCTTTAGGTACTTGTATTACCTATAATTTTATCAATAATACCCATGCTTTTTTAGGAGGAAGCATATCACCAGGCATGCAAATGCGCTTTAAGGCAATGCATGAGCAAACGGCCCTTTTACCCCTTATTAGCCCCTCCAACGATTTTCCACTAGTGGGTTATGACACTAAAACCAATATTCTAAGTGGGGTTATTTTGGGCATGGCAGCCGAAATAGATGGTATTATTACAGCATATGAGCAGAAATATGGCAACTTTAACGCGCTATTAACCGGTGGAGACATTTCTTATTTTGTACCTCATTTAAAAAAGAGGATATTTGCCGACCAAAATTTAATATATAAAGGACTGTATGCTATTTGCGAAAAAAATAATTAGGTTAACCCCCTTTCTAGGTTTAGTTTGTTTTATCACCCCAACTAAGGCTCAAATCAATTCCCCTTTTTCTAGGTATGGATTAGGTTCTGAAATAGTGAATAGTCAAAATGCAACCAGTCAGGCTTTGGGTGGTTTTTCTGCTGCTTATACCTCTTCAATGAATGGTAGCTTTGGGCAAAGTATTAATTTCAATAACCCTGCATCTTATGGTTCTGTTTATATGACCACTTTTGATTTAGGCATGAACTTCAATAATAATACTTTAAAGAAATTATCTGCACCCACTGGCAGAGAGCAATCAACTTACTTAAGCCCTAATTATATAGTAGTAGGTGTACCCATAGATAAAAATAAAAAAACAGGAATGGCATTTGGCCTAAGACCTATCTCTCAAATAAATTACGCTTTAACTGAAACAAAAAGAATTTCTTCTGGTGATACCATTTTCAATAATTATGTTGGACAAGGTGGATTAAACCAAGTGTTTTTAGGTTTTGGTAAATCTTGGAAGTACTTAAGTTTGGGAGTGAACACAGGCTATAATTTTGGACGTCGAAAAATTGATAATATAAAATCATTTCAAAATAGTACCGACTCCAATTATTTTTTCCAATCCACTTCCAATACCAATACCGTATTTAGTGGTGTCTTTTTTCAAGGGGGTTTTTTAGGAGAATTCCCTATCTATAAAATACAAAAAGGGAAGGGTGTTCAAAAAACAGAATACTCTTTAAGTTATGGTGCAACTGCTAGTATGGACCAAACCATGAAAGGGAAACAAGATATAGTGCGTTCAACAGGAAGTTTTACGGCTACTACTTCTACTCCATTAGATACAGCTATCTCTGTTCAAAATATGAAGGGCAATGTTACTATACCTGCTAAGTATACTTTAGGTATAGCGTTGCATAAAAAGCAGTATGATACAAGAGGAAATTATGACCAATGGGTATTGGGCATTGAATACAATAGCGCTGCTTGGCAGGACAAGTACAGTTTCTACGGACAAAAGGATGCGCTGTCTAATTCTTGGATGTTTCGTGTTGGTGCGCAGTTCTGTCCTAATCCTTTTAACTATCAAAGTTATTGGTCTACTGTCACTTACAGAGCTGGTTTTTATACGGGTAAAGACTATATCAATATAGACAATAAGGGCTTGAAAATTGCTGCCATGACTTTAGGAATGGGACTACCTATTAGAAAATATCGTTCATATGATTACCAATTTACTTTACTAAATTTAGCATTGCAAGCTGGCCAAAGAGGTTCTGGGGTAAATGATTACAAAGAAAATTTTGTACAATTTACTTTAGGCTATAGCTTAAGCGATGTTTGGTTTAATAAACGCAAATATGATTAAAACTTTTTTACATAAAAAAACTAAACTAGCAGTTTCTTTAATAAGTAGCTGCTTTTTTATGCTGGCCTGTGAAAATAACGTGAATGAAGTACAGGCCTTAAGTGCACGCATTGGAGGCATTGATGTAGGAAAAGAGGTATCTATTTTTATGAGTACCGACGGAAAGATGACGGCTAAATTAATGGCCCCTTTGATGAGAAAATACTTAGTGGATAGTGGCAAGATGGTAGAATTTCCTAGTACTATTAAAGTAGATTTTTATAAAGACAGTTTGCATATTGAAAGTAAACTTAGCGCCGACTATGCCAATTATAAAGAGGCAGAAAATAAAGTATTTTTAAAAGATAATGTAATTGTATATAATGTCTTAGGAGATACTTTATGGTGTAAGGAAATGATCTGGGATCAAATAACCAATAAGTTCACCACCGATAAAGAGGTGATTGTAAAGCAACATAACCCCATTGCTAAAATTTATGGTAAGGGTTTTGAAGCCAATCAGAACTTAACAGATATACATATTTTTAAACCGCAATCAAATAGTTTTGCCATACTATCCGATAGTAGTGGCAGCCATCCTAAATAATTTTTATGGAATACAGAAAAATGGGTAAGACAGGCTTACAATTAAGTACACTTAGTTTTGGAAGCTGGGTCACTTTTCACAAACAAATCAACGACAGTATTGCCGATGAACTAATGGGTATTGCCTATGATGCAGGCGTGAATTTTTTTGATAATGCCGAAGTATATGCTGCAGGCGAGAGTGAAAAAATGATGGGCCGTGTATTGAGTAAAAAAAACTGGGATAGAACTTCTATTGTACTTTCTTCCAAAGCTTATTTTGGATGGAGAGGAAAAGCAAATAAACCCAATCAAACTGGACTTAGTAGAAAGCATTTGACGGAAGCTTGTCATGAAGCTTTAAAAAGATTAGAAACCGATTATCTAGACCTTTACTATTGTCATAGACCTGATAAAACGACTCCTATTGAAGAAGTGGTACAAACCATGAACACGCTTATTCAACAAGGTAAAATTTTATACTGGGGTACGAGCGAGTGGAGTGGTGTTGAAATTATGGAAGCCCACCGTGTAGCGGCTGCACTGCATTTAATAGGACCCTCTGTTGAACAACCACAGTACAATTTATTTGAACGTGGAAAAATGGAGAATGAATACCTAGAAATTTTTAAAAATGTAGGTATGGGTACTACTATTTGGAGTCCTTTAGCATCAGGCCTTTTAACGGGAAAATATAACGATGGTATACCAGAAGGATCTCGTTTTCATTTAGAAGGTTTTGAATGGTTAAGGGACCGCTTATTAATGCATGACAGTATAAAAAAAGTCCAGCAATTAGGGGTCCTTGCCAAAGCATTAAAAGTAAGCCCCGCTTCATTGAGTATTGCTTGGTGTATTAAAAACCCAAATGTGAGTACTGCTATTTTAGGTGCTACGAATAAAGCACAATTGTTAGATAATTTAACAGCTATTGATACCGCCGCCTTATTGACTGCTGAAATTATGGAGCAAATTGAAGGTATTGTTGAAACAAAACCAAAATTACCTGAGTGGTAATGACTAAATTTGAAAATGAATAAATACATTTTATGCTTTTTGCTATAGTGGCCTCACTTATTTTAATTGGATTTTTTTCAGGCTATGAAATTGGCTTTGTGAGTGCCAACCGTTTAAGCTTAGAGCTTAAAAAAAAGCAGGGTAATAATGCAGCAAAAATTATTGCCAAGTTTTTAGAAACACCTACTCAATTTATTGGCACTTGTTTAATTGGTTTAAATATTTCCTTAGTGGTTTTTGGTATTCAGTTCGAAGCCTTGTTAGATAAATTCGTTTGGGAAAGATGGAACTTAGGTCCCTACTCCATTTTACTAGGCAACACTATTTTATCTACGCTCGTCATTTTACTTATTGGAGAGCTAGTACCCAAGGCCATCTTCAAAGCCAGAGCCGCTTCCATGATTACGCTCTTCGCCCCTTTGGCACAATTTTTTCATATATTATTTAGGCCCATTACCATCTTACTCGTAAACCTTGCGCAATTTGTATTGAAATATTTATTTCAAATGCGTATTATTCACAAAAAAGAGGGTTTCACTAAAGTGGATCTAGCGCATTTTGTGCAACAAACAAAACAATCAAAAGAACAACAGGATTTAAATACCGATTTATTTGAAAACGCATTAAGTTTACCAGATATAAAAATTAGAGAGTGCTTAGTGCCTCGTACAGAAATTGTAGGTGTTGAATTAACTACTTCTATACAAAGCTTAAGCGAAATATTTATTGAAACTAAATTAAGTAAGCTCATTGTTTACGAAGAAAGCTTAGATGCCATTGTAGGTTATGTGCATCAACTAGATTTATTTAAAAAGCCAACTAATATTGCTTCCATAATACATTCTATCCCTCTTGTTACTGAAAGTATGAATGCAGCAGACCTTATCAGTTTATTCTCCAAAAAAAGAAAAAGTATTGCCTGGGTGGTAGATGAATTTGGAGGCACCGCCGGTATAGTCACCATGGAAGATGTACTCGAAGAAATTTTTGGAGAAATTGAAGATGAATATGATGAGCAGGACTTAATTGAAAAAAAGCTTTCAGATACCGAGTTTATATTTAGTGGGCGCCTAGAGCTAGACTACTTATATGAAAAATATGGTATAGATTTTTCAGCCGACAGTTCAGAAACCCTTAGTGGCTATTTAATTCACCATCACGAGTCCATTCCTAAAATGCGCACTATTATCCACTTGCCTCATTTTGACGCCGAAATATTGGCGGTAAGTGATACCCGGATTGAAAAGGCAAAAATCAAAATCCGCTAGTCCTTTTTTTGATTTTTGGACCCCCTTTTTCCCCTAGAAACCTTAACTTTAGCCCTCATTGAAAATGTACTATGGCACTATTTGACCGATTTAAAAAAAGTGATGAATCAGAAATGTCTTTCATCGATCATTTGGAAGTATTAAGGGGCACGATTGTTCGTTCATTAAGCGCCGTATTAATCACTTCGCTTATCATATTCATTTATCGTGATTGGGTCATGGACAATGTTATTACGGGTCCATTGAATTCAGATTTTATTACCTATAAGGCATTTTGTAATTTAAGTCATTGGTTACATTTAGGAGATTCACTTTGCATGCCGCCTGTGAAAGTATCCTTACAAAGCACCACTTTTGGAGGTCAGTTTTTAAGTAGTATTAGTATGGCCTTTGTGGGGGGGTTAATTATAGCCTTCCCTTTTATATTTTATCAAATATGGGCTTTTGTAAAACCCGCGTTAAAAGAAAAAGAAGTTAAGAATACAAGGTTCATGATTTTTTGGGTATCCTTCTTTTTCTTCATGGGTTCCGCCTTCGGTTTTTTTGTATTAGGCCCCTTTACCTTTAATTTCTTGGCTGGCTTTCAATTAGGCTCTAAAGGAGCCATCACTACTATTCCTACATTTGCCGATTACTTAGATAATTTAACCAATTTAATTTTAGGCTGTGGTATTGCATTTGAACTACCTGTCATTGTTTTTCTGTTAACTAAAATTGGTTTAATTACGCCTAAGTTTTTAAGTACTACACGTAAATATGCAGTGGTCATTATTTTATTTGTAGCTGCCTTTATTACACCAAGTCCAGACTGGTATAGTCAAACCATTGTATTTATTCCTTTATATACTTTATTTGAGTTTAGTATTTTTGTTTCAAGATGGGCACATAAGTCTGTTAAGAAATCAGAAGACGAGGTATGGGATTAAGAAGAACGCTATTTAAAAAATAGATAAGAATAAAATATTTGTAATAAATTTTTATCAGTAAAATTAAAATATGAATTACGTTTTTGATGCTACCAAACCCATTGCCTTAGGCGCCGACCATGCAGGTGTTGATTTTAAAAATACCATTAACGCTTGGTTACAAGAAAAAGGATATACCACCAAGGACTTTGGTACCTACAATTCCGATTCAGTCGACTACCCCGATTTTGCACATCCCACCGCTACTAGTGTTGAAATTGGAGAAGCTGCTTTTGGTATTTTATTTTGCGGTAGCGCCAACGGTGTAGCCATGACAGCCAATAAGCATGCAGGTATTAGAGCTGGCCTTTGTTGGCAAACCGATATTGCAGAACTAACGCGCTTACACAATAACGCCAATATGATTTGTATTCCTGCGCGTTATGTAAGCATGGAGCTTACTAAAGAAATGATAGAAAAATTTATGTCTACTGCTTTTGAAGGAGGCAGACATCAAAATAGAGTTAACAAAATTACTTGCGCATAAAAATTAAATAAGTCAAATGAAAAAACTAGTATGGATTTCTTTGCTTTTGATAAGCACTATGTCTTTTGCACAAACAACAAAGGACCTCACCAAATTCGCCAATGTCATTACTGCTAAAGCAATGAAAGAAAAACTTTCTATTGTTGCAAGTGCTGAAATGGAAGGCCGTGAAACAGGAAGCCCAGGTCAAAAAAGAGCTGCGGCTTATATTGAATCTGAGTTTAAAAGAATGGGATTATTGCCTGGAAATGGGAATAGCTACCAACAAGTATATCCTGTTTACCAAGATGCACTTACTGAAAAGAAATTAATAGTGCAAGGAAAATCATTTGTATGGGACAAAGATTTCAACTTTAATTTACAAGGCATTACTAATACAAACTTGGATATTAAAGAAGTTGTTTTTGCAGGCTACGGCATTGTAGATGCTAGTAAGTCAATCAATGATTATGAAAATTTAGAGGTAAAAGGAAAATTAGTTGTTATTATAGAAGGAAATAGCGAAGGGCCAGTAAAAATGGGAGCTGGAGGGAATCGTGCTTATTACGCTAACCCTGCATCTCCAATGGCTAAATTGCGTCAAGCAAGCAGCAAAGGGGCAGCTGGTTTATTCATTATATCTGCCGATTTTCCTAGTAAAACACCCTCCCTTACAAAAAGCAATGTCTACATGAAATCAAATGCAAATGCAAGTGCAGGTTTTATAATGGCTAATATTTCTATGGAAGTAGCTGCTGCTCTACTAGGTGGTACTGTTTCTTCTTTAACTAGTTTGAAAGAATTAAAAAAGGGAATCTATACAACCGACGCCTCGATGGTGGCCACAAAGACAACAGAGAATGTAGAAAGTAGTAATGTTATTGCAATGCTTCCAGGTACTGATAAAAAAGAAGAATATGTAATGTTAACGGGTCACTACGATCATTTAGGTAAAAGAGGTGATGTCATTTGGTATGGTGCAGATGATGATGGTTCAGGTACAGTAGCTGTAATGCAAATGGCTGAAGCTTTTGCTGCAGCAGCCAAAAAAGGTTTTAAGCCGCGCAGAACTATTGTATTTATGACTGTAAGTGGCGAGGAGAAAGGCTTATGGGGTTCAGCATATTATGCAGAGCACCCTATTTTTCCTTTAGATAAAACCACTGCCGACTTGAATACAGACATGGTGGGTCGTGTAGATACAGAGCGTCAATTAGGAGATACACTTAGTTATGTATATGTAATTGGTCACGATAAATTAAGTTCTGAATTAGTAGGCATTAACGAAGCAGCTAATAAGGCTTCAAGTAATATTACCTTAGATTATAAGTACGACGACCCTAATGATAAAAATCAAATTTACTACCGTAGCGACCATTATAATTTTGCTAAAAAAGGAGTGCCGGTTTTATTCTTATATGACGGCATGTTATTAGCCGATTATCACCAACCAACAGATACCATCGAAAAAATTAATTTTGATTTGATGCAAAAAAGAGTGTCCATGGTTTTTCATACTGCTTGTGAGATTGCACAAAGAGAAGATATGTTAAAAAGAGATATTCCTTTGAATATGCCCGGGAGATAGATTAAATTTTCATTCAAAATATAATTTTTCGCTCTCTATCGCTTTGCTCAAAGTTCGCTCAAAATTATATTTTCTCATTTCTATTTAATCTAGAATTAAATCAGAAAGAAAATAAAAAAGCCCTTAGAAATCTAAGGGCTTTTTTATTGGAAAAATCATTAGAGAAAAAATAAGAGCCCCTAAGTTTTAAATAGGGGCTCTTATTTTTTACTGACCTAAAATATAGGCAAATATCAACGGCACTACAATGGTAGCATCGCTTTCTACAATAAACTTAGGCGTATGAATATCTAATTTACCCCAGGTAATTTTTTCATTTGGCACGGCGCCTGAATAAGAACCATAAGAAGTAGTGCTATCACTAATTTGACAGAAGTAACTCCAGAAAGGAACATCATGCCATTCTAAATCTTGGTACATCATGGGTACTACACAAATGGGAAAATCACCTGCAATACCGCCACCCACTTGGAAAAACCCAACCCCTTTTCCACCACTATTGGCACGGTACCACTCAGTTAGCTCCACCATGTATTCAATACCATTTTTAACCGTACTCGCTTTTAATTCTTTTTTAATAACATAGCTAGCAAATATATTTCCAGTAGTGCTATCCTCCCAACCTGGCACGACAATAGGAATATTCTTTTTAGCTGCAGCAACTATCCAGCTGTCTTTTGGATCTATCTCATAATATTGTTCTAGCTCACCACTCAACACAACTTGGTATAAAAATTCATGTGGAAAATAACGCTCGCCTTTTTCTTCAGCCTGCTTCCAATATTTAACAATATGTTTTTGCAATCTTCTAAAGGCTTCTTCTTCTGGAATACAAGTATCGGTAACACGGTTGTAATGGTTCTCTAATAAATCCCACTCGTCCTGTGGTGTTAAGTCACGGTAATTAGGCACGCGTTTATAATGACTATGTGCCACTAGGTTCATTACATCTTCTTCCAAATTAGCACCCGTACAGCTAATAATAGCAATTTTATCTTGACGTATCATTTCAGCCAAGCTAATACCTAACTCAGCGGTACTCATAGCACCTGCTAAACTTACCAGCATTTTACCCCCTTCTAAAAGGTGGGTTTCATAACCTTTTGCAGCGTCTACCAAGGCAGCAGCATTAAAATGTCTATAATGATGCTCTACAAACTTTGAAATTGGACCTTTGCTCATTTTTTTCGATTTGAAGCAAAAGTAAATTTTTTTATGGATATAGCGTGTTATTGATTAAAACCGAAATAATAGTAACTTTAAGCTCTAATGCCGGCTTATGAATAATAAAAAAATGGTGCTCTTGTATGTACTTGTATTAATTGGGATTCCATTTATCTATGCAGCCTACCTCTACCCTAATTTACCAGCAATGATACCTACCCACTTTAATATCAAGGGGGAAGCGGATAGCTTTGGCGGGAAAGATAGTATTTATTTAGGGCCCATCATCATGGGGGTAGCTAGTTTATTTACTTATTTTTTACTGGCTAATATTAAAAATTTCGACCCTAAAAGAACCCAGCAAATAGACGATGGTTTATTTCAAAAATTTGGATTTTTCACCGTCCTATTTTTAAGTTTATTATGCATTGTCATTTTATACGCTACCACACACCAAGGTATTCCTATTGAAAAATTATTATTCCCCATGATGGGTTTGGCTTTTGCAGCCGTGGGAATATATATGCCTAAAATAAAACAAAATTATTTTGCAGGATTTAAACTGCCTTGGACATTAGATAATGAAGACAATTGGAACGCCACGCATAAGATAGCGGGAAAAGCATGGTTCTATGGTGGTATACTTCAATTTCTTGCAGGCATGGCCTTTAATTCAGTTACTTCTTTTGTTATTTTTTTTATAGATATGATTGTAATGGTATTAGTACCCACAATTTATTCTTACAGAATGTTTAAAAATGGAAATAAGGTTGTCTAAATAAATTATACTATTAAAAATAAGATAATACTTTTTAAAATAAATTAAAGTTTACAAATGAAATTAGCTACAAAATATATTCACGCAGGTGCGCACCCCGATCCAAGTACAGGCGCCATCATGACGCCTATTTATCAAACCTCCACTTATGTGCAATCGGCACCAGGAGTGCATCAGGGCTATGAGTATGCAAGAAGTCAAAACCCTACAAGGTTTGCATTAGAAGAAGCTTTTGCGGTCATTGAAAATGGAAAATTTGGATTGGCCTTTGCCAGTGGTGTCGCTGCTACAGATGCAGTTATGCGTTTACTAGTGCCAGGCGATGAAGTGGTGGCTGCACACGATATGTATGGAGGTAGTTACAGGTTATTTTCAAAAGTGCATGAGAAAATGGGTATCAAATTTATTTATGTCGATACCTCGGATGCCACCAATGTAGAAAAGGCCATGAGCCCTGCTACTAAATTAATTTGGTTAGAAACACCTACCAATCCACTGATGAATATTAGTGATATTGAAGCAATCTCTACTATTGGTAAAAAACATAATTGCATGGTTTGTGTAGACAATACTTTTGCCTCTCCCTATTTACAAAACCCATTAGACTTTGGTGCCACTATTGTAATGCATTCAGCCACTAAATATTTAGGTGGTCATAGCGATGTCATACAAGGTTGTTTAGTCATCAACGATCAAGCTTTAAGAGACCAATTATATTTTATTCAAAAAAGTACAGGTGCCGTGCCAGGGCCACAGGATTGCTTTTTAGTACTAAGAGGCATTAAAACTTTACATGTACGTATGCAAAGGCATTGTGAAAATGGTATTCAAGTAGCTGCTTATTTAAGACAACATCCTAAAGTAGGAAAGGTATACTGGTGTGGATTCGAGGACCATCCGAATCATGCCATAGCTAAAAAACAGATGCGTGGTTTTGGCGGTATGATGAGCTTTACATTAAAAACAGATACCATTGAAGCGGCTACTAAAGTGCTCTCTAGCACCAAGGTATTTTCATTAGCAGAAAGCTTGGGTGGTGTGGAGTCTTTAATTAATCATCCAGCAAGTATGACACATGCCTCTATACCGCGTGAACAAAGAATAGCCAATGGTTTATCTGACGGGCTTATTCGCTTAAGTGTGGGTATTGAAGATGCAGACGACTTAATAGCAGATTTAGCACAAGCCATTGGGTAATGAAGGATGAGATTCATAAACTATTAGACCAAAAAGTAAAGCAGTACAACCATATTGAATTTATTGGGAAGGACCCTATCTATATTCCCCATTTATTTACAAAGAAGCAGGATATTGAAATTGCTGGTTTTTTTGCAGCCATTTTTGCTTGGGGCAATAGAACCACCATTATTAATAAAAGTAAAGAACTACTTGAAAGAATGGACAATGCGCCCTATGATTTTTGTATCGGGCATCAAGATAAAGATTTAAAGAAATTATTGGGATTCACTCACCGAACATTCAACGATACCGACTTGCTGTATTGTATCGAATTTTTTAAACAGCATTATAGCAAAAATGAAAGTTTAGAAAATGCATTTTTTAACAATGCCACTTTGAGTAAGAAAAATATAGACAGACAAAATATAATAGAACAGGCCCTTATTCATTTTCAAAATTATTTTTTCTCTTTAGAAGAAGCGCCTGCAAGAACTAAAAAGCATATTGCTAGTCCAGTAACGGGATCAACTTGTAAAAGATTGAATATGTTTTTACGCTGGATGGTTAGAAAAGATAATCAAGGGGTCGATTTTGGTGTATGGAAAAGCGTAAGCCCTGCTGCGCTCATTATGCCCATTGATGTACATGTAGCAAGGGTTTCAAGAGGTTTAGGAATTTTAAAAAGAACCCAAACAGATTGGCAAACTGCTATTGAATTAACTAATTATTGTCGAACTTTAGACCCTAAGGACCCTGTTAAATATGATTTTGCTTTATTTAGCCTAGGTGTTATAGAAAAATTTAATTAAAGCGCATGGAGTTGAATTTATTAACACTAGAAAAATTAAGTACCCTGGATTTAGAAACGATGATTAATGATTTGATTAAAGAGGATTTTTCTAAACTAGTACAAATGCTTTACCGAATTGATGTTTCAGAAGCAAAGCTGAAAAATATTTTACAAGCCAACCCGAATGAAAATGCTGGAAAATTAATTGCGCAAGTAGTGATAGAAAGAGTAGCCGCTACTAAAAAAGCAAGAGAAAGTTTTTCAACCAAAACACCTAGTATTGAAGACGACGAAGAACGACTTTAATTAAACATCTCCTAACAACGGACGCATTACAATATCTTCCACTACTGCTTGTGGGCTTAATTGAGTAGCTGCCAAAATCATCTTTGCAATATCCTGCGCTTCCATAATTCGACTAGGCTCCACACCACTGCCCGCCCAGCTATTAGTAAAGGTAGCGCCAGGGTAAACCCCTGTTACTTTTATGCCTTTGTCTTTTAATTCAAGTCTTAAATTTTTGGAAAAACCATCTAAAGCAAATTTACTAATACTATAAGAGCCTCCTTGCGGATAAGCTTGTAAAGAAGCGATTGAACATATATTAAAAATATGACCCCTACCTGCTTTGATCATTGCAGGAATAATGGCACGTGAAGTATAATATGCTGAATATAAATTAGCCCCTATTTGTGTTTCTAAAACACCCTGTTCTTCCTCCAATAAATTACCAGGTAAAAAGAAACCTGCATTATTAATTAAAATAGTAGGTGTCCCCAAACACAAACACCAATTTCCAAAGGCCTCGCATTCAGTTAGCTTCGATAAGTCGGCTTGTTTACTATGTATAGTAGCCGCTGGATATTTTTTTTGCAAATTTTCAGTGGCCTCTTTTAAACGAGAAGCAGTTTTACTGCCAATACATAATGTATGGCCTTCAGCTGCAAAAACCTCTGCCACTGCATATCCAATACCTTGCGAAGCACCTGTAATGACAACCTGCATATTAATAATTTATAGATAATCTAAATAAAGAATAAAGATAAGAAGCAAAACTGTAAATTCGCCCAATACAATTATTAATTGATGCCCTATAAACACTTATTTTTTGACCTCGACCATACTATTTGGGACTTTGAATTAAATTCCAAAGAAACCTTATGGGATTTATATCTTAAATATGCATTAGAAGCAAAGGGCATCAACAATTTCGATGAATTTTACAATATATACAGTGTGCACAATCACCGTTTATGGGATAGGTATAGCAAAGGTTTTATTAAACAAGAAGAATTAAGGTGGAAGCGTATATACTTAAGTTTACTAGATTATAAAATTGCAGACGAAGCCCTGTCTAAAGAAATCTCCCTTGACTACTTAACTATTCTTCCGAATAAAAAGAATTTATTTCCCTACACTATTGAAATTCTAGAGTACTTGAAAAATAAGGACTATGCAATGCATTTAATTACCAATGGATTTGAATCGGTTCAATTTAAGAAAATTAAGAACTCAAATTTAGCAGACTACTTTACCCAAGTCATTACTTCAGAAGCTAGCAATAGCTTAAAACCTAATAAAGAAATTTTTGAGTACGCTTTAAAAGTTTCGAATGCAAAATTAGAAAACAGTATTATGATTGGAGATAATGAGGATGCTGATATTCAAGGAGCCATTAATGCAGGCATGGATTCTATTTTTGTAAACCACTTACAAATACAACCTACGGTACCTGCCACACATACCATTACACATTTAAAGGAATTAGAAAATATATTCTAAAGACTTACTCTATACATGTTACAGTAAAACTACCAACTAGCAAGCACAGTTACACCCCCTTTAACCATATCGCCTATTTTAGTATGAATTTTTGCACCTACTGGTAAGAGTAAATCAACCCTACTACCAAATTTTATAAAGCCATACTCTTCACATTGTTGGAACGATTGCCCCACTGTTGTATAGTTACATATTCTTCTCGCTAAGGCACCTGCAATTTGTTTACATAAAATACTTCCTTTACTATTCTCTACTACCACAGACCATCTTTCATTATCGGTAGAAGATTTTGGATGCCAAGCCACTAAAAATTTACCAGGATGGTATTTATTGTATACTATATTGCCTGCAATGGGTAAACGGTTTACATGCACATTAGCAGGGCTCATAAATACGCTAATTTGTATTCTTTTTTCAGTATAAAATTCATCGGGCTGCACTTCTTCAATGACCACTACTTTACCATCTGCAGGAGCAACAATGGCTTCATCGCTAATGGTTAATGCACGAACAGGCATTCTAAAAAAAGATACAATGAACAAGAAAAAAGCAACTGTTATAATAAATACGACCCAAGCACCTATTGCTGAGATCGGAAATAAATAAGAAAAATTAATAATATTCAAAACGCCTACGAATATAGCAATCAATGAAATGGTAGCCGCTCCTTCTTTATGTATAGTCATTGTGTAAATTGAAAGGCAAATGTAAAACATCTAAAACAGAATCTGAAGAATTAGCCATACAAATGGGGTGGCAAATAAGATAGAATCAAACCTGTCTAAGAAGCCTCCATGACCAGGCATCATGCTGCCACTGTCTTTCACGCCTGCAAGCCTTTTTAATTTACTTTCTAATAAATCTCCAAAATTACCTGCAATAGAGGCTATTAAACTAATATAAAATATATATTTCTCTTGAATAGGCACAATCATAGCCATTCCTTTAGACACAATTAACACAGACAATATAATACCAGCAATGGTACCCTCCCATGTTTTATTAGGAGATATGGGAGATAAAGGCGTTTTGCCAATAACAGATCCCACTAAATAAGCCATGGTATCATTCACCCAAATAGAGACAATTAATAATAAGGGAATAGAAAAAGTCCAACTACCAAAATAGGTATTGGGCATAAAACTTTTTAATTGAAAAAATAAAGATAAACACATGGGTATATACACTAAACCAGCAATAGAAATAGCAAGGTTTTGTACACTAAATTTTTTTGAAAAAATATCTACAATAATGATAAAGGCAATAACAAAAACAATTGCTCTGCTGCCTAAAAATTTAATACTCATACCAATAATGGTTAAATCAACAGGTCCTAATGTCATCATCATTAAACAACCCACTACTAATAAGCCCCATTTGTGCACAGGGCTTATATTTTGATAGCTTGGATAAATAAGTGCCAATAATTTTTGATATTCATACAAACAACCTAATTGTATGATTAAAAATAAAGTAAAAAAAGACCAGTTATTCCAAATCAAACCTGTTAGCATAATAATGACAAATACAAGCGCTGACAAGGTTCTTTGTTTTAAAATAGATGCGTTAGAAGCCATAGAAAAGAATTATAAATTTGTAAAGAATACTTTAAGATTCAACCGAATTAATTTGAATCGTTGAAATAAGTGCTTGCGCTTTTTCGTACATATCCATAGGTACATATACCTCAATTTCTCCAAAAAAAACATAGGAAGAGTCCTGCTTATTGAGTGTCTTAGCGGGTATTTCATTTTCATTTAAAATGCCCATCACCATTGAAGATACGGCCAACTGACCACTGCTAAATACTTTTTTCCAATCCTGCATTTGAATGAGTGTTTTTTAATTTTTTTAATAAATAGTAAACTCCTACCAAGGCCAGCAGTCCCCAATAAATAGGTAGGTTGTCATCCATCATCTGATCTACTTTGGCTGGATTGTTTCTAATTGAATATAAAGTTACCACGGCTATTCCATTATTTAAAAAATGTAGTAAAATAGGTAACCAAATATTTTTTGAATAATGATAAATATAACCAAGTACCATACCCAAGGCCATTCTAGATAGAAAACCAAAAAAAGAAAAATGGATAGCGCTAAAAAAAATGGCCGTTAAAATAATAGCAGCGTAGGGTTTACCCGTTAGGTCCAATACTATTTTTTGAAGCGTGCCTCTAAAATAAACTTCTTCAATAATAGCAGGTATGATAGCTACTGCTACTAATGCATAGGCTAAATCCACGAATGAATTCATATGCGTCATCGATAACATAGCTTTTTTATATTGGGCTTCTAAATTTTCTGCCCAATTTTTAAAATGGGTGGGTATAGGAATTTTTTCTGTCAAACTTCCTAATGCACCACTCAGTATCAAACCAGTGAGTGCTAATAATATAACAATACCTATTTGTTGGTATGATTTTACAGCAGTAAAACCTAAATGAGTGTACCAATTTCCTTTTGCCATCATGGCTAAGGCAATGCTAGGTAAACCAAAGGCAATAATGGAGGCCAGGGCATTGGCTAATTGTGCCATGGAAGCATATTCAGGCTGCATAATAACCTTTTGCATATCTGCCAACGGAATATGCAATAATGCAGCCACTAAAGAAAAACTAATAAGTGCCCCTACTATCATGCCAATACCTGTTAACCCTAAAAAAAGGGCCATTCGCATTGGAGGTCTCATATCAAATAATTGGTACATTTGCAATCGTATCAGTTAGATGCAAGATAATGAATTCATATGGTTTCTATAGGCCCTATACAATTACCCGATTTTCCTCTATTACTCGCTCCTATGGAGGATGTAAGTGACCCACCATTTAGAGCCGTCTGTAAAGAAAACGGGGCCGACTTAATGTATACCGAATTCATAAGTAGTGAGGGATTAATTCGTGATGCCATTAAGAGCAGGCAAAAATTGGACATCTTTGATTACGAACGTCCCGTTGGCATTCAAATATTTGGAGGAGACGAAGAAGCCATGGCCCTATGTACAAAAATAGTAGATACTGTCAACCCCGATTTAATTGACATTAATTTTGGATGCCCTGTAAAAAAAGTAGTCACGAAGGGCGCTGGTGCCGGTGTTTTAAAAGATTTAGATTTAATGGTAAGATTAACAGAGGCCGTAGTAAAAAGTACCAACCTGCCTGTTACTGTAAAAACAAGATTAGGCTGGGATGAAAGTTCTAAGAATATTCATGAAGCTGCCTTAAGATTACAAGACGTTGGCGTAAAAGCACTGGCCATTCATGGACGTACCAGAGTGCAGATGTATAAAGGCGAAGCCGATTGGACCTTAATAGGAGAGATAAAAAATGACCCACGTATTCATATTCCCATTTTTGGCAATGGCGATATCAATTCTCCTGAAAAAACATTAGAATATAAAAATAGATACGGCGTAGATGGTATTATGATTGGCCGCGCTGCCATTGGCTATCCTTGGATTTTTAGAGAAATAAAACATTTTCTAGAAACTGGAGAAAGAAGAGCCGACCCTACTATTGAAGAGCGTGTAGAAGTAGCAAGACAACATTTAATTAAATCCATGCAGTGGAAAGGTCCTATTGCAGGCATCAATGAAATGAGAAGACATTATGCCAATTATTTAAGAGGCCTTCCTAATATTAAGGAGTATAGAAATAAATTAGTGCGCATTAACAATCAAAAAGAGATTGAAGAAGTCTTAGATGAGATTAAAGAGAAGTACAAAGATACCATGATTGAATCGGGTAAAATTGTTTTAGAAAACTACCACGAGCACTGTCCTATTTAGCGAGTCTAATTTTTAAATACCTAATAAACTTGCATTATTTTTTTTCAATAGCTTCCAATACTAGAGCGTCCATTGGATCCACTGTCATAGGGAAATAATTTGTAAGCGTCCCTTCTTCATTCACTAAATATTTACAAAAATTCCAAGCAGGCTCCTGCACATTCCAACCATTAATGGACTTATCCGACAACCACTTAAACACTTCATTTTGTTGACTCTTTTTTACCACAATGGATTTAGCCATTAAAGGAAAGCTGACTCCATAATTCTTTTTACAAAAAGCAGCAATACTTTCATTATCCTTAGTTTCTTGCTCTTTAAAGTCATTGGCAGGAAAGCCAATTACTACAAGGCTTTCAGCATATTTTTCTTGTAATTTTTCTAGGGCTTCATATTGTCCGGTAAAACCGCAATCACTAGCGGTGTTTACAATTAAAACTTTCTTTCCTTTCAAAGAAGCAAAATTAAACTCCTTTCCATTGATGTCCTTAGTGGTTAAACTATAAAAAGAAACAATGGGTGTTTTATTTTCTGTATTGACCTGTGTTTGTTTTTTTCCTGCCCCCTTACTCGACCAAATAATAGCTGGATACATGGTCTTTAAAATAGATTGTCGATAAGACATACCTTGTTTTTTCATCAGTAGTGTTACTGAAACTAAAATACCTATGGCGATGGCAATTTTTATCATAATATTTTTTTTATTTTTCAATCTATTTTATTTAAAATTATACACTTGTAAAAAATTATCCCATTCAACTACCCAATTAGTCTTTTCAATAACCAAGCCTTGCCTTTATAAGGAGGGTATTTAAAACTAGGATCTATCCAAGTGGGTGTTTTTAATACCGACTTTGTATGGGTAAATGTATCAAAACTTAATTTGCCATGATAACCTCCTGTTCCGCTGAAACCCCTACCACCAAAGGGCAATTCATGATTGGTGATATGCATAGTCGCATTGTTTACACAAGCACCCCCTGAAGGCACATTGGTTAACCAATAATCTTCATCATTTTTATTTTCAGTGAATACATAAAAGGCTAATGGATTTGGATTTTTTTGAATAATGGCCAAGGCTTCTTCTCTGTTTTCATAAGTAAGCACGGGAAGGATAGGGCCAAAAATTTCGTCCTGCATAATTTTTGCATCTGGATGCACCCCTACCATAATGGTGGGTTCTATAAATAATTTTTCTCTATTTGATTTTCCTCCATATACAATTTCACCATCTGATAAATAAGAAGTAAGACGTAACCATTGTTTATCATTAATTATTTTTCCATAATGTTCTGAATTTTCTGCATCAGCACCATAAAATGCTTGCAGTGCAATAATTAATTCTTTTATTAAATTATCTTTTAAATGACTAGGTACTAATATATAGTCAGGGGCAATACACATTTGACCGCAATTAGAAAATTTTGGATTCGCTAAACGGCGCGCTGCCACTCTTATATTGGCATCATCACCAATCACTGCAGGGCTCTTCCCACCTAACTCTAAAGTCACCGGTACTAATTGCTCAGCTGCTAATTTGTAAATTATTTTTCCCACCATGGTGCTGCCCGTATAAAAAATATGGTCGAATCTATTTTCAGTAAGTAGTGGTGGAAGTACCGAAGCACCATCCCCTTCTAAATACATCATATAATTTTCAGGAAATAAAGAATGAATTATTTTTTGCATCACCGCTGCCGTGGCTGGGGCAAACTCAGATGGTTTTAAGACCGCACAATTTCCTCCAGCAATGGCTCCTATGAGTGGAGTGAATAATAATTGAAAAGGATAGTTCCAAGGAGCAATAATACAAACCACGCCCAAGGGTTCTTGAATGGTATAACTAGAAGAAGGCATATTGACCAAGTTGGTGGAAACCGAATTAGGTTCCATCCAGCCCTTTAAATGCTTGATGGTGTAGTTTAATTCACTTAAGAAAAAGCCTACCTCGGTAGCCCAAGCATCTTCGTCGGTTTTTTTCAAATCCAAATAAAGTGCTTGGTACAATTGTTTTTCAGCCTCTAATACAGCTTTTTTTAAGCGTTCAAGTTGTTGTATTCTGAAGGCGTAAGACTGGGTAGCGCCAGTGGCAAAATAGGAACGTAGGTTATCAATAGTAGTAGACATAAATAATAGTGATGAATATTAGTAGTAAGTATTAACAGTATTGGGTAAAAGCAACAAATCTTAAGCAATTTAAGCCTTATTTTGATATGCGAAGCTTCATTTATTCGCTTATCAAAATAATTATGAAAATTCAGAAATTTTTAATAATTTAACGTACTTAATTTAACAAGTCAATTAACAAAGATTATAAACCAAAATAACGATTTGCTATGTCCAAGAGAAAATCAGACAACACAAGAAGGGATTTTATTAAAAATTCTGCGCTTGCATTAGGAGGCTTTTACATTTTACCTAGGCACGTGTTAGGTGGAAAAGGATTTATCGCACCAAGTGATAAATTACAAGTAGCTGGTATCGGTGCCGGCGGAAAAGGTGAAAGTGATTTATTTGCTTTCTATAGTAGCGGCAAAGCAGATATTGCTTTTTTATGTGATGTCGATGATAGACAAGCTGTAAAAAGTCGTGAAAGATATCCAAAAGCAAAATACTATAAAGACTATAGAGAAATGTTAGACAAAGAACATATGCATTTCGATGCTTGTTCTGTATCTACACCCGATCATATGCACGGTGTGCAAGCGATGGCCGCTATGCAATTAGGCAAGCATGTTTACGTTCAAAAACCAATGGCACATGATATTTACGAAGCACGTATTATGACCAAGGCCGCGCACGATTATAATGTAGTTACGCAGATGGGTAACCAAGGTTCTTCAGGAGATGGCGTGCGCATTTTACAAGACTGGCATACTGCTGGATTAATTGGTGATGTTCATACTATTTATTGTTATACCGATAGACCGGTTTGGCCTCAAGGCGTGAACCGTCCTGTAATAACTAGTCCCACTGCTATACCTGCTGAATTAGATTTTAATTTATGGTTAGGTACGGCTCCTCAAAAAGATTATTTCGACGGTTTACTTCCATTTAACTGGAGAGGATGGTGGGATTACGGAACCGGCGCATTAGGTGATATGGCTTGTCATATTATGGCACCAGCCTTTGCAGTCTGTGGTTTAGGTTATCCTATTGCAGCAGAATGTAGTGTTGCCACTCGTTACACTGCACCTTGGCAAAAATTATATGCACCAGATTCTGGTCCAATGGGTTCTCATATTATATTAACTTTCCAAGGACAGAACGGAAAGCCGAATGTAAAATTACATTGGATGGATGGCGGTATTCAACCAGAGCGTCCAGCTGAATTAGGACCTAATGAAATAATGGGTGACGGTGGTAATGGTGTTATTTTTGAAGGATCAAAAGGTAAGATGATGGCAGGTACTTATGGTGTCAACCCTCAATTACTTCCAACCAACTTAACTAAAACTACTTCAGTACCTAAAACTATAGATAGAGTAAAAGGCGGAGAAGCCGGACACTATTCTGCATGGGTAGAAGCTTGTATCGCTGGTCCTGGAAGTAAAGAAGCCAAGGCTTTAAGTTCTCATTTTGATATTGCAGGTCCTTTAACAGAGTCTGTATTAATGGGTAATTTAGCTATTAGAAGTTATGACATTAAATCTACTGATAAAAAAGGTGGCGCTACTTATCCAGGTAGAAACATTCAATTATTATGGGATGGTCCAAATATGAAAATCACCAATTTCGACGAAGCGAATCAATATGTTAAAAGAACCTATCGCGATGGTTGGAGTTTGGGTGTTTAATATTCATTTACTTACACATTATAAATCTCGGTTGCCTTTGGTAACCGAGATTTTTTTATGCTACCTTTAGAAAGCAAAATATAAATCATGGAAAATTTACGTGAACAGTTTTTATTAAACCCCGATATTACTTTTTTAAACTTTGGATCCTTTGGTGCCACACCCAAACCTATTTTTGATGTTTATCAAAACTGGCAAAGAGTTTTAGAAGCTGAACCTGTTCAATTTATTGCCTTCGATGGAGTCAATTATTTAGCCAATTCAAGAGCTGCGCTGGCTAAGTTTATTGGATGTCCCGATAAAGACGATTTAGTATTTGTTACTAACCCTTCTTTTGCCATCAATTTAATTGCTAAAAATTTTCCTTTAAACGAAGGTGATGAAATCTTAGCTACCGATATTGAATACGGTGCCTGCGACCGTACCTGGGATTTTTATTGCAAAAAAAATAAAGCTACTTATAGAAGACAGAAAATAAATTTACCTATTACTAACAAAGAAAAATTTATTGAAGATTTTTTTGAAGGACTAAGACCTAGTACCAAGGCCATTTTTATTAGTCATATTACCAGCGCTACTGGTTTAATTTTTCCTGTGAAAGAAATTTGCGCAATAGCAAAATCAAAAGGACTCATTACCATCGTTGATGGCGCCCATGTACCTGCGCATATACCTTTTAACTTAACTGAAATACAAGCCGATTTTTATACAGGGGCTTGTCATAAATGGATGATGGCAGCTAAAGGTTGTAGTTTTTTATACGCGCATAAATCGGTTCAGCCTTTATGTGACCCTCTTATTGTTAGTTGGGGCTATAAAGCCTTCAAGCCTTCTGCTTCTACTTTCTTAGACTATCATCAAATGATAGGCACACGCGATTTTTCTGCCTTCTTAACAGTGGAGGCCTCTATTGAATTTATGGAGAAAAATAATTGGAGGGCTGTATCTAAAAAGTGTCATGATATTGTAATTACCAATGCCGAACGTTTTTATAATTTACTGGGTACAAAACCCATTAGCCCCTTAACCAGCGAATGGATTGGTCAAATGATTAGTATTCCCATAAATACAAGCGAGCCAGAACAATTACAAAGAAAATTATTCATCGACTACAAAATTGAAATTCCTATTATGCGTCAAGAAAATGAGGTATACATGCGTTATTCTATTAATGCATTTAATACAATGGCCGATTTAGATACATTATATAATGCACTAGAGGCTATAAAAAAAGAAGCCCTACTTATAAAATAATAGTAAGGCTTCTTAATCAATGTATATTTGTAAATCTATACTTTATATATACTTTTCAATTGCTTCTAGTCAATTTCTACCATACTAAGCTCTTCAGGTAAGCAGCGTCGTCTTTAGCGCAATCTAATTCGGTGGTTCCTGTATAGGCTTCTTGTTCAACTATAAAATATTTAACACCTTGGGCTGTGGCTTGAGGTAATAAAGATTTATAATCGATACTGCCTTTACCTATAATGCAAGACTCAATACCAGTAGCTGTTTTAGCTAAATCTTTTATATGCACTAATTTAAAACGATTAGGGAATTTTTTCATGTAAGCAATAGGGTCAACGCCTGCGGCTACTGTCCAATACATATCCATTTCAAAATCAACGGTATCAGGATTGGTAGATTTCATCATTAAATCCTGAGGAACAATACCATCCATTGGTACAAAAGAATAATCGTGATTATGATAAGCAAAACGGATGCCATTTTTCTTCGTAATTTCTCCGCAAGCATTAAATTCATCAGAGAATTGCTTGAAATTATCAATTGATTTTTGTGCTCCTTTAAATGGGCATATTAAATACTTCATTCCAATCTCCGCTGCCTGTGCTGCCTTGCGTTCAAAGTCTTGGGTATTGTTACAATGAGAAGAAACCATTTTCATTCCCAAATCATCTAATACTTTTTTCAACTCTGTATTTTTCATTCCCCAAAAAATACCTTTTTCTCCTTCAAAGCCCTCTATTTGTTTGAAACCAGATTTAGATAAATGTGTTAAAACACCGACTGTGTCTTTATATAAAGCTTGTTTTACTGTCCACAATTGAATACCAAATGGATTTGCTTTTCCAACCATTGCCATTAATTCGTTACCAAATGGCATGCTTAAAGCAGCACCTGCTAATGCCGTTTGACGTAGGAAGTTTCTTCTTGAATTGTTCATGATATAATTTTAAAAGTTCAATGGTGAGTTCAGTTATTAATAATACTACGAATGCAATTTTTCTATTGCACCGTTTCAGATCCCATTTGAAAGTTCTATATAATGGAGAACCTTCTATAGCTTACTAAGTAGCCCAAGCCTTATCTCCTTTCTTATAAGGCACCGTTCCTTCATATTTACCAGGTACTGCAACATAACGCAAAGCCTTAGTGGCGCCTACTTCAGAACTAAAGAATCCCCAGAGGGTTAATTCTTTTAACATGGTAAAATAATGCTTGGTCTCGTCTGGCTTTTTTGTTTTTTGAAAGGCTGATGCTTCCTTATCTAATTCAGTTAATAAGCTATGACGCTGTTCTGCAGTGGCTTGCATAAAAGTTTTTCCACTGGCTTTATTAGAAGCTTCATTTAATTTTTTCATGCCGGCCATGAAAGCAGTTTGGTCTTTAGCTTCATAACAATCATTTACAATCACTGTCATAAATTCACCCACCTTTGCTTCCTTAGCACCAGGTGTTCCCGTAGCAGGTAAAATAGTTTCCGCAATTTCATTTAAAAATGAAATGTCGTCTTTTGTAAACTTAAGTCCAGTTGTGCCAGTTGTACAACCCGATAAAAAAGCTTCCGCGCCTAAAACGGTTCCTCCCATTATGAGGGCTACTCTTGATAAGGCTTCTCTTCTATTCATCATAAAATAGTATTTAAAATATTATAAATTATAAGTTTCCTTTTTTCAATTCATTCACTGCAAATTCAGCTGCACGTGCTGTAAATGCCATATAAGTTAAAGAAGGGTTCACGCAAGAAGAACTTGCCATAAAAGCCCCATCTGTTACAAATACATTCGGTGCATCCCATACTTGGTTATTACCATTTAAAACCGATGTCTTTGGATCTCTACCCATACGAGCAGTTCCCATTTCATGAATACCTCTTCCTGGAGTGCCATCCCCGTTATGAGAACTTACATTTTTAACACCTGCTTTTTCTAACATTTCTTGGGCGTCTGCAAAAATATCTTTGCGCATTTTTTTCTCATTCTCTTTTAATTCGCAATCGATATTCAATACATTCAATCCCCACTTGTCTTTTACTGTTTTGTCAAGTGTTACTTTATTGGTAGGGTCTGGTAACATTTCACCAAAGCCACCCATACCAATGGTCCAGCTACCTGGTTCTGTTAAGGCGTCTTTATAATTGCCACCAATAGAGAACTCTGCAACATCTCTTCTCCAGTTTTCACGCGTACCACTTCCTTGATAACCAAAGCCACGCACATAATCGCGTTTATCCTCCCCTACATTTCTAAAACGAGGAATATAAAAGCCATTGGCACGACGACCAAATGTGTATTTGTCTTCGTATCCTTCCACAACGCCTCCAGCACCTACACCTAGATGGTGATCCATTAAGTTTTTACCCAAGGCATCGCTGCTACTGCCTAAGCCACCTTCCCAAACATCGGTAGCAGAATTCATCAATAACCAAGTACTATTTAAAGTAGAGGCATTGACGAAAATAATTTTGGCACTGTACTCAATAGTTTTATTTGTTTCAGCATCTAGTACAGTAACACCTGTTGCACGTTTTTTATCTTTATCGTATTTAATTTCAGTTACGATACTCCAAGGTCTTAAAGTTAAATTACCGGTGGCCATAGCCGCTGGTAAGGTAGAAGACTGTGTACTAAAGTAACCACCGAAGGGACAACCCAGCCAACATTTATTTCTAAACTGACAACCAGGGCGGCCTTCATGGGGCACTGTAATATTAGCAGTACGACCAATAATTAAATGACGAGATCCTTTATATACTTCTTTTAATCTTGCAGCCACGTCTTTCTCTACGCAGGTTAAATCCATAGCAGGTAAAAATTGTCCATCAGGTAAAACAGCTAAGCCATCGCGGTTACCACTAA
This sequence comes from Sediminibacterium sp., assembly GCA_007280515.1. Taxonomy (GTDB): domain Bacteria; phylum Bacteroidota; class Bacteroidia; order Chitinophagales; family Chitinophagaceae; genus Sediminibacterium. Next base: position 28,067 of record QYPL01000006.1, read on the forward strand.
TGCCTGCAAATTTTTCTACATAATCATACCAAGGTTCAATTTCTTTATAACGCACAGGCCAGTCGACACCATGACCATCTTTCGCGTTGGCTTCAAAATCTAAATCGGACCAACGATAAGATTGACGACCCCACATTAATGAACGTCCGCCCACATGGTATCCTCTGAACCAATCGAAGCGCTTTGTTTCAACATAAGGACTTTCTTTATCTGAACACCAATAATCTAAATTGGTTTCGTTTAATGGATAGTCTCTTTTTAAGACTGGATAGTCTTTGATCATTTCCTGCGTGCGTGTGCCGCGATGCGGAAAATCCCAAGATTCTTTGTTTGCGTTTACATAATCTTTAATGTGTTCGATATTTCTTCCTCGCTCTAACATCAAGACTTTTAAACCTTTTTGTGTAAGTTCTTTCGCTGCCCATCCGCCGCTAATGCCCGACCCTACTACAATTGCATCGTACTGTTGCCCTGCCATATTTTATATTTTATGTTTTATGTTTTATTATAATTTCTCTACTTCTCTTTAATTACTTATTTAATTACTTTTTTAATTACCTTATTTAATTACTCTTTTACTTTTCTTACTTCCTCTTTTTTCGCACTCTTCTTTCTTATAATTTACATTTTATTAAACATCGCAAATTTTAATAGCGGCTGCTAAAGAAGCCATCGGGTCTTTGTCAGCAGGAATAAATTCTTGTGCTACATAACCCTTGTATCCTGTTTTTAAAATGGCACGCATAATAGCTGGATAATATAATTCTTGTCTTTCATCAATTTCATTTCTACCGGGCACACCCCCTGTATGATAGTGACCATAATATTGATGATTAGTTTGAATAGAATGAATAATATCTCCTTCGTCAATTTGCATATGATAAATATCGAATAATAATTTAAAATTAGGAGAACCTAAACGCTTACATAGCTCAACGCCCCAAGAAGAACGATCACACATGTAATCCTTGTGGTCTACTCTTGAGTTTAATAATTCCATTTGAATTATGACACCTCTTTTTTCTGCCACTGCCATAATTTTTTTCAAGCCTGTCACAGAATTGTTCAATCCTGTTTCATCATCCATACCTCTTCTACTTCCAGAAAAACAAATTAAGTTGGTATAGCCTGCATCTGCTACATAATTAATATGTTCTATATAATTTTTTACTAATTTATCGTGGTATTGTAAAGTATTAAACCCTTCTGTTAAACTAATTTCCGCACCATTACACATGGTAGAAATTAAATTATTTTCTTTTAAAATTTTCCATTCTGAAGGACCTACTAGGTCCATGCCCACCATACCTAGTTGCTTAAAATTCTTTGCTAGTGTGGCTGTGGGAATGCTCTGATAGCACCACCTGCAGGCAGAATGTTGAATGTTTCCTTTAAGTGCTTCTGATGCTGCTTGATTTTTCACTGCTGCTAAAATAGTAGAAGGTAGCACAGCACCTGAAGCAATTGCTGCAGACCCTGTTAAAACTTGTTTGATAAGCTTACGTCTGTTGACATTGGTTAACATGAGAAGTAAATATTAATTGGTTCGATAAATATAATTTTTATTTCCTATTTTTTGGAAAGTTTTTAGTTAAAAAAGGGGGTTATTTGCAAAATAATAAGGAAATTGCTACTATAATACTGAGCAAGTTTTGCATTGACAGAATTAAACGATTTTCTTAGCTTAAAAACAATCAATAATGAATAGAAAATTACGTATGGGCATGGTAGGTGGAGGTAAAGATGCCTTCATAGGAGCCATCCACAGATTAGCTGCCAATATGGATGGACTTATTGAAGTAAGTTGCGGTGCCTTAAGTATTAACCCTGAAATAGCTATTGCCTCAGGAGAAGCTTTATTTCTTCCCAAAGAAAGAACTTATTTGACTTTTGATGAGATGATCAAAAAAGAAGCTACCCTTCCTGCTGACCAGCGTATCGATTTTGTAACCATTGTAACACCCAACTTTGCTCACTTTGCACCTGCTATGATGGCCTTGGACTATGGGTTTCATGTGGTGATTGAAAAGCCAATTACTTTTTCAATGGATGAAGCCAAGCAATTAAAACAAAAATTAGACGAAACAGGATTGACACTTTGTTTAACACATACTTATTCTGGCTATCCCATGGTAAAACATGCAAAAGCCATGGTGAAAGAAGGTAAGCTGGGAAAGATTAGAAAGGTTTGGGTAGAATATGCGCAAGGTTGGTTAAGCAAATTATCTGAAAGAGAAGGTAATGCACAAGCAGCTTGGCGAACCGACCCCAAAAAATCTGGAAAAAGTTCTGTGATGGGAGATATTGGAACCCATGCTGCACATTTAGCAGAATATATTACAGGTGCAAAAATCTCTGATGTTTGTGCTGAATTAAACACCATGGTAGAAGGAAGAATGTTGGATGATGATGGGTCGGTGATGCTAAAATTTGACAACGGCGCTAAAGGTGTATTAATGGCCTCTCAAGTAGCAGCGGGCGAAGAGAACAATTTAAAAATTAGAATTTACGGAGAGAAAGGTGGAATCGAATGGATGCAACATGAACCCAATACTTTACATGTAAAGTGGTTGGATCAACCTGCACAAGTATTAAGAGCAGGAGGCAACTACGCTGCGCATTTATCTTCTACTGCTATTCATAGTTGTCGCACTCCAGGTGGGCATCCAGAAGGATACTTAGAAGCATTCGCCAATATTTATCGCAACTTTGCTTTAACCCTTGGTTGTAAAATTGATGGCACTACCCCTACTGCAGAAATGTTAGACTTCCCTGGTATCGAAGACGGATTAAGAGGTATGGCCTTTATTGACAATGTAGTGGCTTCTTCACAGTCCGATCAAAAGTGGACGCCTTATGTTATTTAAAAAATTTATTTAAAATAGTAGTATGACAACAATAAAAGGACCTGCCATTTTTTTAGCTCAATTTATGGGCGATGAAGCCCCCTTCAATACTTTAGAGAGTATTTGTAAATGGGCGGCTGGCCTAGGTTTCAAAGGAGTGCAAATTCCTAGTTGGGACCCAAGATGTATCGATTTAAAAAAAGCTGCAGAAAGTAAAACTTATGCAGATGAAATAAAAGGGATTGTTGCAAGGGCAGGAATGGAAATCACAGAATTATCTTCGCATTTGCAAGGACAACTAGTAGCCGTCCACCCCGCCTATGATGCACAGTTTGATGGATTCGCTCCCAAAGAAGTACATGGTAATTCTAAAGCAAGAACAGACTGGGCAGTAGAACAATTAATCTATGCAGCGAAGGCTTCACAAAATTTAGGATTAAATGCACATGCTACTTTCAGTGGTTCTTTATTATGGCATACAGTATACCCATGGCCACAGCGCCCATCGGGATTAGTAGAAACAGGCTTCACTGAACTTGCTAAAAGATGGATGCCTATTTTAAATGAATTTGATAAAGCAGGTGTCGATCTTTGTTATGAAATTCATCCGGGTGAAGACTTACATGATGGTGTGACTTATGAAATGTTTTTAGATAAAGTAAAGGGGCATAAGCGTGCTTGTTTATTATACGATCCCTCTCACTTTGTTTTACAATGCATGGACTACCTTGGCTATATCGATGCTTTTCATGAGCGTATTAAAATGTTCCATGTAAAGGATGCAGAATTCAACCCCACTGCTAAACAAGGTGTTTATGGTGGCTACCAAAACTGGGTGGACCGCGCAGGAAGGTTTAGATCTCTTGGTGATGGCCAAGTAGATTTTAAAAGTATTTTTAGCAAACTAGCTGCTTATAATTTTAAAGGTTGGGCAGTAATGGAATGGGAATGTGCCATTAAACACCCAGAAGTAGGTGCTGCAGAGGGTGCCCTCTTTATTCAAAAAAATATTATTAAAGTAACCGAGAAAGCATTTGACGATTTTGCCAGTACCGGTTCAGATGAATCATTCAATAAGAAAATTCTAGGTATTTAAACATTTAAAAAACGAAGCAATATGAAGAAGGTTTTATTTATTTTATCAACTGCTGTTATTGTAATAGCATGTGGTGGTGGATCAACAGAGGCTGGCAAAGAAGCAGCAGGCGCAACAGCAGCTACAACTGGCAATGCATTATCAGATAATCCAGATTATCAAAAAGGTTTGGCTTTAGTAGCGGGAAGCGATTGTTTAACTTGTCATAAAGTAAGCGAAAAAAATATTGGACCTGCCTATAAGGATGTAGCAGCAAAATATGAGAACACAGAGGCTAATGTAAAAATGTTAGCTGCTAGGGTTATTAAAGGGGGAAGTGGCAATTGGGGTGCTATTCCAATGACACCACATCCACAATTAAAACAAGAAGATGTAGAACAAATGATTAAATATATCTTGCTATTAAAGAATTAAAATGATATGAAGAAGTAAAATTCTTTACTAAAGTATCCATTGAATTAGACAATTCAAATTATACAATAAACAATTTTTTAAATTATATACCACTTAACTCGCATGAAAAAATTATTGCTTGCCTTTTTAATCAGTTTTGTTGCCGCAGAAGCCAATGCACAACAATGGATTTCTTTATTTGACGGAAAAACCACCAATGGCTGGCATAGTTTTGGTAAAACTAGTACGGGCGAAGCTTGGAAAGTAGAAGAGGGTATGATTGTTTTTGATCCAGCAGCTAAGGCAGCAGGAAAATATGGCGGCGATATTGTAACCAATGAAGGTTTCAAGAATTTTCATTTACAATTAGAATGGAAGATTTCTAAAAATGGCAATAGCGGTATTATCTTTTTTGTACAAGACGATCCTACTAAATATAAAGAAACTTGGCATACAGGACCCGAGATGCAAGTACTGGATAATGAAGGGCATGATGATGGAAAAATTATTAGCCATAGAGCAGGTAATTTATATGATTTAATAGTGGGTAAAGAAGGGGTGGTGAAACCATATGACCAATGGAATAAAGTAGATATTATATTTAAGGATGATAAATTAGACCTTATTTTAAATGACGTGAGTATGGTAAGCACGCATGTTGGAGACGATGGATGGAAAGAACTTATTAGAAGATCAAAATTTTCTAAAGGAGAATCGCCCGACTTTGCAAAAGTACTCTCTGGACATATTGCTTTACAAGATCATGGGAACAAAGTAAGCTATAGAAATATTCGTATTCAAAAATTATAATTCAGATAGTGCAAACTATACATGAAGATTTTATGCGTCAGGCCCTCGTGCAAGCACAGAGGGCCTTTGACGTTGATGAAGTACCAGTGGGTGCTGTGATAGTTATGCATGGTAAAATAATTGCCAAGGCATACAACCAGGTACAATTATTAAAAGATGTAACCGCACACGCCGAAATTTTAGCCATCACCAGCGCTTGTGAAAGTTTACAAGAAAAGTATTTAACCGAAGCTACCCTCTATGTTACACTAGAGCCCTGCTTAATGTGCGCAGGCGCTTTGTACTGGAATAAAATTGGCCATATTGTCTTTGGTGCCCATGACCAAAAAAATAGTTACCGCAGGGTGACAGAAAAAAATCCTTTTCATCCCTCTACCACCATTATAGGCGGCATCTTAGAAAATGATTGCGCCGCGCTCATGCAAGCTTTTTTTAAAGCCAAACGATAGATTATTTTTATCTGTTACTATTTTAATAATAAATTTCTGTTTCTCGTCTCGCTCTACGCATGCTCGAAAGCTCGTCTCGAAACAGTATTTATTATTTATAATAGTATAAGCGCAGTAAATAAATAGTTTCCGTAGTAATCCGTTTGTAGGATTACGGAGGAAAGCTATTTTTTACGAAGCTCTAAAGAATAAACCATCTATCGTTTAGCGAGACGAGAAATAGATATTTATTTAGCGCTAAATCTTATCTAATTAAGGAAAAAAAAGCCGCAACTCGCTTAAATCAGCGCAAAGCATTGTAATTTTGAGCTTCAGTCACAAACACAATAAATAAAAAATATGTCATTTACCTTACCTGCATTACCTTATGCACACGAAGCCTTAGAACCCCATTTTGATACTTTGACCATGCAAATACATCATGGCAAGCATCATCAAGCCTATGTAGATAATTTAAACAAGGCCGTTGCTGGTACTCCGAACGAAGGAAAAACTATAGAAGAATTAGTAAAAGTGGCTGGTACGATTAGCCCCGCTGTTAGAAATAATGGTGGTGGACATTGGAACCACAGTTTCTTTTGGGCAAGCTTAGCACCCAATGCAGGTGGGGCACCCACAGATGAATTAGCCGATGCTATCAACGCTGCTTTTGGAAGCTTTGATGCATTCAAAGAAAAATTTGCTGCAGCGGGTATGACTCGTTTTGGAAGTGGCTGGGCTTGGTTAATTGTAAAAGACGGAAAATTGGAAGTGAGCTCAACCCCTAATCAAGATAACCCTTTAATGGATGTAGCTGAAGTAAAAGGCCATCCTATTGTAGGTGCCGATGTTTGGGAACATGCTTATTATTTAAAATATCAAAATAGAAGAGCCGATTATTTAGCAGCTTTTTGGAATGTAGTAAATTGGTCAGTGATTGCTGATCGTTTTGCTGCTGCAAAATAAAATTGTAAGAATTTATACTCGAAATAATTTTATACTGAAAACCTGCACTTAGAAACTGCAGGTTTTTTTATTCTAAGATTTAACTAACTATGGTACAGGGTCATAACCCTGACCACCACCTGGTCTGCATTGACTTACTCTTTTGGCTGCTAAATAAATACCTTTTAGAGGACCATATTTTTGAATGGCTTCACTCGCATAATGAGAACAGGAAGGCGTGAACCTGCATTTTCTAGCGCCCATCCATGGAGAAATTACGTATTGATAAAACCTTATCAATGCTATAAAAGGAAAGGATATTATTTTTTTAAGCGTAGGCAATGTATCTGCTTTAATAGTTTAATTTTTATATTCTTATTTAACTTAATTTTTCTAAAGAAATTTTTACCGCGTATTTATTAAAAATTACTAATTAAGCTTTATTCAATTTTGTAACTAATATCGAAAGCGCCTCTTTTAGTTTCCCTTGAATTTCAATTTGTGTAAGTACAAGCGCATCGGTATACAAGAAAAATAAATTAACCCGCTTATTGTCAAGTGCAGCCTTGCTTAAGAAATTAGGTTTTTCTAAACGGTAGGCTTCTCTTAATAATCTTTTCACTCTATTGCGCTGCACGGCCTTTCTAAAAGTTCTACTAGGTGCCCCCACCCCTGCTTGTAATAAACTACTACTCGTTGCATTAACTATGTTGCTAACAATAGGTTCAATGGTGTAAATAAGTCTAATAGGGAATACATTAATTGCCTGGCCGGTAGAAAATAAATGTTGTGTTTGTTTTCTACTTTTTAATTTATCTGTTTTCTGATATGTAAAAACCTTAGCCAATGAAGCGAAATTAAAGTGATAAAAAAAGTCCCTCCCGAATAACGGGAAGGACTTTAAAATTATTGAATTTATTTGTAATAGCTAAAAAGGGATACTCCAAGATTAAATTTTACTTTAATCCTTTCTCATTTAGTTTAATCCTTTTTTAATCCTTTCTCGCTAGATACAGTTAGTTTTTTGCGTCCTTTCTTTCTACGGCTTGCTAATACTTTACGACCATTAGCAGATTCCATACGCTTACGAAAACCATGAACAGATTTACGACGACGTTTATGTGGTTGAAATGTACGTTTCATTTGATGTCTTTTACTTGCTTAGTTTCTTAAAATTGTTTCCACTTCAATAGCAGTCACCATACCACTACCTGTGAAAGGACGGCAAAAATAAGGTATTTTTTCATTTCTTAAGCTAAATCTGTATGTTTTGCCTCAATTTTTTGGCCAAAAAATAAGCTGCCCTGTTTTTCAAAGCTGCTGGCATTATCGGTGGTATAAAAGCTTAGATGTGCATTCTGACTGCATTTTTGGGCTAATTCAGGGTGATTTTCAAGGTATTTTGCAAGACTTTTTGCCACAATATCTCCTTGCGTCACCAAACGAACCCCAGAAGGCAAGAAAGACTTTATTTTAGACTCCAATAGCGGATAATGCGTACAGGCTAGTAAAATAGCATCGATACCCTCAGATTGGCTAAAAAGCTCATTTAAGTACTGCTGCACAAAATAGTCTGCCCCAGGTTTATCGAACTCTCCATTTTCAATTAAAGGCACCCACATTGGACAGGCTTGCTGGAATACTTGAAGCGTAGGAAAAAATTTAGCTAACTCAATAGGATAACTATCGCTTTGCACAGTACCCAAGGTACCCATAATGCCAATCTGATGGTTCGTAGAAAAATTCCCTAGTACTTCTGTGGTAGGACGAATCACACCTAAGACTCTTTTGCTAGGACCCAGATGGGGTAAGTCTAATTGTTGAATATTACGAAGTGCTTTAGCGGAGGCCGTATTGCAAGCAATAATGACCAAAGAACATCCTTGATTAAAAAACCAGTTCACTGCTTCTAAAGTATATTGATACACCGTGTCAAAAGACCTAGTACCATAAGGTGCCCGCGCATTATCTCCTAAATAAATATAATCGTACTGCGGCAATTGTTTTTTCAATTCCTTTAAAATGGTGAGTCCACCATAACCACTATCAAATACACCAATGGGTGCTGACATAAAATTTATTTATTAAATACGCTATTGTAAAGATTGTTCTGTAAAACTAAGAACCTCGTTGCATAACAACGAGGTTCTATCCAAAAATATTTTAAAAAAGAATTATCCTTTTTTTGCAGGAGCAGCTGCTTTAGTAGCACCGCCTGTAGCCGCTTTGAAGGCTTCTTCTACATCCTTAGGTAAGTTCAATTTCAACTTGATTGCCACACGAATTGTTAAATTGTCTGCAATAGAAGGTTGAGCATAAGGAGATAAAGCATCTGCCTTTAATACCAATGTGTATTTATTTTCTGCAACTACTTCGCTTAAAGCAGCAGCTACTTTTTGTCTGTAAGGCAATAAAAGAGCTTCCTCTTTTTGTTGCATCATACTTTGTTGGTATTGTTGCCAGTTGATTAACTTATACTTTAATTTATTCAAATCGGTCGTAGCCATTTCAAAAGCTTTTGCTTTTTTAGACAATTCAGCAGAATCTCTTCTAAAAATACTATCCTTAATTTGATAGTCTTTTAAAGTGTAGTTATATTCTTCTTGTAAAGTATCTTGTGCATAGGACTTAAGCACAGTGTCTAATTTTTCTTGGATACCTGGGAATAAAGCAATTACGCTTTGGTCGTCGAAGTAACCAATTTTTTGTGCAGTTGCACTTGTTGTAAATGAAGCTGCAATAAATAAGATGACAGCTACTAAGAAACCTTTTTTCATAAGATATTGTTTTATTTTTTGATCTTTTTTTATTATTTATGTCTAATTACCAATGCCCAATTCTTTTAAAACGTCGTCACTTTTGTCCAGTTTTGGGTCTGCAAATATAATGGTAATTCCTTCACTTTTATCCAAAATGAAGTCATAAGCGCGGGCAGCGGCCATTTTTTGGACTGCATTGTATACCTTGTCCTGAATGGGCTTCACCAATTTTTGTCTTTCTTTAAATAAATCCCCCTCGTAGCCAAAACGCTTTTTTTGCAAATCTCTCAATTCTTTTTCTTTTATAAAAAGTTCGTCTTCTCTCTTTTTTCTTAGGTCTTCAGACAGCATAAATTGCTCAGCCTCATAGTTTTTATACATTTTATCCAAGGCCATTTGCTTATCATCAATTTCTTTTTGCCATTGATCACCTAATACTTTCAATTTCTTATCGGCTTCCTTATATTCTGGAATTTTATCTAAAATATACTTGGTATTAATAACGGCATATTTTGTTTGTGCCTGACTTGTAAAAAAAGTGGCAAGTCCTATAAAAAGGATCAAAAACTGTTTTCTAAATTGCATGTTCAATTATTTATGAAATGAAAATTACGATAACTATTTTATTCTGGCTCATACCCAAGCATAAAGGTAAACCTTCCTGCATCTTTTAAAGCATTAGTCCCATTAATTCTATCAATACCAATTCCATAATCAAATCCTAATAGACCAAACATAGGTAAATAGAAGCGCATTCCAATACCTACTGAACGTCTTAAATTAAACGGATTATATTCTTTCATGCTATACCATCCATTGGCCGCTTCAAAAAATCCTAAAGCATAAATAGTACTACTTGCCGCTAAACTTAAAGGATAACGAACTTCCACTGCATATTTATTGAAGATGGTAAAGTGTTGTCTAGAAGTTTGTTGGTCGGGGTTTACTTTGGGATTAGAACTCTCATACACTGGATAACCTCTTTGTGCAATGATATCATAGCCTAGTAATGCAAACTGATTACTTAAACCCGCATCTCCTAATTGGAAACGCTCGAAAGGAGAAACCGTTAAGTCGCTATTATACGCACCCAAGAAACCATATTTAGCCGCAAATTTTAAAACAAATTGTTTGTTGTGGTCTGCGCCTGCAGGTTTACCAAGTGGTATAAACCATTCCCCGTTTAATCTCCATTTATGGTATTCTAATAATTCGAAGGGATTCGCTATACTATTTACATTAGGTGTAATTAAAGAATAAGGCGGCGTTAATTGTCCACTTAATAAAAAGGTAGACCCCGTTCTTGGAAACAAAGGCTGATCAACTGAAGTTCTTTGAAGAGCAATTCTAAAGTTGACATTGTTTACAACACCATTATTAAAATTCGGAAGATTATAAGGATCAATAGCATAATCTTTCAAAGTATATCTTGTATAGTTTAACCCCATATTCAAAGAAAAATAATCATCAGGCCATGATAATTGTCTACCAAAAGAAACAGTCGCACCGGTGGTAGAAATATACCTTGCATCGGCGGCATTGGGGTCATAGGCACCAGTGAGTAAATTATAAGTTTGTCCGTATTTAGTATTGTACATACTTACAGTAAGTGTATTTCTTTTAATACCACCGAACCAAGGTTCTGTGAATGACAAATTAGTAGACCTAAAAGCCTTACCATTACTTTGAACTCTTACACTTAGCTTTTGTCCATCTCCCATTGGAAGTGGATCCCATGCAGCTCTTTTAAATAAGTTCTTAGAGCTGAAATTATTAAAGGTAACACCTAAAGTTCCAGTCAATCCAATGTAACCACCCCAGCCAGCACTTAACTCTAATTGATCGCTCGATTTTTCTTCTACACCATAATTAATATCCACGGTACCATCTTCAGGATTGGGGATAGGATCAATTTTTATTTTCTCTTGATCGAAAAAATTTAACTGTGCAATTTCACGTTGAGAACGAATTAATAAAGTACGGCTAAACTTATCGCCTGGTAGTGTTCTAATTTCACGACGAATAACGAAGTCTTTTGTTTTTTCATTACCCGCTATACGAATAGTTTTAATAGTGGCTTGAGGACCCTCTACAATTCGAATTTCAAAATCAATGGTATCGTTGTATACAGCTGTTTCTACTGGGTCTACTCTAAAGAATAAATAACCATCGTCTTGGTAGAGTGTGCTTACATCACCGCCTTCAGCCGTAGGTGTTTTACCTAATTTATTAAATAAGATTTCTCTATTGTAAATTTCACCTTTTTTAATATTTAAAATAACCGATAAAATAGAATCGGTATACTTGGTATTACCTCTCCAATTAATATTACCAAAATAATATTTACGCCCTTCTTTCATTTGTAAATCAATATTCAAATTACCTCCTGCATTATGATAAACTGTATCTTTTTCAATCACCGCATCTCTAAATCCTAATGAGTTGTAATAATTTAATAAGTTGTCTTTACTTTCTTCGTATTTCTTAATATTAAACTTAGAAGAAGAAAGGGAAAACCTTGCGTAAGAATTTAATATTTTTCTAGTCTTGGTAAAAGTTAAAAAGCCTTTCTCCGACATATACTGTTCGAATGAATAAGGAGTGGTTTTAACAATGACTGATTTGTCATTGATAGGAAATAAAGTAAGTCTCGATTTTTCATGCACTTCTTTTAAGCTTTTTTTAAGCTTTGTTTCTTCAATTAGATTGCCTCCAAAGTTGATATTATTAATTCTTACTTTAGGACCTTTGTCTACCACAAAATCTAATAATAAATTGTTTTTTCTAGCGGCGTCTTTGCGTTCTTTAATGGTTACTTTAATATCCTGAAACCCTTTTTCAGCATAATATTTTTTAATGCCTTCAATGGCTGTAATTTTCATATTATCGGTTACCACTCTATTAGGCGTTAACCCTGTTTTACCAGACAATTCATCGATATCCGATTTCTTCACGCCAATAAAAGTAAACTTTGAAAGACGAGGACGCTCTGTCACATTAATTTCTACATCAATTTCTTTGCCTACTAAGTCGGTTAAATAAATACTTACATCGCTAAAATAATTTTGATCCATCAACTTGCGAATAGACTTCGCAAAATTGTCTCCCCCTGGAATGGCTACTTCATCGCCTATATTTAAAGTAGAAAGTGAAAGCAATAAATTTTCATCAAAGTTTTCATTACCTACCACTTTTATATTACGAATCTTGTATTTTGTAACCGTTTTTTGGGTAAAAATATTGATCAGTTTTACATTAATCTGCGTCACGGAATCTTTAACGGGTGTATCCTGAGCATAAGAAGTCAAATTCAATAAAAGTACTGATAGTGAACCTATTAAAAAGGGAAGAAATTTACGCATCTGCTAAGGGGCTAAACATTTATGATTTTAAAAGTGTCGCAAATTACTCGTAAAAATTCAAAGTCTTTGTTAAAAGTGAAAATAAACATATTATTTTTTTTCACTATTCGTACTTATTTGACTACTAGTTTTACCAAATCTGCGTTCTCTAGATTGGAAATCTAGGATGGCTTTTATTAAATCGTCCTTCCTAAAATCGGGCCATCTGGTCTCTGTGAAGTATAATTCGGCATAGGCCAATTGATACAATAAAAAATTACTAATACGAAATTCACCACTAGTACGTATCATTAGTTCCGGATCAGGAAAATCAATGGTAGTGAGGTATTCAGAGAAAGTCGTTTCTGTAATTTGATCCAAATCAAGGCTGCCTTGTTTCACTTTAGTTGCCATTTTTTTAGCAGCTTCCACAAGCTCCCATCTGCTGCTGTAACTTAAAGCCACAATAAGGGTTAGCCCTGTATTTTTAGCTGTTTGAGCAGTGGCATTATCCAAGGCTTCCCTTGCATGAGGAGGTAGTAAAGATAAATTGCCAATAAAACGAAGCTTGATATTATTTTTATGCAAATCGGGTACTTCTTTGGCAATGGTATCTACAAATAAGGTCATCAGGCCGGTGACTTCTTCTTCTGGTCTTTCCCAGTTCTCCGTACTAAAAGCATAGAGGGTTAGGTATTGAATACCTATTTCAGTAGCGGCTTCCACCACTTTTCTAACGCTTATTACACCCTGATAATGCCCAAACAAGCGGTCCTGGCCTTGTTCTTGTGCCCATCTGCCATTACCATCCATAATAATGGCTATATGTTTAGGCAGCTTACTTAGATCCAGGTTTTCCATGGTGTAAAATTATGAAAATAACTAGGTTATTTGCGTTTAAAGAAGCCAAATAAAGACTTTTTAGGCCCTTTATTACTTGATTTACTCTGTTTTGAAAATAGATTATCTCTTTTGGCTTTAGGCTTAGGATCCGGACCATAGATTCTTAATAAATTATAGGATAGACCCAATTTAGCAGAAAAGAATTGATCTCTTCCTGAAGCACTTGCTTGGTAAGCTATAAGGCCTGGTTTATAAATATTATTGTCTCCAAAATGATCCACTAAATCCGAATTGGTGAAACGATAAGTAAATTCTCCAAAAAAATTAAAGGAGCCTAAAAAATTATATTTGAAACCCAAATTAATTGGAAGCGTGATGACATTGGGCGCCATTGTTCGAGTACCAATTGATAAGCCTAAACTTGGAGCTGCTATAGTGGATTGACCTGCAGTCGGATAATTACTAGTATCTTTTAATGGAGATAAATAACCTACGCCAAAACCTAGATAAGGACTGAAACGATAATTTTTGTTGCCATTAATAAATTTTAAAAAATAGAGTTCTGTCATCAAGCTTATATCTTGATAGGTAGTTTTAAAAAACAATCTTCTTTCATTTACATAGGCATTCAAGGTACTAGAAGTCTGCGAATCAAAGGCTTCTAAAGGAACTATCTCATAATTCAGCCTTAAGCCTACATAATCATTCAATTGTTTTTTATAAAACCCACCAAAATTTGTAGTTAGAAATTGTAAGTTCGGTGCTATGTCTCCATTGTAAGAAGCTTGACCTACAAATGCACCAAATTCACCTTTATTTTCTATTAATTGTAAATGTTGTGCATGTAGCCTTACAGTAATAAATAAAAGAAAAAATAAATAAATGAATTGCTTGCGCATGGGCTAATTTCTTTTATCCAAGCCCCATGTGAGCTTTGTTCGTAAGGTAGTCAAATAGCTGTTTTCATTGAGTCTTATGAAATTAACAGAGAACGATTCTTTTTTAACGGCCAATTGAATATTTTTAGGTACAATCTCTTTTCTAGCATCTAAGGCACAAATTAATTCTTCTGTTCTGCCTTCAATTTCAAAAGAAATCACCGAACTATCTGGCACCACAATAGAACGTACATTTAAATTATGGGGAGCTACGGGTGTTATGACAAAGCTTGCAGAATCAGGAAATAAAATAGGTCCATTGCAACTCATATTGTAGCCAGTAGAACCTGTTGGGGTAGAAACAATTAATCCGTCTGCCCAATAAGAATTTAAAAATTCACCATTTAAATAAGTATGAATTTTGATCATGGGAGAGGTATCTCTTTTGTGAATGGCAAATTCATTTAAAGCATAAGGAGCTGTTCCAAAAATGATAGGATCTGCATCTAAATGCAATAAAGTTCTTTTTTCAATTACATAAGTTCGATTGATTAAAGCATCTACCATTAAACTCAATTCGTCTTTTGAAATAGTGGCTAAAAAACCAAGCCTACCATAATTAATTCCTAAAATGGGAATTTGACTATCGCCTACAATAGTGACTGCATCTAAAACAGTGCCATCGCCACCTAAACTTATTAAACAATCAATGCTATCATGTATGGCAGAGAAAGAATTAAATGCAATGAGGGGTTCTTTACCAGCGCCGGCCTGTAAATTAAATTTTTGTAGTAATTCGGCATAGACATATATCGTAATAGCATGCTTATTTAAGGCCAGAAGTAATGCTTGCAATGATTGTTGTTGATCGATATCAACCCCTCTGCTATATATGGCTACTTTCATCAAAAAAAATTTAAAAATTTATACCCGTATGCAAATATAACCCTTTGTCGCCAAGCTGATTCAAGCTGTAATCAATTTTTAAAACAAAATCATAAATACTAATAATGTCCAAGCCTACTCCCGCCGTTCTTATGAGCGTGTTGGCAAGGCGACTATTATTAACAGGTCTTTCACTGTAGACATAGCCAAGATGAGTAAAGGCCTTGAACCAAAATTGATATTTTATAAAAGGAAACCTCTTCATCGGTAATAAATTTTTAATAAGCACTGTTCCTAATGCATGGTGAAAAGAGGCTTTCAAAATACTCGCTGCATTTCCATCTACTACATAATATTCTAACCCATTCATTTGCAAATTACCATAGCCCAATAATTTATTATCGGTATAGTTTTGATTGGATAAAAATTTAACCAATGTATTAGATTCCAAAAAAACAAAATTCGATTTTGAAAAAGGGTGCGCCCACATTTTTTTAAGTTGGATAGAACTTAAATTACTATTTTTTGAAAAGCGTTGATAGAAAATGAAGTCGGTAGACTGGCCCTTGGTAGGATAAGCATTATAGTCAAAATGAAAACGGGAAAATGATAAAGAGGCATCTACATAAGAAAATATTTTTTGATGACTGGGCAAGAAATTAGCTTGGTAAAGAATTGCTGAATCACTAATCTCATTTTTACCAATACCTATTTGAAAACTATGTCTATCATATAAATTAGGACGGTATAATATACTTGCATTGGCACGATAGCCTTCTTGTATAATATTATTCGTTTTATAAAAAACTTGCTTGTCTAATTTGGTATCGATATTTATTTCTTTTTGTGTGAAATTTTGCCAACCCAAGGCTAAACCATAACGTAGTTTTTTATCAATAAAGGGTGTTTGATATCTAAATATAGACTGTTGTGTATAGCCAGTAATAAAAGCAGCGGTTAGCTTATCGTTATTCCCCGAAACATTGGCTTGTCTTAGATTGAATCCGTAATTGACTCTATCTAAACTTCTATTTTGATCATTCCACCATTGGCTAAAATTTCGATCTACCCATCTGAAATAAGGAGTGGGAAATAAATACCATCTTTCACTCACATTAATTTTGATGACCACTTGATTGCTATCAATAGCTTCTGAATGCACAGCTACTTGTTCAAATAAGGAAGTATTGTATAATTGTTGTTGAGAGATAGTATCTAAAATGGCTAGAGAATCTTTTGATATAATATCCCCCTGGTGATAAGTCAATTCTCTTAAAATAATATAAGGTTTAGTTTTTCTATTACCCTCTATTTGTATGGAGGTAATTTTTATTTGTGCCGAAACTAGGTTTGAAAAAAATAAAAAAGAAGCAATAAAAAATAATAGATATTTTATTTTATTACACATCTAAATAATTCATTAAATGATGGTAATGACTTTCCATATCATTGTGTAGTGGTGACTTTCCAAAATAATGTAACACTTGATAATCATAGCGTTCAAAAGTAGCTATAATGGCAGAAGCCTCTTCTTGATTAATTTTAATGGTAATTATCATGGCACCCGTTGCTGGCTCAAAAAAACTATTTAGTTGCAAAATTTGAGCATTATTGGTTTCTACCAAGCGGCTCATTTCTGCTAAAGAATATTGATAGGGAGAAATGGAAAGCACAATAATGGCTCCATTTTGTTCAGCGCCTAAGAAACGATTTATATATTCATTCAAAATTTTCTGTGTAATTACCCCCAAGCATTCTTGCTGCTCATTTAAAACAGGCAGTAATGAAAGTTCATGTTTAGAGAATAATTCTAAGGCTTTTGTAAAATGTGCCCCACCGTTCAATCCAATTCGTGGCAAGCCTTCTGCAATGCTGGCCATGGTTTGATCTAAGGCAATATCCAATACCGATTCTTTGGTTACTAAGCCAATAAAATATTCGTCTTTTAAAAGAGGTAAATGTTGTACTTCATAATCTTCCATACATTGCAATACAAAGGAGGCAGTATCTTCCAATCGAAGCAGGGGAAAACCTTTTATAGCCATTTCATTTGCAATCATAAGATGAGTATTATTTAGGTAAAGAACCAAGAAATTTTTCTAAGATGATGTTAAACTCAGCAGGTACTTCCATCATGGGAGCATGTCCACATTTATCAATAAAATCTAACTGGCTATTGGGAATTAATTTTTTAAACTCTTCTGCCACAAAAGGAGGCGTGACGATATCATTCTTACCCCAAATTAATAAAGTAGGTTGCTGAATTTGATGCAAGTCTTCTGCTAAATTATGTCGAATGGCACTTTTTGCTAAAGAAAGAATTTTAATGACTTTAAGTCTATTTTTGGTGATCTCAAAAACTTCATCCACTAAAGCTGGAGTGGCAACGGCAGGATCATAAAAAGTTTGAGCAGTTTTGTTTTTGATATATTCGTAATCGCCTCTTCTAGGGTAACTATCGCCCATTGCATTTTCAAACAAACCACTACTGCCTGTTAAAATAAGCGACTTCACTCTTTCAGGATGCTTCAAAATATATACCAAGGCAACGTGACCTCCTAAAGAATTACCCAATAAATGAATATGGGTATAATTTTTATATTCAATAAAGGCGGCAACATGTTTTTCTAAACCCGATACTGTGGTATGTAAAATATCTAAATCAAATAAAGGCAGTATGGGCACTACTACTTTATGGGTGAATCTAAATTTTTCAATTAGGTCGGCAAAATTACTTAGGGCACCGAAAAGTCCATGACAGAGCATTAAGGTTTCCCCTTCTCCTACTTCTAGGTATTCAAAGTTTCCGTCTTTTATAATCTCGTATTCCATAGTCTTTTGCTAATGGGCTAAAGATAGTTAATTCGTTTTAAAAAAGGTGCATCTTAGGCCTTCGCTTATTTTGTTATTATTAGATTAATAACAATTAATTAACTTATTCAAAGTCAATGAATTATTTGAATTTTGACCCTTATTTAAAGGGGTTAGAAAAAGTGGTAAAAGTACTTTTAATGGATGGAATCCATATGGCTGCTTTTTCCATACAATAAGGCCACCATTTTTGAAGATAAGTATAAGTGTAAGTGTCTTTCATCTCAACAACTTGTACCACCCCTAATACTTGTAAAAAATAGACAACAGCACTAAGCATTGTAAAATAAATAAAGCCATATAAAATAATTCCTAATAATTTATTCAACCAGCCTAATAATAACCATTCGGCAGTTTGTTGCAATATTCCAGAAATAAATTTTAATACAATTAATACTAAAATTAAAATAACTAGAAATGAAATAAAGGGTAACCAGTGAGAAGCAATCTTGGTATGTTCTTTTAATAAATTAGCCACCCATCCTGCAAATTGAAAAGCTAGAATTAATCCAATCATTAATGAAAAAAAGGAAATGATTGCTTTAATGAACCCATTTCTGTAGCCTTGTAAAAGGGCAATAATTAAAATAGTTCCTGTGAGTATATCTAACCACATAGCATTAGGCGCTTAATAAAGTTTTGGCAATAGCAGAAATGACTTTACCATCTGCTTGACCTGCTAATTGTTTAGTAGCCATGCCCATTACCTTACCTAAGTCCCCAGGACCAGCTGCACCCACTTGCGTAATAATGGCTTGCACAGCAGCTTTCACATCTTCTTCACTCATTTGTGCAGGTAAAAACTTTTCTATCACAGCAATTTCTTCAGATTCCTTTGTTGCTAAATCTGGTCTATTTTGTTGTTCAAATATGGCTAAAGAATCCCTGCGTTGCTTTACTAATTTCTGTAATAATTTTAATTCTGTTTCTGCAGCAATAGCCCCACCAGCACCAGGTTCTGTTTTTGCTTTTATAATTTCTGCTTTAATGGCCCTTAACCCTCTTAACAAAGCTTCATCTTTGTTTTTCATGGCGTCTTTCATTAAAGACATCACATCGTTTTCTAAAGACATAGTATAATTAATTTATTATAGTTTATTTATTATTTGTGTTTTGTTATTTATTATTTGTTATTTTCTGAAAGTTGACTGGCTCTAAATTTGGTATAAAAAGTTTTAGCGAATTCTTTAAACTCGTTTGCTAAGGTTTCATCTTGCGTGGCTCTTAAATAGGCATCGCTCATGCCCATTAAATTTTGATAAAAGAAATCAGCCATTTCATCCACCATCATATCCTTGGTCCAAAGGTCAATACGAAGTGCGGTTTTATCCGTGGGATCCCAAAAAGTAAGCATCATAGCGCGCGCTTCCTGTGCTTCTGTAGCTGTGCTATCGGAGGCAGACCACTTTATATTTTGAGGAATTTTTTGATCGTCTAAACCAATGTTTACCTGAATACTTGACTGATGCATATTAAAATTTTGAAACACAAAAATACAAATTAATTAAATAAGAACCTTATGAACTCTTCAGCGTAAGTGGTATGTATACAAGCCCTGCATTCTTCTTTTTGGCATATAAATCGCTTAACCACTGCTTACCCATTCTTGCCCTTCCTTGAAGGTATAGTTCGTCCTTATAGTATAATTTGAAATGATTAGAGAGTCCTCCTTTTTCTTCAAAACTAAACTGCTCGCCCGCTTCTTGCCAAGAGCTAGGTATTGAAGCGCTTGGATTTTCAGTATTATTAAAAAGTAGTGGTATATCATACTCAATAGCCATTTCAATTAAAATGGTTTTATCAAAATTAATACTGTTGAATAAAATGACATAGCTAGCCGCTATCCATGCAGGCTCCATTTTGGATATTGATTTAATAAAAATAGATTCTTTAAACTTATAACCCGTTAATAAAGCCCGGGCCTGTGCAATCTCTTTATCATTTTCAACAATGAAAACCAGTGCCATATTCGTTTGTTGCCATTTTTTAAATATAGAAAATTCTTTAAGCATATCAACAATGCCATTCAAAGGTTGAAAGGCTAAAAAATAATTAGCCCCATCGGTTAAACTATTTTTAGCGTCTGCTAAAGCCACCCATTCATATAAGGGTAAATTTGTAAGTGGCAGGTAGGCTTCGTGTATTTTATTAGTGTAGCGCTTATATTTATTTTTTAAAAAATCAAAGGCCCATTCATTGATGGCATAAGTAGCTGTAGATTTTTTAAGATAATTTTTAAAGGCCTTTGTTAAAGACCATTTATGTATAATGGGAAGTCCTGCTATAAAACCAGGTTGCGTTAAGGCAATAAAATAATGTGGAAATTGATCACTTCCTTTTAGGCCTGCTCCAAAATGAATAATGGCAGCATTGGTCACTTCCTTGATTAATTTTTCTGCAGCTATTTCTTTTATAATGGTCACCGTATCGTTGTTTTGCTCCAGCACCAGTAATTGTTCAGGCAAATTATCCCCTACTATATAAAAATGAATTTGTGGTGAACTCAATCCTAGTTCAATGATATCCAATACCTTCTGAGATAGCAGGGCCCTTGGAATCTCAAATTTGGAACTAGTTAATATAAATAAACGCATCAGCAAAAATACTGCATACTTAACAATTTATCCACCAATCATTTAGGAAGCTTAGTTCCTATTAATAGTCCCCTAACTTTGTTCTATGGCAAAACACTTGCACCAACTTGACTTATTTGGAATGGAAATAGACCAACCAGTGCATATTAAAGCACCGGTTGAAAAAAAGAAGCCTGCTTTGTCTAAGCTTGAACAAATAGCAAGCGTAAAAGCCATTTCACAAATACACAAAGAGGTAGCAGAGGAAGAACTGCTTCCTACTGTTTCTAGATCACCGATGTCATTTACACATCATCATGCAAGTAGTAAAAGAGGAAGAAAATCATTTGCCTCAATGGACGCCGATATACATACTTTAAATATTCCAGCCTCAGAAGAATTAATTAAAAAATTATACTACCCTATTGGTGAGGTAGCAAGTTGGTTTAATGTCAACACCTCTTTAATAAGGTATTGGGAAAAAGAATTCAAACAACTACAACCTAGGAAAACAAGAAAAGGAGATAGATTATTTAGAGCACAGGATATTGAATTTTTACGCCAGCTATATTTTTTACTGCGTGAAAAAAAATATTCTATCGAAGGGGCTAAAACTTATTTAAAGAATAATAAAGAAAAGGCAGAAAAAGATAATGCCGTTTTAAATAGTTTGAAAAATATTAAGCAGTTCTTGTTATCGCTTAAAGAGTCTCTATAAAATAGAATGCTAGTTTTATACAGTAGTGGCGAAATAAATCGAATGATCGTTTGCGTATTGAATAGCTGCTACATTTATTTTTTCTTTCAAGGCTATAAATTCATTGAATTCCAATTGCATACTTACTAAGCACTCAATATGTAATACGTGAAACTGTTTACCTGCCTCTGAAACATATACCAAAACATTACCGACATTTTTAAGCTGTCTAATTTCATTTTGAATATACTGACTATAAGCTGCTAATTGTAAAGCCGTTGTAGCTACACTTAATTGTAGGTCTAGTGTTATTTTACGCTCGGTTCTTAGACTAATGTTGTCTACGATGCTATCCACCATTTGTTTATTAGGTACCGAAATATAAGTTTTATCCTCGGTACGAATGCGCGTGCTGCGTAAACCAATTTTTTCAATCGTGCCCGTAAAATTATTTACTTTCACTAAATCGCCAATGGTAAAAGGTTTATCAAAGAAAATAATAAAAGAGGCTATAATATTTTCCAAGCTTTCTCTCATAGACAAGGCCACAGCGGCTCCTACGAGACTTAAGCTAGTAACTAAATTACCTATGTTTTCATTAAATACATAATGTAAAATTAATAAAAAGCCTACAATGTATAATATTACTTTAAAAAAGTCTCTAAAAAATAAAACCAACTGGTCGTCAGTTTGATCCTTGCTGAGCTTGGCTTTTTCTTCTAATACAATAGCCACAAATTCTAGTGTTCTTAAGCAAACGCGTATAAATAAAATAATAAAAAATAATTTCACTACCGCTTCCACTAAAACTTGAAGGGTTAATTTATATAAGTGAATATTCCACTGCGCTGGAAATTGAAGTTCATACAAGACAATAATGGCCACCAAATAAATAAGAAATTGTTCAATAGGAATAATTAAGCGGTGTACGTGGCTCTTCCTTAATTCTGAATGATTCTTTTTATCAATCCAGGTATAAATCAAACTTGCAAAAAAACGAGAGATAAACCTTTTTACAATGAGGGCCACTATTAAAACAGCCCCAATGGCTATATAACTTCGTAAAGAATTATTTAAAAATTGTTGATCTAAATTCATAACTAGTATTTTTTAATCTTCTTTCCAATGAAGTAATTGTATATCCTGTCCATCAAATACAGCATAGCTGTTCGACCTTAACCAATCTCCCAAGTTAATATAACGACTAGTTTCATTAATAGGTATGTCTAATGGATAATGCCTATGACCAAAAATAAAATAATTGGCAGTAATTTCTTTTGCTTTTTGTTTCGAGTAAATAATTAACCATTCCTTGTCTTCTCCCATAAATATTTCATCGGCATTGCCGGTCTTGGCCCTGCTCTTGCTGCTAAAATAATTCGCTAGTTGAATGCCTAAATCGGGATGTAGCCATCCAAATAACCATTTACATAAAGGATTGCTAAATATTTTTTTTATGAATTTATATCCTTTATCACCAGGACCTAATCCATCTCCATGCCCTATAAAAAATTTCTTAGCGCCAAATGTAAATTCCCCTGGTTCAAAATATATTTTTGCATTTAACTCCTCAGTTAAATAATCTTTCATCCATAAGTCATGGTTACCCGTAAAAATATGCAGCTCAATGCCCGCGTCAGATAAATCAGCTAAGCAGCCTAGTAGTCTCACAAAGCCTTTAGGAACCACGGTCTTGTATTCAAACCAAAAATCAAAAATATCGCCTACGATAAAAATAGCAGCAGCATCTTTTTTAGCATTTTGTAAAAACTTTACTAAACGCTTCTCACGCAAATGACTTTTCGCTTGATTAGGAGCACCTAAATGGAAATCAGAAAGAAAGTAAATTTTTTTACCAGGCACCCACTGCATTTAGTCGCTTATTTAATTTATAATAGTGTGTCTATATAATACTGTGTCTAAATAATAGTATATCTACTAAAGTTACTAATCTAATAACTTATCTACTAAAAAACAATACACTTCTTTGGGGCCATGTACACCCACCACCAAGGTTTTTTCAATATCGGCCGTACGACTTGGTCCTGTGGCATAACTAATCATAGATGGAAGAGCATCCGATTCTGCTTTGAATGCAGCCAAACTATCACTAATATCAAAAACTAATTGATGTGTATAGGCAATACAAATATGTATGGGCGCATACACGCTTGAGGTTCTTCCACTTAGTTGTTGACTACTTAAAACAATCGTGCCTGTTCTTGCAATTAAATGATCACATAAAGTAATGGCCGCATCGCAGCCTGCTAAATCATCGGTATTTACAGGATCAAAGCTAAATTCTTTCATATCATCTAACCAGCCCGATTCTCTAGAATATATTTTCTCCCATTTATTTGAATGAATAAGTTGTGCTAGTTGATTCACCAACTCCCCCTCATCGCTGCAGTATACAAATTTACCTAGTAGTTCTGTAAATTTTTGCGCAAAGCCAATGGCTAATTCTTGTTCGGTAGGAATAAAAATAGGTCTGTCCGCAATCTGATCAGGGAAGGGAACGGCAACAGGCTTTTCTAATGCTTGTTTAATTTTTTGTAAAATTTTCGTTTTCGCTCCTTGTGATTCCATTGAATAAAATTCAGTTCTTAAGAAGGGGTTTCAGTGCTTGCTTCATTATTAGTAGAAGTTTCTACAGGCGCTATAGCTTCTGTTTTAGCTTCTTCTGTTTTAGCTTCTTCTACATCAAAAGTAACTACCTTTTCTTCTTCATAAGGGCGCATACCAATTAAGGCTTCCACATCACTCTTATGTAAAACTTCTTTATCTAATAATTCTTTAGCTAATTTTTCTACTTCTGCCTTTCTTAAAGTTAGTAAATCTAAAGTGCGGTGGTAAGCTGCATCTATCATCTTACGCACTTCTTCATCAATAATTTTTCCTGTCTCTTCACTGAATGGTTTTTGGAAAGTGTTTTCTTGAGTTGGATCATAAAAACTTACGTTACCAATTTTATCATTCATTCCATAAGTAGTCACCATGGAATAAGCCATTCTAGTAATTTGTTGTAAATCGTTAGAAGCACCTGTTGAAATACGACCAAAGAAAATTTGTTCTGCAGCGCGACCTCCTAAAGTCATACACATTTGATCGGTTAATTGTTCAATGGTATACAAGTATTGCTCCTTAGGTGTATACTGCGCATAACCTAATGCAGCCGTACCTCTTGGCACAATGGTTACCTTTAATAAAGGGTAGGCATGTTCTAAGAACCAACCACAAATAGCATGTCCTGCTTCGTGATAAGCAATCACTTCTTTTTCTTCTTTAGAAATAATTTTATTTTTCTTTTCTAATCCACCAATGACTCTATCAATGGCGTCTTGAAAATCTATCATCTCTACACCTGTCTTTCCTTTACGCGCAGCAATTAATGCAGCTTCATTACAAACATTAGCAATATCAGCACCCGCAAAACCTGGGGTTTGTTCAGCTAATTTATGTACATCTAAATTTTCAGAAACTTTAATAGGACCCAGATGCACTTTAAATATTTCTGTACGGCCTTTTACATCCGGACGGTCAATAGAAATTTGACGATCGAAACGACCTGGTCTTAATAAAGCAGAGTCTAATACATCGGGACGGTTGGTCGCTGCTAAAATAATAATACCTGTATCGCCACCGAATCCATCCATCTCTACTAATAATTGATTCAAGGTATTTTCACGCTCGTCGTTACTCATCATGGCGTTTTTACCACGTGCACGACCAATCGCATCAATCTCATCTATAAAAATAATACAAGGCGCTTTCTCACGTGCTTGCTTAAATAAATCACGCACTCTACTTGCACCCACACCCACAAACATTTCCACAAAATCGGAACCACTTAAGCTAAAGAAAGGCACTTGCGCTTCTCCCGCCATGGCTTTTGCTAATAAAGTTTTACCTGTACCTGGAGGGCCTATTAATAAAGCACCTTTAGGAATCTTACCTCCTAAGGCTGTATATTTTTTAGGTTGTTTTAAGAAGTCAACAATTTCCATTACTTCTTCTTTGGCTTCTTCTAGTCCAGCTACATCGGCAAAAGTAATATTCACTTTCGTGCCTCCTTTTTCAAATAAAGTAGCCTTCGATTTTCCTACATTAAATATACCGCCTGGACCGCCGCCACTTCCGCCGCCGCCGCCGCCCATCTTGCGCATAAGCACCACCCAAACCACTACTATCAAGACTAAAGAAAAAATGGTATTCGCGATAGGGCCAAACCATTCACCTTCTTTCACTGCATTTTGTGGTACTTCTTGAATATTTTTTTGCTCATAAAAGCGTTGTAATCTTTCATTAAAGCTATTCCAGTCTGTTACATTAAATTCAAATAAAGGCACATTTTTAATTTTAGCCTTATCCATTTTACGTTTTAATTTCTGAACGTAAAAGTCTTTATCAATACTATCGGGCTTTATGTAAACACGCACCAATTCCTTATTTTGTACAAGGTCAATTTTTTCTACATCACCCCCTGTTAACATCACTTGCTTAAATTCAAGCTCTGAGGTAGTGGTAATATCTGGAGCAGTCTGGAAGAATTTAGCAGACAATAATGAAATGGCGATTAAACCATAAATCCAATATATGTTAAACTTAGGTAATTTGGGTCCGTCTCCTAAGGGAGATCCTTTCTTCTTGTTATTATCAGGTATCATGAGCGACTATTAATGCTTGGTGTTGTATATGTTTTATAAATGCTTGCTTAATTGGCTATTCCCAACATCAAGTAACAATTTTTTTAATAATAAGTTTTAAAGATCATGCATTTTAGCATCTGCATCGCTCCACATATCTTCTAATTGGTAAAAATGTCTCGCTTCCGGATGCATTACATGCACTACCACATTGATATAATCGATGAGTAACCATTGTGCAGCCGTTTGTCCCTCCGTTTTATAGGGCATTTCCCCGCATTTTGTTTTCACTTCGAATTCAATAAAATCGGCAATGGCCTTTAATTGAGTGGTATTATTGGCTTCGCAAATGACAAAAAAGTCACTGGTAGACTCGGGTATTTTTTTCAAGTCTAAACTTATTATATTGGTACCCTTTTTATCTTGGATAGCCTGGATGATAGTTTTAAAAATTTTTGAGCTGCGGGTAAGTTGAACTACCGTTGATTTTTTACGGCTTTTAAGAGTAGAAAGTGGTTCCAATGATTCTTATTTTTATTTTAAATGATGGTTAGTCAAAACAATTTAGGAGACTAAAATGATTCTAAACTAACTTTACAAAAATAGCAATTCTTTGTTACCTGCCACACCAAATATCCTATTGGGGGAGCCGCTCATCGAACTTACTAGTATTTCTAGTACCAATATCTATGCCATGGACCAAGTTCACAAGGGTTTGGCCCTATCTGGCAGTTGCTATACAGCTGATTTTCAAACAGCTGGGATGGGTCAGCATGGTCGGAACTGGGAAAGTGAAAAGGGGCAAAACCTGCTTTCAACCTATGTTTTGGAGCTAAAACAGTTAAAAAGCGATGTAATTTGGACGCCAGCCCATCAAATTGGGTTTTCTGCAGCCATTGCACTAGGGGCAAGAGCCTTTTTTGCGAAATTTGCGGGAGATGAAACCAAGATTAAAAAGCCGAACGATATCTATTTTAGTGACAGAAAGGCAGGGGGTATCCTCATTGAAAACCTAGTCAGGGGGAAGGACTGGACCTGGACCGTAATAGGATTAGGCATAAATATTAACCAAGGTTCTTTTTCATCTGTAGCAGCAAATCGTGCAGCAGCAAATCCAATTTCTTTACAAGAAATAACGAAGCAAAATTGGGATTTAAAAAAAATGCAAAAGTATTTAAGTGTTGCGTTAACGACTGCAGTTCAAAATTGGTTGATAGAAGGAGAAGAGAAAACTGTGCAAGCATTTGATGCCCTATGTATAGAAATAAAATAGTTCTAAATTAGTTGTAAAACAGATTTAAAATAAATGCGAAATACAAGTAAAATATAAGGCGAGTTAAAAAATAATAAAGTAAACATGAGTATAAAATTAACTGAACATTCTAAAGGCGGTGGCTGCGGATGTAAAATTTCACCCGCCATACTTTCAGAAATATTGGCAGCGCACAATGTAGGCGCTAAAACCAATGTAAAAAATTTATTAGTGGGTAATGATAGTAGAGATGATGCAGCCGTGTATCAGCTAGATGGAAAAACCGCAATGATTAGTACCACCGATTTTTTTATGCCTATTGTTGACGATGCTTTTTCATTTGGACAAATTGCTGCAGCGAATGCCATTAGTGATGTATATGCGATGGGAGGCAAACCAATTTTTGCATTAGCTGTATTGGGCTGGCCCTTAGCTACACTGCCTGCATCTGAGGCTGCGAAAGTAATGGAAGGTGCGCGCAAAACTTGTACGGAAGCAGGTATTGTGATTGCAGGAGGACATAGTATTGATAGTCAGGATCCCATTTTTGGATTAGTGGTCAATGGACTCGTAGACATAGAAAATTTAAAAAGAAATGATACAGCAAAAGAAGGGGATGTATTAATATTAACTAAACCATTGGGTGTAGGTATTATGGCTACTGCACAAAAAAGAGCCCTATTAACCGATGAAGATTTACAATTTTTAGTAAAGCAACTTACCACCATTAATAAAGCAGGTGAAGCTTTAGGAAAAATAAAAGAAGTACATGCCATGACCGATGTAACAGGTTTTGGCTTACTCGGACATTTAACAGAGATGATGGAGGGAAGTAATTTATCGGCGTCTATTCAGTATAATAAAATTCCCATTATTCCAGCTGTAAGAAATTATATAGCTCAAAAAACAATACCAGGAGCCACTGCACGTAATTGGAGCTCCATTAGTGCTGGCGTGGTTTTGGGCCCTTCTGTAGATGAAGTAGAAGCGAAGTTATTATTACCCGACCCGCAAACCAATGGAGGATTATTAATTGCCTTAGCCTCTTCTGCTTTAAAAGAAGTACAAACTATTTTACAAGATTTAGGCATTGAATACACTGCAACTATTGGTGAATGTACGGCTGCGAAAGAAAAAAGAATTTATATCAATTAGGATATAAAGTTTAGCTATTCTAAAGACTAGATAAAATAAAATCTAGTAAAATAATTAAAAGGAAATTATTCAAAAATTAGATGCCCTTTATTTTTGATTTGATCGGGTGTTAGTTCGGCCACTAACTGCACGCCTTTGATACCTCGCACGGTTTGTAAGATATCATTTACTTTTTCATCTTCAATCCACTCCCCTCTTATCCACCAAATAAAATCCATGTGTTTTAATTCGGGTAATAAGTATTCTCCATCGAATTGATTATGGTATACAAAATGGTGAATGGAAGTATTGGGCTCATTACCTTCGTACATTGAAAAATAATAAGTTCTATTTTTTCTTTTAAGTGCAATTTCATGATCGGGATTAAATCTAAATTCAAAACCCATATACTGATTCAGTAAAATACAGAATTGATAATTCTTGATAGGCGCTGTAATGCCTAAAATGCGAGAGCCCTCGAAATCGCTTTCGTTAATGGCGTCTTGGTCTAAAATTATTTTATTACTCACAAATAAAATTTATTTAAAATTCAATTTCAATTTTTATTTCTTCATTACCTCTTTTATAAGTTAAACTAGTCTTGTCTCCTTTTTTAAATTTTGAAAGTGTGGTCATATAATTCATGACGTCTACAATTTTATAGTCGCCCATTTGTAATAATACATCACCCCCTTTTAATCCTATTTTTTCACCCAACTTACCTTGGCTAGCACCTTCAATTCTAACCCCTGTGCCTGTAAAAGCATAATCGGGCATAACCCCTAAACTCACTGTAAACTTAGTGCTACGGCCCATGGCAGCCTCACGGGTTTTAAGAAAATCTAACTTCCCTTCAGCATCTGTTGTTTTAATAATAGACTGCACATATCTTATAATTTGGCTCTCTCCTATATAATTAATTTTGTTCCAATCGTCGGTGGCTTTATGATAATCGCTATGGCTACCTGTAAACATAAATAATACCGGCATATCTTTTCTATAAAAACTAGCATGATCACTTGGACCAGAGCCAGCACTATCATAGTGTGTAATTAAAGTAGTAGATACGCTTGCTAAAATATTTGCCCATTTACTAGAAGTTCCAAAACCGCCTACTGTTAATTTTCTGGCTGTATCATAACGACCCACCATATCCATATTAATCATATAATTATAATTACCTGCATAGGTAGGATGCTCTAACCAATACTTACTTCCAAATAAACCCAATTCTTCTCCAGAAAAATGTAAAATTAAATAGTTATTATTTTTAGGCGATTTTTTTTGCAAGGCTTTTGCTAACTCCATTAAAGCGGCGGTACCACTTGCATTGTCATCGGCGCCATTTCTAATATTATTATTTATGTCAAGCGCGTTATGGTCTTCGTTATACCCTAGATGATCTAAGTGGGCACCTAAGATAACGGTATTGTCTGCATGGTTATCAATAAAGGCAGCTACATTATGTGCAGTTCTTGAAGCTTGCTCAAACTCAATACTAGCTTCAATTTCATAAGTACTTAATTCATCGCTAAAATATTTTGAGAACCCTTTTTTAGTAATATACACAACAGCAATAGGCAAGGCCTTAGCTGTATCAAATTTATAATATTGAATATTATCCACTAGGTTACCACTATTATATAAAAATAAAGCAGCCCCTCCTTTTTGTTTTGTTTCTTTAGCGGTGGTTAGTAACCATTCGTTGATATCGAAATGCGGATTGCTTGTATTTTCTTCCAGCACTTCATTCACATCTTTAAACCAAATTTGCTTGGCTTCATTTAAAGAAACAGATGCCATGGATTTTATATTGCTCGTACCGCTATTTGAAATAGGAAAAAAACTACTGTCTAATAAAAGTGTTTGCTTATTTACTTTAATAAAAGAATTAGCTGTTAATTTTTTTCCTTCGTCAATAGAAAAACTTTGAATGAAACCATTAGTACCCATGGCTTGTATACCTGCCTTTTGATATTGCGCAGTAATGTAGTCTACTGCTTTTTGTTCTCCTGGGGTCCCTGCTCTGCGACCTTCTAATGCATCACTCGCTAAAAATGTTATATGATTTTCTAAGTTTTGAATAAGTACTTTATCGGCTCTTTTCAGCTGTTGGGCATTTGAAAAAATAGGAAATAGGGCCGCTAAGAACAAGACAATTCTGAACATAAATAACTGTTTGAGACCCAAAGTTAAATAAAGCAAGTAGCAAAACACTCGGAACCCTGAAATTTGATATGATTTTTATCAGCTCCACCAAGGGGCTCAATTTCTAATTTCGTAAGTCTTAGCCAATCATAAAACCTAGCTTTGCGACCACATGAATGCCGGCATACATATTGCTTTAGTAGGAAACCCCAATAGCGGAAAAAGTTCTCTTTTTAACGCACTTACGGGTATGCACCAAAAAGTGGGCAATTTCCCAGGCGTAACGGTAGATAAAAAAACAGGTCAGATGCAGTTGGCAGGCCAGCCTACCACCCTCATTGATTTACCAGGTACTTATAGTTTTTACCCCAAGCGTGAGGATGAGTGGGTAGCCTATAAAGTACTCATGGGTGTAGATGAGGAAGTAAAAACAGATTTAATATTACTTATTGCAGATGCCAGTAATTTAAAAAGAAATTTACTTTTTTGTAGTCAAATTATTGATTTAAAAATTCCTGTAGTCTTGGCACTTACCATGAATGACCTAGCGGCTAAAAAAGGAATTAAAATAGACATTGCAGGATTGCAAGAAGATTTAGGTATTCCCGTAGTAGCCATTGACGCTAGAAAAAATAAAGGACTTAATGAATTAAAAACAGCTTTGACAAATATCATTCAAACCACGCGTTCAAAAAATCAGCGAAGCTTTATTGATAATAAAAAATTGGCACCGGCGGCTATTGACGCTTTTAAAAAATTATATCCAACGCATAGCGATTATGCAGCGCTGCATTATTTAATGCACCATGAAGCATTTCCATTAGAAAATGAAATGCAAGAGCAAATAGAGCAAATAGAAATTGACAACGATTTTAATCATACTAAAACGCAGGCACAAGAAATATTAGAACGGTATAGTCATATAAGAGCAATCATGAAAACAAGGGTAATAGAACCCGACCCGAGTGCGAAGAAAAAAAGAGCTGAAAAATTAGATTCTATTTTTTTACACCGAGTAGGTGGTTACGCTATTTTACTTTCAGTTTTATTTGTTTTATTTCAATCGGTTTTTTGGATGGCAAAATTTCCCATGGATGGCATTGAATGGATATTTACCCATTTAACAACTTATTTAAACACAGTGCTACCCGATGTTTGGTGGGAGGACTTACTCGTAAATGGGCTTGTTGCTGGTATTGGAGGCATAGTCGTATTTGTTCCACAAATCATGATTTTATTTGGGCTTATTACTTTATTAGAGGACACTGGTTATATGGCGCGCATTAGTTTTTTAAGTGATAAACTTATGCGTAAAGTAGGATTGAACGGAAAAAGTGTAATGCCCATGATTAGTGGCTTTGCTTGTGCAGTACCTGCCATTATGAGTGCCAGAAATATTGAAAATAAAAAAGAGCGTTTACTCACCATAATGGTAACTCCCTTCATGAGTTGCAGTGCAAGACTGCCGGTATACACTATTTTAATTTCGCTAGTAATAGATAATAAAATATATTTTGGTTTTTTAAGTTTACAAGGACTAGTAATGATGGCTTTATATTTAATGGGTATTATAATGGCCCTTTTAGCCAGTATGGTATTAAAATGGTTTATTAAAATAAAAGAGAAAAGTTATTTTATTTTAGAGTTACCTGTTTATCGAGCCCCTCGTTGGAAAAACATAGGCACTACCATGATACAAAAAGCGGGTATTTTTGTAAGAGATGCAGGTAAGGTAATTATAGTTATAAGTATACTACTATGGTTTTTGAGTAGTTATGGTCCAAGCGCTTCCATGCAAAAATTAAATGAAAATTATGCAGCGCAAAAATTAGTACTAGCGAATAATAATTCGTTAGCTGCAAATAATGAAGCCCTTCCATCTAATACTGAAAATACTAAGACGCTTAAACAAATAGAGAAGCAATATAAAAGTCAAAAACTAGAAAATTCTTATGCAGGTATATTAGGTAAAAAATTAGAACCCATGATTGCACCCATGGGCTTTGATTGGAAAATAGGCATTGCCCTTGTTACTTCATTTGCAGCAAGAGAAGTATTTGTGGGTACGATGGCTACTTTATATAGTGTGGAGGAATCGGACAATAGTTCTCTCAGAGAAAAATTAAAAGCAGCGGTAAGGCCCGATGGCAAACCTGTGTATAGTTTAGCGGCTGCCTTATCACTCATGGTATTTTATGTATTAGCCATGCAGTGTATGAGTACGCTGGCTATAGTTAAAAGAGAAACACAGAGCTGGAAATGGCCCACCATACAATTTTTTATGATGACAGGTATGGCTTATTTAATGAGTTGGGCGGTATATGTAATTGCGAAATAATTAAGCGAGTCTTTTCACTTATCTATTTTTACTTATCTACTTTCACTTATCTGCTTTTGACTTCTTCAAAAGCTTCATCATAGTCGGCGCGAATAGTGCCCATCATTCTATCCCAAACAAGAAAGTATAAACCATAATTACCTTTAAAATATTTATGGTGTTGATTATGGTTGACAGAAGTGTTCACCCATTTGCCTATTATACTTTTACTAAAACCTTTAGGGTATAATTCCCAGCCTAAGTGGCCATATATATTATACATAATAGAAAGTATAAAGAAAATGACAATATGTGTTGTATGCACAGGAATGGTAAATAAAAAAACCACGAAAATACCCACTTCCACAATAGATTCTAAAGGATGAAAGGCATAAGCTGCCCAGGGCGACGGGTTGGTAGACTTATGATGTACCAAATGCATACTATTAAATAAACTTTTATGATGCATGATACGATGCGTCCAATAAAAATAGGTATCGTGCATGATAAACATAAGAGGAAAGGCTAAAAAATAATAGACCCAGCCATAATCACTAATATTATTATATAAAGTGGTATGTGGTTTCACTGCAGGGTTAGCAATAAACAAAAGAGGTATTAATGCAAAAATTAAAATGGTAATAGTGCTGTAAAATATTTCACGTAGGTAGTCGGTATTCTTAGGAAAAAGGGATTGTATTTTATGCTGTATAATTTTATTTTTTAGTACTACATAAAATAAAAAGAAAACAGCGCCTGCAAGTAAATAATACCTACTGGCCACTCTTTCTAAAAAGAAAAAATATTTATCGAAATTAAAACTCATATATAAATGTAAAATTAAATCAAAAAGATTTATAAAAAAAATGTTCGAGGTAAAATGTTCGAACTAAAATGTTCGAACTAAAATAAATAGCATTACTTAATTGGGCTTTTGTTACTCACTACTTCTAGCTTAAGCGTTTGAATATCTTCTTTAATACGATCTATTTCTAATAATAAAGTGCCGTTATACACTCCTCGAATACGCCTTTTTTGATCCACTAAAATAAAATTTTCAGTGTGTAAAAATTCATTGCCTGTTTGATAATAGCCCACCGAATCCCCGGCAAAATATTGTTGCTTAGCCAAAGCGTAAATTTCATTTTTACTGCCAGTAAGTAAATGCCATTTTTTTGAATCAACTTTATTTAAAATGGCGTACTTTTTTAGAACGGCTATAGAATCTAATTCAGGTGTAACAGAATGCGAAAGCAAGAGAATCGTCGAGTCATTCTTAAATGCTTCTTGTAGAAAAGACATATTGGTTGTCATTTTAGGACAAATGCCTCTACACTTGGTATAAAAAAAATTAGCCACATATATTTTCCCCTCTACATCTGCTTCAGTAATATCCGCTCCCTCTTGATCTTTGAAAGAAAAAGCAGGAATGCTATGAATTTTTGCATACCCAGTATCCTCTTTACTTATCCACTCCGGCGTCCAATCGGGAACATTAAAAAAAGGTAGCGCCACGATACTGTCTGTTTTTAAATTTGAAAGGGTATTCGAGGAATTATTGCATGCCATCAAAATAAATAAGCTACATAAAAAACAAGCACTCCATTTTAACATCTTAGTTTATTTAAATTTATAATCGAGTGAATCCTGTGGCGTCATACATAATTTTAATCCAATCAGGCCATATCTTCTGCCTTGCTTCACCACATAATTAGCGCGTATAACTCCATTTTCCCACCACATTTTTTGACTTCCATTTTCATAGCCCATAGTATAGTGAAATGCTTTATAGGCTTGGCCATTGGAATACCATTCGTTGGAAGCACCATCATGCTCTCCCTTTGTAAAATAAAATTCAAATTTAGGCTTGCCGTCTTCCCAAAAACCAAGATGCTTACCCAGTTTTTTACCTGCCTGAAAAAATCTAGACTCGGCCAGTTGCTTATTTATATACCATTTTTTAAAAAAGCCCTGCTCTATTCCATTCAAAAAATGACCCTTCATAGCAGTATCTCCACTAGAATAAGTATTAAAAATTGTACCGCTAAATTTTTTATTGTGAAAAAACAGCGTGTCCTGATGCATTTGCAAAAAAGAATCCTTACTATTGACGACTGCGTTAGGAATTGCATTAGGAATTGCATTATTTATTGCATTATTTATTGCTAGCTTATCATTTATAAATATACTATCATTTATAGCTGCGCTATCAATTCTAATTGCTTTTTTTGATTGTATAGTTTGATCAAAACTATTACATGCTTGAAAAAAAAGACAAGCAATAATACAATGAATATAAAATGTGTATTTCATTTATTGTGAAACAGTACCTGGCGTTCCATAATAACCCGATCCATTGATATAAGGATCGTTAGAAGTGATATGGTAATGATAAATTCCATTCGGATAATCGGTAGTTGCTGAAGTATGTCCATGGTAGGGATCTAATTTTGAATTATCAATAGCTACCCCATTTTCTTCAGGACCATATACAGCAAACCCATCTAATAAAAAACCTAACAAAGAGGACTTAGTCACTTTCACTGTTGTTAAATAAAGTGGCTCCACATGATAGTGATACTGGCCTGTAGGTGCTGGATGTCCCCAATACCTATCAAAAGAAACCATTTCGCCGGCTAAGGGTTGATTAGGTCCTGCATATTGATTAAAAAAAGGAACCCCATTTAATGAAACACCTATAGCGCCTAATGGAGTGGGTAAATGCGTGCTAGCCATCTTAGGATCTATGGGTATTTTAAATACATATACTTTTTCTGAAATTGAATTTGGATTTTTTGCAAAATTGTACCCGCCAAAAGTGGTTCCAGAAAAATTATCATATAATGCATTTGTAGTAGCGTAGTAGGAACTCTTATGATCGGGTAATCCATTAGATTTGATAGTAACAAATGTACCATCAGAGGTAATACTACTTGCCCCATAAACTTTTTTATAAATATCAGGAACAATAGTACTTGAAGTTGTTGGATTACTAGTAGATGGACTGCTAGCATTATAACTTGTAGTAGTGCTTGAACTTTTAGAACAAGCTAATACTAATAAAGAAAAACTAAGAATAGGTAAAAACTTTAATTGCATACTATAAATTTAAAATATAGGACTGCAATTTAAGCAAAGGGTTTAATGATTACCAACCGCTAATAGCAAAAATTTCTTTTGTATGGTCCTTAGTATCTGGTTTTTCTATAATGTGTCTAACCATGCCCGCTTCATCAATCAAAAAAGTGGTACGCGTAGTGCCCATATAAGTACGGCCCATAAATTTCTTCTGGCCCCATAAATTGTATTTATCTACTATTTTCTTGTCCTCATCGGCAATCAAAGAAAAAGGTAAGTCGTATTTAGCTATAAACTTCTCATGCGATTTAACAGAGTCTACGCTAATGCCTAAAATTTGTAACCCTTTCTTTTGCAAGGCTTTATAATTATCACGCAAGTTGCATGCCTGAGCAGTACATCCCGGCGTGTCGTCTTTTGGATAGAAATAAAGGACAAGCTTTTGCCCCTTAAAATCGGCTATAGAAACTGTGTTGCCATGCTGATCAACGCCTTTAAAGGCCGGCGCTTTAGAACCTTCTTTAATAACTGCCATATGCTTGAATTGGCGGTGAAGATAGCATTTAAAAAGGACAAAAATGTTTAGGCTTAAAATAGGGCAAATTCAGGCAAATTTTTGTAGGTTTGCGCAATTTATATTTTTGTACGCTATGCCAAAAGACACATCCATTAAATCGGTATTAATTGTAGGTTCTGGCCCCATTATTATTGGTCAAGCCTGTGAATTTGACTATTCTGGTTCACAAGCAGCTCGTTCTTTAAGAGAGGAAGGTATTAAAGTCATCCTTATTAATAGCAACCCAGCAACCATCATGACCGATCCAATGATGGCCGATAAAGTATATTTATTACCATTGACTATTGAAAGCATTGAACAAATTTTACAAGAAAACCAAATCGACGCAGTGCTTCCCACCATGGGCGGACAAACTGCTTTGAACTTATGTAAAGAAGCAGATGAAATTGGTTTATGGAAACAATACAATTGTAGAATGATTGGTGTGGATGTAGCCGCCATTGATTTAGCAGAAGATAGAGAGCAGTTCAGACAATTGATGGTAAAAATTGGAATTGCAGTAGCTCCAAGCCGAGTAGCGAATAGTTTTTTAGAAGGAAAAGAATTTGCACAAGTAATAGGTTTTCCATTAGTAATTCGTCCTTCATTCACATTAGGTGGAACCGGTGGAGGATTTGTACATGACGCTTCTGAATTAGATGCTGCATTAGAGAAAGGTTTGAAGGCCTCTCCTATTCACGAAGTATTAGTAGAAAAAGCAGTATTAGGTTGGAAAGAATATGAATTAGAATTATTAAGAGACCAGGCCGATAACGTAGTAATTATATGTACTGTAGAAAACTTGGATCCCATGGGAGTGCATACAGGAGATTCTATCACCGTAGCGCCTGCCATGACTTTAAGCGATACCTCATTTCAAGACATGCGTAATAAAGCCATGTTAATGATGCGTAGCTTAGGAAATTTTGCAGGAGGTTGTAATGTACAGTTTGCTCAAAACCCTGTAACAGAAGAATTAATTGCAGTGGAAATTAATCCAAGGGTATCACGCTCTTCAGCACTTGCTTCTAAAGCTACTGGTTACCCCATTGCAAAAATTGCAGCAAAACTAGCCATTGGTTATAGATTAGATGAATTAAAAAATCAAATCACACAAACTACTTCTGCCTACTTTGAACCAGCACTAGATTATGTAATTGTAAAAATGCCAAGATGGAATTTTGATAAGTTCAAAGGCGCGAATGATACTTTAGGACTTCAAATGAAAAGTGTGGGTGAAGTAATGGCCATTGGAAGAAGCTTTACAGAAGCCATTCAAAAAGCTTGTCAAAGTTTAGAGAATGAAGCCATTGGTTTAGGTTATTATGGAAAGAGTTTAATGAAGAATGAAGAATTGATGGAATACATAAAAGTTCCAAAATGGGATCGCATATTTAGAATTAAAGATGCACTCATGCAAGGTTCTACGGTGCGCTCTATTGCAGCCGCCACAGGCATTGACAACTGGTTTCTATACCAAATAAGAATCATCTGCAATATTGAAAAAGAATTATTAAAACATAGCATTGAAACCATTTCTATAGAATTAATGAAAGAAGCTAAGCAACATGGATTTAGCGATATGCAAATTTCTAAATTATTAACTGGCAATACCAACGATGATACGGTTTATGAAAAAAGAAAGGCATGGGGTATTACAAGAGTGTATAAAATGGTAGATACTTGTAGCGCCGAGTTTGCAGCCAAGACACCCTATTTTTATTCCACCTTTGAAAATTAATTCAACCCGTCGAATTCCATACAACTAATTAAAGAAAACTAAATACTATGAACGTAAAAGATATCGTAGCCTTAAATGAAAAAGAAACTAGAGCCGGATTTGGCGAAGGTATTCATGAGTTGGCTAAAGAAAATAGTGAAGTGGTTGTATTAACTGCAGACCTAGCAGGTTCTTTTAAATTAGGTCCCTTTATTAAAGAATTTCCTGATCGTTTTATAGAAGTAGGTATTGCTGAAGCCAATATGATTAGTATGGCAGCGGGTTTAACTATTGGTGGAAAAATTCCTTACACAACTACTTTCGCCAATTTTAGTACAGGAAGAGTGTATGATCAAATTAGACAAAGTGTTGCTTACTCAGATAAGAATGTAAAAATTTGTGCATCGCATGCAGGATTAACTTTAGGAGAAGATGGTGCAACGCATCAAATTTTAGAAGATATAGGACTGATGAAAATGTTGCCAGGCATGACCGTGGTAGTACCTTGCGATTTTAATCAAACCAAGGCTGCAACGAAGGCTATTGCTAAATATCATGGTCCAGTGTACTTACGTTTTGGAAGACCAAAATGGCCCAATTTTACCAAAGAAGATGGATCTGATTTTGTGATTGGTAAAGCACAAAAATTAAGTGAGGGTAAAGACATTACCTTATTTGCTTGCGGTCACTTAGTATGGAAGGCTATTGAAGCGGGTAAAATTTTGGAAGCTACTGGCGTAAGTGTTGAAGTAATTAATATACATACTATTAAACCTTTAGATGTTGAAGCTATTGTTGCCAGTATTTCAAAAACAGGATGCGCAGTCACTTGCGAAGAACATAATATTATTGGTGGTATGGGCGATTGTATTGCACAAGTAGCCGCTACACATTGTCCTATTCCAATTGAATATGTGGGAACCAAGGATACTTTTGGAGAAAGCGGTACACCGAATCAATTATTAGCGAAGTACGGTTTAGATACACCGAATATTGTTGAAGCAGCGAAGAAGGTATTAGCGCGTAAAAAGTAATTCCTCAAACTTGAGGTTTCAATTTGATACCTCAAGTTATATAGGTTTCTA
The DNA here is from genome assembly GCA_007280515.1 of Sediminibacterium sp. GTDB lineage: Bacteria > Bacteroidota > Bacteroidia > Chitinophagales > Chitinophagaceae > Sediminibacterium. The sequence continues at coordinate 67,368 of QYPL01000006.1, forward strand.
AAAATAAAAAGACTCTTCGAATACTCGAAGAGTCTTTTTATTTAAAATCATTAGAGAGCAGATATGTAAGAATTAATTTTTAAAAAAATTCTTACATATCTCTAAGGCGCTAATCTAACTTTACTCCATTGATGGTTTTCAAAACTATAACGAATACGGTCGTGCAAACGTGAACTGCGGCCTTGCCAAAATTCAACCTGCGTTGGATGCACTATATACCCACCCCAATGTGGAGGTAAGGGCACCGTTCCTTCTTTATATTTTTCTGTATTATCTGCAAAATTTTTTTCAAGAAAATCTCTATTCGGAATGACCTGACTTTGTGGTGAAGCCCAAGCCCCTACTTGGCTTCCCAGGGGACGTGAATGAAAATATTCAGCAGATTCTTCTGAGCTTATTTTTTTAATAGTACCTGTAATACGCACTTGACGCTCCAATTCTTTCCAGAAAAAATTCATGGCCACATTAGGGTTAGCTATTATTTCCTTGCCTTTATTGCTATCATAGTTGGTAAAGAAAATAAAGCCTTCAGGTGTATAGCCTTTTAGAAGTACTACGCGCGACGCAGGAGCGCGGTTAGCATCCACAGTAGAAAGTACAAAGGCATTTACTTCATCGATATTACTAGTAGTAGCCTCTTCCCACCAATGCGTGAATTGATCCATTGGATTTACGGCAGTTGCTGCTTCATCCAAGGAAGCCATTTGATAGTCGCGGCGTATAGAAGCAATATCGTTTTGCATAAGGTAATGAATTGAATATATGTTCTTAATACTGTTGTTAAGTCTTAGTTCTGTATTAGTTCTGTATTAATTATTTAGTGGCGTATAAAATATTAATGACCGATAATAATAATAGCATACCCACTAATTGATGCAATTGCGCTAACCATTCAAATCCACCCCAAACACCAGGCACAATATGAGCGCTTGCTAACACTGTAAAAATACCTAAAAGAACTTGTATAAACACTAATATTGCAGGTGCAATTCTAGCACGCACCCAAAATGGATTACCTTGTAATTTTAATAAACGCAGGGTCCAAACCAATAGAAGCACTAACAATAGATAAGCCAGTCCTCTATGTATAAAATGAACCCAAATAGTATTATTGATAGCATTAACAAAAAAACTATCCTTGCCCCAAATACCCGCTGGTAGCCACTCTCCATTAATAGTAGGCCAGGTACTTGCTACATTGGCAGCTTTATGACCTGCCATTAAGGCTCCATATATTAATTGAAAAAATAAAATAAGTAAAATAATCCAGGCAAAATTTCTGATGGTACTTATTTTTTTACTAGCATCTTCATTACCCATATTACGACGAATAGGTTGCACTGTTAGCGATAAAGCAAACCAATAAGTATAAGTAAGTAAGCCCATAGCAAAAATAAAATGAAGGGCTAATCGAGTTGGCTTTACATACACTGCATCTCCTTCTAAACCACTGGCCACCATAATCCAGCCAATGGCTCCTTGCATAGCGCCTAATAAAAATAAAATGAGTAAAGGTTTGATCATCTTTGGTTGAAAATATTTTTTCACTAAAAAATAAATAAAACCAAAAGCAAATACTAAACCAATACTGCGGGCCCACAATCGGTGAAACCATTCCCAAAAAAAGATAAACTTAAAATTAGCAATAGTAAATTCGAAATTGAGTAGTTGAAACTGAGGCGTTGTTTTATACTTTGCAAATAAGGTTTGCCAAGCGGCATCAGACATCGGTGGCAAAGTTCCAGTAACCAAATCCCACTCTGTTATTGAAAGGCCGCTACCGGTTAATCGGGTAATACCGCCTAAGGCAATTTGGATCACCGTCATGATAACCCCTAGTAATAGCCAATTGGCTACTTTTTTTGATTTATGATCGTTTAAATCCATGCCTTCGTTTTAGGCTACAAAGGTACAAAGGAATCAAACAAAGAAGAGAGTTTGGTTTTGCTTTATTATAGATTGATTTTGGTTTCTCCTTAATATGTTTCAATTTTACATGCATACTTTAAAGCAAAACTGAACAAATATTAGAAATAAAGATTACACTTCATAAAATTACAATTGCCTACACTACTCATTCAATATCAAGACCTATTATTAGAAGCCGGCTGCGACGAGGCCGGAAGGGGTTCTTATGCAGGGCCTGTATTTGCAGCGGCGGTTATTTTACCCAAGAATTTTTACCACCCCATGCTTAACGATAGCAAAAAACTTACGGAAAAACAAAGAGAAGAATTAGTGCCCATTATTAAAGAGGCCGCCATAAGTTGGGCAGTGGCGTATCAATCGGCTAAAGAGATTGACGCTTCAAATATTTTAAAGGCCGCCATTAAATGCATGCACTTGTCATTAGATGAATTAAAACCTAAAGCAAAATTTATTGCTGTAGATGGAAATAGGTTTTATGCTTATAAAAAAATTCCGCATCAAACTATTATTAAGGGCGATGGCAAATATGCCAATATTGCCGCTGCCAGTATCCTAGCTAAAACAGCGCGTGATAGTTGGATGCAAAAATTACATAAGAAGTATCCGCAGTATGGTTGGGATAAAAATAAAGGATACGGCACGGCCGCGCACCGCGCGGCCATCGCCCAATATGGTTTATGTTTCGAACATCGAAAAAGTTTCAAGATATTACCGCCACAACTTAGTTTGTTATAAACTACAATAATAAGTTACTATAAGTGTTGGTCTTATTTTTAAAATAGTATTTTCAATTACACTACTTATATTAATAACTGGTTAGTTTTAATACTCCCAAACGCCCAAGCCTTGGCGCAGTAATACATATTCATCGGTGGTACAATCAATGACTGTTGAGGGCACCATACCACCAATGCCTCCATCTACTACCATATCAATTTGATTGCTCCAATGCTCATAGATAATTTCAGGATCGGTATAGTCTTCAACATTTTCTCCAGGGAATGAAGCCGATAAAATAGGATGCCCTAAAGTTTCAATAATGGAGAGCGCAATTTTATTATTAGGAATACGAAGTCCAATTGTTTTTTTCTTTGACTGTAAAATTTTAGGCACTTGTTTACTAGCAGGTAAAATATAAGTATAGGGACCAGGTAAAGTTTTTTTCAAAATTCTATATAAAGCATTGTCTATACTTTTAGCATAAGCGCTCAAATCACTTAAATTGGCGCAAATAAAACTTAGCTGCGCTTTTTCAGGATCTACTTTTTTTATGGCGCAAATTTTCTCCACTGCTTCATGATGCAAAATGGAACAACCAAGCCCATAAATAGTATCAGTGGGGTAAGCAATAATTCCTCCGTCATCTAAACATTCTTTTACCATAGTAAGTTGTCTAGTTTGAGGATTCTCGGGATGTATTCTAATTAGCATAAAGTGTATAGTACAAATTTACCCATTTTTATTCCAATCAATTTTATATTAATTTGTATAAAAACAAGCTCATGTTTAGCATACTCTATCTTGAAGAAAAAATTATTACGCGTCATGCATTTCAATTAGCCATTGAAAAACAAGAAGGCTGTAAAGTAATTTTTAGTACTGGCGATATTCAAGCCTTTTGTGGTTTTTTAAAAGAAGATAAGCGTATGCCCGACTTATGCATTATTGCCGATAGCTATAATTATATAGAACTACTTAGTGTTATCAAAGCTATAAAGGGAAAGGGGAAACATCCGTTTATATTATTAAAATCGGATGCTAAGTTTATAAAGTCTATTTGTTTTTTAATGAAAAATGGCTTGCAGGGAATGTTTTTTACCGATGAACCTTTAATAGATTTAAAACATTGTGTCAGAAATAAAACACGCTTTCATTTATCGGCTGATAAATCTAAAATGATTACCAGTAATGTTATAAAAGAAATTACTATCAGGGAATTAAATTACAATAGAAGGCCTTTAACAAAAAATGAGATACTATTTATTCAAGCGTGTAGCAGGGATTTGAACTATGACCAAATAGCCCAAGTGCTTCAAAAAAGCGTGAATACTATTTATGGCTATAGAGACCGGGTTTTTAGAAAACTACAGGTAAAACAGCGCACTGCCATGGTGATGACAGCCCTTAAAAGAAACTATATCGATTTATAGGTTACGTCTTATTCAAGTATACTCAAAAAAATAAGCCTCTTTGGAAGGCTTATTTTAATATGATCTAAGTAATAAAGACTGGGCTTATTTAATCTCCCAAGTCTCTTTACCACGAATTAACTTATCTAAATCTCCTGCGCCTTTCGCTAAAGCCTCTTCAATTTGCAAACTCATCATTTGCTCATAGCAAGGACGGTCATTGGTGTAGAATATACCAAAAGGTCTTGGGAAAACAGCACCCACTTCAGAAGGGTTATCAAATAAGCGCGTTAATATTTGCGCTTTGTAAAAATCTTTTTCGTCATGGATCCACATATCATCGGCACTATACTTTGAACCAATTTCTACTACTTCAGGGCGCATTCCATCAAAGCGAATTCCCTTCTCCCCATTCGCACCAAAAGTTAATGGCTTTCCTTGTTCAACATATAAACCATGTACTTGCTTAGTCGATTTTTCAGTAAAAATTTCAAAAGCACCATCGTTGAAAATGTTACAGTTTTGATATATCTCTAGAAAGGAAGTTCCTTGATGTTTTTCTGCACGCGCAATAGTTGTTTGCATATGCTTAGGATCACGATCCATGGTACGTCCTACAAAAGTGGCATCTGCTCCTAAAGCCAATGCAGCAGGATTAAATGGATGATCAATACTTCCTTGAGGAGAACTCTTGGTAATTTTATTTACTTCAGAAGTGGGAGAATATTGACCCTTTGTTAAACCATAAATTTGGTTATTAAATACTAAAAAATTAACATTTAAATTTCTTCTCAACATATGAATAGTGTGGTTACCACCAATACTCATTGAATCTCCATCACCTGCTACTATCCATACACTTAATTCAGGGCGACTCGCTTTTAAACCACTTGCAATAGCTGTGGCACGACCATGAATAGAGTGCATACCATAAGTGTTCATATAATATGGGAAACGGCTACTACAACCAATACCGCTAATAATTACAATATTTTCTCTAGCAACGCCAATAGTTGGCATTACTTTTTGTACAGAGGCTAAGATGGAATAATCTCCACAACCTGGGCACCAACGCACTTCTTGGTCAGTGGCAAAATCTTTGGCTGTAAGGGCAGCTACCGTGCTTTCAATGGTTTCAGTCGACATATCTATTCTATTATTAATTAGTATGCAAAATTACATAAAGAAGGCCAATTTTTCTAGTTAAAATGGCAATTTTGAGCGCTGAAATGGCTTTTTTTCGATCAAATCCTTCTGCAGACCCTTATTTCACCTGCCTACCCTTCCAAGTATAGGTTCTTATCTGACCAAAAAGGCCAGCCACTAAAGTATAAACAATATGCAAGGGCTGATAAAGTAAGAAATAACGAAGCCCTTTTTCTAAAAAATAAAACTTGGCAACGGGGTCTAAAAAATACAGTTCAAAAAAAGTTTTAAAAGCAATGGCTATAAAAAAAGATTGATAATGCCCCATTAATAGAAGCACTAAAAAACTAAAATTATAAACATATACTAAAAGTAAAACCCAAAAAATAGAACTGTCGTCATAATAGCGCGCCTTACTAGACCAACGAATTCTTTGCATTAAAAAATCTTTCCAATTTTGCATGGTCTTGGTAAATACAATGGCATTAGGATGAAATAAATAGCCAATTCTACTAGATAAAGTTTTTTTCATTTTATGCATTAAGAACATATCGTCTCCACTAGCAATATGATCCACTCCCTGGTAACCTCCCACTGCAAAAAAGGCCGATTTTTCAAAAGCTAAATTAGCGCCATTGCTCATAGAATGTTTACCCGCGCCCACTGCAGCGGCTGTAATGCCTTGAAGCGCTAAGAAATCTAAAACCTGAAACTCATTCAATATTCCTTTTTCTTTGATAAACATAACAGGCGCTGCCACAAATACAGGATTATTCGCTTGTATATATTGATGATATAATAAAAGCCAATACTTAGGTATAATACAATCGGCATCGGTGGTAATAATCCAATCGCCGTTTGCATGAACCACTGCTTTTTCAATGGCCTTCTTTTTGAAAGAACTAATTTCATCGGCTTTATAAAAATCTGAAAGACTTAATAATTTAACATGCGCATGTTCCGCATGTATCGCTTCTATAATAGAGGCGGTATTGTCTTCAGAAAAATCATCTATTACAATTATTTCAAAAAATTCAGCCGGATAAGCTTGCGCCAAAATAGAGTCGACACATTTTTTAATATTCGCCGATTCATTTCTAGCAGGAATGACAATAGAAAAACGGGTGTATGCAGTGACTGCTTTATCGGGCCTAAAATCGAAAAAAGAAAGCTTATCAAACCAATAGCGGTAGGCAATTAATAAGCCTGCATACAAAGAGGTTAAAATAGCAAGTATCCAATCTAAAAAGTAGTGCATGGCGCAAAGTTAATTGGTTTTCCATCTCAGAAATAGGATTTTTTAATTGTTTGAATTAAATTGTAGATTCAATATTAATATAGCACCCAGTTTTATGCAAAAAAAAGTTTTAGTCAGCGGTTGTTTTGATTTATTACATAGTGGGCATATTGCTTTTTTAAAAAGTGCTGCTACTTATGGCGATTTATATGTTTGTATAGGTTCTGATAAAACGGTGTATGATTTAAAGGGCAGATACCCTGTTATTACCCAAGATGAAAGAAAGTATATGATAGAATCGCTTGCCTGCGTGAAAGAATGTAAAATTAATAAAGGAAGTGGTCTACTCGATTTTTTAACTGAACTAGAAGAAATTCAACCATCGGTTTTTGTAGTAAATGAGGATGGCAATACGCCTAATAAGATTGAATTATGCAAATCAAAAAATATTGAACTCATTGTACTTGACAGACTGCCTAGTGAAGGACTGCCTGCAAGGTCTACCACTAGTTTAAGAACCAATTCAATTATTCCTTTTCGAATTGATTTAGCAGGAGGATGGTTGGACCAACCTTATGTAAATAAATTATATGCAGGACCTGTAATAACTATATCTATTGAGCCCACCATTGAATTTAATAATAGAAGTGGTATGGCAAGTAGCACAAGGAATAAAGCCATTGAATTATGGAAAGCACAATTACCAGAAGGGGACCCTATTTTATTGAGTAAAATTTTATTTAGTTATGAAAACCCTCCTGGCACAAAAGATGTAGCAGGTTCTCAAGATACACTTGGTATTGTGATGCCTTGTTTAAATTATCATCATTATGCTCAAGACAGTTATTGGCCATCAGAGATAAAATCAATTGATGATGAATCTATATTAAGCTGGTTAGAAAATCATATTTATTTAATTCCTTTAGATCCTAGAAATAGTAATTATGATGTACTCGCTAATACAAATATTACCAAAGAGGGTGCCAAAAATTTAGGAGCTGCTACTATTCAATGTTGGGATGCAATTTTAAATAAAGATTTACATGCTTTTGGAACTGCTTTTCTAGCATCCTTCCATGCGCAAATTGCCATGTTCCCCAATATGTTTGATGAAACTATAAAACCTATTATAGATAAGTATGCTTCTAAAAGTATTGGTTATAAATTATCAGGTGCTGGCGGTGGTGGTTATTTAATATTGATTGCTGAAAAAGAGATTGAAAACGCTATTCAAATTAAGATTAGACGTAGAAACCTCATGTAAGGCCCTTATAATTCAATTTTCAAAACCCCTCTAAATTGCCCCTTTTGGGGCAAAAAAGGCTAAAAACTTCAAAAAAAGACCAAAAAAAGGCAAATAATTGCCCAAAACCTAAAAATTGGTTGTACTTTTATATTAGTTGCATAACTAACTATATGTCAAACAACCAATTCAAAAGAGGAGAGCTTTACAGTGTCGTAAATGGTATGGCTACTACCGCTGTCGCAAGACGATTACAAAAGAATTTTAGAAACGCTGGGCTTGATATTACTATCGAGCAGTGGTCTGTCTTATATCATTTATGGAAAGAAGATGGACTGAGTCAACTAGAATTAGGCAATAGAACTTTTAGAGATAAAGCAAGTACTACTCGACTCATTGATAATTTAGAAAAACAGGAACTGGTGCTGCGTGTGGCAAGCAAAGAAGATAGAAGAATTAATTTAGTGTACTTAACAGATATTGCAAAGCCCTTGCAACAAATCACATACGAGTTAGCCAATCAAACAATGAATGAAGCATTACTAAATATTTCAAAAGAAGAAATTGATATTGTAAAAAATGTTTTTCAAAGAGTGTATGATAATTTGACAAACAAAGATTTGCTCTAATAAATAAAGTCAAAAGAGCAATTCAAAATAATTAACAAAGGCCTTATAAAATAAATTTTATGGAAACAAATAAAGCAGTAATTAAAGGTGGGGAATGGATCATCAAAGAAGTGAATGCCGATGATATTTATATTCCCGAGCAATTTAATGAAGAGCAAAAGATGGTGGTTGATATGTGTAATCAATTTGTAGAAACAGAAGTATTACCCATCATGGATAGAGTAGATAAATTAGAGCCGGGCTTAATGCCCAACCTTCTTTTAAAAGCAGGCCAGCAGGGCTTATTAGGCATAACCGTACCTGAAGCCTATGGAGGTTCTGGAAAAGATTTTGTAACCTCTGTAATTGTGGCGGAATATTTAGGTGGTGGTTATTCATTCTCTGTTGCCAATGCAGCGCATTCAGGCATTGGAACCTTACCCATTTTATATTTTGGTACCGAAGCGCAGAAACAAAAATATGTTACTAAGTTAGCCACTGGCGAGTACAAAGGTTCTTATGGTTTAACAGAACCTAATAGTGGCTCCGACGCTTTAAGTGCAAAAACCACAGCTACTTTAACAGCCGATGGAAAACATTATCTTATCAATGGTCAAAAATGTTGGATTACCAATGGTGGCTTTGCAGATGTGTATACTGTATTTGCTAAAATAGATGGAGAACAATTTACTGCATTCATTATTGAAAGAGGCACCGAAGGTTTTACACAAGGACCAGAAGAACATAAGATGGGTATTAAGGGATCTTCTACTGTACAATTATATTTTCAAGATTGTAAAGTACCCGTTGAAAATGTATTAGGTGAAATTGGTAAAGGACATGTCATTGCTTTTAATATTTTAAATATTGGAAGATTAAAATTAGGCGCTGCTACCATTGGTGGGGCCAGAAGAGCATTAACTACAACTGTTCAGTATGCAAAAACAAGAGAGCAGTTTAAATTGCCTATTGTGAAATTTGGAGCCATTCGCCATAAGCTAGCTGAAATGGCTATTCGCTTATGGGTAGGCGAAAGTGCATTATACAGAGTGTCTAATAATATAGACGAACAAGAACAATTACTACTTGCTGCTGGTAAAACTTTATCTGAATCATTATTAGGTGCTGCCGAAGAATACGCCATTGAGTGTGCTATTTTAAAAGTATATGGGTCAGAGGTTTTGGATTATGTAGTAGATGAAGGAGTACAAGTACATGGAGGAAATGGTTATAGCGATGAATATGCTATTTCAAAAGCATATAGAGATAGTCGTATTAATAGAATTTATGAAGGAACCAATGAAATCAATAGACTCTTAACTGTGGACATGGTTTTAAAACGTGCCATGAAAGGTAAATTAGATTTAATGGGCCCTGCCATGGAAGTACAAAAAGAATTAATGAGCGTGCCCGATTTTGGTGGAGCAGAAGATGGACCCTTTGCTAAAGAAAAACAAGCCATTGCTAATTTCAAAAAATGTATTTTAATGGTGGCAGGTGCTGCAGTGCAAAAATTAATGATGACACTGAATAAAGAGCAAGAGATATTAATGAATATTGCCGATATGTCTATTATTACTTTTCATGCAGAGTCGGCTTTATTAAGAGTAGAAAAATTAGTAGCTATGCATGGTGAAGCTGCTGTTGCAGTGCAAGCCGATATTACCCGCACTTATATTTATGATGCAGCCGATGCAATTAACAAGGCTGGCAAGGATGCCTTGAATAGTTTTGCAGAAGGAGATGAACTACGCATGATGAATATTGGACTGAAGCGTTTCACTAAAGTAGATTCATTTAACAGTAAAGAAGCCCGCAGAAGAATTTGTGCGCAATTAGTAGCAGATGATGGGTATAAATTATAAAAGAGAATTGAAATTATAAAGAGTATAGAATTAAAATTATAATTGGTAAGCATTCAAAAAAAGTCCCGTAAATAATACGGGGCTTTTTTTATACAATCTTCACATTGCGCGAAAAACTTTCTTCCAAGGAAATTAAAGTTTCTGTACGCTCAATGCCTTTAATTTTTTGAAGTTCGTCATGTAGTACAAAACGAAGTTGTTGAATGTCTTTGCAAACAATTTCAACAAACATGCTATAATTACCTGTTGTATAATTCACACGCACTACCTGAGGAATATTTTTCAAGGCCAGGGCCACCGTATCATACAATGAGCTCTTTTCCAAGTAAATACCAATAAAGGCAATGATATCATAGCCCAACACTTTTAAATCAACGGCTAAGCGCTTGCCTTGCACAATACCCAACTCCTCTAATTTTTTAATACGCACGTGAATGGTACCGCCCGATACAAAAAACTGCTTGCCTAAATCGGCATAGGAAATTTCAGCATCTTGCATCATGGCTTGAATAATTTGCAAATCCAGCTTATCAATGCTTTTGTCAATGTTTAATTTAGGGTTGATTTTAGGCTCCATATTTATATAGTTTTAAACAATATGGCAATTTATTAATAATTTTCTATATTTTAAACAAAATACTTAAAATATTTGCAACATAAAGGCCAATACTTTAGTTTTGATTTATCAAATAAGGGAAATCAATAGATAAACCTCAAATGATAAGTTCTTAAATACTGTGGGGTGACGAAATTTAGGCATACGTACCTTCTTGTCTCGAAGGCGTGGATAACGGAATAAACGAAATCACATTTTTGTGTTTTAGCTAACTGCCACATGGAGGTTCGATCCCTCCCCCTACAGCCACAAAAAAGCCTTCTCGAATTTTCGGGAAGGCTTTTTTAATTTCAAACAGTTAACTATTAATGATGTGATTTTCTAAAGTCTATATTATTAAATATAGAAAGCCTCAATACATCTAAATTATTGAA
>QYPL01000001.1 GCA_007280515.1 Sediminibacterium sp.
AATCCTAACGCGGTCACTAGCTAAAAAAGCCTCCTTGAATTGGGAGGCTTTTTTAATCAAATAAGCTTTTCAAATTATCTGAATGTTTACGTCCCAAAGAAGTGGATAAAGAGAATTCAATGGTCTGAGGTCTTAAATTAGAGGAAGTCAAGCTATTGCTATAGATATCATAAGTCAGTCCTAATTTATATCTATTATACATTAATCCTAGATAAGGAATTAAGGCATCCTTAGTTCTGTAAAAACAGCCCATATAAAACCGATTCATTTCATTATTAAGGGGTACCCCCACCGCAGCACCTGTATAAAAAAACTCTTTTTCTAATCGATTCTGGTAGTCTGCATGAAATATTAGCGTCTTATTGTCTGCTAGCTGATATTCAAGATTAAATAAAGCTAAAAATTGATAATTTTGATTGGGCTCATTGGTAATAATAGTATTGGTAGTTCTATTCACTAGAAATTCACTTGCTCCTATCTGGAAATAACTTTTTTCAGATTGATATCCATACATAAAACCTGCATTGGTGGTATATTTAGTGGGGTATTTACTAATGGCCTCTAAACTGGAAGGATTAAAAAGTCTTCCGGAATAATATTGATCTCCAAAACTTAGGAGAGATGCATCTAATGTTCTTGTCAAAATAGAATATCCAATGCCTAAAGCAAAATAGGAACTTTGTTTCTCATTAAAAAATATTCGGTACGCCAAACTATTAGAAATTGAATTGGTTTGTAAAATACCATTTAATACTTTTTCTGAGACTGCTTGTATACCATACCCAAAACTATTATTAGAACTTTCATTACTTTTAAAAAATCCGAAGTCAACTGCAGCCCCCGTCGTATAGAAGGGGTCACCTACTCCCGCATATTGAGTTCTAAAAAAACTTTGAAATCTATTGTTCATACCAAAACCTACTGTAGCAGGGTTAAAATATTGAGTAGACATAAACCCTTGAGAATTATAGGGCGTTTGCGCATGTCCTATGCTAGAGGATAAGCTGAAGAAGATGAAAACTGTGTATATTAAATTTTTCTTCATTTATCTTAATAGAATAAAGGAACCCGTTTTTGAAACAGGTTCATCTTTATAAGTTATATAGCTTATAAAATAAGTATAGGCATCCATTTCCTGGGGATTACCATTCACATTACCATCCCATCCTTGATTTAAATTAGTTGTTTGAAAAACAATATTGCCCCACCTATTAAATATTTTTAAAAAATGGAATACCTTTAATCCTGCCCCATATTCAATTTTAAGTATATCATTTAAATTATCCCCATTAGGTGTAAATGCTTTAGGTATAGATACTACAACAAGGTCTGAAACATCCATTTTATATATATCTTCTACTTTACAAGCAGTTAATACTTCAGTTCTTGTTAAAATATAATTAATCGATTTATTACTTCTAAATAGCGGGTGCTCAATCAAGGGATTATTTAAATAGGTAGATGGGTACCATTCAAATTGAGTATAGCCAGGATCTTTTCTCAGTGGACTTAATACAGTATCTATATCTGCTAAAACAAATAAAGTAAAACTGGTAGGCAAAATGGGTAAAACTACTTTAACTGAATCCCCTTTTAAAAATTGTTCATATTTAGGACAGTAGTCGTTGGTGATGGCTAACTTTACCATATAGGAACCAGTGGCAGCATAAGAATGGCTAATTGCTTTTGCTTTATCGAATGTTTGGGTGTCTCCAAAATCCCATTTAAAATAGATGTTTCTAGCATCTTCAGCATTGGTATTTAAGGCCAAGGAAGTATTAATACATATAGCTGGATTATAACTTAATGTATATTTAGGAATGACTAATTTCCTAATAAAAATAGGGTCTGATAGAAGCGAATTACATTTTCCATCATTTACTTTTAATTTGTAAAACCCTTCAAGACTAGTTGAGAATGTATCAGTTTTACTTGTATACAGAGACGCTCCATTCAATACCCAATTAAACAAATAGGCTCCCTCCCCTTTCAAAGTAATAGGATCTTCATTGCATATTATAGTATCTTTTGCTTTTAAAATAGCTGTTGGAATATTTTTTACCTCTAGCAATTTTAAATTATTAAAGTCATAAGTACATTGTTTTATGTCTTTTGCTGTAAGCGCTATGTTCACATTACCAGGTGCAACCCCATTTAAAATATTATCTTTAAAAATAGCTGCTGCATTATCAGTTTTCCATTGATAGGTAAAAGGTCCCAGCCCTCCCTGTATGGCTGCTCTAAAAGAGAGCGTATCATACAAACAGGAATAGTCTTTAGCAGATGCAATGGTTAATGAAGTGGGAGGCGGCACAATGGTAATAGAAGCGGCCGTATCATCTGCGCAAATTCCTCCTGAATATGCCATTATTTTAATGGTAAAATTCATTTTTCCAGGGTATACAAAATTTTTATACAAATGCTTGTAGGACTTGTCAAAACTAGGATTCTGATCTACGGTCGTATCTGATAAGTTTCTATCATAATCCCAAAATATAATTAGCTTCCCAATACTACCAATATCCACAGTAGATTTATTAATTAATTCAACTTCTTTATTGGAACATAAAGCTGTATCATTTACTACTTTAAAAGTAGCATTAGGGAAAGTACCATTTACTGTAAACGTAACTGCAGTGGAAGCTACGCAACCTGCTTTACTAGTCACTTCTAAGGAAACAGTATAATTACCTATATTGAGGTATTTGTGTTTAGGGTTCTGGGAAGTATCGGTATTGGGAGTATTTGTATTAGAAGCATCTCCAAAATTCCATTTATACCTGAAACTATTAGATAAATCTACAATTTTAGTACTGTCCTTAAATTGAGCAAAGGGATCTAATAAACAAACTTCAGGTAAAATAAAACCAACCTGCGGAATAGGATTATTTTTTATAATTTGACTTTGCTTAGCAATACAGCCATTTTCAGTAATAACCGCTAAAGACACTGTATAATTTCTTAAAGAATCAAAGGCATGTACTACCGATTTTTTTGAAATGTCTATAGTATCTACTGCTAAATAATCGCCAAAGTCCCATGCTAATTTTTTTAATACAGCGCTTCCTCTAGCTGATGAAGCATCGGTAAAAGTTATTTCTTGTTTTTGGCACTTCAAAGCAGAAGTTCCAAAAACTACCTTTGGAAGACTGTCAATTAATATTTCTTTAGAAATGGTATCACTTATACACCCCACATCATTTATAACAAAATACTTAATTACATATTTACCTGCCCTATTAGGTAAGAATTTAAAAGTTTTAGCATTTCCTTGGACGCCGCCTTCAACATTCCAAATAAAAGAACTTAAGCTTCTTTCGTCAGCTGCTAATAAGGTATTATCTTTCAAACTAATAGAATCGGAAATACAATTTGTTGAAATAATTTTATTATCTACCTTGGGAGCACTAGTTACCAATAAATCGAAATTTAACAGTTGCTCTCCACTACAGCCATCTGCTGTTGGATTATTAGCAATTACACTAATATTATATGTACCTGCAGAATCAAATTTAATAGGTGATTTTAAAGTGTATTTGAATATCAATTTCCCCGAAAGTGAGATATAAGAAGTATCTGCTTTAGGACTGTAATCAACAATAGTATCATATTTAGGTATAATCCATTTTAAAGGTAGATTCCGATTAAGTTCATATGGCAAAGTTATGGATGGTGTAAAAACTGTTCCCTTACAAGTAATGGGAAGTTTAACTGAGGCATATTTATTTTCTACGGTCAACTGCTGGTTCAAATCTCTAACATTAGTACCAGCATTATATCCATAAGATTCTGCAGCACCATAACCGTAGGCAATTGCATTGAATCCAGAATCAGAAACAATAGTATGATAACCCGACTTAAGAGGATATTGGAAATAAACATACTTACTATTGTATGCATTTAATTGGGGATTAGTTAAAGCAATATTATCTACTTTTAAAGAAGCAACACCCTCTTTAGGAATTAGAATGTTTACAAAATGTAAGGAATCTACAATCCTAGCAAAAGGTGTTGAATTGATGGTGACTTTATTGATTGTCTGTTCTAAAGGGCTTAAATAAATCATTTCAGGATCACCGTTATTACTAATATTGGTATTTCCATAAGCACCCGTAGTAGTAATGTATTGTGCAACATTAATAGGGAAATCTGATTCAATGAAATTAGATTCACTGGATTGAAATTCATAATAAAAATTATTTATTAATGGATATTTAGTATTGATATCTGTACCATTTAATTTTACTTTTGCTGCTTTATCACTCACTGCAATTCTATAAAAATTGAGTGGCATTTTTGCAGTTGGAACAGTAATATAATTTTTACCCCATGCACTTGATGGAAGGCTTTGCTGAATAAGGTTATCCGCAGATGTAGATCTTGTATTATCAGAAATGGTGATCTTACCTGAGCCAGAAAATACAGCAATTTTTTTACATGGATTTGCTGCTGTTGCCACAGATCTTATTATAGTACCAGTTAAATCTTCGCCCGTAGTTGTATTAATTAATCTTCCAAATATATTATAGATTTCTCCTTTTTTCAAAGTCTCTCTTATAGTATCTCCTACTTTATAATTGATGGTGTTTACACTAGGAATAATCTCAATATTTGTATTGTCTTCTGTAGCTATTACAAAAGCAAAAGAATAAGAATAATTATTATTTGATACCTGTTTAAAGTTTAATGAATAGTAAGATTGCCCTAATGTATTTGTTGGAAACAATAAGCTTGCCCCTGATATGCTACTATTGTATATATGTGCATATGCAATGATAGGATAGTCAGATGTAACATGAATTCCTGTTTTTAATTTTCCTTCAATGGCAATTTTTGCATCTTGACTACCAGTCTTAGGTATAGGATCTGAAGAAATGACAGTGTTTGCTAAAAGTTTATAAGTTTGTTTATAACTCACCCCAGGTATTTCAACTGTGATATTCGCATCATGATCAGAAGTAAAATATAAAATCATGTCTTGAGCACCACCTGTTGAAACTATATTACCCAAATTATCATACATGGAAACATGACTACCATATCCTACCCAAAAGTCTTTCCCTCTATTTGAAAAGTCTTGGCTAAAAGCTGAAAGGCTTTTAATGAGTATTAAAAATATTAAAAAAATTCTATATACGAAATGACGCATTTAAGGGGATTCTATATGCTAAAATATATATAAAATATCATTTTGCTCTTATCTATCAATGATTTATATTTATTATGAAGCAAAAAACAATGAATTGAAAATAGCTTTTATTTCTGTGGGCAAAGCCCATGAACCTTATATCAAGGAAGGGGTGCTTAATTTTACGCAAAGAATAAGCCATTACTACCCAATTGACTGGCAATTAATAGCCCCCGCAAAGGCTACTGAACCTGCACAAATAAAAAAAGTAGAGGCGGTAAGTATTTTGAAGGCCCTTCAATCAACCGATATACTTATACTTTTGGACGAAACAGGTAAAATGTTAAGCTCCCCTGGTTTAGCTAAATTAATACAACAGAAAGCCAATCAAAGTACGCAAAAAATTGTGTTTTTAATTGGAGGCGCTTATGGAGTAGCCGAAGAAATAAAAAAGCGTGCTCAATTCACATGGTCATTATCAGAGCTAGTGTTTCCTCATATGCTAGTTCGTTTAATTTTAGCGGAGCAAGTATACCGAGCATGTAGTATCTTGGCCAATGAAAAATACCATCATCAATAATTTTAGCATCACCATATTCAATTTTATATTTTAAAAAATATTTTCAAAAGTAACTTTATAAGAATTAAATTATAAAAAATATATTACGCCAATGAGCATTACTTTATATATCACTATTATTACTGTTGCTGTTTCCGTTTTAGCCATGTATAACCAAGCATTAATGGATAAGCTTATTTTTCATCCCTACTCCGTACATAACAATAATGAATGGTACCGATTTTTTACCTGCGGCTTAGTGCACGCCGATTTTATGCACCTTGCATTTAATATGTTTTCCTTTTATATGTTTGGCGACTATATAGAACAATATTTTGCCATGATTTTTGGAAGATCAGGTTCCTCCATGTATATCATATTATATGTATCCTCCTTATTAGTTTGTTTAATACCTACTTACCTGAACCATTATAAACAATATAATTATAATAGCCTAGGGGCTTCAGGCGCTGTATCGGCCATTGTATTTGTTGGTATTTTTTTACAACCCACAATGCAAATTGGATTATTTATTATTCCACCTATTATACCTGGTTTTATATTTGGCCCTATTTATTTAGGCTTAACAGCTTATTTAGCTAAAAGTGGACAGGGAGGCATTAACCATAGTGCCCATTTATGGGGATCTCTTTATGGAGTAGTCTTTCTAATTATTACCAGTTATTTTATAGGAAACTTTAATGTACTAAGCGCCTTTGTAGAACAAATTAGTGTTTATCTATCGAGGTAATTACTAATACATTTTTTGTTTGATCGGTAATTTTAAAACGATCATCAATTCTTTGTCCTACTACCCATACTAATTTATCGCCCATACTCAGTACAGCAATTTTTTGCTTGATAGCGGGACTTAGCTTAAGCCCTCCTAAAAAGTGATTTAATTTTTTCTTTTTGCGTAGTCCTAATGGATAAAAATAATCGGTGGGTTGCCAGGTTCTAAATAATAATGGCCATTCTAATTTATCGGCGTCTAAATAGGCATATTTTGATTCTTTCTTTATTTCACTAGGTGAAATAGCCTCTTTCATTTCAAAATGTAATACACCATTATTCACTTGTAATTCCCCATCTGCAACATGAATAATAACATGCTCTTTATCGGTATTGTTATCAATGATTTGAAGAGAATCATTAAACTTAATAAAGCGGTGCGAAGCAGTAGCAATATAGGCGCCGTTGACAGCTGCTAATAATTTATGTACTTCGCTAATTTGCTGCGGCTTGAAACCATAATTTTTTATAAGCCCCCAAGTATAGGTAAAATTATGATTTACTTTTTTCCAATGCTTTATAGGAATAGTCAAAATACCTTTTTGTACTCTTAGCCCTTTTTTCCAAAAATCCGTCACAGTAGACTCTACAATGGCTTCCGATTCTTTTAATCGATTTATTGTATCTAATACATTCTGGGTCATATTAGGAATAACTTCTTGAATAATAGGTACAATTTTATGTCTAAATAAATTACGGGTATAATCGTCCTTGCTATTCGAACTATCTTCTACAAAACTTAAATTATGCGTACTAGCAAATTGGGTAATTTCTTCTTTAGAAAAAGCAAGTAAGGGTCTTGCAATTGATAAAGTATCTTCTCTTCTTTCTGGAATACCGGTTAAACCATGCAAACCTGTTCCTCTGGAGAGTTGCATAAAAACAGTTTCTACCTGGTCATCGGCATGATGTGCAGTGAGTAATACTTTTTTTATGCTCGTATTTTCAGATAATAAAGTACTAAACCAAGCATACCTCATTTCTCTAGCCGCTTCTTGAATACCCATTTTATAAGTCTGGGCATAAGCTGCTGTTTCAAACTTATTCAGCGCTAAGGGAATTGAATATTTTGCTGCAAAATCTTTTACAAAATTTTCATCTTCGGTACTCTCTTCACCTCTTAATTGAAAATTAGCATGGGCCATACTTATAGTAGCACCTGCCTTATGCATTAGATAAGCAAGTACGATGCTGTCTACCCCACCACTTATGGCAATAATAAATGTCGATTTCTTTAATAAAAGCGCTGGAAATTTTTTTTCCCAATTTTTTGTAAAGGTTTCGAGCGTTAACATTCAATAAATTGATTGGATTATTTTTTTTGCTCTTTGGCCCAAGCATCTTTTAGGGTTACTGTTCTATTAAAAACAAGGGCTTCTTTAGTACTAGTTCTGTCTTGATAGAAGTACCCTTTTCTTAAAAACTGAAAGCGCATATCTAATGCATCGGATACCAAGGCAGGTTCAGCCCAGGCATTAGTTTTTGTTAAAGATTGCTCGTTAAGATAGTCTTTAAAATCTCCTTCTGCACCATCCACATCTTCCACTTTGAATAAACGGTCATATTCATTCAATACCACAGGAACTGCATGCTTAGCACTCACCCAATGAAGGGTTCCTTTCACATGAATACCAGATGTATCTGAACCACTTTTACTTTCTGGAACATAGCTCACATATACTGTTTGCACTACACCTGCAGCATCTTTTTCAAAGCTATCACACTTAACAATGTAGGCACTCTTTAAGCGCACCATTAAACCTGGCCCTAATCTAAAATATTTTTTAGTAGGTTCTTCCATGAAATCTTCTCTTTGAATCCAAAGTTCATTAGAAAAAGGAATATCTCTCAGACCCCCTTCAGTATCTTCCGGATTATTTTCAGAATGTAATACCTCTTCTGCTTTATCATAATTAGTAATGACTAATTTAATAGGGTCGGTTACCACCATTCTTCTTTGGGCAATTTTATTCAAATGTTCTCTCACACAAAACTCTAACAAACTAAAATCAATAATATTTTCTCTTTTAGCAATACCAATTCTATCGCAAAAATCTCTGATACTTTCTGGTGTATAGCCTCTGCGACGCATACCACTAATGGTAGGCATACGAGGGTCATCCCAGCTAGTAACATGTCCCTCTTGCACTAATTGTAATAATTTTCTTTTACTTAAAATAGTGTAAGTAATATTTAAACGAGAAAATTCATATTGCTTGGAAGGAAAAATGCCTAAGTTTTCAATGCCCCAATCATATAAGGCTCTGTGTGGAATAAATTCCAAAGTACAAATAGAATGCGTAATTTTTTCAATAGCATCACTTTGACCATGGGCAAAATCATACATGGGATAAATACACCATTTGTCGCTAGTACGGTGATGATGCGCTTTTTTAATGCGGTATAAAATAGGATCACGCAATAGCATATTGGGATTGGCTAAATCTATCTTGGCCCTTAAAACTTTTGCACCATCTGCATATTTACCCGCCTTCATATTAGTAAATAATTCTAAATTTTCAGCGCTACTTCTATTTCTATATGCATTGCCTGTACCTGCTGCAGTGGGAGTTCCTTTTTGTAAAGCAATTTCTTCCGCAGTACTATCATCTACATAGGCTAATCCTTTCTCAATTAATTGTACAGCAAAACCATACAGCGTATCAAAATAATCCGATGCATAACATTCCTTCACCCAATGAAAGCCTAACCATTGTAAGTCGGCCTTGATACTATCTACATATTCAGTTTCTTCAGTGGAAGGGTTGGTGTCATCGAATCTTAAATTCGTGCCTCCTCCAAAATGAGCAGACAATCCAAAATTTAAACAAATACTTTTAGCATGCCCAATATGCAGATACCCATTAGGCTCTGGTGGAAATCGGGTTAAAATTTGGTTGTACTTACCCGATGCCAAATCCTGGGATATAATTTCTTCAATAAAATTTAGATTCTTTTCCTCGCTCATGATGGTTATTAGTATGGGGTAAAGATACAAAAACCTGCCCCAAAAACCTACCCCAATGCTTAACCCTTATAGCCGTAGAGCTTTTGTAATTCTAAGACAATTTTTTCAATGTCTTTATCCTCTCCTTGGGGTTCATATTGTTGCTTTAAACTGCTTCCAAAAACATAGGCCACCGTTTGCCAAAAACCGGCATTAAAGCCTCCTTTATATTCTTTAATTATTTCATAACAGTTATTACCTGTTTCTCTATTAATTAATTTCATCAATACTTTTCCTTGATATACCGATAAACTAGTTACTTTATCACCGAAGTCTCTTTTCATTTCCTTTTCTCTCGACTTAATAATTTTTTTTCGCTGCCCTTCGTCGCTGATACCCGCCAATTGATTATTTACTTCTGTAATTAATTTACTTGCAGTTTTCGCATAAGGATATGTCACATACACTGCATTGCGAAGCCTGGTCCAGTTTCTCCAATAGTTTTTCCAACGAGAAGATTGTATAGCCCTTACTTCAACTGTAGGCAACCAAGATTGTGGGATGGTGTCTCCTTCGGGCGTGATAAAGGCCTCTACTCTAATATCTGTTCTAATATCTGTTCTAATAGTATCATTATTGATTATTTGAGCATTAGCCTTCAAACTGCTAAAGCCAGCCAAATAAATAAGAATAATATAAAGAAAGCCTTTTTTCATATATCTATTTAACCAGTTTCTTTAATTTTAATACTCTAATCTAAGAAAAGTAACCTTTCAAAAGCTCCTTTTTCTAGTAATTTACTTTTCTTTTAACTTACTCACCCTGCTCCAAGTAGCTACTCCAAAGCCAAATGTCATAATAATCACCCCCAACCATAATAAGTTAATAAATGGAAATTCATAGGCCTTTAAAGTTATGAGGTTGGTTAAAGCTGCAGATTCCTTTACCCCTATTTCTAATGTGCCTTTTTGTTGGTCTATTACTTTATTAAAACTAAGTACTAAGTTTTGTGCCTTTACAGTATCTACATTAGACTGTAAATTCATGCCTTCTAATAAAATACCAGGGCTTGCCGTATACTTTAAACCTTCTTTAGAAGTAACCGCTAATTGTAAAATTAATTCATTGGTGCCTGCGGGCCTTTTCGTATTCGGATTCACCAATACTTTTTCTAATTTAATATAGCCATTGCTATAAAAAATAGAATCGCCTAATGTTATTTGATGTGGCTTGAAACTAGTGGTATCTTCTTTTGAATTATCCTGAAAAGAAGTGACATAAACGAAAATGTCTTTATTCCAATAATGTTTAGAAGAAGGATTCGCTGAAAAACCTTCCATGCCTTTATTGTTTTTTAATACATCAGGGTATAAGAAGAACTCTTCACTTGTTTTTTTCTCCTTGAATTTTAGTTCAAAAAATCTTTTATCTAAAACGTCAAATGTATCACGCACATAGGTAACCATGAACTTACCCATATCGGTGGCAATGCCTTCAAATAAAGTAATATTTTCTCTAGGGTTTCCTGCTGGATTCTTTTTTGATTCCTCGCGAAGTGGACTAATTCCAGTTGTATTCCAGCTTAATACTGTTTTATTAGAAGAGGATATTAAAATACCCAATAAAACCATTCCAAAACCAATATGCCCAATAGAAGAGCCTGCCGATTTTAATTTTCCTTTTTGCATAGTCAACCAAAAGAAAATATTAGCCACTATGGTATAGATAGAGGCAAATAAAGCCACATAAATAGCCCCCTCAAATCCAATTCCTTTTTCTTTAAAAGCTACGCCTACAAAAATATATACTATCGCAGTTAAAACAATTGTTACTAGTAAAGGCATTTTAAGCTTCTCTACTAAAAATGCTTTAGGGGTTCCTTTGTATTTTAAAAACTGACCCGTTGCCGTTAATAAACCAATTATAATAGCTACAAATACTTGCGCTTGATTATGTGTAAAAGCAACATCTTCAGGAGGTGCAATTTTTGTTCCAAATATTTTATTAAATACAGGGATAGAGGTAATAGAAATAATAACCACCGCCGATAAAAATAAAATAAGGGAGCCTATCAACATCCAAAACTCACGACTATCAATGGCTTCTTCTTTTTGCGGCTCGGCCATATGCTTAAACCTTGCAAAGAATAAAACAAAATAAGGTATTACGAAAATTAATAAAAAGCCCAATAGTTGACCATTCATTCCTAAGTCTGTAAAGGCGTGCACCGAAGTGTCTCCTAAAATGCCACTTCTTGTTAGAAAAGTAGAATACAAGACCAACAAAAAGCTAATCCCAAAAAATAAATAAGTTAGTTTTAAACTAGACCCTGTTTTTCTATAGATAATACTAGCATGAATGGCCGATACCAATGTCAACCAAGGAACGAGGGAAGCATTCTCTACTGGATCCCATGCCCAATAACCTCCAAAGGTTAAACTCTCGTAAGCCCAGGCAGCGCCCATCATAATACCTAATCCTAAAATACCTGCAGAAAAAGTGGCCCAAGGTAAACAGTTGTCCATCCAATCATGCTTCTTTTTAATTAAGCCAACGACAGCAAAACTAAAAGGAATAGTAGTAGATGAAAATCCTAAAAATAAAATAGGAGGATGTATGACCATCCAATAGTTCTGTAATAATGTATTTAAGCCAGTCCCATCTTTAATAAGGTGTAAATAATCGGGTCTGGATAAAATTGGCCAGCTCATTTCTTCTCTTAGTAATACAAATGGACTGCTTCCCAATTTCATATCAAAAATGAATAAACCCACTATCATGGTGGCTAAACAAAATTGTACAAAGCATAACACCATCATCACTCCAGAAAAAGAGCTTCCCCATTTCTTTTTGGTAGCAATTAATACCAAGCCTAATACACAGTGCCAGAAACTCCATAATAAAAAGCTTCCTTCCTGCCCTTCCCAAAAACAACTTAACAAATATTGATAGGGTAAGTTTTTATCGCTATGAGTATAAGCATACTTATACTCAAACAAATGATTAGAAATAATATAAAATAAAACCACAAAACAAGAAAATACCGATACTGATTCAATAATAAAAGCAATCTTAGCTAATTTTTCCCACTGATTTTGTGCAGTAAGTTCTTTTGAAAAAAAAGCTTTTGCAAATGAATAAGTAGCTACTAAGGAAGCGACTAAAGAAAGTATGGTTAAAAAATAGCCTATTTTACCAGGAAAAAGATGTTCGTCAAGAAATTTTGTAGTATTCATTTACCTAATTGTATTTTTTTAATTGCTAAGGGTAACCGGTTGGTCTTTCATTGCGTTGGGGTTGTCCTTGTATTTGGAAGGACACTTCATCACTATTGCAGAACATTCAAAATGATCACCTTGTACTTTTCCTTTCAACACTAATCTTTCCGATTTTTCCATATCGGTGGGCATGGTATTATGATAGACCACACTAATTTTACTGCCCAAGCTATCTTGCACATTAAACGCTAATAAATTAGGGTCTTTTACTGGGTCATATTGAACAGGAATGGACTTATCCATTTTGACAATCAAATTCACGAATTTCCCTTCTTTTTGCCTAGCAGAAGCAACTGTTTCATAACTACTTAAATCGCCTGTATAGCTAATAAGCACTACGATGGCGGCAGCGATTAATACCAATAATGCAATATGTGTTTTCTTCATGGTGCAAAGTTAACCAAATGAGCTTAAATTGCACCAAATTTTATCCTAATCGAAACCTATTTTTATGCGTGAATTTGATTATATCATAGTTTGTAGAAGCCCTGACTTTAAAAATGTAGATCGCATTAGTCAATTTATGTTAATAATATCCTTAGTGGCTTTTGGCTATTCTATTTATTTAGGCTTATTCCCTAAGCCTGCACTCATTTTTGCTATCATGACAGCTTTTACCAGCTGGTGGATATTTTGTGTTTTTCAAGCGAAGAGAGGTGTTTTACCCTATTACAGATTAGGTTTATTATTGGCTTCCTGGGGATGGTTTTTGCAACCTAACGGCTTAATCATAGCTGGAATTTTTTTAATAGGCGCCCTATTTGAAAGACAGGTTAAATTCCCCTATGAAATTGCATTTGATCCAGCTGGTATTGTAATTAATACCTTTCCTAAAAAACACTATCCTTGGGGCTATGTAGAAAATGCCATTATTAAAGACGACCTTATTACCATCGACTTTAAAAACAATAAACTCATTCAAAAACAAATTAATGAACCAGTAAGTATGACTATCACTAATGAATTCAATATATTCTGTTCAGAACAAATTGCGTATTCAAGAACAAGTCTATCTTAAAGTCAATTCTAAACTTATTCTCAAACTCAAACCTAATTGATACCTTTACAATATGTCATTACAATCTTCCCCTTATATTTTATATTCCGATGGCAAAGGCCAAATATTTGAAGATACCAGTCTTTATGTAGCAGGCCGTGCTGGCTGGGACGCTTATCCAATAGACCTTGATTATTGGATTGAACTTCCTAATGGCGGAAGTTTATATGAATTACCTGAAAGAAGAGGTATTGGTATTGATGTAGAAACAGGTGAAATGCGTATTTGTGAAAAAGGTTGGGCAGTGGCAGCCTTTATTCCTCCTGCACATACTGGATTATACATTGCTGCTTATGAAACCTTACCCAATGCACCTACCTTACCTTTATTTTGTTATACAGCGGTGGGCTGGCAGGATGGAAAAAATTATGTACCCGCTGTAAGAATTGAAAAAGATATTAGACAGGATTGTGAAGGATATGATCAAAAAATAATTGAAGCAGGCACTAATAAATTACTAGAAACCTATAGTCAGAATAGATTAGTCAAACATTTAATGGAAAATTGTTGCATGACTTATCACTGTCCTGCTGCAAGAAATTTTGCCATGGACAGATGGGAATGTCCTATTCCTATTTCCCCCGCTTGTAATGCCAATTGTATTGGATGTATTTCTTTTCAACCGGTTGAAGAAGAAATTTTTTCAAATCAAGAACGATTAAGTTTTAAACCTACCGCCGCTGAAGTAATAGAATACACAGTACCTCATTTAATGACAGCCCCTTTTCCTATTGTGAGTTTTGGACAAGGCTGTGAAGGAGAACCCTTATTAATGTGGGAGACAATTAAAGAATCTATTATTGAAATTAGAAAGCATACCGATAAAGGAAGTATCAATATAAATTCCAATGGCTCTGATCCAAAAGCTGTAAAAATATTAGCAGCAGCGGGTTTAGATAGTTTAAGAGTAAGTACTAATTCGGTGAGACCTGAAATTTATAATCCTTACTACCGACCTAATAATTATACGTTTAATGATATTGTAGAAAGTTTAAAAGAAATGTCGGCTGCTGGCAAATGGACTAGTATTAATTATTTTGTTTTCCCAGGCATGACGGACAGTGTTGCAGAATATGAAGCTTTAAGAAAATTCATCAGAGATACCGATTTGAAAATGATTCAATGGCGTAATTTTAATATTGACCCCGATTGGTATTTAGGTAAAATTGGTGTTACAGAAGTGGGAGAAATTATGGGTGTTAAACAAATGATGGACTTAATTGCAGAAGAATTTCCGAATTTAAAATTTGGCTATTACAACCCTCCTATTGAAAGAATAAAAGGCAACTTTACTCAAAATTTTGCACACCATTGAGAAAACAAAATCAAATAGGCGCTGCGCTGGCCATTACCTCTAGTATTATCTGGTCGGGTAATTTTATTGTATCTCGATATGCTATTCATTTATCAGGCCCAGTTAGTTTAGCATTTATGAGATGGACGGTTGCTACTCTATGTATGTTTCCTTTTGCCTATAAAAATTTAAAAAATGAATGGCCCATTTTCAAAGCCAACAAAGCTTATTTTTTTTGGATGGGTTTGGTAGGGTTTTCCGTTTACAATACATTAATTTATACAGCAGGACATTATACCACGGCTATTAATATGGCCTTATTTGGATCCACGGTTCACCCTATTGTAGCTGCACTGCTAGCCGCCTATTTTGTAAACGAAAAATTGCATTGGAAAAATATTGCAGGAATTATACTTGGCCTACTTGGCACTATCTACTTGTTAACCAAGGGGCAAGTTTCCAATATTTTACATTTCCAAATAAGTACCGGTGATTTATGGATGATTGGTGCAGGTATTTGTTTTGGCGTATACAATGTTTTTGTGCGTAAAAAACCAGGAGGTATTTCCAATAATAGTTTCTTATTGGTATTGTTTGCTATTGGTGCTATTTTATTATTACCTGTTGCTGTATACGAAATGAATTTTGTTCAGCCTGTGATTCTCAACACTCATTTATTATGGATAATACTATACATAGGTATTGGTAATTCTACAATCTCTTATTTAATATGGAACAATGCCATTCAAAGAATTGGTGCAGGTAAGGCCGCTTTGTTTGGCACTTTAATTCCACTATTAAGTTCCATTGAAGCTGTATTTTTTTTAGGAGAAAGCTTCTCTACTACTCAAATAATTAGTGGCTGTATTATCATAACAGGTATTGTTATTAATACTTGGCCTAGTCCCATTAAACCTATTATACAGCCATCTTAATGGATGTCAAAATTGGGTTTTAATCTATTTTTGCATTAATTTTATACTATGCAATTAAGCTTTGAACAAGAAAAAAATATGAAGGCAGGTGTTTACACCTTACTTATATGTATTGCCTTGTCTTGCTTATTTATTATCATGCATTGGCAGCAACCTGCCGCTACCGTTATTCCTCCTGCAACTGCCTATATGGAAGTAAACTTAGGCAATACTACAACAGGCCAAGGAGATATTGCCCCTCTAAGTAAAGAAGCTCCTGCTCCAGAACTCGGAGCTAGTAAAAGAGTAAAAGCGACTGCTATAAATAAGTCGGTAAAAATAAATGCAAGTGGCAACGATCCTAATGACGAAGCCATAAGATCTTCAAAAGCAAAAACCAATATTAAAAACCTACCCCTTCCTCCTGCGCCTAAACCAAAGGCTTTAATGGGAAAGTATGCTCGTGGCAATGGCAAAGGGGGTAATAATCAAGACAGTTATAATGATGTAAAAGACCAGGGCATTGCAGGCGGTAAAGGCGATCAAGGGGTGGCGAATGGAAGAATTAATGGGAAAAATTATGAAGGAACAGGCGGCCCCTTTGTAACAAAGGGCGACAGAAGAGTCACAAAAGCGTATTCATTTAATGGAGATGTAGAACCTGCTACTATTTATGCTGAAATTGAAGTGAACCCTACAGGCGTTGGCCGTTTTGTACAAATTGTAAAAGGCTCAAGCTCTAACGATACTAAATATAAAAGAGCCATTGTTGAATACTTAACTAAAATTAGTTTCAATATGGCAGACCATGTTTCTAATGTGACTGTAAAGTTTAAGTTCGAAAATCAATAATTCATCTTCTTTGAACGATTATCAAAATACCATTGACTATTTATATAGTCGTCTTCCTATGTTTAGTCGTATTGGAGCTGCTGCTATAAAAAACGATTTACAAAACACTGAATTAATTTGTAGTTTCTTAGGTAATCCTGAAAATAAATTTAAAACTATTCATGTTGCAGGTACCAATGGCAAAGGCTCTACTAGTCATATGCTTGCCGCCATTTTCCAAAAAGCAGGCTATAAAACCGGCTTATATA
This sequence comes from Sediminibacterium sp., assembly GCA_007280515.1. GTDB lineage: Bacteria > Bacteroidota > Bacteroidia > Chitinophagales > Chitinophagaceae > Sediminibacterium. The sequence continues at coordinate 17,070 of QYPL01000001.1, forward strand.
CCTCCCCTCATTTATATGATTTTAGAGAAAGGATTAAAGTGAATGGAGCATTGTGTAAAAAAGAATTTGTTACCTCCTTTACGAATAGAGTAAAACCATTGATTGAAGAAATAGAACCTTCTTTTTTTGAAATCACAGTAGGTATGGCATTTGAATATTTCGCTGTCGAAAATTGTGATATTGCCATTATTGAAACGGGATTAGGTGGAAGATTAGATAGTACCAATGTTATACAACCTATATTAAGTGTAATTACCAATATTGGCTGGGATCATATGGCCTTGCTAGGTAATACACTTGAAGCCATTGCTTCTGAAAAAGCGGGTATTATTAAAAAGCAAACCCCAATTGTAATTAGTGAAAGCATACGGGAAAGCAAGACGGTATTTATTCAAAAAGCTGCATTAGAAAATGCACCTATTTATTTTAGTGAAGATTTTATTCAATTAGACGCCTTTGAAAATAATTGGAATACGGCCAGCTTTAGTTTTAGTCAACCCTTATTTCATTTATTAAGCAACCCTTTATTTAATGTAAAGTTTACGCTTAGTTGCGACCTTCCTGGAAAATACCAATCTAAAAATTTAAAGGGCGTTTTAGTAGCCACACAATTATTAGCAGCTATGGGTTGGAAATTAACTAGTGAAATTATTAAGCAAGCACTTCTTGAAATTAAAGCCTCTACTGGTTTAATGGGAAGATGGGAATGCATACAAGCTTCTCCAAGAATTGTATTAGATGTGGCGCATAATGAACATGGGATAAAAGCAATGCTTGATCAATTAGTTACTACCCATTACGAGCAACTATATATTATTACAGGAATGGTCAAAGATAAAGATATTGATGCAGTGCTTGCTTTACTTCCTAAAAATGCAAACTACTATTTTACACAATCAAATTTGCCAAGAGCACTGGCAGCTCAAGAGCTAGCAGAAAAAGCAAATGTGTTAGGACTAAAAGGTGAAATATATAGTGATGTAAATATTGCATTACAAACAGCTTCTGCAAAAGCTACTGATAAAGACCTTATCCTTGTTATTGGAAGTGTTTATTTAGTAGCAGAAGTCAACAGAGCCTTATTTAAAAACTAAACTAAGCCTACTACCAACCCTTTCGCTTACACAAATTAGTAATATGAGCTAAATGGTGTTTACCATGCCATGAGTATATTGCTAACATATCCCATAAACTTACTTCTGCATTTCTACCTGGATGAAATAATTTTCTTTGGAACTGTTCATCGGACATAGATTCTAATAGCATTACCCAACGTGCATGTAAGGCGTGTAATAAAGTAGTAGAATAATTAATAGGCGTGTTTAAAGAATCGGCAGTATTTGCAAATCCTTTCTCATCATAAGCTTTAATGGCAGGCACTTCTTCTGTTAAGGCCATTTTAAAACGAAGAAAAGCATTCATATGACTATCGGCCATATGGTGCATGACTTGATGAATGGTCCACCCCTCTTCTCTGTAGGGAGTTTCTAACTGGGCTTTATCTAAATGTTGCACAGCCATTTCTAAATGAGCAGGCGCTACTTTAATAGCATGAATCATCGCTTTTTTATTGTCTTCTGTAAAAGGCAAATATTCAATTTTACCAATAGGGTATTTTAAATCTTCCATATTATTTAAATTTATATTTATTAATTATTTATATTTTTTAATGAACTATTAATGACTCAAAAAGTTTTTACACTACTACTCCTCTCTTAATTACTCTTCTCTCAGCGCCTTACCCGTTAAATGTATAAATACATCCTCTAGGTTGGCTTTTTTTACTTCTTTTACTTTTTCAAAACCAGTTTCCACTAATTCATCAATTAAATGATTAGGGGTATTTATGGCAATAATTTTACCACTATCAATAATAGCTACCCTATCACACAATACTTCTGCCTCATCCATATAATGGGTAGTGATAATTACGGTGGTTCCATTGTCTCTAATTTCTTTTATTAAATCCCATAAGTTTCTTCTTGCTTGCGGGTCTAAACCTGTAGTAGGTTCGTCTAAGAAAATAATTTTGGGTTTATTTATTAAAGTAGTGGCAATAGAGAACCTTTGTTTCTGCCCCCCACTTAATTCTTTAAACTTTGCTTTGGCTTTGTCTTCTAAATTCACTTTTTGTAAAAGCGCTGTGGCATCCATTTCATTTTGGTAAAGCCCCACAAATAAATGAATGAGTTCGGTTAAATTTAAATTAGGATAAAATCCGGCGGTTTGAAGTTGTACCCCAATCATTTTTTTTATAGACTCAGGTGACTTATCTAAATCAAAGCCATTCACCATCACTGTGCCACTTGTTTTTTCCCTTAAAGTTTCAATAATTTCAAGGGTGGTTGACTTTCCAGCACCATTGGGGCCTAATAAGCCAAAGATCTCCCCTTCTTTTACTTCAAAGCTGATGCCTTTGACAGCTTTAAAATCGCCATAGGATTTTACGAGGTCTTTTACCGTAATAATGGGCTCTGCTGACATGATACCTTAATTAATGAATAGATGATTGATGACTAGATGAATAAGTAGGCAAATTTAATCTCTTTTCAGCGCTATGCAAAATGAAAACTTGTCCAAGAACCTTATCTTTGCCAAAAGATATTCAAATGAAATTAGGCATTTTAGGAGGGGGTCAATTAGGACGAATGTTATTGCAAGCAGCCGCTAACTATGACGCAACCACCTATGTACTAGAAAACGATGCCCATTGCCCTGCCGCTCATTTATGTCATCATTTTACCTTAGGCAATATTCAAGACTTTGACGCGGTGTATAATTTTGGAAAAGGCTTAGACGCCATTACTATAGAGATTGAAGCGGTGAATGTAGATGCCTTAGAGAAATTGGAAGCCGAAGGCGTGAAAGTATACCCAAGGCCTAGCGCTATTCGAACTATTAAAAATAAAATTTTACAGAAGCAGTTTTATAAAGAAAATGAAATTCCTACTGCTCCTTTTTTCATCACAGAAAATAAATCCGATTTACTAAACCATATTTCTTTTTTACCTGCAGTACATAAAATGGCTGAAGGTGGTTATGATGGTAAAGGGGTTCAAATAATAACTAGTGAAAAAGAAATTGAATTAGGTTTTAATGTTCCTTCTGTATTAGAACAAAAAATAAAAATTGCGACCGAGATAGCCTTAATTGTGGGCATGAACGCCAAAGGAGAAACCATTATCTACCCTCCAGCAGAAATGATTTTCGATCCCGTATATAATTTATTGGACTACCAATTAAGCCCTGCCAAATTAGAAGAAAAAGTTTTATGGAAAGCGCAGGCCATCGCAAGAAAAGTAGTACAAGGTTTAAATAGCCCTGGTTTATTTGCCATTGAATTATTTATTGATGGCAACGGTGATATCTGGGTAAATGAAACAGCACCTCGTGTGCATAATAGCGGACACCACAGTATTGAAGCGAATTATAGTAGTCAGTACGATATGCTACTTAGAATTTTATTAGACTACCCTTTAGGCAATACCGATGCCATTTTACCTTCGGCCATTGTGAATATTATTGGTAGCGAAGGACACAGCGGCGATGTTTATTATGATGGATTAGAAGAAGTGTTGAAAATGGATAATGTTTTTGTACATATTTATGGTAAAAAACAAACCAAGCCAGGAAGAAAAATGGGCCATGTTACCATTATTAGCAAAGACTACCAAGACCTCACGCATAAAGCGAATAAGATAAAACACACATTGAAGGCAATTACTAAACCTTAGGTTTAAGAATGGTTTTTTTAACTTGTAAGGTTTTAAAGTAACCAATTCCTATTATACTTTTTAATTGAAGCCCAGGAGATTTTTTCAGCGGGCCAAATATTTTAATTTTATCATCGTACATTAAATCTAAACTATAAGAGGCTGAGAAATTCTTATTAATTTTAAAAGTAAACATATTGGTCATGTACAAATTAATATTTTCAGGCTTTTCGTAATAGTTAGAGAAAAAATCGGCACGGCCTTTATAAGTAATATTAGGCGCAATGGTATTATTATAATTCACCGTTACAAATAAACCTGTCTCTCTATTTATTTTTTTTCCTATAGGCACACCATAACTACCCAAATTGGAGAGCTTGGTATTTAATAATAAAGTAGTTCTTGATGTTAAGGGAGAAAAGAAAACCGAGAAAGTATTATTGGGTTTAAAATCTAATCCCGCAGATAAAATAAAATAAGCAGGCGATAAGAAAGAAGAAGTAAAGTTTGCATTTGACCCACTGAAACTAAAACCATCAAATAATTGAGAACGGAAATTGAATAAGCCAGATAAATACCACATACCAGTAGTATCAATGCGGTAACCATATTTACTTAAGATATCAATTCTATCATCATTTTTTCTGCCTCCCAAACTAGTAGATTGTACAAAGCCTAAATTCAAGTCTAAATTATTATCCCAACTTTGACGAGGCTTTTGGTAATAGGCATAATAATTAAAGTAACTATTAATAGCCATATTGAAATTATCTCCCCCCGCAGCCCAGTTACTTAAAGAGCTTTGTGATAAATTAAAATTATACATCCCCCCCTGCTTCCAATTATAATAACTGGTGTCGTTATCTTTTTTTATAGTCCTTGAAGTTTCTGATCTCAGTTTAGCAACGGCTACATTTTGAGCAGAGGCAGCTTGCACTCCCATCAAAATCAAAACCATTAACAGACTTTTTCTCATGAAACTCAATATTTTTTCAAATATAGGAAGCCTTTGATAAATCATTGATTTCTAATTATATATAAATTATTAATACATTTGGGTTAGGAGCTAAGTAAGGGTTTCATTATCAAATAATTAGAAGTTCTGGCTGACAAGTTGACACATTCTACTTTTTTAACTAAATTTGCGTTTCAAACCAATTTGAATGGAATTATTCACCACGGCGACCAAAGAACACGATGAGCTGAGACAGGGGGAAGCCTATGAATCTGCTCAAAGTAAAGCTGCCTTTTCAAAGTTTTTCTATGTAGAAAGCTATGGCTGTGCTATGAACTTTGCCGATAGTGAAGTGGTAGCCTCTATTTTAGAAAAAAACGGCTATGGAAGTACGCGTAATGTGGAGATGGCCGATTTAATTTTAATTAATACTTGTTCTATTAGAGAGAAGGCAGAACTCACTGTTCGAAAAAGATTAACTGAGTTTAGAAAATACAAAGAACAAAAGCCAGCAATGTTAGTGGGTGTTTTGGGTTGTATGGCTGAAAGGTTAAAATCAAAACTTTTAGAAGAAGAAAAATTAGTAGACATAGTAGTAGGCCCCGATGCTTACCGCACCCTACCCGATTTAATTATAGAAGCAGGCACTGGACAAAAAGCAGTGAATGTTTTATTAAGTCGTGATGAAACTTATTCAGATATTTCTCCTGTTCGATTAGATAGCAATGGCATTAGTGGATTTGTATCTATAATGCGCGGCTGTAATAATATGTGTAGTTTTTGCGTCGTGCCTTTTACAAGAGGCCGTGAAAGAAGCAGAGACGCTTTTTCTATTGTAGCAGAATCAAAAGACTTATTCGATAAAGGCTATAAAGAAGTAACCTTACTGGGTCAAAATGTAGATAGTTATTATTGGACGAACCCGGAAACCAATACGCAAGTAACTTTTGCAATGTTATTAGAAAGTGTTGCTTTAATTAGTCCATTACTGAGAGTGCGTTTTAGCACTTCACATCCTAAGGATATTACCGACGAAGTTTTATTCACCATGATGAAGTACAATAATATTTGTAAATACATTCATCTGCCTGTTCAAAGTGGAAGCACACGTGTACTTCAATTAATGAATCGTACCTATACACGCGAATGGTACCTTGCTAAAGTAGCGCGTATTAAAGAACTGATGCCAACATGTAGTATCTCTTCCGACATCATTGCAGGCTTTTGTACTGAAACAGAAGAAGATCATGATGACACTATGAGTATTATGCAATTAGCACAGTACGACTACGCCTATATGTATTTTTATTCTGAGCGACCAGGTACCCTTGCTGAAAAAAGATATGAAGATGATGTTCCATTGGAAGTAAAGAAAAGAAGACTACAAGAAATTGTAGATGTGCAGTGGCATTTATCGAATGAGAGTAATAAAAAAGAATTAGGTAATACTTACGAAGTTTTAATTGAAGGCAATAGTAAGAAAAGCGATCAAGAGTGGATGGGAAGAACCAGTCAAAATAAAGTGGTGGTGTTTCCAAAATCAATGGAAGGACAAACAAAGCCTTTACAAAAAGGAGATTACGTGAATATTCTCATTACAGCTTATACAAAAGGTACATTAATGGGTACTATAAAATAATAAATATGGACTTACAAGCACTTAAAAATAGATTTAATATTATAGGCAATACGCCTGCGCTCAATCATGCCTTAAATACTGCAGAGCAAGTAGCTGCTACCGACTTAACCGTTTTAATAGTAGGAGAAAGTGGTGTAGGTAAAGAAGTTTTTTCTCAAATCATTCATAGTTTATCTGCAAGAAAACATAATCCCTTTATTGCAGTGAACTGCGGCGCTATTCCAGAAGGCACGATTGACTCTGAATTATTTGGACACGAAAAAGGTTCTTTCACAGGTGCAGTAGATAGTAGAAAAGGTTATTTTGAAACAGTGAGCGGCGGGACCATATTTTTAGATGAGATTGGTGAACTACCATTAGGCACGCAGGCTCGTTTGTTACGTGTATTAGAAACGGGAGAATTTATAAGAGTGGGTTCTTCAAAAGTGCAGAAGTCAGATGTAAGAGTGATTGCAGCTACTAATAGAGAACTTTTAGAATACACGCAGAAAGGTAAATTTAGAGAAGACTTGTATTACAGATTAAATACCGTTCCTATTCGCGTTCCTTCACTAAGAGATCGGAAAGAAGATATTCCTTTGTTGTTTAGAAAATTTGTAGTGGACTTTGCAGATAAGTATAAAACTAAAACTATTTTTTTAGATGAAGAAGCAAGAGAATTACTTACTAAATATAGTTGGCCAGGCAATGTAAGAGAGTTGAAAAATATTGCAGAACAAATTTCAGTACTACGTAAATCGGATAATATAAATAGCGAAACCTTGGCAGGATTCTTACCACAACATAATATCCATAATATGCCCATGGTCACCGGTAATACCCCAGTGGGTGAATTTGCGAATGAAAGAGAAATCTTATACAAGCTTTTCTTTGATATGAAAAAGGATGTAAACGAATTAAAGAAAATGTTTTTAGAAATATTACAAAATCCTTCCATAACAGGGCAATCTGCTAATTTTAATAAAGAGTCATTAATCAATGAATTAAAAGAAGATATTATGCCTAGCAGCGCTCCGCATGTTTCTTCAGCGAATACACAACCTACTGTTCACTTCAACCACCCACAGCCTATTATTATAGACAATGAATCCAATAACCTTTACGAAGTAGATGAATCTTTGAATATCATGGATAAGGAAAAAGAACTAATTTTAAAGGCACTTAAGAAACATAGAGGCCGCCGAAAAGATGCTTCTACCGACTTAGGCATTAGCGAAAGAACTTTATACCGTAAAATTAAAGAATATTACATTGAAGAATAAGTATAATAGTATTATTTTAAAAAGCAAGCATATTTTAAAGAGCAAGCTTGTACAATTTATTTTACCTACAACCATTTGCGCAATGCTTATAAGTGGTTGTGGCATTTATAGTTTTAGAGATGCCGTTATTCCAGCAAATATCAAAACCATTAAGATAGGTTTTATTGAAAACAAGGCGAGGTATGTAAATCCGCAATTGGCTCCCCTACTTACCGATAAGTTGCAGCAAAAAATAATGAGTCAAACTAAATTGACTAGAACCAATAACGATGATGCACATTATCAAATATTTGCAACCATTACCAATTACGACCCTTCTCAAACAGTGGGTGTAAGTGCACAACAAGCCAGTACCAACCGATTAACTGTTACAGTACATGTAGTCTTAAAAAAGACTTTAGAAAATAAAGAACAAGAATTTGATGTCACTAGAAATTTTGATTTTTCCGCAACCCTCACTTTAAACCAAGCAGAAGGTCAATTGATGGAAGACATCATTAGAAATATCACAGACGATATCTTTAACCAAATTTTTTCAAACTGGTAAGCATGCTTTCAACCCTTCATAATAAAATATTAGCTCAATGGACTGGTCATAGCACATTAGCATCCATTGAAACAGCTGACTTAGAAAAATGGGTACAAACACATCCTTACAGCGCTAGCTTACAATTTTTATTATCCAAAAAATATGCATTAATAGGTTCTCCATTATTTAAAGAACAAGTGCAAAAAACAACTAGCTACTTCCCTTCTGCTTTACATTTGCACCAGCTTTTAAAAGAGCAAGAGGAAGATTCTATAGCAGCCCCCTTGGACGATAAAGTAACTAGCCTTATTTCTGAACAATTTGCTCAATTTAAGGAACCCATCGAAACCATAGAATTAGCCTATGAAGCAGAAATAGCAACTGCAGCTCAAGCCGACTATTTTGCTGCCCAAGGTATTGAAATTGACCTTTCTAAGGTTCCACAGGATAAATTCACACAACAATTAAGGAGTTTTACCGCCTGGTTAAAGGTTTTAAAGCAAAAAGAGGGCATTCCTGTGATGGAGGAAATGGCGGAGGAAAACGAGAAGCAAATAGCTGCTATTGCTGAAAAAGCCAATACCACGGCTGATGTGATCACCGAAGCCATGGCTGAAATTTGGGTAAAACAAGGCAATAAGCGGAAAGCCATCGACATCTATTCTAAATTAAGTTTTATTTTTCCTGAAAAATCCGTTTATTTTGCGTCTAGAATAGAACAATTAAAACAAAAGAAATGATTACAATTTACTTGATATTGATTATTGTGGCTTGTTTAGGCCTGGGATTTATGGTCTTAATTCAAAATCCAAAGGGTGGCGGTTTAAATGCGAATGTAGGCGGCCTTTCCAACAATTTTATGGGCGTTAAGCAAACAACCGATGTACTTGAAAAGGGTACTTGGATTTTCGCTGCGGTGATAGCTCTATTAGCCATGACTTCTACCTTATTCTTAAAATCTGGTGGCACTGCATCTGATAAAGGTTTATTAGACAAAGTAAATACTTCTATTACTGCTCCTGCAACAGCGCCAATACAACAAGCAGCGCCAGTTCAACAAGCAGCCCCAATTCAACAAGCTGCCCCTGCCACTGTTCCTGCAGCTACTAAAAAGTAATGCTCAATGGCAAAAGTTAATAACTAAATTAACCTAAGCCTTTTTATTCAAAATAATTCATCCCTCTCGCTAAAACGAGAGGGATTTTTTTTGTAATTTGATGCTGTATAAAAAGGATGAAATATCTTTACCCTATGAAAAAATGGATCTTACTGGCTTTATTAGTTTTAGTAGTGTATAGCACCTATACCCTATTTATCAAAGTCACTCATTTTACTGCTGAAAAAGCAAGCTTTGAATATAATGCGGGAGGGCTTGATGCCTTAGCTGATAGCTTAAGTACAAAAAAAATAATTAGAGATAAAACAAGCTTCTTAGTCTTAGCTAAATTATTCAATGTAGAAGATAAAATTAAACCAGGAAAATTTTTAATTGATAAAAATACAAGCTTACTGAACTTGATTAGAATACTTAGAAATAATCAACAAGCAAGGGTTAAATTCATTTTAAACAAAGTAAGAACCAAGGCTGAATTAGCAAAACTAATTGCTAGTACTTTTTCAATAGATAGTCTTGAATGTATACATTATTTAAGCAGCAACGATTCTCTAGCACCCTTCAATACAGATACCACGCAAGTACTTAGCTTATTTATTCCCAACACCTATGAATTTTATTGGTCAACGCCTATGACTAAGCTATTGCAAAAAATGAAAACAGAAGAAGGTCTTTTTTGGAGTAAAAATAATCGCTTAGAAAAATCAGCAGCCATTGGACTTACCAAAAATGAAGTATATACTTTAGCCTCCATTGTGGAAGAAGAAACTAATTACGATTCCGACAAAACTATTATTGCAAGTGTATACCAAAACAGACTCAAGAAAAAAATGCCCCTACAAGCCTGCCCTACCATCAAATATGCCATGCAGGATTTTACCCTTACTCGTATTTATGAGAAGTATTTAACCAATCCTTCACCTTATAATACTTATAAAAAAGCAGGCCTGCCTCCTGGCCCCATATGCACTCCTGCCCCGAAGACCATTGACTTAGTGTTGAATGCACCCAATACTAATTATTTCTATTTTGTGGCCAAGGCCGATTTTAGTGGCTACCATCATTTTAGTGCTTCCTATGAAGAACATAGTAAGTTTGCCAAAGAGTACCAGCTTAAACTCGATGAATACCAAGCTAAAAAAAATAAATAAACTATACAAATAAAACAATAAAAACTAAACTAGCCCCTACCCAATAGCTAATTTCAAAAAAATAAATTTGAATAAATTTCTAACTATACTTCTCCAGCTACTCATCAGCCTAATAAAGCCCTTGTATTTGTTTTTAAAACAAAAAGCAAAGGCTATTTATATACCAGGATTTCAGCATGTTAATTTATACCAGGTATTCAGGTTTATATATAATCAATTAAACACTTTAGGATTATACGACAGAGCCTCTGCTATTTCCTTTAACTTAATTATGGCCTTGCCTGCAGGATTTCTTTTTTTATTTTCAATCATACCTTATTTTCCAAAGGCTTTAAGAGTAAAAAAACAAATACTTTCTGTTTTTAAAGATATTGCCCCTAATTCTAGCACCTATAAATTTATAATGGATATTATAAACGATTTATTGAGTCAACATGTGGGTGTCTTTTCTTTTGGATTTTTACTACTTTTATTTTACGCCTCCAATGCCATGACTGGTATTATTAGAAGTTTTGATAAATCCATCATGCAAAACAAACCTTTTTTCTTACACCAAAGAATGAGGGCTATTCGCTTAACCATTATTTTAATACTCTTAGTATTTGCAAGTTTATTAGTATTAATAGGTCAAGATCAGTTAACCACATTACTTAGAGAAGTTTTTGATATCAAACGCAAAGCCATTATACCTTATTGGAATACGGTACGCTGGGCAGTCATTATTCTATTGCTATTTTTTGGGAATGCCTTTATTTATAAATATGCACCCCTAATCAAAGAAAGATGGCCACTTAATTCTCCTGGCGCTTTACTCTCTACATTATTAATGTTAGTGACCACCCTTGGCTTTTCTTATTGGGTAAATAATTTCAGCAGTTATAATAAAATTTATGGTTCTATTGGTACCGTACTAGTGGTAATGACATTAGTCTATCTCAATTCTTTAATCTTATTAATAGGATTTGAACTTAATGTAAGTATTGAGGTATTAAAAAAAGAGCAAAATCAATTAGACTTACTCTAATTACTTATTCGCCATATCGGGTATTTCTTCCGCCTTATATGCGCCTGCATCTAATTTCGCCTTAGTTTCACTAAAGGCTTTCAAGGTTAAATCAATTTCCTCTTGGGTATGTTCTGCGGTAGGAATTAGCCTGTAAATAATATGGCCTTTAGGAATAACAGGATAGACCACAATAGAACAAAATATTTTATAATTTTCTCTTAAGTCCATCACCATTAATGTAGCTTCTTCTACGCCCCCTTTCATATAAATAGGTGTAACTACTGAATCGGTATTGCCAATATCAAATCCTCTTTCTTTTAAACCTTTCTGCAAAGCCAATGCATTTTTCCACAACTTATCTTTTAATTCAGTTTGTTTACGCAATAATTCTAAACGCTTTAAATTACCTACCACATAAGGCATAGGTAAACTTTTCGCAAAAATTTGTGAACGGATATTATATCTGATATAGTCAATGATGGTTTTAGGCCCTGCCATAAACGCACCTATAGAGGCCATACTTTTTGCAAAAGTGGAAAAATATAAATCAATTTCGTCTTGACATCCTTGTTCTTCTCCTGCACCAGCACCCGTCTTGCCTAAAGTCCCAAAACCATGTGCATCATCTACCAATAATCTAAAGGCCACTTTATTTTTCAGGGCCGCTACTTCTTTTATTTTTCCTTGGTCTCCCGCCATTCCAAATACCCCTTCTGTAATCACTAATATGCCACCAGTCTCTTGTTTGTCTATTAAAGCCTGTGCTCTCATTAATTGCTTTTCGCAATCTTCAATATCGTTATGCTTATATACAAAACGATGTCCAACTAACATTCTTAATCCATCTATAATACAAGCATGACACTCTGCATCATACACCACCACATCATGTCTTCCACAAATAGCATCGATGGCACTCATGATGCCTTGATAACCATAGTTCATTAAAATGGCATCTTCCTTATGTTCAAAACTGGCTAATTCAGCTTCCAATTGCTCATGTAAATCGCTGTTTCCACTCATCATTCTTGCACCCATTGGAAGGGCCAATCCATACTTTGCACTTGCATCGGCATCTGCCTTACGAACGGCTGGGTGGTTGGCTAGGCCTAAATAGTTATTCAAACTCCAAACAATCATTTCTTGACCTCTAAACTTCATTTTAGAACCAATTTCACCTTCTAACTTCGGGAAAGCAAAGTAGCCATGGGCTCTTTCACGATGTTGGCCAATAGGTCCATAATTCTTAATGAGTCTGTCGAAGATGTCCGCCATATTAAATTTTTTTATATTAGCGAATTTAAACAATTTTTACCTTTTATCCTCTAATAAATAGATGTAAATTGCAGACTGCTATTTGTTAATGTTAACAAGTACATTTTATAAAAGAAAAATAATTGAAATGAGATATATTTTATTCACTTGCTTAAGCCTATTTTTATTATCTAGCAATGCACAAAATCAAAAGAGTTTAAGTTCCGTGAAAGTCAATGCTAGCAAGCAAACTATTACGCAAAAGCCTAGATTGGTAGTGGGTATTATAGTAGATCAAATGCGCTGGGATTATGTGAACAGATTTAAGCCATTTTTTAAGTCTTCTTCGGGATTTACAAGATTCATCAATGAAGGCGCCACTGTGGATAATACTTTAATTCCTTATTTACCCACTGTAACGGCCTCAGGCCATGCCTGCGTGTATACCGGCTCTGTGCCTGCCTTGCATGGCATAGCTGGCAATGAATGGTATGACAATGTCAAACAAAAAAAAATATACTGTGTGGAGGATGCGAATGTGCAAACTATTGGAAGTAGCAATAATGCTGCTGGGCAAATGAGCCCCGTAAATGTATGGACAACTACCCTAGGAGATGAATTTAAATTAGCAAGTAATTTTAGAAGTAAAGTATTTGGGATTTCATTAAAAGATAGAGGAGCCATTATACCCGCTGGTCATAGTGCCAATGGTGCTTTTTGGTATGATAGTAAATCAGGCAACTTTATTAGTTCTACTTATTATGGAAAATCACTTCCAACATGGGTAACTAATTATAATAATTTACACCGCCCCGACAGCTTATATAATTTAGATTGGAATTTAAGTTTACCCGCATCGGTTTATGAAGCGAATTGTGATGTAGATGAAAATAAATATGAGTCTACCCCTTTTGGCAAAGAAGCTAAACATTTTCCTTATGCTTTAAAAAGTTTTATAGCAAAAGATTACGGTAAAATTTCTACTACCCCTTATGGCAATAGCTTAGTAGAGGAACTAGCCAAGCAAGCCATTGTAAATGAAGCCATGGGCACCGATGATATTACCGACTTACTTGCTATAAGTTTTTCTTCTCCCGATTATATTGGTCATAGTTTCGGTCCTGATTCTTGGGAAACCATGGATGGCTATATTAAACTAGATGAACTCTTAGCCGACTTTTTTAATTATTTAGACAAGCAAGTGGGCAAAGACAACTACACTGTTTTTTTAACAGCCGACCATGCAGTGGCCAATATTCCCGCTTTTAATAGTAAACATCAGTTACCCGCTGGCTTAAGTAGTGAAGCAGCTATTAAAAATGAAATTAGTTCTATGTTAACTGCAAAAGGACTTAATGCCAATTTAATCTCCAATATCAGCGAAGACAATATTCATTTTAATCACCCCTTGATGGATAGTTTACATATTAGCCAAGATGTATTAATTGATTTAATAAGTAGCTACTTAGAAAAGAAGCCCGAAATTTTACAAGTGGTGGACGCTCGTCATGCAGCAAGTGCCCCCATCCCCGCATCATTAAGAGAAAGAGTGGTGAATAGTTATTCTGCTCAAAGAAGTGGCGATTTAGTTATTATCAATAAATCGGGTTATGTAGATGGATTTGCAACAGGTACAAGCCATGGCACATTATATAATTATGATGCGCATATTCCTTTATTATTCTTTGGCAAAGGCATCAAAAAAACATCGGTTCATCGTGAAACCTATATGACCGATATTGCCCCTACAATAACTACACTACTAGGTATTCAAATGCCTAGTGGCTCTATTGGCAAACCGATATTAGAAGTAATTCAATAGAAATTAATATAATAACCATTGTTTTTAAACTTTAACAAAACCACAACGCCATTAAGTTATTTCTAACAAAATAAGTTGGTAAATTGTTAGTGTTGAAAATATTAATAAATAAAAAATATACTATGAAAAAATTATTATTCGCTGGATTGTTTCTAATGGCTGCTAATTTTTCTTTTGCCGCAGACAAATGCACAGCAGACTGTCATAAAGCAGAGCATAAATGTACCGCTGCTTGTCATAAAAATGGAGCAGGTCATATTGCCAATCATGGTGAGAAAGGACATATCTGTACTACAAAGGATTGCAAGCATGAATGTAGTGCTGCATGCATGAAAAAATAATTATCTAAATTAAACTTATAAAAAAACCCGATAGTTATTAGCTACCGGGTTTTTTATTTTTAAATAAAATTATTGAGCAAGCTTTTTTTGCAAATTCAAATCCAAAGCATCTAAGAATTCTTCTGTATAAACATAGTGTTCGCCATGATTCACTATATTACCATGTACACAAACGGCTAAATCCTTAGTCATAATACCCGACTCCACTGTCTCCACACAAACTTCTTCCAATGCTTTAGAGAAATGAATTAACTCTTGGTTATTATCTAATTGACCACGAAATTCTAGACCACGAGTCCATGCAAAAATAGAAGCAATAGGATTCGTTGAGGTTCTATTTCCTTTTTGGTGTTCACGGAAATGACGTGTTACCGTTCCATGAGCTGCTTCGGCTTCCATTACTTTACCATCGGGTGTAATTAAAGTAGAAGTCATTAAACCTAATGAACCAAAGCCTTGTGCTACTGTATCTGATTGCACATCTCCATCATAATTCTTACAAGCCCAAACAAAATTACCATTCCACTTTAAAGCAGAGGCCACCATATCATCAATTAAGCGGTGCTCATAGGTAATTCCAGCATCGGCATATTTTGCTTTAAATTCATTTTGATACACTTCTTCAAAAATATCTTTGAAACGACCATCATATTTTTTCAAAATGGTATTCTTAGTAGACAAATACAAAGGCCATTTTTTAGCTAAGGCTTGGTTAAAACATGCACGTGCAAAACCATAAATACTTTCATCGGTATTGTACATAGCCATGGCAACGCCATCGCCTTTAAAATTAAATACTTCAAATTCTTGCTTGGTACCATCTTCGCCTTCAAACTTAATAGTTAATTTACCTTTTCCTTTGGTTACAAAATCGGTGGCACGGTATTGATCACCAAATGCATGACGACCAATACAAATGGGCGCCGTCCAATTAGGTACTAATCGAGGCACATTGCTACAAACAATGGGCTCTCTGAAAACAGTACCATCTAAAATATTACGAATAGTCCCGTTAGGGCTCTTCCACATTTGTTTTAACTTAAACTCTTCTACTCTTTGTTCGTCTGGGGTAATGGTAGCACATTTAATACCTACTCCATATTGTTTAATAGCATTGGCTGCATCAATGGTAACTTGATCGTTGGTTTGGTCACGATATTCCATACCTAAATCATAATACTTAATATCAATTTCTAAATAAGGAAGTATTAATTTGTCTTTAATAAATTTCCAAATAATTCTAGTCATTTCATCCCCATCCAATTCTACGACCGGATTAGCTACTTTAATTTTCTGCCCCATCATGTTTAAAATTTTGTAAGTAAATATACAAAAACTAGCTTTATAAATAACTGATATTGATAGGTAAAATAACCCATCAAAAGACCCTTAGATATTTACAATAAGTACGGGAATTTTTACCTTATGTCTTACAGACTCAATGGTTTCCCCAAAGATATAGTCCTTCCAACCTTGATGGCGATGCCCTCCCATTACAAGTAATTTAGCCTCATAGCTATTGACGATTTTCACAATCTCCTTCACCCTATTTTCATAGCCTAAATAAGTGGTAGCCTTATACCCTTTTAATTGTAAAGCATTTGCATAGGTGTCTAGCCTTGCTTGGTCTTTTCTAGTTTCAATATCATCACTTGATTCTCGCAAATATTTAGCAGTGGCACTTTCCACCACATGAATAAAAATAAATTCGGTAGCCTCATGCGCATGTTGAATAGCCGTTTTAATAAGCTTTGCATCGGCTACTGAAAAATCAACAGCTATGGCAATTTTATTCACAGGTGCCTCCTGTGACCAATCTAGTTCAATCATCTCCCCATGAAAGCCCTCTTCTACTTGTGCATGATGTCTTTTTAAGAAAATAGGAAATACAACAATATAAATAAGTAGTGCTGAAAATAAAAGCACTAAAATAATCAGTAATAATTTTACTAATCCATTTCCTGTTCCATTATAAAAAGCGCTTACAAAACCAACCACTAAATTACCATTTAGAAATACTAAAATACTTGCCACCATCCAAGCCATCACTTTTACTTTCCAATTAATGACGAATTCACCCATGGTAGTTTTATCACTTACAAAATGTATAAGTGGAATAACTGCAAAGCCTAATTGTAAACTTAATATTACTTGACTAAACACTAAGAGCTCATCTACATGTTCTTCCCCCATAATACCAATCACTAATATTGCAGGAATGATGGCAATAAGCCTAGTTAGCAATCGTCTTATCCAAGGGTTGAGTCTTAATTTTAAATAACCTTCCATGACTATCTGACCCGCTAAAGTGCCTGTCACTGTTGAGCTTTGGCCCGCAGCAATTAAAGCAATGGCAAATAAAATGGGGGCTAATCTAGAACCTAATAATGGCGCTAACATAGCATGTGCATCTTCAATTCTAGCCACCTGCGAATTACCTGTTGAAAAAAAGGCGGTGGCCGCTAAAATTAAAATAGCGGCATTTACAAAAAAAGCTGCATTTAATGCTACCGCTGTATCAATAAAATTATACCAAATAGATTTTCTTATACCCTTGCCAGTTCTTTCAATTTTTCTGGTTTGTACTAAGGCAGAATGTAAGTATAAATTATGAGGCATGACCGTGGCCCCAATAATACCCACCGCAATATATAAAGCTTCTGGTGATAATTTAGAAGGGATAAAACCTTTAATGGCATAAGACAAATCCGGTTTGGCAATAAACAATTGTATTAAAAAACTAAAACCAATGGTTGCCACCAATACTAAAATAAAGGCTTCTAATTTCCGAATACCATAACGTTGTAAAAATAAAAATAAGAAAGTATCAAAAACAGTTATAAGCGTACCATAAATTAATGGCATACCTGTTAATAATTTAATACCAATAGCCATTCCTAGTACTTCTGCTAAGTCAGTGGCGGCAATGGCAATCTCTGCTAAAATATATAAAATGAAATTTATAAAAGGCGGATAGGTTTCTCTATTGGCTTGTGCTAGATCAAGTCTGCGCACTATACCTAGTCTTGCACTTAAACTTTGTAATAAAATAGCCATGAGATTACTGAGAAATAATACCCAAATTAATTGATACCCAAATTTAGAACCCCCTTGTAAATCAGTGGCCCAATTGCCCGGATCCATATAACCCACGCTCACCAAATAGGCAGGCCCCATAAAAGCCAATAGCTTGCGCCACCCGCCCTTATTTTGGACAGGAACGGACTCGTTTAGGTTATCTAATGACTTTTCTCTCATACTCTATATCTAACTCTATTTTCTTTACCCTCATTTGTTCAGTAAAATCTATTTTGCCTCTTTTGGGAGGCTGGAAGGTCAATAACAATAGTAATGTAAATTTAATGATAAAAGCTTTTGCCTAACTCGGTTTGATAGTCTATTTTAGCAAAAAACTAGGAGATGCGTAATGGTTACTATATACTAATTTGCTGCTTTATTTTGGCTTGCGCCGAAAAAAAACCAGATTTAACAGGTAATACGCCCCTCAAAATTAACGACTTTAATAAAGTATTTAAAGCCGCTAGTTTACCCGTTTCTATTTCCGATTCCAATTTACACAAGTTTACAGATACTTTAATTATTGGTCGTAAGGCATTGGCTCAGTTTGTGCCAGACTCCATTGTTGAAAACATAGTAGGCATAAAAGATAAAAAAGCTTTCCTTCATCCTATTATTAGAATTGAAAAGGAAGAAGAATACTATTTATTGTTAAATGTGAGTCATCCCAAAAAACAAGAAATAGCCGTAGTGGTATTTAGTAAGAAAAATAAGTTCTTAGATTATAAAGTCATTACTGAATTCAATGATGAAAATAAGAGTTCTAAACTATATGGAAAGAATTTAAATATTAACAAAGAGCCTTCTTTTTTAGTAGAAGAAAATAAATTAGCCGACGATAACTCTCTTACTTATGAAAAGAAAGGTTGGGCCTATACCGATAGTAGTTTTCGATTAATTTATTTCGACAGTAATAAAAAACCAGAAACTAAAAAAATACTTAACCCACTAGACACTATGTCTATGATTAATACCTATAGTGGGGACTATGTAAGAGATGGTAAAAATTTTATTTCTATAAGAGACTACGCTGTTCAAAATAAATATCAATTTTTCCTGCATTTTGAAAAACAAAATGGCAGTTGCACAGGCGAATTAAAAGGTATACTTAACTTCACAAAAAACCAAGCAACCTATTTCGAAAAAGGCGACCCTTGTATTATTCATTTTACCATACAAGGCAATGTTATCAATATTAAAGAAGATGGTAACTGCGGTAATCATCGCAATATGACCTGCTATTTTAATGATAGTTACGATAAAAAAAGAAAGGTTAAAAAGAAGAAATAATCCACAATCAAGCCCTAGAGCTAGTTCTTATCCACAGTTTAATGTGTAATAATTACATTTTCTTCAAATACCATTATATTGCAGTCAAATAACCAAACCCGTTTGTATGAGCTTTAGAAATTATCAAGTGCCTTATGCTATCAATGATCAATTCAAGAAAAAGGCAGCTTATTTTTCTATGGAATTTGCCATTCATCAACCCTTAAAAATATACAGTGGTGGCCTAGGTTTTTTAGCAGGCTCACACTTAAGAAGTGCTTTTGAATTAAACCAAAATTTAATTGGTGTAGGTATATTATGGAAGTATGGTTACTATGATCAAGCCAGAAATCAAGACCAAACTTTACAAGTAACTTTTATGGAAAAAATGTATTCTTTCCTAGAAGATACAGGCATTAAATACCAAATACTTATTCATGACCATCCAGTATGGGTAAAGGCTTTTTATTTAGCCCCCAATACTTTTTGCAGTGCTCCCCTATTTTTATTAAGTACCGACTTACCTGAGAACGATTATGTTTCTCAAACCATCACACATCGTTTATATGATGCGAATGTAGCTACCAAGGTGGCTCAATTTATTTTATTAGGCGTAGCAGGTGCAAAACTAATTGATGAATTAAATTTCAACCCGGAAGTATATCATTTAAATGAGGCCCATGGTTTTTCTGCAGCCTTTTATTTATTAAATAAATATAAGTCAATAGATGAAGTTAAAAAACGTTTAGTATTCACCACGCACACACCAGAAGAAGCAGGTAATGAAAAACACGATATATACCTCTGTCATAAAATGGGTTATTTCTGTGGCCTAAGTATGGATGAAGTAAGAAAATTAACAGGCATTCAGGATGACCAGTTCAATCACTCCTTAGCAGCCCTTCGTTTTGCAAGAAAAGCCAATGGCGTTTCTGAATTACACGGACATGTGAGTAGAGAATTATGGAGTAAGTATGATGGCATTTGCCCTATCACACATATTACCAATGCACAGAACTGGCGCTACTGGGCCGATAAACAATTATACCGCTTTGCAGAAAATCAAGATGAAGCCGGATTTGATGATCGTAAAATGTATTTGAAAAAACGTGCTTTTGAAATAGTGGCCGATCAAACTGGAAAAGTATTTGACCCCAATGTACTCACCATTGTTTGGGCAAGACGTTTTGCAGGCTATAAAAGAGCCGATTTCTTATCATGGGATATGAAGCGATTTGAGAAATTACTTGCTAATGCAAAATATCCAGTACAAATTATTTTTGCAGGTAAACCTTATCCAGTAGATCATCCTGCTATTTCTCAATTTAATAATTTAGTACACTTAAGCAAGAACTATCATAATGTAGCTGTATTAATTGGTTATGAATTAGGATTGAGCAAGAGAATGAAACAGGCTTCAGATGTTTGGTTGAATAATCCTCGAGTACCAAGAGAAGCTTCTGGAACAAGTGGCATGACGGCTGCTATGAATGGTGCCATTAACTTTTCTACCGACGACGGATGGATTCCAGAATTTATTAATCATGGTAATAATGGGTTTGTGGTTCCTAAGGCCGACTATGCCAATCTGAGCACCCAACAACAAGACGATTACGATTTAGATGAACTCTATAAAATTCTAGAAGAACAAATTGTTCCTATGTACTATGACAACAGAGATACTTGGCGTGAGATTACACAAAATGGGATGAAGGATGTTCGTTTCCAATTTGACAGTAATAGAATGGCCGAAGAGTATTACGAGAAAATGTATAAAATAGATTAGTACTTACTATATAGGCTTACTACAAAGAGTTTATAATTGCCAAGGCTTTAGTAGTCTCTGCTTCTATGACAGCATAATTTCTAGAAGCCAATACTTCTTCCTTTATTAGTTTACTGCCCATGCCTACACCCACCACCCCTGCATTAAACCAAGCAGTTAAATTTTCTTTACTAGTATCAACTCCTCCCGTCACTAAAAAACTAAGTCTGGGAAATAAAGGTTTAATAGCAGTTACAAAACCTGGGCCTAAAACATTACCTGGAAATAATTTAATCAAATCACAACCAGCTACTTCAGCAATATGTATTTCAGTAGATGTCATACAACCAGGTATCCATAGTTTCTTATGCAAATAAGCAGCATCTGCAATGGATTGATCAAAGAATGGACTTATTAAAAAGTCGGCTCCTGCTTCTATAAAAGCCTCTGCCTGCTTTTGATTTTGAATAGTGCCAATGGCTAATACTAAATCGGGATAATTTTTATTTCTATGCGTTAATAATAATTTAAAATTCTCCAATGCCTTAGGCCCTCTATTGGTGAATTCAATACATCTAATGCCTGCCACATATAAAGCTTTCACCATTTCTTTACATACTTCAATTTCATCATGATAAAATAAAGGTAATAATTTTATCTTTTTTACATAAGCTTTCATTTGTTCTTCTGTCATCATAGCATACTATTTTTAATTTGTTCTAGGCTTTGTTCTGTAGCATCTCCTAATTCATATAATTTACCTACTGCTGCTGCAGCTGCAAAATTAATGATTTCATCTGGTGTATTATTATGGCGTATTCCATATATAAGTCCCGCCATAAAGCAATCACCCGTTCCCACTATATTTTTTACTTCATTCATATTATAAGTGGGTGACGTATAAAGATTATTTTTATTATACATGACTCCAAAATAAGTTGCAGCTAACCTAAATGTATAGGCCATTGTATTTAACAAAGGAAACTGTTTTTTCAAGTTCAACATACTTTTATGTGCAGCTTCTACTAAATGTTCTTGAGTATAACCTTCGCTTGATTTAATAGTCGATTTAATTCCCAACATTTCTTCTACCGCCCAAAGATTACCCATTAAGACTGTACAATATTTTACTAATCGAGTCATTACCTCAATAGGTGTTTTTCCGTATTGCCATAATTTAGCTCTGTAGTTTAAGTCAACGGAAATTGGAATGCCCAATTCAGTAGCGGCTATTAAAGCTTCTTCACAAACATCCGTTGCATTTTGTGTTAGAGAGGCCGATATGGCAGAAAAATGAAACCAACTCACGTCTTTTAAAACTTCTTTCCAATCAATGCTTCCTTTTTGAATACTTGCAAAGGAAGAATTATCTCTATCATATACTACCCCTGCATTTTTCATGTCTAATCCTGCGGCTAAGTAAAAGCAACCAATTCGGTTACCAGAAAATTGAATAGCCGATGTATCAATATTTTTTTTAGCTAAATCACTAATAATAGTATCTGTTAAAAAATGAGAAGGCATGGCTGTTCCATATTTTACAGGCATATCCCAGTTGGCTAATGCAGTGGCCACATTTAATTCAGCACCTCCTAAATAAAAGGGCGTATTTTGACTTTCTATATAATTAGTACCCGAAGGGGGTGCGTAATGCAATAAAATTTCCCCAAAACAAAATACTTTATGGATACTCATAGGTTGAAATATTGTTTTTCACCATTAGGCAAAAATTAGTATTCTGGTTTACTGTAAATTAATTATAAAAATCCATCTTAAGCAAGATTTAGGCCCTAATGTAAGTCTTCTATTAAAAATTCAACAATTAGTGCCTATTTTTGTTATTAGTATATGAACAAGATTGTAGTAGCCATCACAGGCGCCAGTGGCGCCATTTACGCTAAATGCTTATTAGATAGTTTAAGCCAAATGCCGGACCAGATAGAGGCCGTGGGCATTGTTATGAGTGATAATGCAAAGATAGTTTGGGAGACAGAATTAGGCAATCAAGATTATAGTAAATACCCCTTTGATTTTTATCAAAAAAACGATTTTAACGCCCCCTTTGCCTCAGGATCGGCGCAGTATAATACCATGATTATTGTTCCTTGTAGTATGGGCACTTTAGGTCGTATTGCAAGTGGTATGAGCGATGATTTAGTGACTAGAGCTGCGGATGTTGTTTTAAAAGAAAGAAGAAAGCTCATACTCGTAGCACGCGAAACCCCCTATAATTTAATTCATATTAAAAATATGGAAACAATCACTTTAGCAGGTGGAATTATATGTCCGGCCACGCCTAGTTTTTATAGCAAGCCTCAAACTATTGAAGAAGTGGCTTACACTGTGGTGCACCGCATACTTGACTTAGCAGGACTTAAAGCAAGCAGTTATCGTTGGGGGAATAAACATTAATATTATTACTAAAATTTTGAAATTAAGTATAAACTTAGTTCGAAAGTTTTTCCATAAAAAAAGGCCCCCTAATGTAGGAGGCCTTTTTATTTTATAGTAAGAATTAATCTTCTTTTGATTCTTTAGGAGCCTTTGGCGCTTTCTCTTTTTCCTTTTTTTGTAAAGTAAAAACAAGCTTATTATTTTCTTTATCTAAATCGCCCATTAAGGTATCGCCTTCTTTAACACTATGGTTTAAGATTTCTTCCGCTAGAGGGTCTTCAATATATTTTTGAATAGCTCTATGTAATGGTCTTGCTCCAAATTGAACATCATAGCCTTTGTCTGCAATAAATCCTTTAGCCTCTTCAGATAAAACTAAATTTAATTCTAAATTCACTAAACGACTTAAGACATTTTTCATGATGATGTCAATGATTAGGAAAATATTTTCCTTAGTCAATGAATTAAACACCACCACATCGTCTACTCTATTTAAAAATTCAGGAGAGAAAGTTCTCTTTAAAGCTTTTTCAATAACAGATCTATTGTTTTCGTCGGTTTGAAGCATCCGCGTAGCAGTGGCGAATCCTACCCCATCACCAAACTCTTTCAATTGACGAGCGCCAATATTAGAAGTCATGATAATTAAAGTATTTTTAAAATCTACTTTTCTTCCCAAACCATCAGTTAAAATACCATCATCTAATACTTGTAATAAAATATTATAAATATCTGGATGTGCTTTTTCAATTTCGTCTAAAAGTATGACGCAGTAAGGCTTACGGCGTACCTTCTCCGTTAACTGACCACCTTCTTCATACCCTACATAACCTGGAGGCGCTCCAATTAAACGGCTTACAGAAAACTTTTCCATATACTCACTCATGTCAATTCTAATTAAAGAATCTTCTGAGTCAAATAAATTTCTGGCAAGTGCTCTCGCTAGCTCCGTTTTACCTACTCCTGTTGGACCTAAGAAAATAAAAGTACCAATAGGTTTTTTAGGGTCTTTCAGGCCTACTCTATTTCTTTGAATGGCTTTTACCACTTTTCCTAAGGCTTCGTCTTGTCCAATAACTTCGGTTTTCATTTCCTCCGTCATCTTTTTAAGCTTAGTCGTTTCTGCTTCCACCATTCTCTTCACAGGAATCCCAGTCATCATGCTTACTACTTCAGCAATATTTTCTTCATTGATAGGGAAACGCTTATTCTTACTTTCTTCTTCCCAAGTAGTTTTTGCTTTTTCTAAAGCCTCCCCTAATTTTTTCTCTGTATCTCTTAAATTAGCGGCTTCTTCAAAGCGCTGGCTTTTGACCACTCTATTTTTTTCGTTCTTAACTTCTTCAATTTGTTTTTCTAAATCAACAATATCTAAAGGCACATTAATATTTTTCAAATGCACTCTTGCACCCACTTCATCTAATACATCAATGGCTTTGTCTGGAAGTAAACGGTCGGTCATATAACGGTCGCTTAATTTCACACAAGCTTCAATCGCTTCTTGATCGTATACGACGCTATGATAATCCTCGTATTTAGATTTGATATTATTTAAGATAATAATAGTATCGGCTACACTTGGTGGCTCAATGATTACTTTTTGGAAACGTCTATCTAAGGCACCATCTTTTTCAATGTGCATACGATACTCGTCCAAAGTTGAAGCACCAATACATTGTAATTCTCCACGCGCTAAGGCTGGCTTAAAGATATTAGAAGCGTCTAATGAACCGCTTGCTCCACCTGCACCCACAATAGTATGTATTTCATCAATAAATAAAATAACGTCTCTATTTTTTTCAAGCTCATTCATAATGGCCTTCATACGCTCTTCAAACTGCCCTCTATATTTAGTACCAGCAACAAGTGCCGCTAAGTCTAAAGAAATAACACGCTTATCAAATAATACGCGGCTTACTTTTCTTTGCACAATACGAAGGGCTAAACCTTCAACAATGGCCGTCTTACCCACACCCGGTTCCCCTATTAAAATGGGATTATTCTTTTTTCTTCTACTTAAAATTTGACTTACTCTTTCTATTTCTGCATCGCGACCTACAATGGGATCCAAAGAATCCATTTCTGCAAGCTTGGTAATATCACGACCAAAATTATCTAGTACCGGTGTTTTTGATTTATTAGGACTAGCAGGTTTTGCTTTAGATGCAGCACCAAAGGCACCCGCACCGCCACCTCTTTTCTCTTCTTCAAATTCATCATCTCCTTCTTCTGGGAATTCTGCACTCGGAGGGTTAATAGGTTCAGATGAACTAGAACCTATCATACCTAATTCAGCCCTGAATAAATCATAGTCAATATCAAATTGATTTAAAATTTGAGTGGCTATGTTTTCTTTGTTTTTTAAGATGCTTAAAAGTAAGTGCTCTGTTTCTACCATCGGGCTTTTTAATGCCTTCGCTTCTAGTACCGTAACACGAATTACTTTTTCAGCTTGCTTGGTTAAAGGCAAGCTATTAATATTAGCAACGTTTTTACCCGACTTATCCTTAACGGCTAATTCAATTTCTTTTCTTAATTCAGCTAAATTTACATTCAACTGCTTCAATACCTTTATGGCAGTATTTTCCTGGTCTCTTATAAGGCCTAGCATTAAATGCTCAGCGCCTATAAAGTCATTACCTAATCTCAAAGCCTCTTCACGGCTATAAGAGATGATTTCCTTAACTTGTGTTGAAAAATTATTATCCATATATTTATTTCGAGCTGTTACAAGAATAACGAATATTTTTGACCTAAAGTATGTTAAGTATTACTTGTTTATCAACCTTTTATTCTTAAGCCCATATGCAATACAAAACCGAACTAAAAGAGAAATTTACTGTTCTTACCATTCTCGAGAATAGTCTTAGTTCAAATCTCGTGCCAGAATTAGCCCAAATTATAGCAAAAATAGGTGCTGAAGCCCCTAAAAACCTGGTTTTGAACCTAGGCCAAGTGGCCCGCTGGGAGTTACCGGTAATTGCCCAATTAGCAGAAGGACAGGGCAGCTTCTATGAGAATAATACCTCATTTGTCATTTGTTGCCTGTCAGATAGCCTTCAGGACACCCTTGATTTGACCGATTATGCCGAAATATTGAACATGACCCCCACAGAATCAGAGGCTTGGGATATTATTCAGATGGAGGAAATTGAAAGGGAATTGTTGGATAGTGACGACATGGAGTTTTCGAACCAAGAATAGCCTTATTTTCTCTTAAGATTAGTTATTTTCGCCTTCATGATTACCTCGAATACTATACAACAAATCACCAACAGAATTGACATCATTGATGTAGTGGGTGAATTTGTGAAATTGAAAAAAAGAGGTACCAACTTTATAGGCAACTGCCCTTTTCATAACGAAAAATCACCTTCGTTTACCGTCTCTCCTGCCAAAGAAATTTACAAGTGTTTTGGCTGTGGCAAAAGTGGCAATACCATTACTTTTTTAATGGAACATGAGAAGTATAGTTATGTAGAGTCTTTAAGATGGTTAGCAGCTAGGTATAATATTGAAATTGAAGAAACGCAAAGTAGTCCTGAACAAAAATTAGTACAGCAAGTAGCCGATAGTTTATATGCTATTAATAATTTCGCGATGGATTTTTTCGCCAAGCAATACTGGGAAACAGAGGCCGGTGAATCTATTGCACAAAGCTATATGCAGCATAGAGGTTTTTTAAAACCCATTGTAGAAAAATTTAAAATTGGCTACAACCCTTCCGATAAAGATAGTTTAGCCAAGGCCTTAATTCAAAATCAATTCAATCCCGGACTTTTTGCCAAAACAGGTTTGGTGGTGGAGCGCAACGGCGAGTGGCAGGATAATTACAGAGACCGTATTATTTTTCCTATTCATAATACCACTGGAAAAATTATTGGATTTGGTGCAAGACAAATTGCCAAGAACGATAAGTCACCTAAATACATTAACTCTCCCGAGAATGATATTTATGTAAAGAGTAAAATATTATATGGTTCTTATTTTGCAAGAACTTCTATTGATAAATTAAATGAATGTTTACTTGTAGAAGGTTATACCGATGTGGTAAGCTTACACCAAGCAGGTATTGAAAATGTGGTAGCCAGCGGTGGTACTTCTTTAACCATTGACCAGTTAAGACTCATCAAAAAATACACGCAGAACCTAACCATTATTTACGACGGAGATGCGGCGGGTGTGAAAGCAGCCTTGCGTGGATTAGACATGGCCTT
Organism: Sediminibacterium sp.; assembly: GCA_007280515.1. GTDB lineage: Bacteria > Bacteroidota > Bacteroidia > Chitinophagales > Chitinophagaceae > Sediminibacterium. The sequence goes on from QYPL01000001.1 coordinate 44,579, forward strand.
GGAAGAGGGATTAAATGTGCAACTAGTTTTAATTCCTGATAAAGAAGATCCAGATAGTTATGTAAACAAAGTAGGACCAGACGCTTTTAGAGAATTTGTACAATCTGCTAAAAAAGATTTTGTATTATTTCAATTAGAAGTACAATTAAAAGAAGTAGGTGGCGACTTGAATAAGAAGAATGCCTTAGTGAATCAAATTGCAGAAACATTAAGTAAAATTAATAAACCTGAAGATTTTACCAAGCTGCAAGAATATGTAAAAAAGTGCGCATCCCTACTGCGTATTGACGAGACAGGCTTAACGCAACTCGTGAATAAGTTTAAGCGTGATAAGATAGTAAAAGAAGAAAAGAAGATGTCTTATGACGAAGCCGCTATTCTAATGCCTAGCTTTCCTCAAGGACAAGAACAACAGCAGGATACAGACTTATTTACTGATAAAGATTTAGCCCACGAGAAAAATTTAGTAAAACTTATTATTGAATATGGTAATGAACTTACTAAAGAAAATAAATTAGTGGCGCAGTGGATTTTTGATGAAATAGAATCTTTCCCTTTAGAAAATGAGGATATGGTTTATTTGGTAGACGCTTATAAAAAATGGTTTTACGATGGCAAGCTACCCAATGGCAAAACGCTTCAATACCATGAAGATGAAAGAGTACAAAAATGGGTAGTGAGTTTATTTGAACCTGACCATGAATTAAGTACAAGATGGAATGAAAAATTAGGTAAGCCAGAGCGTGAGGTAGTAAAAGATATTATCAATGAAATTGAAATAGGCTTAATGTACTTTAAATTGAGAAAGGTAAAGAAGATGATTAGCCAAAATCAGATGGACCTAGAAACAGCCCCTGAAAAAGAACAAATACAATTACTTCAAATACATAAGCATTTAAAAGAAGTGGAGCGCGAATTAACACAAGGTATTGGAACGGTGATTATGAAGTAGCCCCTAAATAACAAAAGGCTCCAAACCTGGAGCCTTAAAAATCATTAGAGTGTAAAATCATTAGAGTATAAAATCATAAGAGTGTAATATTTTTTAAATTTATATTTATTAAAATTTAAAAAATATTACTTCTCGGACGGGCTATTCTTCCCAGCTAATAATTTTTCTACAGTTGATTCCAAACGCTTTTGTTTGGTTTCTTCCTTCTTAGCACCTTGGATCCAACTTAAATATTCTTTTTGATTCAATATAGATAAAGAAATAAAGAACTCTCTAGCTTCTTCATGTGCACCAAATAATTTATCTAATTCTATAGGAAGGGCAATTAATCTTTTCTCAAAGTCGTCTACTTTAATATCGGCAGCTTTGAATTCAACGAAGGTTCTGTTTCTATTTGGTATTTGGTCTAATTTCTTAAAACGCATTGCTGTCCAAACATGGTCTAAGGTAACTTGTCTTACCGCCTCGTATTCGTTTTTCGATAAAATTTCCCAGCTAGCGTCTCTGTTTAAATCAGAGACTATTTTAGAAGTGGTCTTAGGATAAGAAATCCATAATTTACTCTCTGGATGTAAGGCTGGAAATACCTCTTTTAAGATATTATTCAATTGTAATTGATTGATAGCGAAAATAAGGGCAAAATCGATTTTTCTAGTCTTTAAGAGCGGGGTTAAGTTCTTGTTGTAAGAAAGCTTGGCAAACTGTTTTTCTACAGAAGAAGGCAGTCCTTGAATCAGTAAATTTTTCTCATCCTTTAGTTGCAATTTCTCTAAAATATTCTGATTACCTGACATGGCTTTACGGTTTTAACGGACGGCGAAGTTACTAAATACTATTTTTTTTGAGCTATAATACTAATGAAATCTTTAAAATTTGATAAACAAACCCTTATTTAAGGTTTTTTCTATCTCTATTTTTGAAAATGGGTGCTTTGCTTTCGGTACCCTTCATAAGCCTGCTGATGTTTTTCTGATGAGAAACCACCACCATCAAGGCTACTATTAATGCGAAAAGGCGATAGATAGCATCCTTTTCTTTGAAAATAAAGAGGATCAATACCATAAAAGCCACTCCTGCCAAAATAGAGCTTAATGATACAAATCGGGTTGAAAGCAAAGTAATTAAGAATACTACTAAGCAAAGTAAAGCAACCACTGGTTGAATAGCTAAGGCCATTCCTAATAAAGTTGCCACCCCTTTTCCACCTTTGAAATTGGCAAAAATGGGAAATATATGTCCAAGGACAGCCACTATTCCTAGGGCTATCATAAAATTAGTTCTTGCTAGTTCGTGGGTTAAATAAAATGGAATAAGAATGTACAAGGAAGTTGCAATGACACCCTTGGTAACATCCACAAGCATTACAAAGCTGCCCCATTTTGAACCTAGTACCCTAAAAGTGTTGGTAGCACCAGCATTTCCACTTCCGTAATCTCTAATATCAATACCAAACACCGACTTACTAACCCACACTGCTGTAGGAATAGAACCGATGATATAGGCCAGTATAATTAGAATAATTTCTGTCATTGTAAATTTGGTTGGAGGGCAAAGATACGACGAAAAAAATTAATGATTTGTTAACACTGTGAACTAAACTTTTAATTCAAGTTAAAAAGTAAGCTAATCCAGCCATTTAAAGGCCTTGATTTTTGAAATTTCCAGCCATTATTATTGGCTAATTGAATCATATCTGATTGATCCTCAATAAGTAAACCACTTAATACTAATACCGAACCTGGAAGGGCTAGTTGGGTTAATTCAAGCATATTGGCCTCAATAATATGCCTATTTACATTGGCTATAATAATGTCAAATTTTTTGTCTTGATAGGCCGATTCTACTTTTTCTATGCTAACTAATTGGCAATCATTGTTTTGTATGTTCTCTATCGAATTTTCGATACACCAATCGTCGTTATCAACGGCCAAAACCGATGCCGCCCCTAGTTTTTCGGCTAGGATGGCTAGTATACCTGTGCCGGTTCCAAAATCATAAATATTCTTGCCTTTAAAATCCATCGATTCCATTAATTCAATAACGGTGAATGTAGTGGCGTGATGTCCCGTTCCAAAGCTCATTTTGGGTGTAATCTCTATCTCAAAACTAACTTTAGGGTCAAAAACTGGATGAAAATGAGCTCGAATACCTACAAAATTAGCTACTCTTACTGGCTCAAAATTAGATTCCCATATTGCATTCCAATTTTCTTCTTTAATTATTGATTTAGAATACTTTATATTATACTGTTTGAATATAATATCTAATTCATTATCCAAAAAATTAGCCTCAAATTCAGTATTAAGTATAAAAGTTTTGCAATGGCCTGCGCCAACACCTAGCTTATTAGACATTTTTACTCCATCGTTAATGCCTAGACTCGCCTCCTCTTCACTAAACCCATCAAATCCCAGTGCCGATAACTGAGCCACTAGTATTTCAAATTGGTCCTGGTTTTCAAAATCGAAGGCTATTTGAATGTATTCTTTAGACATGGGGTTGTTATTGGGGATCTTTTAATTGGGCGCTTTAGTGGGTCTTAGGAAGTAAAGGTAAATAGTAAGATGATTAAATACAAATCTGAGTCGAGAAGACGCGAACGATCGTCTGATGCATGAGTCAAACTTCAACGTAGAGAGAGACGAAGATTAGGTATTTAATCATCGATATATAATATGAGCTTGGTATTGGATTTATTCAAGTGTAAGGTTTTTCAAAAAGTTAAATGCAAAAAAATGCCCTCCCATATTTGGGAAGGCATTTTAAAAATCATTATAGAATTTTTCAAGCCTTTAAATTTTATAAAGGCGCAGAAAAATTAACCTTGTTGAGGACCTCTATCTTCACGAGGCGCTTGCTCTGGACGAGGTAATAAAGCTTTATGGCTTAATTTGAACTTACCTGTTTTAGGATCCAAACCAACCAATTTCACTTTCACTACATCTCCTTCGTTAAAAATACCATCCATTGTTTCCAAACGCTTCCAGCTTATTTCACTAATGTGTAATAAACCTTGTTTGCCTGGCATGAATTCTACAAAGGCACCAAATTCTTTCACACCCTTCACTACTCCTTCGTATTCATCTCCAATTTCTGGAACAGCTACAATACCATTGATCCATTTAACTGCAGCATCCAAACTATCTTTATTTGCAGAGAAGATACTTACTTCACCATGGTTACCCACTTCTTCAATATTAATAGTGGCACCAGTTGCTCTTTGCATCTCTTGGATGATTTTACCACCTGGCCCGATGACAGCTCCAATATATTCTTTATCAATAATTAATTTAACCATTCTAGGTGCATGTGGTTTCACATCTGCACGTGCAGCTGGCATACACTCATACATGGCATCTAAAATATGTAAGCGACCTTTTTTAGCCTGAGACAATGCTTCACGCATAATGTCCATACTTAAACCGTCTACTTTGATATCCATTTGTACACCACAGATACCATCGCGTGTTCCAGTTACTTTAAAATCCATATCTCCTAAATGATCTTCATCTCCTAGGATATCTGTTAAAATGGCGTACTTACCATCTTCTCTTGAAATTAATCCCATAGC
>QYPL01000008.1 GCA_007280515.1 Sediminibacterium sp.
ATTCTAAACTTCAGGGGGTTTGGGGGGGGGATTGTTAGTTTATTTTTTTGTCTTGTCTTTTAAGGCTTGCACTTTTTTCTGAGTCTCCATCAATTGCTCATACTTGCCTTGCCAATTACTTTTTTTCTTAGGCGTTTTACGTTTTATTTCAATACCCGCCAATATTTTATCATGATCAATGATGACCTTTTGAATCAGTAACTGCATAAGTAAGGTAATCACGTTAGAAACAGTATAGTACCAAGTTAAAGCCGAAGGTAATCCATTAAATATAAATAATAAAACGAATGGAAAAATATAAGGCATGTACTTTAATGCAGGGTTATCCTGTGTAGGTGTCATGGCCATATTATATACAGACATTAGCAAACTAGTAATAACTGCAGTAAGGGTAAATAAACTAATATGATTACCAAAACTAGGTATGGTAAAAGGAAGTGTTGCAATGGAGTCATAGCTTGATAAATCATGACTCCACAAAAATGATTGACCTCTTAAAGAAATGTTGGAGTTAAAGAAACTATATAAAGCAAAAAATATTGGAATTTGCAATAAGGCTGGAATACAACCACCTAAAGGATTTACCCCCGCCTCTCTAAATAATTTCATTTGTTCCATGGCAAAGCCTTGTTGATCGTCTCCTAGCTTTTTCTTGATTGAGTCTAATTCCGGTTTCAACACTTTCATTTTAGCACTACTTAAATAACTTGAATATGTAAGCGGAGAGGTAACTACTCTAATAAAAATAGTTAACAAGAAAATAACCCATCCAAAATTCTTAATAAAGCCTGCGAAGAAATCAAATACAGGCATTAAAATATATTTATTAATGGGACGTACAAAAGAATATAAGTCTCTTCCTAAGTTTACAATTTTTTCCATTTCTGGTGCCTGTGCCTTCAGAATTTGAAAGTCGTTAGGGCCGTAATAAAGAGACAATGCAATGTTTGCATTCGGGCCAGCAACCTTTTTTTGAAATTGAGATTGAAGCGCTGCCAAACCATTACTACTATCTATTTTTCTTTGCCAATTTAAATTTCCTGTATTAAAACCATCCTTAGCTATTAAGGTTGTAGAAAAGAATTGTTGTACCAAGCCTACCCATTGAATTGGTTTTTCAAAAGCCTTGGTGTTCTTACTTGAAACATAATCAAATTCACCCCCTTCTGAAAAACAGATATTGGACATTTGACGCTCATACACCGAAGTACGCTCTTGTTGATAAGAATGTACATCCCAAATTAAGTTTAACTGTTGGTTGGTTAACAATTGATCGGCGCCCTCTAATTGTATATTCCAATCAACATTATACTTATTCGCTTCTAATGTAAACTGATGACGAATGGTTTTACCAGCAGCTGTGGTATAGGCATACTCAATTTTTTGAGCACCCTTTTCACCAGCAGTGATAGTCTTCGTTGGAAATAAAATATGATTAACTTGTAGCGTTTTATTATCCCCCATATTAATAGGATAATTTAAAGAACTACTATCTCCTAATGTAACTAACTCCTTTTTGTAGTTAGTATATTTTTTAAGTGTTACTTTAGCTACTTGCCCCCCTTTGTTACTAAACTTCACCTTCACCACTTCATTCTCTAAATAAGTAAACTCTTCTTTTAAAGTATCGATATTGTTTACAACAGCACCAGTCGTTGAATCTAATTTTACAGGATTTTGTAAAGCAGCTGCTTTATCGGCAGTGGCTTTTATCATCGCCACAGAATCATCAAAATGCTTTTTATAAGTAGCTAAGTCGGTTTGTTGTTTGTTGGTGTACCAGAAGTACATAAAAAACAAACCAGCCAATAATACAAAACCAATGATTGTATTTTTATCAGTATTCATACGTGAAATTTAATCGTAATTAACGAGGGCCAAAGGTATCGTTTTTTTACAAATTTCGGCTGTATTTACCCCCTACCTGGTAAAGCGTATTGGAAATCTCCCCTAAACTGCAATATTTGACCGCTTCCATTAAAACGGTAAATATATTATCATTTTGCAAGGCTGCATTTTGGAGCATTTTTAGATTATGAGCACTTAAGGAATGGTTCCTTTTTTGGAAGCTAGCGAGGTTTTTAATTTGTAGATTTTGTTCTGTAGAGGAGGATCTAAATATGGCTTGTTGGTCGGCATTATTTTTTTGATGCGGTTGTATAAAACTATTCACGCCAATAATGGGTATTTCTCCGGTATGCTTTTTAGTTTCATAATGCAAACTTTCTTCCTGAATTTTTGTACGCTGATACATTCTTTCCATGGCACCCAATACACCCCCTCTATTATTTATTCTTTCAAATTCTTGCATCACTGCTTCTTCCACTAAATCGGTTAACTCCGTAATTAAAAAACTTCCTTGTTGAAAATTCTCCACCTTGGTGGTGCCCAATTCTTTGTTAATAATTAATTGAATGGCTAAAGCGCGTCTTACACTTTCTTCAGTGGGTGTTGTAATGGCTTCATCATATGCATTGGTATGCAAACTATTGCATTGGTCGTAAATAGCATACAAGGCTTGCAGTGTGGTTCTTATGTCATTAAAGTCAATTTCTTGCGCGTGCAAACTTCTTCCACTGGTTTGTATATGGTATTTTAATTTTTGAGAACGCTCATTGGCATGATATTTATGCTTCATGGTATTGGCCCAAATTCTTCTTGCCACTCTTCCAATAACTGCGTATTCTGGGTCCATTCCATTACTAAAGAAAAAACTTAGGTTGGGTATAAAATCGTCAATGGCAATACCTCTATTCATAAAATATTCAACATAAGTAAATCCATTGGCCAAAGTAAAGGCCAACTGCGTAATAGGATTGGCCCCTGCTTCTGCAATATGATAACCAGAAATAGATACACTATAAAAATGTTTGACTTTATTTTCAGCAAAATAGGCTTGTACATCGCCCATCATTTTTAATGCAAAATCGGTAGAAAAAATACAAGTATTTTGTGCTTGGTCTTCTTTTAAAATATCTGCTTGCAAGGTACCTCTTACATTCGTTAGTACTTCTTGTTTAATTTTATTATACACTGCTGGTGCTAATACCTGGTCACCTGAAACACCTAATAATTGAAGCCCTAAACCATTATGCCAGTCTTTGAAATTTAATGATTTGTTCACATTAAAATATTCAGGAGGTGTGGACCCTTTAAATAAAAGCTTCATTTTTTTATGAACAGCTGGCCATAATTTATTAGCCGTAATATATTTTTCACAGGCCTGGTCTATGGCGGTGTTAAAAAACTGCGCCATAAGAATAGGAGCTGGGCCATTAATGGTCATACTTACAGAAGTACTAGGGCTATTTAAATCAATGCCACTATATAATTTTTTAGCATCGTCAATATTTGCCACATTCACACCTGCATTACCAATTTTACCATACACGTCTAATCTTTTTTCTGGATCATGTCCATATAAAGTAACACTATCAAAAGCAGTAGAAAGACGAATGGCATTTTGTCCCTTACTTAAAAAATGAAATCTAGCATTAGTTCTTTCAGGACAACCTTCGCCTGCAAACATTCTAGTAGGGTCTTCATTACCTTGTTTAAATTTAAATACACCTGCAGTATAGGGAAAATAACCAGGCAGGTTTTCTTTCAAATGCCAGAGCGCAATATCTCCCCAGTCTTTAAAATTAGGCACTTGCACTTTTTGAATAGTGGTTCCCGATGGAGTTTCAAAACTAAGTACTTGTTTTAATTTTTTTCCTTTTTGATCTATTTCTAAAAAAGGCTTTTTATAAGTTGCCACCTTTGAAGGCCAATCTAGTATTAACTGCTTTACTTCCTTGTCAATACTTTGTTCAATGAGTTGATTGGCTTTCAATATTTTTTTATCCTCTTGTAAACTTGGCTCTTTTAATACTTCTTGAAAGCAGTACCATTTTGAAATAATATTTTTTTGTTCCTCTATCCATTGATTATTTTTTTGAATAGTAGTTACAATCTCTCCTAGATACTGAGTTCTTTTATTGGGAATAGTGGGTGCTGTTATTTCATTTTCATTATACTTCGGCTCCCATGGAAGAAGGTTCCATTTTATGGTATGCGTTTGATAAACAATGGCAGCTAGTGCATTATACATGGCTTGCATACCGGGGTCACTGAAATGCGAGGCAATGGTTCCAAATACTGGAAGGCTATTTTTTTGATCTTCCCATATATGATGCGAACGACGATATTGTTTTCGCACATCTCTGACTGCATCTAAACCTCCTGCCCTATCAAACTTATTAATGGCAATTAATTTTGCAAAATCAATCATATTTATTTTTTCCAATTGTGTAGGGGCACCAAATTCAGGTGTCATTACATAAATGGGAATACTTACATAATCCACGATGGTCGCATCATTCTGTCCCACCCCTGCGGTTTCAATAATAATAGCATCATAGCCCGCTTCAATTAATAGTTCAATGATGGCGTCCATGGAGTGGGCGATGGTATTTTTATCAGACCTAGTAGCCAAGGAGCGCATAAAAACATGGGGATGGTCAATGGCATTCATACGAATACGATCGCCTAGTAATGCACCACCTGTTTTTCTTTTACTAGGGTCTACAGAAATAATGGCAATGGTTTTACTAGGGTTGGCTAATAAAAAATACTGAATGAGTCTATCACAGAGGGTAGACTTTCCAGCCCCACCTGTTCCGGTGAGCCCTAGGATAGGAATATTTTTATTCGCTTTTTTTGTATTCGTTTTTTGAGTACTCTTTTTGGTAGCACTATTTTTGGAGAGCGCATTTTTAGAGGAAGTATTTTTAGAGCTACTATTTTGCAAAAGCGTAATAGCTCTACTGATAGGTCGAGGATCTATTTTTTTAGGAAAAGATAATTTTGGTAATTTCTTATTCGAAAAATCTTTTAAGGTATAGTCACATAATTGAATCACTTGTTCAATCATTCCTTCAATACCCAATTTCAATCCATCTTCAGGTAAATATATTTTTGAAATGCCAATTTTTTCTAAGTAAGCTGCTTCTTTAGGCAAAATAGTACCACCACCACCTCCCACAATTTTAATATGCCCATAGCCAGCTTCATTTAATAATTTTCTAACGTAAGTGAAAAATTCAATATGCCCACCCTGATAAGAAGTAATGGCAATGCCTTGTACATCTTCTTCAATAGCAGCTGCTGCAATTTCACTAGCAGAACGATTATGTCCAAAATGAATAATTTCTGCTCCTTTTTCTTGAAGTACACGACGCATGATATTTATGGAAGCATCATGTCCATCAAATAAACTAGTGGAAGTAAGGATACGTATATTATTCATACTATAAAGCTAACAAATGTTAGCAACATGACAAACTAAAACAAGTTAAAAACATACAAAACAAACTACGCTTTTTTAGCAGCCTGCAGTTTGGCAGCTGCAATAAAATGTACGAATAATGGCGCTGGATGTTCTACCGTACTTTTTAATTCTGGATGATATTGTACGCCAATAAAAAAAGGATGATTAGGCAACTCAATGATCTCCACAAGGCCTAATGTTGGATTCAACCCACTAGTTACCATTCCATTTTCTTGGAATGATTTTAAGAAGGTATTATTAAATTCATAGCGGTGTCTATGTCTTTCATTAATATTAATACTGCCATAAATTTTATAGGCTAGTGTATCTTTAGCAATGATACAAGGATAAGAGCCTAAACGCATCGTACCGCCCTTCATAGTAATTCCTTTTTGATCTTCCATCATATCAATTACTGGATGTTCGGTATGGGTATCCATTTCAACAGAGTGCGCACCTTTTAAATGCAAAATATTACGAGCAAATTCAATAACGGCCATTTGCATTCCTAAACAAATACCAAAGAAAGGTAAATTGTTTTCTCTTGCATATTTAACAGCCAAAATTTTTCCGTCAATACCTCTAGCACCAAAACCTGGAGCTACTAACAAACCATGCAAGCCAGCAAATTGTTCATTCACATTTTCCTCCGTAATATTTTCACTGTGCACATTCACCACATTTACTTTCACCTCGTTCATAGCACCTGCATGTATAAAACTTTCTAAAATTGATTTATACGCATCTTGCAATTCAATATACTTTCCAATAAGTCCAATATTCACGGAGCTTTTTGGATGTTTTAATTTATCTAAAAACAAATTCCACTTTTTTAAATCTGGCTCTTTATAATTTTGAATATTTAATTTCTTAAGTACAATTAAATCCAATTGTTCTTTTTGCATTAATAAAGGCACTTCATAAATGGTACTGGCATCCAATGATTCAATGACATTGCCTGCTTTTACATTACAGAATAAAGCAATTTTATTTTTGATATCATCATTTAACGGATGCTCTGTTCTACATACAATCACATCGGGATGTACGCCTGTTTCACTTAACATTCTCACACTATGTTGAGTAGGCTTTGTTTTTAATTCTTTCGCAGCACTTAAATAAGGAATGAGGGTTAAGTGCACCACCATAACATCTTCTTCTGGTAATTCCCATTGAATTTGACGCACGGTTTCAATAAATGGGGTGCTCTCAATATCCCCCACTGTTCCACCAATTTCAGTAATGACAATATCAAACTTACCATCCTGGCCCAATAATAACATGCGACGCTTAATTTCATCGGTAATATGCGGAACGACTTGTACTGTTTTACCTAAAAATTCGCCGGCTCTTTCTTTATTAATAACGGTTTGATATATTCTTCCTGTAGTTACGTTGTTCGCCTGAGAAGTAGGCGTGCCTAAAAAACGCTCATAGTGGCCTAAATCTAAATCGGTTTCTGCACCATCTTCTGTTACATAACACTCTCCATGCTCGTAAGGGTTCAAAGTACCTGGATCTACATTAATATAAGGATCAAACTTTTGTATGGTCGCAGTAAAACCTCTGGCTTGCAATAATTTTGCCAAAGAAGCGGCAATGATGCCCTTACCTAAACTACTCGTTACACCGCCCGTTACAAATACATACTTTGCCATACTATATTATTAGTTCATTTTTTGAAAATAGTTTTTACCCAATAGGAATATTCTATTGTGTAGAAATCAATTACAAAATGGTTAATTTACTTTTTTGGACCTATCTTTATTTGGAAAAATTCTTAGAGGTCGTACAAACCTACGCCAAAAAAGGGGGGTAACAAAATCGTAGCAAGTACTCAACAAAAAATGTTTATAACTGTTATATAAAAGTGAACATCTTCAATTAAAATAAATAAAAATCAATGAAAAAAGCCATTTATGTCCTTTTTAGCGTCCTTTTGACAGCTAGTTTAATAAGCTGGAATTGGAACAAATCGCAACACCCAACAGTAGAAAAAGCGGAAGTAATTGAGTGTTTGAATATGGAAACACAACAAGCCTATCAATTAGAGGCAGGCACACCCGCTTTTGCTGCTATGCACCCTTCACCTCTTGTTGTGAACCCAGAAAACCTTCTTGGGAAAATGATGTCTTTTGATGCTGCCGATGGTAAGCAAGCCAACGCTTATTTTATTGCTGCTAAAAAGAAATCTAATAAATATTTAATCGTGATACAAGAATGGTGGGGTTTAAATGATAATGTGAAAATGGAGTCTGATAAATATTATACTGACTTAGGAGATGTAAATGTAATTGCGGTAGATATGTATGATGGTAAAGTGGCTGCTACTCCAGATAGTGCTATGAAATTAATGCGCGGTGCGGATATGGTAAGAATGACTGCCATTATGCAAGGGGCTATTAAATATGCAGGATCTAAAGCATCTATATATAGTGTGGGTTGGTGCTTTGGTGGCATGTGGAGTTTACAAACTGCTATACTTGCAGGACCACAAGCAAAAGGAACAGTAATGTATTATGGTAGACCAGAAACGAATATGGATAAGTTAAAATCTATTCAGTGCGATATCATTGGATTTTTTGGCAACTTAGATCAAAGCCCTTCTCCTACAATGGTGAATGATTTTGAAAAGAACATGAAAGAAGCAGGTAAGAATTTATCTGTGAACAGATACGAGGCAGGTCATGGTTTTGCGAATCCAAGTAATCCAAGTTATAATGCTGCTGCTAAAGAAGATGCTTATGCGAAAGCGATTGCATTTTTGAAAGCACACTAGTTGTTGGTAAGTAAACTAAATAAATTTTCAACGCCTCCCTGGCAGGCAGCCAAAGTACGGCTTTTGAAAACTATTTAGTTTACTTTACTTATTCATATATACCAAAAAAAATATCGCCTCCCTGGCAGGAAGCCAAAGTACGGCTTTTGGAAATTATTTATTTAGCTTCATTGTGACATATCTTTTTATATTACATATCTTTTTTAATCTTCTGAAAGCTGGTCGTTAAGCCTCTTATTAAGGATGAACTAAATCCTTGATGTTCCATTTCATTTAAACCAGCAATGGTGCAACCCATTGGCGTGGTTACTTTATCTATCTCTTGTTCTGGATGCGTATTTTTTGTAAGCAATAAGTCGGCGGCGCCTTTTACCGTTTGAGCAGCAATTAAAGAAGCTTGTGCAGCATTAAAACCAATTTCAATACCGCCTTGAATATTCGCTCTGATATATCTTAAAGCATAAGCAGTGCCACAAGCTCCTAATACAGTGGCTGCATCCATTAGTTTTTCTTCAATCAATATTGTTTTGCCTAATTGATTAAATAAGTCGGTCACAAAACCCACTTGTTGAGAGGCTGCTGCATTGGCACAAATACAAGTCATGCTTTGCTGAATAGCAATGGCTGTATTAGGCATGGCTCTACATATAGAAAAACTACGATCAAGCATTTCTTCTACATCCTTTATCCAAACACCAGTGGCCACACTTATTATAGTATGTTGACTTGCTTGTAAAGAAGGTTTTATTTCAGTGAGTATATCTTTAATTTGAAAAGGCTTCACTGCTAAAATAACATATTGCGCTTCTTTAACTGCTGCACTATTATTGCTAGTGACTATTACCCCTTTATCTGCTAACTGCTGAATGCTTTGAAGATTTCTTTTAGTAAGGGTAATTTGATTGGCCTTTATAAAACCACTTTGTATTAAACCTTCTGCAATAGAAGCACCTAAGTTTCCGCCACCGATAATGGCTATTTTATTATTTGACATTTGATCTGAATTTGAACTTTTATAACTGATTATATTTTGAGATGCTATACTAGAACTTTGATCATTTGATTAAAAATATTTCGAGACGAGCTTTCGAGCACCTGGCAGAGCGAGTCGAGAAATAGTCTAATGAACTATTAGATTGAATCTAAAGATTGGAAAAATTAATAACCCTTTGAGGGAAGCAAATAATTTTTAACATAGTCAGTAACACCTTGTTCAAGCGTTGAGAATGGCTTATCATATCCTGCAGCGCGCAGTTTTGCCATATTCGCTTCTGTAAAGTATTGATACTTGTCTCTAATGTCCAAGGGCATATCAATGAATTCAATATTAGGTTTTAAACCTTGTGCTATAAAAGTATTAGCCGCTAAATCATAAAATCTTCTGGCCTTCCCAGTGCCTAAATTATATAAACCATTTTTAGCTGGAGTCCAATTAGAGGCAAACATTTCGTGCATCATCCATCCTATTACATTCACTAAGTCTTTCACATATATAAAGTCTCTTAGTTGCTCTCCGTCTTTAAAATCGGGGCGGTGACTTTTAAATAATTTCACCAAGCCGGTTTCTTTGATTTGATTAAAGGCATGAAAAATAACACTGGCCATTCTGGCCTTATGCCCTTCGTTTGGACCATATACATTAAAGAACTTCAAGCCTGTCCATAAAGGAGGTTGCTCTGTTTGCGCTATAACCCATTTATCAAATTCATTTTTACTTACACCATAAGGGTTCAGTGGAAGTAATTTATCTAAGATAGTATGGCTGTCCTCATATCCTTGCGCTCCACTGCCATAAGTAGCAGCAGAAGATGCATAAATAAATGGAATTTGTTTTCTAGTAGCGAAATGCCAAAGCGATTTAGAATATTCCACATTCAGTTCTTCATGAATGGCATAATTAAATTCAGTGGTATCGGTTCTAGCGCCTAAGTGAATGATGATGTCAATTTCATGTTCCTCATTTATTAATTGATCTAAAAAAGCCTGACGCTCAATAACCTTTGTATATGTTTTTTGTTCCCAGTTTTTTCTTTTTTCTTCCACCCCAAAATCATCTACTAATAATAAATTAGTTAACCCTTTTTCATTCAAGTACTGCACCATCACAGAGCCTATAAAGCCTGCAGTACCGGTTATAACTATAGTAGGTTGTTTGGTCATTTATTTTGAAGCTAATTTATTTTCAATGGCAGTATCGTAACTATTTTTCCAACTATCAATACTTCCCCAATTTTCACCCTCTACAGTTATACTTCCTTCCGTGACTTTACCTATAACAGTAAAGTCAATATTTAACTTGTTCGCAGCAGCTTCAATTGTAGCAACTTGGGCACTTGTACAAGAAACCACTACTCTTGATTGCGCCTCTCCCATCCAATAGGCATCTTTTCTTAAAGTAGTTGCATTGCTAGTGACTTCAAAACCTTTATGATTATAAAAAGCCGATTCTAATAAGGTAACAATTAATCCGCCCTCACTAATATCATGCGCACTTATAATGGAGTGGTCTTTAATTAATGAACTTACTAATTGTTGTAATGTAAACTCTTCTTCTAAATTAAAGTGCGGCGCTGGAGAAAATGCAACGCCTTTTAATTTATGTAAGTATTCAGAAGAACCAATATCATTTCTTTGTGTGCCTAATAAAACAATTGTATCTCCACTATTTTTAAAATCTAAAGTCATTCTGTTTTTCATATCCTCAATAATTCCCACCATACCAATGGTAGGTGTAGGAAATACAGGACCATCCGGATTTTGATTATAAAAACTTACATTACCCCCTGTTACTGGCGTATTAAATTTTCTACAAGCAGCACCCATTCCTTCAACCGATTTTACAAACTGATAATATACTTCAGGATCATAGGGGTTACCAAAGTTCAAACAGTTGGTCACACCAATAGGCTCACCACCAGAACAAACAATATTTCTTGCAGCTTCAGCCACAGCAATCATGGCGCCTAGTTCTGGATTTGCATAAACATATTTACTATTACAATCTACTGTCATAACTAATGCTTTACCTGTACCTTTTGCAATTACAATGGATGCATCACTTGGTGCATTGGTAGAAGTATTTGCAGCACCCACCATGCTATCGTATTGTGTGTATATCCAACGCTTAGAGGCAATATTTGGAATTTGTACTAACTGCTTCACCGATTCTTGTAAGTTAGTCGTGTCTGCCGCTGAACTCATATCAAATGCATTCACTTTTGCTAAATAAGCAGGTGTTTTATATTCTCTTGTATATTGCGGAGCGCCTCCACCTAAAACTAATTCATAAGCAGGAAGTGATGCTTCTAATACACCATTCATATAAAAATCTAATAGGCCATCATCGGTGACTTCACCAATATTGGAACAAGACAAATCCCATTTTTCAAACACCGCTAATACTTGCGCTTCTTTACCTTTCTCCACCACCATCAACATTCTTTCTTGGCTTTCACTTAATAATAATTCCCAGGCCTTCATATTTTGTTGACGGGTAGGTACTTTATCTAAATCAATGCGCATACCTACTTGCCCTTTGGCACTCATCTCTGCAGTAGAACAGATAATACCTGCGGCACCCATGTCTTGCATACCAACGACTCCTCCAGTTTCTATTACTTCTAAACAAGCTTCTAATAATTTTTTTTCTTGGAAAGGGTCTCCTACTTGAACTGCTGGTAATTCTTCAACGCTATCGGCAGTAATTTCAGCAGATGCAAAACTTGCACCACCAATACCATCTTTTCCAGTGGCACTTCCTACAAAAAATACTGGATTACCTTTTCCTAGTGCAATGGCGCTAACTGTTTTACCCGCTTTTACAATACCCACACTCATCGCATTCACAAGTGGATTTGTATGATAACACTCTTCAAAATAGATTTCACCACCCACAGTAGGCACACCAAAACAATTTCCATAATGTCCAATACCATGCACTACCCCTGCAAGCAAACGCTGTGTTTTTTTATCTTCTAATTTTCCAAAACGTAAACTATTTAATGAAGCAATTGGACGCGCACCCATGGTAAAAATATCTCTTTGAATACCACCTACTCCTGTAGCCGCACCTTGAAAAGGTTCCAATGCACTTGGGTGATTATGTGATTCAATTTTAAATACCACACCGTAATCATTTCCAATATCCATTAAACCAGCGTTCTCTTCACCGGCAGCTACTAACATTCTTCCTCCATCACGCGGTAAAGTTTTTAACCACTTAATAGAATTTTTATAACTACAATGCTCAGACCACATTCCACTAAAAGCACATAGCTCTGTGAAATTAGGCGTGCGTCCTAGTTTCGTTTTTATACTTTCAAATTCTTCAGGCGTTAATCTTAGTTGCTGGGCTGTTTTGACGGTAATTTCCATTAGTATTTTCTTGTTCTTTATAGATGACGCGAAGTTACAAAACCAGGGACTTAACCTATCATGGATTTACCAACATTCAAAAGCTTTGTTGTTAGTAGTAATAAAATGAAGGGTAATGATTATCAATAGTTTGTATAATTAAAACATATATATAATAATATAATATTTAGATTTTATACACATTTTATGCATTTAGAGATGATTCTCACTCTTAAAATATGAAAACCCCATAACTTTGGCTCATTATTTAATATTAAAATAATTTACATATGTCTTTAAGATTCGATGCTGTCAACCATGTAAGTCATGACCGCTCAAATAACCCAGAAGTTCATTCTCAAAAAATTACCGCCATTTTTGGTGAAAGCGTTTTTAATGTAAAAACAGCGAGAGAATATTTAAGCGATGAAGCTTATAAAAGTTTAGTCAACAGTATTAAAGGTTCTAAAAAAATTGAAAGAAATGTAGCAGGACAAATTGCTACAGGTATTCGTACTTGGGCAGAGGCCAAAGGCGTTACTCACTTTACGCATTGGTTCCAACCATTAACAGGAACTACTGCAGAAAAGCATGATTCATTTTTTACTTTAAAATCAGATGGTACTGCTATTGAAGAATTTGATGGCGCTGCTTTAATACAACAAGAACCAGATGCATCAAGCTTTCCAAATGGTGGATTGAGAGCGACATTTGAAGCAAGAGGTTATACTGCATGGGACCCTTCTTCTCCCCCATTCATTATTGAAATTGGCAACGGAAAAACATTGTGTATTCCTACCATCTTTATTGCATACACTGGAGAATCATTAGACTATAAAGCACCTTTAATGAAAGCCACTGAAGCTTTGAATAAAGCAGCCGTGACTGTTTGTAATTTATTTGATAAAAATGTAACTAAGGTAACCCCTACTTTAGGTTGGGAGCAAGAATATTTTGTAATTGACGAAGCCTTAGTTAATGCAAGACCCGATTTAGTACAATGCGGAAGAACCGTTTTTGGTGCAGCACCTGCTAAAGGACAACAATTAGAAGATCATTATTTCGGATCTATTCCAGAAAGAGTGTACGCCTTTATGCGTGACTATGAAAATGAATCTTATAAATTAGGTATCCCTTTAAGAACAAGACATAATGAAGTAGCGCCTGCTCAATTTGAGTGTGCCCCTATTTTTGAAGAAGTGAATATTGCAGTTGACCATAACATTTTATTAATGGATGTAATGAGTCGTGTTGCTAAAAGACATCATTTAGTAGTATTACTTCATGAAAAACCTTTTGCCGGTATTAACGGAAGTGGTAAACATAATAACTGGAGTTTAGCAACTGACACTGGCGTGAACTTATTAGCACCAGGTAAAACACCTAAGACTAATTTAATGTTCTTGACTTTCTTTGTCAATACCATTAAAGCCGTTCATGATTATGCCGATATTTTAAGAGCTGCCATTGCTTCTGCATCCAATGATTTTAGATTAGGCGCTAACGAAGCACCTCCTGCCATTATTTCTGTATTCATAGGTGAATACTTAACGAAAGTATTGAACGATGTGGAAAGCCGCGTGGGTACTAAGTTTGACGAACAAGATGAAGCCATCTTAAAATTAGATTTACACCGTAGCATTCCTGAATTATTATTAGATAATACCGATCGTAACCGTACTTCTCCATTTGCCTTCACAGGAAATAAATTTGAATTCCGCGCGGTAGGTTCTACGGCTAACTGTGGTCACCCAATGACTATTTTAAATACCATTGTGGCAGATACTTTAAATAAATTCGCAGCAGAAGTAGATGCATTGATGGAGAAAGGTGATAAGAAAGAAATTGCCATTATGCAAGTCATTCAAAAATACATTGTCTCTAGTAAAAAGATTTTATTTGAAGGCGATGGCTATAGCGAAGAGTGGCATAAAGAAGCAGAGAAAAGAGGTTTGCCTAATTTAAAGACAACGCCGGTTGCATTAGATGCGATGGTGACGGAGAAAGCAAAAAAATTATTTAAAGAAAATAATATTTATTCGCACAGCGAATTGGAGGCGCGTTATGAAATTGAATTAGAGAAGTATATTAAAAAAGTACAAATTGAAGCGCGTATTATGGGTGACTTAGCCACTAACCATATTATTCCTTCTGCACTTAAATATCAAAACGAGTTATTGAAAAATGTAAGCTTACTCCGTGAAGCAGCCTTGCCAGAAAAATTATACAAAGGTCAATTGGCTTTATTAAAAGATGTAAGCACACATATTCAACAAGTATATGATAATGTAGATGCGATGGTGGAAGCACGTAAAGTAGCCAACAACATTGTAAACTCAAGAGAAAAAGCTATTGAATACGAGGCTAAAGTAAAGGCACAATACTTTGATAAGATCCGCTACCACGTTGATAAATTAGAGCAATTAGTAGATGACGAATTATGGACCTTGCCAAAATACAGAGAATTGTTATTCTTACGTTAATTAAAGTAATTCCCCAAAGTGATAGAATAAAAATAGGACTCCTTCATGGGGTCCTATTTTTATTTTCATTAGAGAAAATATTTTAGGCCCTTAATTTTCGAAGAAAAGGGGCTAAAATATGGTATTCATTAGAGAATTTTTTCAAGCTTTTATATTTATAAAAAAAGCGATGAAAAAATTACTTCATTGTAAAAGTTTCAAGGAATTTAGTCGTAAAGTTTCCTTTTCTAAAATCTTCGTTCTGCATTAATTGCAAATGGAATGGAATAGTTGTGTGTACCCCTTCAATTACATACTCGCTTAAAGCACGATACATAGTATTGATAGCTTCTTCACGGGTTTGAGCCACGGTGATTAATTTACCAATCATAGAATCGTAATAAGGAGGAATGACATAACCTGCATATACATGGCTATCAACACGCACACCATGGCCACCTGGGGTATGGAGTACTGTTATTTTTCCTGGTGAAGGTCTAAAATCGTTATAAGGGTCTTCTGCATTAATACGACACTCAATGGCGTGTAGTTGTGGTTCGTAATTTTTTCCAGATATTTTTTCGCCTGCAGCAATTTTTATTTGCTCTTTAATTAAATCATAGCTTACTACTTCTTCGGTAACGCAATGCTCCACTTGAATACGTGTATTCATTTCCATGAAATAAAAATTACGATTCTTATCTACTAAAAATTCTACTGTACCTACACTCTCGTAATTAATAGCGCTTGCTGCTTTAATAGCCGCCTCACCCATACGCTTCCGCAATTCTGCAGTCATAAATGGAGAAGGAGATTCTTCTACTAATTTCTGATGTCTTCTTTGAATAGAACAATCTCGCTCACTTAAATGACAAACATTTCCGTATTGGTCTCCTGCAACTTGTATTTCTATATGTCTTGGTTCTTCCACAAATTTCTCCATGTACAAACCATCATTTTTAAAACTTGCACCTGCTTCCATTTTAGCGGTATCGTATGCTTTTTCAATTTCACCTTCATTCCATAACACACGCATTCCTTTACCACCGCCACCTGCAGTGGCTTTGATAATAACTGGATATCCAATTTCTTTGGCTAATTTTTTGGCTGCACTCACATTTTCTAACAAACCTTCTCCACCTGGTACCACAGGAACTCCTGCTTTAATCATGGTATCTTTGGCAGTAATTTTATCACCCATGCTATTAATCATATCAGGGGTTGGCCCAATAAATTTAATACCATGGTCAGCACATATTTGTGCAAACTTGGCATTCTCTGCTAAAAAACCATAACCAGGATGCACTGCATCGGCATTGGTAATTTCACAGGCCGCCATGATATGTGGAATATTTAAATAGGATTCTTGTCCCTTAGGGCCTCCAATACAAACAGCTTCATCTGCAAATTTTACATGCAAACTATCTTTATCTGCTGTTGAATAAACGGCCACTGTTTTAATGCCCATTTCTCTGCAGGTTCTAATAATACGTAAAGCAATTTCGCCACGATTGGCTATCAAAATCTTTTTAAACATTTTTCTTAATTAAAATTTGAAAATGGGTGAGGTTTATTCTGGTTGAACCAAGAATAATGGTTGGTCATACTCCACTGGACTGGCATCATCTACCAAAATTTTCACAATGGTTCCTTTGACTTCACTTTCAATCTCATTGAAAAGTTTCATCGCCTCAATAATACATACCACTTTACCTACAGCAACTGCTGTTCCTTCCTCGGCCATTAATGGTTTATCAGGTGATGCTCTTCTATAAAAAGTTCCGATCATTGGACTTTTAATGGTCAAAAAATTAGTGGCTACTGGGGCAGCTGCTGCGGCAGGTGTAACTGCAGAAGGGGCTTGCGCGGCTACAGGAGCTGCAGCATAAGTTGTTGCAGGCACCGAGCTTACTGTTACATGCTCTTCTTTTTGCTTGATAGTTACTTTACCGTCTTTATCTTCGATGCTTATCTCTCCGATATTACTCTTGTTAACTACCTTAATTAAATCGTGAATTTGTTTCAAGTCCATGTTTAGCAATTTTGGGTAAAAATGGGCTTTTTTTATGAATTTTCGCGAAAAAAAGGGCTTTTTTTATTAAAAATGAGCTTTTTTGGCCATAAATGCCCCCGATCAATCTGGGGCATTTTTTAATAATTTGAGTGATTTTTTGAGCCCTTAGATTTAAAAAAAAGGGCGAAAAAAAATCAAAAGCCCCCGATCAATCGGGGGCATTTTTTAATAATTTGAGTGATTTTTTGAGCCCTTAGATTTAAAAAAAAGGGCGAAAAAAAATCAAATGCCCCCGATCAATCGGGGGCATTTTAAGGTATTTTAAAGCTGAATTAGGCTACAAAAACAAAAATGTCCCGAAGCTTCGGGACATTTTTAAAAATCATTAGAGAAATAATTTACAGGGCCTAATTTTCTATAGGCCCAAGTAAATTATTTAACACGCTCTACGTATTCTCCGTTTTTGGTATTAATCTTAATCTTCTCTCCTTCGTTTACGAACAAAGGCACCATAACAGTTGCTCCCGATTCAATGGTGGCAGCTTTAAGGGCACGGGTGGCAGTATCTCCTTTTACGCCATTCTCACAATAGGTAATTTTAACGTCTATCTTTTCTGGAAGCTCTGCTCCAATAGGAAGCTCGGTTTCAGTATTCATAAATACAAATACTTCAGCGCCATCAATTAAAAACTGAGGGGCGTCAATCATTTCCTCTGACATCGCAATTTGCTCAAAAGTCTCCGTGTTCATTAAGTTGTAGCCGCTATCGTCTTTATATAAGTATTGAAAAGTTTTCTTTTCCACACGCACAGGATGAATATTCTCACCACTATTCCATGTTTTTTCAATAGATCTTTTATTGTCTACCCCTTTTAATTTGGCCCATATTTTAGCTGCTGCACGAGCCGTTTTATTTTCTCCAAATTCTACTACAGAATATAAGTTACCGTCTAGTTTTAGAATCATTCCACGACTGATGTCTGAAGTTGTTGCCATAATTGTTTTTTTTAATTTGTCTGAGAGAACGGTAAAAGTAGCACATGCAAGCCATTTATAAAAAAACCTTCAATTTTTGTTGTGAAATAAGTGTAAAAAAACCTCGTTTAGCCTATTTTTGCGCCACAAATAACAAAATAGCGAACATGTCAGTATTAGTCAATAAAAATTCAAAGGTCATCGTACAAGGTTTTACCGGAACTGAAGGAAGTTTCCATGCCAGTCAAATGATTGAATATGGCACCAATGTAGTGGGTGGTGTAACCCCTGGAAAAGGTGGTTCGGTGCATTTAGAAAAACCTGTATTTAATACTGTAGCCGATGCTGTTAAAAATACGGGCGCGAATGTAAGTATCATATTTGTTCCTCCTGCATTTGCAGCCGATGCCATTATGGAAGCCACAGATGCAGGGATTGCATTGGTGGTTTGTATTACGGAAGGTATTCCAGTGCAAGACATGGTGAAAGTAAAAAATTACTTAGAAGGAAAAACAACTCGTTTAATAGGACCCAACTGTCCAGGTGTCATTACTGCAGAAGAAGCTAAGGTGGGTATCATGCCAGGCTTTATTTTCAAAAAAGGAACCATTGGTATTGTTTCGAAAAGTGGCACCTTAACTTATGAAGCAGCAGACCAAGCAGTAAAAGCAGGTCTAGGTGTTTCAACAGCCATTGGAATTGGTGGCGACCCTATTATTGGAACTACTACTAAAGAAGCGGTCGAATTATTAATGAACGATCCAGAGACAGAAGGTATTATCATGATTGGAGAAATTGGGGGAAGTATGGAAGCAGATGCTGCCCATTGGATTAAGGATAATTTAAGAAAACCTGTGGTTGGTTTCATTGCTGGTCAAACAGCACCTCCAGGTCGTAGAATGGGTCATGCGGGTGCTATCATTGGTGGTGCAGATGATACTGCTGCTGCTAAAATGAAAATTATGGCAAGCTGCGGAATACATGTGGTGGCTAGCCCTGCAGATATTGGAATTACCATGGCAGAAGCCTTAAAAAAGAAATAGACCTCTATTTATATTCAGTAATCCCTTATCCAAAAAAGATAAGGGATTTTTTATTGTAAGTTTGTCCTATGAAATACGCACTACTTTTATTTACCTTTTTTTTATGCAGTCAATTAAACATGGCACAAGATAAGCCTGCTATTAAGATACATTGCCTTGCACCCGTTAAATTAAAAACGGGCCAGTCGGTGAAATTAAAAGTAGCACTAACACATAATTTAAAAGAAGAAAAAACTGGAACACTTGTTTTATCACTTATTAACCATCAAACACAAAAATCGGTAGATGGTTGGTTTTTAAATATTTTTCCTTTTCAATATTTTACCACCATTCAAAATGAAAATTTTGAAGTGGAATTTCCTTTTACAGTGCCCAACGACTACAGCGATAGTTTTGATTTAGTATTAGTTGCCCATGTAGGAAACTTAAAAGATAGTATTGGCTTCATTATTTCCACCAATAAAGTAATTCCTTTTGGAAAAAAACGTTAAATATTTAATCATTGGTCAAGGCTTAGTGGGTACTTGGCTGGGTTATTTTTTGCAGCAAAGAAATATTTCATTCGCCATTGTAAACGATAGTAGCACAGCTTCTGCCACGAAGGTGGCAAGTGGGGTGATGAACCCAGTAACGGGTAGAAGAATGGTGCAAACATGGATGATAGAAGAAGTATTGCCATTTGCAGTATCAAGCTATGAAAGCTTTCAAGAAAAAACAAATACAAAAATAATTAATGCCGCCCCTGTTGTTTTAATTCATCCTTCACAACAAATGAAAGATAGTTTTGAGTATCGAATGGACCATGATAATGTGTATTTAAAAAACAATAACCCCTTAACATGGGACTCTTTTTTTAATATGCATTTTGGCACAGGAGAAATTGAGTCTTGTTATTGGATTGACTTAATTGCTTTTTTGGAAGCAGGGAAAAAACAATTTGCTGAAAATTATATAGAATCGAATTTTGATTACAACCATTTGAAATTAGTAGACAAAGGCATTGACTGGAATAATATAAGTGCGGAGAAAATTATTTTCTGTGACGGCGTAAATACTATGATGAATCCTTATTTTAAAACACTGCCCTTTGCACCTAATAAAGGAGAAGCGCTTATTGTAGAAATTAAAGGGCTCCCTTCTAAACATATTTATAAAAATAATTTGGCCATTATACCTTGGAAAGAAAATTTATTTTGGGTGGGCTCTAGTTTTGAGTGGGACTATACAAGCACAATACCCACAGATGCTTTTAAACAAAAAACAATTGAAAGCTTAAATGCATTATTAAAAATTCCTTATAAAATTGTGGATCATTTTGTTGGTATAAGGCCAGCGAATACCGAGCGCCGCCCTTTTGTGGGCTTGCATCCTAGCTACCCTCAAATAGGTATTTGTAATGGTATGGGCACCAAGGGCTGTTCATTAGCCCCTTATTTCACTCATGAATTAATAGAACATATTGAAAATAATGCCCCGCTTCATGTTGAGGCCAATGTTCAAAGGTTCAAGCATTTAATGAGCGTATAAGTAAGCGCCTAAAAAAAGTTCCCCGAAAATAAAAAAAATCAATATTTATAAATATCATTCATTAAACCATTGTCTTAATCATGAACGAAGATGAAAAAAAATTATATAATATTCCCATTGCTTATCGCAAAATGGAAAATTTACATATTATTTTCTGGCTATTTAAAGATATTGCCTGGTGCATGTTCTGGAAACCTTTAGGCATTACCATGATAATTCCCACATTAACTATTTCCTTTATCATTGCTTGGAGAACAAGGCATATTATTTCTGAATTATGTCATAACCTAGCTATTAGTATTTGGATAATGGCTAACTCTTTTTGGATGTGTAGTGAATTTTTTGGAGTAGACAATAATATTGTATTTGGAACTATTACTGTTAAACAATTAGCTATGATTCCGTTTATTACCGGCGTTTTAATATTAGCTTACTACTATTTAATATACAAGCCAAAACATAAGCAAGAAGCAGCAACCTTATAAAATTCTTGGAAGTATTAGTATACTAAGTATTCTTATAAATATTACTATAAATACTTCTTCAATTGATTCGCTCTTAAGGCGGTGATAATACCTAAACTACTTACTGTTAAAAAAGCCCATCTCAGTCCCATGGCTTGAGATAAAAATCCAATAATGGGTGGGCCAATTAAAAACCCGAAAAAACCTACAGAAGAGACGGAGGCTAGTGCAATACTCACTTTACTAGGTTCAGTGGTTCTTCCCACGGTTCCATAAATAGTGGGAATCACAGAAGAAACACCAAAACCTACTAACATAAAACCAATTGAGCTTACCACTAAATGTGGATATGCTGTGGCAATTACTAAACCAAGTGTTACAACAAGCCCACTTAATACCAATTGTTTTCGGGCACCCCAATAATTAATTAAATTATCGGAAAACATTCTGCCCGTTGTCATACAAGCCATAAAACAAATGTAGCCTGTAGTTCTCCATTGATTCGACACTTTCACAATATCTTGAAAGTATACTCCACTCCAATCAAACATCATTCCTTCGCAAATCATATTAGTAAATGCAATGAGTCCAAACTGCCACATTAAAGGACTTGGTTTATTCCAAATTTTAGAAACATGATTTTTATTAGGTTCACCTGGTAATAAATAAGGATGTCCAAAAAATAAAAATACCCAGCCTACCACAGCCACAAAAGTAAATTGTTCTAAAGGTGAAATTGAATGTGCTACAAAAAAACCACCTAATAAGCCACCGGTAAAACCAGCTAAACTCCAAAAGCCATGAAACCTAGATGTAATACTTTTTTCAAATAATTTAGAAAGTGCTGCTGCTTGTGTATTAATAGAAACATTAAATAAATTACCCGCCATTCCAAATAAAAATAAACCAATGGCTAATAGTGTAGTGGTATTTGCAAAACCCAAGGAGATAAGTGATAAAGGGTATAAGGTAGAAGCTAGAATGATAATTTTTTTGCTGCCTTTTTTAGCTGTTACACTTCCTGAGATAGGAATGCCTACAAAAGATCCAATGGGAAGAAAAAATAAGATGCCTCCAAAAGCGCCATCACTTAAACCTAATTGCATTTTAATATCGGGAATACGGCTGGCCCAGCTGGCAAAACAAATACCTGTAAGAAAGAAAAAACCGGATAAAACAACACGTCTAGCGGTAAGGGATTTAGTACTGTCGTTCATGGCGCAAAGATGGGGTTTTTCTAGGAATTGGGCTATATTTGCTCATCAAACCTATATCAATAGATTTTTATGTACCGTACGCACCATTGTGGAGAGTTAACAATTCAATCTGTCAATAAAAATGTAAGCTTAGCTGGATGGGTTCAAACCATTCGTAAGTTCGGGGCCATTAATTTTATAGACCTTAGAGACCGCTATGGTATTACCCAACTCTTAATGGGTGAGGAATTGCAAGCACAATTAGATATACAACCCTTGGGCCGTGAATTTGTGATTCAAGTGAAAGGAACGGTTATTGAACGTTCCAATAAAAATGCAAATATTCCTACTGGTGAAATTGAAATTAAAGTAACTGAATTCACCATATTAAATGCATCCTTGGTGCCTCCCTTTACCATTCAAGACGACACAGATGGTGGAGATGATATTAGAATGAAATACCGTTTCTTGGATTTAAGAAGAAACGCTGTAAAAAAGAATTTAACCATAAGATATAATGTAAACCGCGCTACAAGAAATTATCTACATGAAAAAGGTTTCATGGATATTGAAACTCCTTTTTTAATTAAATCAACTCCAGAAGGGGCGCGTGATTTTGTGGTGCCTAGCAGGATGAACCCAGGTGAATTTTATGCCTTACCGCAGTCGCCACAAACTTTTAAGCAATTATTAATGGTAAGTGGCTATGATAGATACTACCAAATTGTAAAATGTTTTAGAGACGAAGATTTAAGAGCCGATAGACAACCCGAGTTTACACAGATAGACTGTGAAATGAGTTTTGTAGAACAAGAAGATATCTTAAATATGTTTGAAGGTTTAATTAAAAGCATATTTAAAGACGTTAAGAATATTGATTACACAGAGCCCGTTCAAAGAATGACTTGGGAAGATGCCATGTGGCAGTATGGTAATGACAAACCAGATATTCGTTTTGAGATGGAAGTTTGTAATTTGAAAAAACCTGCGCATGTATTTGCTGAGAAGCAAGATAAAGCTGCACTTATTAACGGCACCGACTTTAAAGTGTTTGACGAAGCAGAAACAGTGGTAGCCATTGCTGTACCTGGTTGCAGCGAATATTCTCGTAAACAAACCGATGAATTAACGGAGTGGGTGAAGCGTCCGCAGATTGGTATGAAAGGAATGGTATTTATTAAATGTAATACCGATGGTAGTTTTAAAAGTAGTGTAGATAAATTTTATACAGAAGATAAATTAAAAGCCATTGCCGCTGGCTCTAATGCCAAAGCGGGTGACTTAATTTTAATATTAGCAGGACCTGAAGAAAGAACAAGAAAGGCCATTAGTGAATTAAGATTAGAATTAGGCAAACAATTAGGCTTTAGAAAAGAAGATGAATTTAAATTATTATGGGTACTAGACTTCCCTTTATTTGAATATGATGAAGAAGGCAACCGTTGGGTAGCAAGGCATCATCCGTTTACTTCTCCTAAGCCCGATCATATTGAAATTATGATTAACAATGCACCAGAAATTAAAGACGCTGCCAAATATTTAGAACACCCCTATGCAGGTATTAAGGCCAATGCCTATGATATGGTATTGAATGGTAATGAAATTGGTGGTGGTTCTATTCGTATTTTCCAAAGAGCGCTTCAAGAAAAAATGTTTGCAGCACTTGGTATGAGTCCAGAAGAGGCACAACATAAATTTGGATTTTTATTAGGCGCCTTTGAATACGGTGCGCCTCCACATGGTGGTATTGCTTTTGGCTTTGACCGTTTATGTGCTTTATTGGGTGGTAGTGAAAGTATTCGCGACTTTATTGCTTTTCCTAAAAACAATAGCGGCCGTGATGTAATGTTAGACGCCCCTAGCAGCATTGACGATAAGCAATTTGAAGAATTGCAAATAAAATTGAATTTAAAAAAAGACTAGCACAAGATAGTATACTAGTGTAATACCAGCATACTACTAGAACAATATACTACAAGAACAATAATTGATTAATACTATACAAAGCATGGCTCCGAATTTAAAATTATACACGGTACTTTCTTATATACTTATTCCTATTGCTTTGTTTTTTGCCTTTTTGGATATTGCCTTACTATTATCCTCCTTGGCCAACGCTAGTGTGCTCATAATGGTATTTATTATAGCCTGCCTTGTTATTTATACTTTTGCAAGTTTTAAATTTTTAAAAGCAGGCATAGAAAAAGAAATAGCACAAACTGCAAAATTAAAAGATTGGATTAAGGTAAACGCTTATGTAAGTTTTTTCTTATGCAGTTTATTTTTCATCAATGCTATAAGTGTACTTATAAGTAGTGATATAGTTTTATTAAAATTTATTGATGAGTTTCTTGAAAGCCAGTCCAGTATTCCCAAAGAATTAACCAGTGCCCTTATGTTATCTTTATTAAAAGGCGTTTCTGTATTTCTTCTCATTACCGGTATTGTAGGGCTTATGCATATTAGAACCAGCCTTCGCCTTTTAAAGCAGTATGCGTATTTATTTGAATAAGTGCGAACTATCTAATTTTGTATATTTATAGCAATGAACAACGCCATTCCATTAGCAGAGCGACTAAGACCTCAAACCCTAAACGATTTAGTCGGGCAAGAACATCTTTCTAGCGAGCAAAGTGTTTTACAAAAGGCCATCTCTAAAGGAAAAGTTCCTTCTATGATTTTATGGGGCCCTCCTGGTGTAGGTAAAACTACATTAGCCAACATTATTGCCACCACCTTTCATAGTGCCTATTATCAATTAAGCGCCATTAGTAGTGGGGTGAAGGAATTAAGAGAAGTAATTGAAGAGGCTAAAACAAAACCCGGTGCTATTTTATTTATTGATGAAATACATAGGTTCAATAAAGGACAACAGGACGCACTTTTAGGCGCAGTTGAAAAAGGCATTATTACTTTAATTGGCGCTACTACAGAAAACCCAAGTTTTGAAGTAAACAGTGCCTTATTAAGCAGATGTCAGGTTTTTATTTTAAAAGCCTTGGATGAAAAAGCTTTATTAAAATTAATGAATCAAGCCATTGAAAAAGATGAGCTCTTCAAAGGACAAAATATTCAAATTAAAGAAACGGAAGCCTTGTTTCAATTGTCGGGTGGTGATGGTAGAAAATTATTAAACTTATTAGAGCTTTCAGTAGAAGCCTTAATTGATATAGAAAAAAATGGTGGCCCATTACTATTGACCAATGATTGGGTGATGGAAGTGGCGCAAACTCATATTGCCCTCTATGATAAAAATGGAGAGCAGCACTATGATATTGTATCGGCCTTTATAAAAAGTATGAGAGGCTCCGACCCTAATGGTGCAGTGTATTGGCTATCGAGAATGATTGCAGGCGGTGAAGAGGTGAAATTTATAGCAAGAAGAATGTTAATTTTTTCAAGTGAAGATATTGGCAATGCCAACCCTAATGCTTTTTTATTGGCCAATGCCTGTTTTGATGCAGTCAATAAAATTGGTTATCCAGAAAGTAGAATTATTTTATCTCAATGTGCTATTTATTTAGCCAGCTCACCAAAAAGCAATGCCTCTTATGAAGCCATTAGTAGTGGACTTGCCTTGGTAGATAAAACAGGTAATTTACCTGTGCCCCTTCATTTACGCAATGCACCTACAAAATTTATGAAGGACTTATCTTATGGTAAAAACTACCAATACTCCCATAAGGGCGAGCAAAATTTCATTGAGCAAGAATACCTTCCGGATACAATAATAAATACCACCTTGTATCAACCTCAGCAAAATAGTAGAGAACAAGAAATTAAAAAGTTTTTACAAGAGCGTTGGAAAGGAAAGTATGGTTATTAAGTACTTATTTACATGTAATCTTTATTTATTTATTCTTATTTATTTTATCCCTATTTTTGTTTTATGAGTACTAATAGCAATTTACGATGGGTTACCAAATCATTTACCGAACTAACAGTGAATGAATTGTATGATGTATTAAGATTAAGAAGCGAGGTATTTGTAGTAGAACAAAAATGTATTTTTTTAGACCTAGACAATACCGATCAAAAAGCATTTCACACAATAGGTTTAATAGGCGATGAAGTGGTAGCCACTACCCGATTATTTGATAAAGATATTATGTATGATGGTTACCAAAGTATTGGCCGTGTGGTAAGTGCTACCAAACATAGAGGCTTAAGCATTGGCAAGGCCTTAATGCAATACTCTATTAGTGAGTGTGAGAGATTATTTGGAGAAGGGCCTATTAAAATTGGCGCTCAATTATACTTAAAGAAATTTTACAACGAACAAGGCTTTGAACAATCGGGTGATGTATATATAGAGGATGAGATTGATCATATTCCCATGATACGCGTATAAAAATAGTAGCATTACTTTTTAGTAGTATACTTATTTTTTAGTAGTATACTTATTTAAGTCATATACTTATTTAAAAAATTACTAAAGCTACCCCTTCATTTCTAATGCTAAAAACTTAGCCGTATATGTTTTTGATTTTTTAATCATTTCCTCTGGAGTGCCTGTAAATTGAATAAGTCCTCCACCATTGCCCCCTTCTGGACCTAGGTCAATAATATGATCGGCTACTTTAATGACATCCATATTATGCTCAATCACAAGTACGGTATTACCTCTATCTACTAATCGGTTCAATACACCAATTAATAATTGAATATCCTGAAAATGTAAGCCCGTAGTAGGTTCATCTAAAATATAAAATGTTTTACCTGTATCTTTTTTACCTAATTCCGTAGCCAATTTAACGCGTTGTGCTTCTCCTCCACTTAATGTTACGGCCGACTGTCCTAAAGTAATATATCCCAAGCCTACTTCCAGTAACACTTTTAATTTTCTATAAATAAAAGGTACGGCTTGAAAAAATTCACAGGCTTCTTCTACTGTCATATTCAATACATCGCTAATAGACTTTCCTTTATATCTAATTTCTAAAGTTTCTCTATTATATCTTTTGCCTCCACATTTTTCACAGTGCACATATACGTCGGGCAAAAAATTCATTTCAATCACACGCATTCCACCGCCTTCGCATACTTCACAGCGACCACTTTTTACATTAAAAGAAAAACGACCTGCTAAGTAGCCTCTAATTTTAGCCTCAGGTACAGAAGCAAACAAGGTTCTGATATCTGTAAAGAAACCACAATAAGTAGCGGGGTTACTACGAGGTGTTCTACCAATGGGCGACTGGTCTATCTCTATTACTTTATCTATTTGCTCTATGCCTTCTACTTTTATAAAGGGCATGGGCTTGGTTTTACTATTATAACAAAACTGAGAAAGTATGGGATATAAAGTTTCATTAATTAAAGTAGACTTTCCACTACCGCTCACTCCCGTTACCACCGTCAATGTACCTAATGGAAAACTACAGTTTACTTTTTGTAAAGTATTACCCGTAGCTCCTTTAATATGTATATGTAAGCCATTACCCTTTCTTCGCTCAGCAGGTATTTCAATTTTCTTTTTCCCTGCTAAAAATAAGGAGGTATCCGATTTTAATTTAATAATTTCTTGCGGCGTGCCTTGTGCTACAATATGACCACCATGAATACCCGCTTTAGGGCCAATGTCCACTAAGTAATCGGCAGCCATCATAATATCTTTATCATGCTCCACTACTAAAACGGTGTTGCCAATATCGCGTAATTGTTTAAGCGCAGTAATTAATCTTTGGTTGTCGCGTTGATGAAGTCCAATAGAAGGCTCGTCTAATATATAAGTAATACCTTGTAATTGAGAACCAATTTGAGTGGCCAAGCGAATTCTTTGAGACTCACCCCCACTAAGGGATTTAGAAGGCCTGCTTAAAGACAAATACGATAAACCCACATTCATTAAAAAAGAAATACGGTCGTCAATTTCTTTTAATATACCAGCAGCAATTTGAGTATCTTTTTTATCAAGTTTAGCAGGAATTTTTTTAAACCAGTCCTGTAAGACATCTAAATGCATGTCATTTAAAGTAGCAATATTTTTATCATTCACTTTAAACCATAAACTTTCTTTTCTTAACCTCGCTCCCTCACAAGTAGGACAAGTATTGAGTTCCATATAACCTTCCACCCAAGCTTTTAACTGGTCGGTGCTTTGAGAAGAAGTAAACCATCTTTTCATCATGGGCACAATCCCTTCATAACTACCCGTGTATTCATTGGGAATATTCTCATCGTTTAAATCCATGTCCAAACTAGAAGAAATATTTTTATCTCCAAATAAAATTAAATTCAAATGCTCTTTAGATAAATCTTGAATGGCTTTGTCTAAATTAATTTTATGTTTTCTGGCGAATAATTTTACTTGATTAAATACACTGGCCTCTCTGGCTTCTCCCAATGGGCTAATGGCTCCTTCATTAATACTTAAAGCAGGGTCTTGCAAAAGCAAACTCATATCAATAGCATACACATTCCCTAAACCTTTACAATTAGAACAGGCTCCATAAGGGGAGTTAAATGAAAAACTATTGGGTGAAGGTTCTTCATAACTTAAACCTGTTGTCTCACACATTAATTGTTTAGAGTATTGAACCAATTTAGTTTTACCTTCTTCTAAAACAAAGAGTAAGTCCTTACCCATTTTTAAACATTGGGAAACACTTTCTCCTAATCTTGTTTTCATAGCGTCTGTCACGGGTATGCGGTCAATCACAATTTCAATATCGTGAATTTTATAACGGTCTACTTGGTATTTGGGCCTAAGTTCAATAATTTCTCCATCTACCCTCGCCTTCACAAATCCTTTCTTTCTAATTTCTTCAAATAATTCTCGGTAATGTCCTTTTCTTCCGCGCACGACAGGTGCTAATAAATTAATTTTCTTGTCTTTAAACTGAGTGAAAATATTTTGAATAATTTCTGCTTCAGAAAATTTTACCATGGGCTTACCCGTATTGTAACTATGGGCCTTGCCTATACGCGCATATAATAATCTTAGAAAATCGTATAATTCGGTAACGGTACCTACTGTGGACCTTGGGTTTTTATTGGTGGTTTTTTGCTCAATGGCAATGACTGGAGAAAGTCCAGTAATTTGGTCTACATCGGGACGCTCCATTTCACCCATAAACTGCCTAGCATAAGCGCTAAAGCTTTCCATATAGCGTCGCTGTCCCTCATTATATAGCGTATCAAAAGCCAAGGAGGACTTACCACTTCCGCTCACCCCCGTAAACACTACTAACTGGTTTTTAGGAATGGTAATATCAAAATTTTTGAGGTTGTGCTCTCGGGCACCTACTACGGTGATATATTCTTTAATTTGGCTCATTGGAGGGGTTAAAGTTATAACAACCTTTTAAATAATTTGTTTAGAACAAAGAATAAACATTTCGTAAATTTGCAAAAACCAGATTCTTGCAAAAAAAGCACTTTATAATCGCTATCGTTTTAAGCATTAGCCTTGCTGCTAGTTTGTTTTCAATGAGTATGCTCTGGGGTAAGAATGAGGCCTTTCTTTATTTAAACGCGAACCTAGGCCAATTGGCAGATAAGGTTTTTGAATACAGCAGCTACTTGGCCGAGGGGTGGATCTGGATTCCCTATTTTATAGTACTGGTGGGCTTGTACAAAAAGGACAGTGCTTTTATTTTAATGAACTTTTTAGTATCTACCCTGCTTACACAATTTGCTAAAAACTATATTTTTGATACTGCCATGCGCCCTATGGCAAGCGGGTTAGACGCTACTCAAATTCATACCGTGGCCGGTGTTGAAATTCATACTTTTAATAGTTTCCCTTCCGGTCATACCGCCACCGCCTTTACACTATTTTTATTGACTACTTATTTATTCCCTAATAAATATGCTTTTGTTATTTTTTTATTATATGCGCTTGCATGTAGTTATTCTCGCATTTATTTAGCACAACATTTTCCATTGGACCTTGCAGGGGGTATTCTAGTAGCCCTAATTACATTACCCATTAGTATTTTTATAAGACAAAAATTAAATAAAAAACCATTCTAGCAAACGAGCAGTTTGGTTATTTTAAACCCTTTCAAATTATTTTATGTTAAAACGTTTTTTATTTATAATAAGCTTATTTGCATTATTGAATGTAATGGCGCAGGATACTACACAACAAATTATTAGTGGTAGAAAAAATAGCCCCGCTCAAATAACTAAGCCCTATGTTATTTTAATTTCCGCCGATGGTTTTAGAGCCGATTTTACTGAACTCTATGAAGCCAAAAAATTACAAGCACTTTCTAAAGCTGGGGTTCGAGGTAAATACATGATTCCTTCTTATCCTTCTGTAACTTTTCCTAATCATTATAGTATTGCAACAGGCTTATACCCTGCGCATCATGGACTAGTAGATAATAGTTATATCGATGTTCCCACTGGCGCTTTTTACAATATGGGTAATAAAAAAATGGTGGCGGAAGGTAAATGGTATAGCGGTACCCCACTTTGGGTTTTAGCAGAGCAGCAAAAAATGATTAGTGCTAGTTTTTACTGGGTAGGGTCAGAAGCCGAAATCCAAGGCATTAAACCTACCTACCATTATATCTATAATGAAAAAATTGATATCGCCACTAGAATTAAAGCTGTGAAGGACTGGTTAAGCCTTCCTGAAGATAAGCGCCCACACTTCATTACTTTTTATTTTCCCGATGTTGATCACGATGCACATAATTATGGACCTGATGATATGCTCGTAAAAAAATCGGTGCAGTTTGTAGATAGTAGTATTAATGCCTTACAAGAATCATTAGCAAGTTTACACTTACCTATTAATTATATTTTTGTTTCAGACCATGGCATGGCCAAGGTAGATAATGTAAATACCAAGCCTTTGCCTTCCAGTATTGATACCGCTTATTTTACTGTTCCTTGGGGCGATACACAATTACATTTATACGCAAAGGATAAATCTAAAATAGAACCCACTTATAATGCACTTAAAAAAGATACCAGTGTGACTGTGTATACATTAGATGAGACTCCAGCCTACTGGCATCATAAAAAAGCAGACGATAAATTTAACAGATTAGGTGACCTAATTGTGGTGCCACATTTTCCTAAAGTTTTTAATTTATCGAAGAGTAAACCTTCACTAGGTAAACATGGCTTTGATAATCATATGCCTGAAATGCGCGCCAGCTTTATGGCTTGGGGCCCTGCCTTTAAAAAAGGGTTGACCATTGATGGTTTTGAAAATGTAAATATTTATCCATTGGTCGCGCATATACTAGGCTTAAACTACGACTCAAAAACTATCGATGGTAAGTTTGAAGTATTAAAGCCAATATTAAAATAGTTTAATTACTTTTTTAGAAATAATTCGAAAGTATTCTATAATTTATATAAATTTTCTATTCATATACTCATTTGTTAAAATACTTTAACCGAAAATGAAATTATATGTAATAAGTTTATACTACTAAACAAATAGTATAAACTATGACAACGAATAAAAAGTTAACAGCCACCGAAAGCAGAATACTAAGTTTAATTTCCCAGCAAAAACAGAGTAAAGAAATAGCTGAAATATTATTTGTTTCTGAAAAAACAATTCGTAACCATAGGTATAATATTAAAAAGAAATTAGACCTACCTAAAGAGAATAATAGTTTGTTGAAGTGGGCGATACTAAATTTTAAGTGATCCTGTACCTTTTTTATATGCCATTTGGATTGCCGTCGCTTCGCTCCGGCATCCTGTTAACCCTCAGTGCAAAAGCATAAAAACATAAGCCTCAACAAAAGTCCACTTCATGGCCTTTATGTTATTTAACTCATTCACAAATTCAAGCGAGCTTGATTTATACTATACAACAAAAGTCCACTTCGTGGCCTTTATGTTATTTAACTCATTCACAAATTCAAGCGAGCTTGATTTGTTTATTCGTTAAATAACAAAGCCCCAACTTTCGTTGAGGCTTATGTTTTCTTTTTTGGTCGGGAAGACAGGATTCGAACCTGCGACCACCTGGTCCCAAACC
>QYPL01000003.1 GCA_007280515.1 Sediminibacterium sp.
ACTTAATTGGAGGCGATACCTCTACTTCACAAAAAGGATTAATAATTTCAGTGACCGCAATAGGAGAAGTAGCACCAGATAAATATATCAAACGCAGTAGCGCTGAAACTGGAGACCTCATCTGCGTTTCAGGCGATTTGGGGGCCGCTTTTTTAGGATTAACACTCATGGAGCGGGAGAAACAAATATTTGTAGAGAATCCGCAAATACAACCCAATTTAGAAAACGAAGATTATATAGTAGGTCGTTTATTAAAACCAGAAGCCAGAAAAGATATTATTGAAATTTTAGAAAATCAACAAATACTGCCTACTTCCATGATGGATATTAGTGATGGCTTAAGTAGTGAGGTTTTGCATTTGTGCAAACAAAGTAATTTAGGCTGTAGAATTTATGAAGAAAAAATTCCAATTCATGATGCTAGCCGTGCGGCGGCTTTTAAGTTTGGATTAGACCCCACCGTATGTGCATTGAATGGAGGAGAAGACTATGAACTTTTATTTACTATGAAACAGGCCGATTACGATAAAATAACCCTGCAAGAAGAAATTAGTGTGATTGGTTATATGTGTGATAAAGAAGAAGGCGCTAAATTAATTACCAAGGGTAAAAATTTATTTGATATAACAGCACAGGGTTGGAATGCATTTGGGAAATAAAGCGCGCAATTTTATTCAAGTTTTTAGAGAAACATTTTAAGCGACCATCATTTTTATTAATCCAAGGTCCTCGCTTAAGCAAGCTAGGTCTGCTTTTGCGCCTATTTCAATACTGCCCTTAATGGTATCTTGTTTCATTACCTTGGCTGGATATACACTACACATTCTTATGGCTTCTCCTAATTCAATACCTACTTTATCCACTAAGTTTTTCACCGATTTTAATGGTGTTAATGCCGAGCCACTCAATACACCCCGGCTTTCATATTTGTCTCCTACCAGTGTATGTTGGTAGATACCAGTACTTGCAGTGGTCACTGCATCGGTAATACAAAACAAACGGTCGCCCATTATTTTTTTAGCAATTTTAATAGCATCAAAATTGACATGGTAACCATCTGCAACTAAACTACACATAGCTGTTGGGTGATTAAACAGAGCGCCCACCATACCGGGAGCTCTGTGTTGTAAACTGCTCATTGCATTATATAAATGTGTACCCACTGTTATACCCTTATTTAAAAAACTAGTTGCTATTTCATAAGAAGCATTAGTATGCCCTGCAGAAATTACAATATTATTTTCTTGCATTAAATCAATAATTTTTTGATCTACCACTTCAGGTGCAATGGTAATCATACCAATACAATCTTTTCCATATTCAATGATTGCTTTCACTTCTTCATAAGAAGGGGAGTGAATTATCTCTGCCTGATGTGCTCCTTTTTTTTCTACATTAATCCAAGGCCCTTCAATATGGAGTCCCATACAACCCTTGCCACCACTAGCTTTATAGGCTCTTACGGCGTCTATTGCTTTTATAATAATTTCATTGGTTTGAGAAGCAATGGTAGGTTGAAAATAAGCAGCACCCCCTGCTAAACAGTATCTATAAGTTTTTTCAATGGTGTCCGCATCAGGAAATTCAGATAATAATTTATTTTCGGCACCATAAATTTGTAAATCAATTAAGGCAGGTATTACAAGAGGCATTGCATTATTAGCATCATAGCCAACACTACCAATATTTTTTATAATTCCATTTTCTATTTCAATCACCACCTCCTTCATCCAATCTTTTCCCGTAAATAATTTTTGAATAGATAAACTTATGTGCATTGTATTTTAATTTCTAATTATTGAATTTGAAAAAAATCGGCATCCTTCCAAAAAGGAAATTGATTTCTAGCGTCAGTAAGCTCTTCTTTTTGTAGTGTAATGGTAAAAACATCTTCTTTGTAAGCGCAGTGGTAGAGCACTTCTCCAAGGGGTCCTATAATTAAGGAGTCGCCACTATGTGTGGTATTATTGCCATCAATTCCTACTCTATTGACACCAATAGTATAGCACTGGTTTTCGATAGCACGCGCGGTTAACAATGTTTTCCAGGCATGATTTCTTTTCTCTGGCCAGTTGGCAACATATAAAAGTACATCATATTCTTCCCTTTGTTGACGCGCCCAAACAGGGAAACGTAAGTCATAACAAACCTGTAAATTTATTTTCCATCCTTTTACACTTGCAATTAATCTTTTATCGCCAGCAGTATAATGTTGGTCTTCACCCGCAAAGGCAAACAAATGTCTTTTGTCATAATAACCTAATTCTCCATTGGGCAAAACCCAAATAAGTCTGTTATAAAACCGAGCTTCTTTATTAATATTTTCTTCTTTGATAATTAAAGAGCCAACAATGATCACTTTTCTTTCTGAAGACAATTGCTTCATCCACTGAACGCTAGGCCCATCCATAGTTTCAGCAAACTCAGTGGGTCGCATACTAAAGCCCGTGCTAAACATTTCGGGTAGTACCACTACCTCTGTATATTCTTCAATATCCATTATTTTTTTAGCTAACATGTCAAGGTTGGCCGCTTTATCTTCCCAAAATAAATCGGTTTGTATAAGTGAGAAACTAAGTGTGGATAAAGACATTCTTTTTTCTTGTTTACTAAAGGTACAATATTCAAATAAAAAAGCTAGTTCTTGTTTAGTGCTTGTATAATGGGGCTAATTAAGTTTGATTCAAAGCCCCTTTGATTTAAAAAGGATTGTGTTTTAGCCATACGACTCATGCCCCTTTCGCCCTTCAGTGAATTCCATTTTTTGGTGGCTAGGTTCAATAATGTTTTCTTATAAGCCCCTTCATCAATACAGAGCAATGCCTTTTTAATGTTCACCGGACTTACTCTTTTTTGTTGTAAGGAATATTTTATTTTTTGCTTACCCCATGACTTTATTCTAAAATGACCGCCTGCAAAACTTTCTGCAAACCTTGCTTCATTTAAAAAATTATCTGAAATTAAATCTGAAATTATTTCTTCCACTTCAATGGGGGTCATACCAAAAGCATAGAGCTTGTCTCTTACCTCTTGCTGGGCTCTTTCTTGGTAAGCACAAAAATGCCGTATCCTTTGTATAGCCTGCTCTTTGCCTATTCTAATGTTTTGCATTTTGTAGATAAGTATGTCAATAAGAAATGCTAAAATAGCTTTTTAATCTTAAGATTTTACATTAGTTTCGTTAGTGTTATTTAAGGTTATTTTGCCCAGTAAAACCGTATTGTCCTATGAAATTTATCGTTTCTTCTTCTTCGCTTTTAAAACACCTTCAACAAATTTCAGGTGTTATTAACACTAACACTGTTCTTCCTATCTTGGAAGATTTTTTATTCGAAATCGAAGATAAAAAATTAAATATTGTGGCCACCGATTTAGAAACGGTAATGCGCGTTCAAATGGATGTGGAAAGCAAGGCCAATGGTCGTGTTTGTATTCCCGCTAAAATATTAATTGATTCTTTAAAAAATATTGCAGACCAACCCCTTACTTTCAATATAGATAAAAACTATAGCGTAGAAATTACCAGTGATAATGGTAAGTATAAGGTAATGGGAGAAAATCCAGATAATTTTCCGAAAGAACCTACAGCCGATGATACTACTGGCTTTGACATGACGAGCAATAGTTTATTAACGGCTATCAATAAAACATTATTTGCAGTTAGTGGAGACGATCTTCGTCCTGCCATGACAGGTGTATTCTTTGAATTAACCAAGGACAGTGTTCAGTTTGTTGCCACCGATGCTCATCGCTTGGTACGTTATAAAAGAACCGACACCAAGGCAAAACAAAACGCTTCTTTCATTGTGCCTAAAAAACCTTTGAACTTATTAAAGAACGCTTTACCCGATAACGAAGACCCAATTACCTTAAGCTTTAACAATAATCATCTTTTTGTAGACCACGGTTCTACACAATTAATTTGTCGATTAATTGATGCGCGTTTTCCTGACTATAAAGTAGTTATACCTTCGGATAACCCATACCGCTTAACAGTGAACAAGCATGATTTTCAAAATGCGCTTCGTCGTGTGAATGTATTTAGTAATAAGAGCACCAATCAAGTGGCATTAAATATTACAGGCAATGAATTACAAATGGCTGCCCAAGACATTGACTTTAGTATTGAAGGAAATGAGCGTATGAGTTGTGAATACAAAGGTGAAGACATTCAAATAGCATTCAATGCAAAGTTTTTAATTGAAATGTTATCTGCTGCCGATACCGATGATATATTTTTAGAACTCTCTACACCTAGCAAGGCCGGCCTTATCAAGCCCTCTGAGCAAGCACCAGGAGAGGACCTTCTTATGTTGGTCATGCCTTTAATGTTAAATAACTAATACAATATCTACCCTATAAAGCTTTTATTTGATTGCTTAAATAAGCTGTTTAATAATTACTTTAACAATTGCTCTAATAATTAAACCCGCTGGCCCAATCAATGGTACATCGGGTTTTTTTATTTACATTTATACTATAAACAAACGACCATGCTAGAATTCATAAAAAATTATTTTGCACATATACCAAGTGCGCACAGGGCCTTGTTATTAGCAGGAGGCATTAGCTTTTTCTGGTTAGTTGAAATTGCAGTACCCTTATTTAATTTCAAATACAATAAGTTCAAACACGCGGGCCTGAATTTCTTTTTTACACTTACCACCATTGTCATTAATTTTTTATTCGCACTTGTAATGGTAAAAGTAAGTGACTGGACAGTGGCAGAAAACTTTGGTTTACTTCATATCATTCAATTAAGCCCTTGGGTGGAAGCCATTGCGGGTTTATTATTATTAGATTTTATAGGTGCTTATTTAGTTCATATGATAGAACATAAAGTAAAATTTTTATGGAAATTTCATATGGTACACCATGCCGATACACAGGTAGACACTACTACAGGCAATAGACATCATCCGGGTGAGTCGGTGGTAAGAGCCGTATTTGCTATTTTGGCTGTATTTATCTTAGGCACATCAATATGGATAGTGATGGTATACCAGAGCTTAAGTGTGGTGTTAACACAATTTAATCATGCAAATATTAAAATACCCAAATGGTTCGATCAAAGTTTTGGATACATTATTGTATCTCCCAATATGCATAGAACCCATCATCATATAAAGCGTCCACAAACCGATAGTAATTACGGAAATATATTTTCTTTCTGGGACCGTTTATTAGGTACGTATAACTATACCCCTATGAATGAAATTATTTATGGACTAGATGTAATGGACAATTCAAAAGATAAGTCCTTGGCTTATCAACTCAGGGCGCCTTTTGATAAATCGATAAAATCAGATTACTAATCTAGTTTTTAAAAGATAAATAAGCTAAAAACGAAATGACCAAAATTGGAGCCTTTATTCCTGCCCGCTATGCGGCCACACGCTTTCCAGCAAAACTAATGCAGGCCTTGGGTACTAAAACGGTTATCAGACATACCTATGACAATACAGTGGCAACGGGCCTCTTCGATGAAGTATATGTGGTAACCGATAGCGAAATTATTTTTAATGAAATTATTTCAAATGGCGGAAAGGCCATCATGAGTAAAAAAGAACATGAAAGCGGATCGGACCGCATTGCTGAAGCAATAGAGCATTTAGCCATTGATATAGTAGTGAATGTACAAGGAGACGAACCCTTTGTAAAAAAAGAACCCCTTGAAAAATTAATTACTGTTTTTAAAGATGATAAAGTAGAAGTGGCCTCTCTTATGCAGGCATTAACCAATACTGAATTCATTGCCGACCCTAATTATGTAAAAGTGGCCGTGGATAAAAATATGAATGCACTGTTTTTTTCACGCAGCGTTATTCCTTATCCAAGAAATACTGAAATAGCCATTCCTTATTATGAACATATTGGTGTGTACGCCTTTAAAAAACAAGCCCTCCTTAATTTTACTAACTGGCCAATGTCCCCATTAGAAACCGCTGAAAAAATTGAATGCCTTCGTTATTTAGAAAATGGCGTTTCTATAAAAATGGTAGTAACTAATTATATGGGTATTGAAATAGACACACCGGAGGATTTAATTAAAGCAGCGAAACTTTTATAATAAGCAGTTTATAAAACTTGCTTTAATAATAAGTATATTTAAAAAAGTTATTAACAGAAACCTTCTTTATAATATTAATATTCAACCATGAACAAAGGAAAATTATTTCAATCAACTATAGTAGCCGCCTTGGCTGGTTTTATTTTTGGTTTTGATATGGTAGTTATTTCTGGTGCCGATAAGCCTATTCAAGAACTTTGGCATACCACACCTTTATTTCATGGTTTTTTTATTATGTCCATGGCATTATGGGGAACCGTTATTGGCTCTGTGTTTGCGGGCGCCCCCACCGAAAAATATGGACGTAAAAAAGTATTGATATGGCTAGGTATTATGTTTATAGCATCCGCTATTGGTTCTGCTTTTGCACAAGATCCTTATACTTTTTCTTTCTTTAGATTAATCGGCGGTATTGCTATTGGGGTTTCTTCTGTAGCAGCCCCTACTTATATTTCTGAAATTTCTAATAAAAATAATAGAGGAAGGTTAGTGGGTATGTATCAGTTCAATATTGTCTTTGGTATTTTAGTTGCCTATTTATCTAATTATTTTTTAGCAGGTTTTGGTGGTGCCAACGATTGGCGTTGGATGCTAGCAGTATTGTTAATCCCGGCTGGTATTTATACCATTATGACATTGGGGTTGCCCGAAAGTCCAAGGTGGTTGTTCTCTGTTAAAAACGATGAAGCTGGTGCAAGAGAAACCTTGGCTATTGTGGGCGTAGAAAATATTGATCAAA
Organism: Sediminibacterium sp.; assembly: GCA_007280515.1. Classification (GTDB taxonomy): domain Bacteria; phylum Bacteroidota; class Bacteroidia; order Chitinophagales; family Chitinophagaceae; genus Sediminibacterium. Next base: position 6,810 of record QYPL01000003.1, read on the forward strand.
CCATTGAGGAAATAAAAACTGCAAATAAGGAAGAAAAAATGCAAGGGGGGCTTAAATTATTTACCAAGCATCACTCTAAAATTATATCTATTGCTTTTTTTGTTGCCTTTTTTAATCAGGCATCGGGTATTAACTTTCTTTTATACTATGCACCTAGAATTTTAGAAGAAGCGGGTTTTGCAAAAAATAATTCTTTATTAAGTTCCATTTCATTAGGACTCATGAACCTATTATTTACATTTGTAGGTCTTTACTTAATTGATCGCATTGGCCGAAAGACTTTATTAATCATTGGATCCTTCGGTTATATTATAAGTTTATCCATGGTGGCTTACGGCTTTATTAACCACAGTGCACCGGAGTTCATGCTTAGCTTTTTATTATTATTTATAGCCTCGCATGCTATTGGACAAGGTGCGGTCATTTGGGTATTGATATCAGAAATATTCCCCACTCAAATTAGAGCTAAGGGCCAGGCATTCGGTGCCAGTATTCACTGGGTATTTGCAGCGCTTATAACCTTAGTAACACCCGTTTTCTTAGATAGTAAAAATGGTATTTTTAAAGATAATCCTTGGCCCATCTTTGCTTTTTTTACAGTGATGATGGCCTTGCAATTAGTTTGGATTATAGCTAAAGTACCAGAAACTAAAGGCGTTTCTTTAGAAGCGCTACAAAAGAAATTAGCATCGTAAATATTAATAAGATTGTAACTTTGACAAGAGTAAAAAAATAAATATGCAGTTTCGTAATTTCAAAATGGTCGACTATGTGGTGTTTGGTCGCGGTTCTTTTAATCAAGTAGATGAAATTATCGCCCTGCATCGTAAGGGCGAATTTCCAATGATATTTTTTTTAGATCATTTTTTTGTGGGCAAGCCACTTGCTAGTAGAATTCCCCTAAGAGGAAAAGATAAGATTGTTTATGTGGATGTTACCCATGAACCTAAAACAAAACAAGTAGACGCACTCGCTTCTGAATTAAAAGCCGAGTTTGGTGAAGTGAGTGGTATTATTGGTATTGGAGGTGGCTCTACTTTAGATTTAGCCAAGGCAGTTGCTTTAATGATGACTAATCCGGGATCTTCTGCAGATTACCAAGGTTGGGACCTAGTAAAATTACCCGGAGTCTATAAAGTAGGTATTCCTACCTTAAGTGGAACAGGCGCTGAAGTAAGCCGCACCACTGTATTAACCGGACCTACGCGTAAACTTGGTATGAACTCCGACTTTACTCCCTTTAATCAAATTGTATTGGATCCTGAATTAACGAAGAACGCGCCAGCGAACCAACGTTTTTATACAGGCATGGATTGTTATATTCATTGTATCGAAAGCTTAGAAGGTACTTTTTTAAATGAGTTTAGTAAAAGCTACGGAGAAAAAGCATTGGACCTTTGTCAAAAAATATTTGTGCAAAAGGATAAATGGGATGAAGAATGTGACGACCAACTAATGATGGCTTCTTTTGCAGGCGGTATGAGCATTGCTTATAGTCAAGTGGGTGTAGCGCATGCGGTCAGCTATGGCCTTAGTTATTTATTAGGCACTAAGCATGGTATTGGTAATTGTATTGTGATGAATCATTTAGCAGAATATTATCCTGCAGGCGTAGAAGAGTTTAAGTTCATGGTAGAAAAAAATAAAATTGAAATTCCTACGGGTATTTGTGCTAATTTAACAGAAGAGCAGTTCGATACTATGATTAATGTATCTCTTGGTATGAAACCTTTATGGGAAAACGCCTTGGGCCCTAATTGGGAAAGCATTATTAGTAGAGAAAAATTAAGAGAACTTTACGGTAAGTTGTAAGAAAGTATAAAAATATAACTAGTTCGAAAAATTTTTAATTTTTTGAACAAAATCATTAGAGGGTATATTTAGAAGGCCTTATATTTAATTAAGGCCTTCTAAATTACTACTCTGCCTCGGCCACTACTTCTTTTACTTCTGGTATCATACGCTTCATCATGCCTTCGATACCTGCTTTAAGGGTAACCATACTGGAAGGGCATCCGCTACAAGAACCTTGTAACATTAAATTTACGATGCCGTCGTTATAACTTTTAAATTGAATGGCACCGCCATCCATCTCCACTGCGGGCTTCACATAATTTTCTAATAATTCTTTAATACGCTTCACAATATCATTATCATCTGCGTTAACGGTGTTACTAGCTTCTTGTTTCATTTTAGCAACTTCTTCTTCATTTACTACCATACCACCATTCTCTAAATATTCTTTCAAGAAAGTTTTAATAGTAGGTATTACATCCTGCCAGTCATCCTGTTCTGTATTTTTGGTAATTGTCACAAAATTGCTTGCTATAAAAACACTTTTAATAAAAGGAAAACTAAATAATTCTTTTGCAAGCGGTGAAGCAAAGGCTAGATTTTCCTCGGCGATGTCAATACTTTTTCCTGGATACAAAAGCTTGTTGGCCACAAACTTCATCGTTTCTGGGTTAGGAGTCATTTCGGTATAGATACTTACAATGGTATTGCCTGTGGTAATCATAATTTCAATTTTTAATTCAGCTTGCTTTTTAATTCAATGCGCTACAAAAATAATCAAAAAGCTTGCAGGAAGAGGGCTTTGGGCTAATTGGGCCTATATTTTTCCGATATCGAAAGAGTTTTAGGGTATAATACTAAGCTTGGCGTAGTTCAACATAATCTTTTTCTCGCCATTTTTATCAAAAAGGATAATGGCAATAGGGTTATGTGCCGATCCTTCTATTTCTTTAATAACGCCAAATCCAAATTTTTGATGCTCAATCTTAGCGCCTGCTTCTAGTGCTGATGGATCACAAGGGGTGAAATTAGCCGAAGGGATATGGTTTTTATTTAAAGTATGGGGTGCCAGAACAGGCAGGTAACTAGGTTTAGAAGACTCGGTTTTTTGGGTGCCACCATGCATTCTATCATAGGCCGATCCCCAAGTACTAGTTTGATTTTTTGCGCCACCACCAGAACTGCTTTTATCAATTTGATCTTCTGGCATTTCATCTATAAACCTGCTTGGGTCGTTTTGAACTAATTGACCATATCTGTAGCGCGTGTTGGCATAGGTTAACCATAAATGTTTTTTAGCCCTGGTTACTGCTACATAAAATAACCTTCTTTCTTCCTCTAACTCTTCTCTGGTATTTACACTCATGCCACTGGGGAACAAAGATTCTTCCAAGCCTACTAAAAATACACAGGCAAATTCTAATCCCTTCGCCGCATGCACCGTCATTAATTTTACAGTGTCCTCATTGCCGTTGTCGTTATCGGCATCGGTGATAAGTGTAATTTGTTGTAAGTAGGACCCTAAACTTTTATCGCCTAATTCACCGTCGTCATTGCTTGGGCTTTCAGTCCACTCTTTAATAGAGTTTAATAATTCTTGAATGTTTTCATAACGCGCTAAACCTTCGGTAGACTTATCATTAAATAATTCCTTCACTAAATTAGTATGCTTACCTACTTGCACGGCTACATCATAAGCATTATGTTTAGTAAGTTGATTTTGAAAATACTTAATCATGGTCACAAACTCTTCAATAGCGGTTAGCGTACCTGCTTTAAATCCAAAGGCCTTAGCTTTTTCTAGTACTTCAAAAAAAGTAATATTTTGTTCACCCGCAATGACCAAACATTTTTCCATGGTGGTTTTTCCAATGCCTCTTGCAGGATAATTAATAATTCTTTTCAAACCCTCTTCGTCCTTGGTGTTGGCAATAATGCGTAAGTAAGCAATATAATCTTTCACCTCTTTTCTTTGATAGAAGCTAAGCCCACCATATATCTTATAAGCAATGCCGGTTCTTCTTAAGCTTTCCTCAAAGGATCTACTTTGTGCATTGGTACGATATAAAATTACAAAGTCTTTGTTATAGAAATGATTTCTTAATTTATTTTCTTGAATGGCATCTGCTACAAATTTTCCTTCATCATTATCAGTCATGGTGCGCACTAACTTTATTTTATCACCTGCTTCATTTTCAGTCCATAATTCTTTGGGTATTTGTCCCACATTATTTTTAATCACATGATTCGCCACACCAATAATGGACTGACTACTTCTATAATTTTGTTCCAACTTCACTAACTTCACATCGTCGTAGTCTTTTTGAAATTGTAAAATATTTTCAATGGTGGCACCACGGAAACTATAAATACTTTGTGCATCATCACCCACCACGCATAAATTTTCATGCACGGCGGCTAGTAATTTGGCAATTTGATATTGCACTGGATTGGTATCCTGGTACTCATCAATTAAAATATATTTAAACTTGTGTTGGTATTTATGAAGTACCTCTGGAAAGTTTTGTAAGAGTTCGTGCATTTTAAAAAGCAAATCATCAAAGTCCATCGCACCGTTTTTAAAACAACGTGCCGCATAACTAGCGTATATGTCTGCAATAGCCGGTCGGTTAGATCTCGCATCTTCCTGCTTTAAAAAAGTATCCATGGAATATTCAGCGGGACCCACTAATGCGTTTTTGGCAGACGAAATTCGGTTGTGTACAATATTGGGTTTGTATAATTTATCATCTAAGCCCATATCATTCACCACTGCTTTTATAACAGAGCGGGAATCATCAGTATCATAAATGGTAAAACTTTTTGGGTAGCCTAATTTGTCCGCTTCGGCTCTTAGTATTCTTGCAAACACACTATGAAAAGTTCCAATGTATAAATTTCTTGCTTCGGTATTGCCCAAGGCCTTTTCGATACGCTCTTTCATTTCAGCTGCGGCCTTATTGGTAAAAGTAAGTGCCAATATATTAAACGAATCAACCCCGCTATGCATTAGATGTGCCACACGGGTAGTTAATACCTTTGTTTTACCACTTCCCGCACCAGCAATAATCATTAAGGGGCCTTTAATATGTAAAACCGCCTCTAATTGCTTTTCGTTCAAACCATTTAAATACGCTGCTTGCATGTTGCGAAGATAGGGCAAGACCCCTCATTATTGTTAGAGGTGGAAAACTAAAAATGAAAACTTTCTATAAAAAATAAACCCCTCCCGAATGAACGGGAAGGGCTTACACTATTTTAATACAGAGAAAAGAAATTACTTCTTCTCTAACAATTTAAAGAATTGATCTAATTGAGGAAGAATCACAATTCTTGTTCTGCGATTCGCCGCTCTGTTTTCTGGAGAATCGTTATCAGCTAGAGGAATGTACTCACTTCTACCAGCTGCTGTCATACGCTTAGGATCGATACCGTAAGTGTCTTGTAATACTCGAACAATTGTAGTAGCTCTTTTCACACTTAAGTCCCAGTTATCTTCCATTAAATTTGTACCACCGCTAATTAATTGCTTAGAATCGGTATGGCCTTCTACCATAAATTCAATAGCAGGTTGTGCAGCCAATACTTTCGCTACTTTACCTAAGACTACTTTTGCTTTATCAGTAATGTTGAAGCTACCACTTTTAAATAATAATTTATCTGAAATGTCAACATATACAACACCTTTATCCACTTTCACATTGATATCACCATCGTTCAAATCTCCAATAGCACCTTTCAAATTCATCACTAAATTCATATTGATAGAATCTTTACGGGCCATTGAACTTTGTAAACCTTGGATATATAAATCCTTAGCACCAATATTGTCTAATGACTTTTTAATGCTTTCTGCTTGTGCACCAGTTACTACAGACATATCTTTTAATTGACTTAAAACAACATTGTTATTTGATTTTAAGAAATCGACTTGTTTGTTTAATTCGTCAATAGTGCTTTGTAATGATTTGGTTCTATCAGAAGCCCTTTCAGCATCTGTTTTACTTTTAGTGATGGCATCTTGTGCATCACGGTATTTACCTTGTAAATCGGCATAAGCTCCATTCAACTGGCCGTATTTAGCTTCTGCTTCCTGCAATTTCTTAGGACTTACGCAAGAATAAGCACCAATGCTAAGAACCGCAAGCGCTAAAAAAAGTTTACTTTTCATACTGTATCTGTTTTATTTAAAATGAATATAAATAGGTTTAGGACAAAAATACTAATATAGTTTATATGAAAAAACAATATTTTGTTAAACAAGAGGTTAATTTTCAAGGTCCTGGGTGATCCCATATTCGGGGATATAGCCCTTAAACTGCTTGAAAAACTGTACAATATTGTGTTTATCTGCTTTTTCGTCGTTGCTGGCAAAAAAGGGCTCAGCGAAAACCACTCTTCTTTGAGCAAAATCAAAACCTACCATCACAATGGGAATATGGGCATTTTTGGCAATATGATAAAAGCCAGATCTAAGCTTTGTAACTTTTTTACGGGTTCCTTCTGGAGAAAGCGCAAGGTGAAACCGCTCTTTTTTATTAAAAATAGCCACGACCTGGTCTACCATATTATGTTTTTGCTCTCTATTTACCGGGTAGGCGCCGAGGGAGCGTAAAAACCAACCCAAGGGAGGCCAAAAAAGTTCGCTTTTGCCTAAAAAATGTACAAACATAAAACCCAATTTTTTACGAACAGCGAGCCCTATAAAAAAATCAACCCAATGTGTATGAGGTGCCACTATCATAATAGACTTAGGCAATTCAAAATGAAATTTACCTTCAATTCTCCAACCTCTAATGGTGAACATCCACCAAGCAAGTAATTGTTGCATAATTTATAAAATTGAAGATAACCAAAAAACTTAATTAATAAATGATGATACCCATCATTCACTTAGCTTTTCTAATAATTGGGCATTATAATTTGGATCCACCCTTTCAGACAAAACGGGGATTAACTTAATTTTTGGAACTACTTCGTTTTTTGTATTTTTTTCATACCACTTATCATAGTATTTTAATAAAATAGAAAAGGCTTCTTTTAAGGCGCCTTCTGTAATATAATCCACAGCTGTCTTGGTTTCTAGACCGCCCAGTCTTTTTTGAATGCGTATCGTCGCTTCTATTAAACTTTTTTGATCAAAGCTTCCATATCCTTCCACAATAAAATGAAGTCTTTGCTCAAAAGGAATCTTCATAAAATAACAAGTACTGTTACGCATCAAATGAAATAAGGGTGTAGGAATTAAAACTGTTCCTATTCTTTGACTCTCGTCTTCTATCCAAATATTTTTTTTATTTTTATTTACCTCCCATAATTTTTTAGCTAAAATATTTTCAAACATTTCTTGACTGGGTTGCGGCAGCTGACCAATGGCGCCATAGGCCGAACCTTTATGATTTGCTAGCCCCTCTAAATCAATCACAGCGTAATTTTTTTCTTTAAGTGCATGTAAAATTTCTGTTTTACCCGAGCCGGTGTAACCGCCTAAAACTTTGAAGGTATATGGAATCGTAAATTGCTCCAGTACCCAATTTCTGTAAGCCTTGTAACCTCCTGTTAATTGAATTACTTTATATCCATACAAATCTAATAGCCAGGTCACCGCAGCACTGCGCATGCCTCCTCTCCAACAATGCACATATAGAGTGGGCTTGGTTAATTCGTTGTCTTTTTGAGCTGCTGCTATCCAGCTTTCCACTGTTTCAATCATGGGCAGCATCTTATTTCCAAATAGAGGTAGGCCTGCTTTAATAGCAGCCTCTCTACTTTGTTTTTTATAAGTAGTACCAATCATGGCGCGCTGCTCATTATCAAATAAGGGAAGATTAAGTGCAGAAGGCATATGTGCATGTTCAAACTCTGCAGGGCTTCTTACATCTATAATAATGCTTGGACGAAGGCTAAGATCAATGTCTACACCCATGCTTGCACTTGTTTCAATTATAAATTTTTCAATATTAATTTTTTGAACTGCCATATTTATAAAGATAACTTCTTTATAGCAGCCTCAAGTGCTTCTAGGGAAAAAGCTTTAAACGGCGCTTGTTTAAAATGAAAACTACTCGCTTCTTTTAAAGCAATATCTAATTTAAAATATTCTTGTGCATAACAGACTGCCCAATTTTTTTCCTGCCATAATTTTCCTAAATACATTTGCTCTGTTTGCCCAGGGGTGGGAATAAAAATTAATTTTTTTTCAAAAGGAATTAATTCCATTAAAGTGGTGTAGCCGCCTCTGCAAATAATATATTCAGCACGTTTAATTTCTTTTACTAATGCAGGCGCTGCTAAATGTGCATAAAGGATAGCATTCTTATTTTCTTCTATTATTTTATTAGGCGCTTCTTTAGAAGGGGTGCCCGCAATGACTACAAAGGGAATGTTAAATTTGTTACCTGCTTTCCATAATAAATTTTCTAGCAAGGTTCTTTGTGGTTCGGGCCCTGAAACAATACCTAAAAAAACAGTTTGATTATTAATAGTAGAAGAGGCATTATTGTTAGTAGCGCTAAGCGAATCGGTATTATTAGATTCATCGATGAGTCTAGACAAACAACCCATATACCATAATGGTATGCTAGGTTTATCTTTAGGATTGGCTAATTTGCCCGATAAATTATTGGGCCCTTCCATATCGGGGATCCAACAAGCCTTAAATTTTTTTAACCAACTATATTGTAATTTTTGAAAAGCCCTAGTGGCCCAGGCAAAATGCATTTGTAAATTTAATTGATGGGTAATAAAAACACTGGGTACTTGTTTATGATAAAATCCAAAACGATTATCGGAAATAATAATATCAAATTCATATTGTGCTTGTACTTTTTTCAACCAATTATTTTCATAAATAATACTGTAAATAATTTTAGGTAGTTGAAAAAGTAGTACAATAGGAAGTATAAACCCCCATTTAGCATACCGAATTCGGTAGCCTCTTAAGTGTAAAAACTGCGCATTCGGTAAGGCTTCTCTTAAAATAGCCTCATGGTATCCTTCTGTTGCTATATATACTTGATATCCTAATTTTTCAAAGGCCTTAATGAGCGTAATGCACCTAGTGGCATGGCCAAGGCCCCAATCAATGGGAGATATACAAATAGAAGGTCGTTTCATAAAACACTAATTTAGTCAATATTATACATGTTTAAAATGTAAATTTGAGATACCATTAAAAACAATAAATATGCCAATCTTATCCAAAGATAAATCCATTGCACTTTATGCAGCCCTTGTTTCATTTGGCACTTATGTATTTATTTTTGGCTTTAGAAAATCATTTACTGTATGCACATTTGATGGACTCACCTTTGGTCCCATTGCCTACAAAACCGCACTAGTCATTAGTCAAATGCTAGGCTATATGTTGGCTAAATTTTATGGTATTAAATTTATTTCAGGGCTTCAAAAAGTAAATAGGTATAAAATTATTTTTTTATTAACGGGCATTTCTTGGCTGGCCTGGTTACTATTTGCCATTGTGCCCGCACCTTATAATGTACTATTCTTATTTTTAAATGGGTTTCCACTAGGTATGTTATGGGGTGTTGTTTTTTCTTATGTGGAAGGACGCAAGAGTACCGATTTTATAGGGGCTGCGCTAGCCGTAAGTTTTATTTTTTCTTCTGGTTGGGTAAAGTCGGTGGGGGCCTGGTTAATGACGCAATACCATATTACTGAATTTTGGGTTCCATTTTGTACAGGATTGGTTTTTGCTTTACCTCTTATTATATGTGTCTATGGTTTAGAAAAAGTACCACCCCCTTCTGAAGAAGATGAAATACTTAGAACCAAACGCGTTCCTATGACGGGCATTGAGCGAAAGTTTTTATTGAAACAATATTTACCAGGTATCATTGCCTTTGTAGCTATTTATTTATTCGCCACTATTTTTAGAGATATACGTGATAATTTTTCTGCAGATATGTGGAAGGAGATGGGCTTTGGTTCAAGACCTGCTATTTTTACGCAAACAGAAATTCCGATTACCATTTTTATTTTAATTATTATGGGAGCCGTTGTACTTATTAAAAATAGTTTCAAGGCATTAATGGTGGCCCATGTTTTTATTTTACTGGGCTTTATAATAGCAGGCGTTTCTACTTATTATTTTTCACTACAATTATTAGATCCCTTTTGGTGGATGATATTTGTAGGACTAGGTTTATACTTAGTGTACATTCCTTTTAATTCTATTTTCTTTGATCGACTCATTGCTGCCTTCTCCATGAAAGGCAATGCAGGCTTCTTTATTTATGTAGCCGATTCGGTGGGTTATGTAGGAAGCGTGTCTGTGATGCTCGCAAAAGAAGGAATGAGTCTTAAAATACAATGGACTCAATTCTTTTCACAAAGTGTGATGATACTTTCTTTTGTAGGCGTATTTATTACCCTGTATGCAATGTATTATTTTACGAAAAAACATAAAGCAAGTTTAGTTACTGCTGCGTAAATACGTCTTGTTTATTTAAGATGTAATTATTTTTCTAAACTTAAGACCACTCCATTAATACAGTAACGAAGTCCTGTGGGCGGAGGTCCATCTTCAAATACATGTCCTAAATGCGCCTTACATTTTCCGCATTCAACCTCGGTACGCCTCATACCCAGCGTGTTATCGGGTATATATATAATGGAGCCCTTGGTGATGGGTTCAAAAAAGCTAGGCCAGCCACAACCACTTTCAAACTTGGCCGTACTTTTAAATAAGGCATTACCGCAGGCAGCGCAATGAAAAGTGCCCACTTCCTTACTTGTTTCAAAGGCACTACTAAAGGGCCTTTCGGTACCCTTCTGTCTTGCAATCTGATATACTTCGGGCGATAAGACTTGTTTCCAAACACTATCGGCTAATACTAATTTCTCTTTACTGGTAGTAGAATAGTACTTGTTTTCGCTTGTTGACATAGGAGCTTTTTTTAATGGGCTATTATTGGGCGACTGAGAGCAGGCTCCCGTGCTTAATAATAGTAAACAAAAGATGATTTTATACATAGAAGCTTATTTCGATGATAAAAATACTAACAACTATTCATCTATTTTGTTTAGAGAAGCATAAAATTTTAGCAATATCGAAATTTTCATAATTGGCAGAGATTGCTACTTAAAATTATTTAAAATTTAAGTCAGTTCTGTATCTTTGAACTCAACTCAACAGCATGTTTAATTTAATCTTATTTGGCCCTCCGGGTAGTGGCAAGGGAACTCAAAGTGAAAATATCATTGAATCTTTTGGCTTACAACACCTTAGTACTGGAAATTTACTAAGAACAGAAATGGGGAATCAAACCGAATTAGGCATGGAAGCCAAGCGTTATATGGATGCGGGTCAATTAGTACCTGATGCGGTAGTCATTGGCATGGTAGGCAATTTTATAGACGCGCATCCTGATGCCAAAGGTTTTTTATTTGATGGTTTCCCGCGCACCACGGCACAGTGTATTGCTTTAGACGCTTTATTGAAAGAAAAAAATAATGAGATTAATGTAGTATTGGCCTTAGAAGTGAGTGAGGAAGAATTAGTAAAAAGATTATTAAGCCGTGGTTTAACATCGGGAAGAAGCGATGATACCAATGAAACCATTATACGTGCAAGAATAAAAGAGTACCAAGATAAAACAACCGCGGTAGCTACTTATTATTTAAAATTTAATAAGGTAATTATGGTTACTGGCGAAGGCACCGTAGAAAGCATTTATGCCGATTTGAAAAAAGAAATTGATGCAAGACTCTAATAAGTTATAATAAACTAGTACAAATTATAGTTAGTTCATTAAATATTCAAACCACCACAAGCGCTAATTACTTGTCCTGTGATATAGCTACTTAAATCACTTGCTAAAAACAAAGTAGTATTCGCAATTTCTTCTGCTTTTCCAAAACGTCCTAAAGGAATTTTATCTAAGAAAGCTTTTCCTGCATCTCCTTCATTTAAATAATGCGTCATATCGGTTTCTACAAAACCAGGCGCAATGGCATTGCATCTTATATTACGACTGCCAATTTCTAAAGCAATAGACTTTGTAAATCCAATGACACCGGCCTTGCTTGCAGCATAACTACTTTGTCCTGCATTGCCACGAATGCCAATAATAGAACTCATATTAATAATACTACCACTTTTTGCTTTCATCATGGGGCGTATGACATGCTTGGTCATATTGTAAATACTTTTCAAATTCGTATTTATTACATCATCCCATTGTTCTGGGGTCATACGTAATAATAAATTATCTTTTGATATACCTGCATTGTTCACACAAATATCTACGGTCCCAAAACTAGCTACCACCTCATTCACGAAACTTTCACAAGCTGTAAAATCGGCTGCATTAGTTTTATAAGCTTTTGCTTTCACGCCTAATTTTTCTATTTCAGCCACTAAATTATTTGCCTTCTCAGCACTAGTATCGCTTACATAGGTGAATGCGATATGGGCACCTTGCGCTGCTAATTTTAAAGCAATCGCTGCACCAATGCCTCTAGCGGCTCCGGTTACAATGGCTACTTTTCCTGTTAATAGTTTCATTATTTTTTATTTTTAATAAACCAATAAGTATGCATTACCATAATACTAATATTCACAAATATAATAGGATTATCCTGTTTTAAAAAACCATAGCCAATCCAAAGAATACTACCGGACATGTTTACTATCCTTAGTTTTCTTTGATCCTGTATGCCAAATGAACCCACTACAACAGCGGTCGCAATCCAACCTAAGGTTTCAATCATAGTATTTTTTTATTATCCTCGTTCGTGAATTAATTTTAATTCCTCTATAAATTTACGCTCATTGGAGAGTCTGGGCACTTTGTGTTGTCCACCTAGTTTTCCTTTTTGTTTGAGCCAGTCATGAAAACAACCCGCTTTAACTGCCGTAATTTGCGGAAGGCCTAGCACAATATTTTTATGTCTCTTGGCCTCGTAGTCGCTATTGGCTGCCTGTAAATTTTTATCTAATAAAAGGGTAAAGGCTTCAAGGTCTTTGGGGTTTTCATCAAATTCAATCAACCACTCATGTGCCCCCTTATTTTGATCTGACATATAAATAGGGGCTGCTGTATACTCTTTAATCGTAAGACCTAAGGCAGAGCAGGTTTCACTAATGGCTTTATCGCTATTATCTGCAATTAGTTCCTCCCCGAAGGCATTGATAAATTGTTTTAATCTGCCACTTACTTTTATACGATAAGGGCTTCTGCTTACAAATTGAATGGTGTCTCCCACTAAATAACGCCATAGCCCTCCATTGGTACTTATAACAATGGCATAATTTTTTCCTACTACTACTTTATTTAATCCATAAGTAATGGGATGAGGCTTTCCATATTCCTCCACCGGCATGAACTCATAAAATATGCCATGTTGTAAATAAAGTAACATACCCTCTTCATTAATTCTATCTTGCGCCGCAAAAAAACCTTCGCTGGCATTATATATTTCAATATAATTACAATTAGGTCCAATGACTTTATTGAATTGTTCTTTATAAGGTGTGAAAGAAACGCCGCCATGAATATATAATTCAAAATTGGGCCAAACTTCTTTTATGTTCTTCTTCCCTGTAATTTCTAAAATTCTTTTTAATAAAACCAAAGTCCATGTAGGCACCCCTGCAATTGAAGTGACATCTTCTTCAATGGTATTTTGTGCTAAGCTTTCTATTTTATTTTCCCATTCATCCATTAAAGCAATCGATAATTCTGGTGTACGAATTAAGCCTGCCCAAAAAGGAGAATTTTGTAATAAAACTGCACTTAAATCACCATATTGAATATCATCTTTAATAGGATGCACTTGATGACTTCCTCCAATCACCAGGGATTTTCCAGTGAGTAAATCACTATCGGGTAGTGCATGATAATAACTAGTGAGCACATCTTTCGATGCTTGAAAATGATTGTCTTCAATGCTTTCTTTAGTCAGTGGAATAAATTTACTTTTATCATTAGTGGTACCACTACTCTTTGCAAACCACTGTACGGGCGTGTTCCAGAGCACGCCTTCCTCTGCTTCTAAAATTTGTTCTATATAAGGTTTGAGGTCTTCGTATTCGTGAATAGGAACAGTAGCTTTAAATTTTCGAATATTAAATATTTCTGCAAACTGATATTTTAAACCAAACTGTGTATACTGACCATGTGTAATTAAATCTTGTAATACTTCTCTTTGTGCTGAAATAGGATCATTCACCCAATGTTCAATTTGCCCATAACGAAGGCGCGCTAATCTTGATAATGCGGGGCTAAATATTTTCATTAATTACTTATCTTGCTTTCTGGCCCATTTCAATGATCCAGTCTTTGCGTTTTAATTCAAAGTTGGTACCTAAGTATAAACGGCGCACTTGATCATCTTCTGCTAATTCTTCCGCAGTGCCATGTTTAAATATTTTTCCTTCTATTAATAAATAAGCTCTATCGCAAATAGAAAGTGTTTCATTTACATTATGATCTGTAATTAAAATACCAATATCTTTTAATTTTAATCTAGCTACCACTGACTGTATATCTTCCACTGCAATCGGGTCAACTCCCGCGAAAGGTTCATCTAATAAAATAAATTTAGGATCAACAGCCAATGCTCTTGCTATTTCAGTTCTTCTTCTTTCACCTCCACTTAAACTATCGCCATTATTATTGCGTACTTGATGTAAATTAAATTCATCCAATAAACTTTCTAATTTAAATTCTCTTTCGCCCTTCGTAAGTTTGGTCATTTCTAAAACGGCCATAATATTATCAGCCACCGTTAATTTTCTAAACACACTGGCCTCTTGAGGTAAATAACCCAGGCCCATTTGTGCTCTTTTATACATGGGAAGCCTAGTAATATCTTCCTCATTTAAAAATACGCGCCCTTCATCGGGGGCAATTAAACCTACTACCATATAGAAAGTGGTGGTCTTACCAGCACCATTGGGTCCTAATAGGCCCACAATCTCACCTTGCCTTACAGAAATGCTTACTTGGTCCACTACTTTGCGGCCTTTGTATTGCTTAATTAGTTTATCGGTATGTATAGCAAGTATCACAATAGAAATTTACACAAAAATAAGGGTAAATAGGGCTTTTCGACCTATAGCTTAATAATATTATATATTTTTGCAGCATAGCGTCTTGCGTTAGGTTTCTATTTAGAAACAACCCAAACACTAGTAAAGCAAATTGTATATGAAGGTGACGGAACATTTGGCGAAGGCCAAAGATACATTGGTATCATTTGAGGTATTACCTCCTCTTAAAGGTAAAACCATTTCTTACATATATGAACACTTAGATCCTCTAATGGAATTTAAGCCTTCATGGATTAATGTAACTTATCACCGCAGTGAAACTGTTTTAAGAAAAAGAGAAGATGGTACAGAAGAAAAAGTAGATGTGCGAAAGCGTCCAGGCACGGTGGGCATTTGTGCGGCCATAATGAACCATTATAATGTAGATGCTGTACCACATATTATTTGTGGCGGGTTTTCTAAAAGAGAAACAGAAGATGCTTTAATTGATTTACAATTTTTAGGCATTGATAATTTATTAGTTTTAAGAGGAGACGCTGAAAAAAATCAAAAAACATTTGTTCCAGAACCTAATGGCAATAAGCAAGCCCTTGAATTATTAGAACAAGTGGTTGGATTAAATAAAGGAGAATACTTAGATAAGGATATTGTGAACGGAAGCAAGACAAATTTTTGTATGGGCGTATCGGGTTATCCTGAAAAACATTTTGAAGCGCCTAGTATGGAATTTGATTTAGCACGTGCTAAGGAGAAAATAGATGCAGGTGCTGAATACATTATGACACAAATGTTTTTTGACAATAAAAAATATTTCGACTATGTAGACGCTTGCAGAAGCATAGGTATAACTGTTCCTATTATTCCAGGCCTCAAACCTATTACCAATAAAAAGCAGTTAACTATTTTACCGAATATTTTTTATGTAGATATTCCTTCGGATTTAAAAAATGCGATGTTAGCAGCTACTACCGATGAAGCTTGCGAACAAGTAGGAACAGAGTGGTTAATTATGCAATGCAAGGAGCTGAAAGCCGCTGGTGTGCCGGTTTTACATTACTATACCCTGGGTAAACCAAAGGTGGTAAGAGATGTAGTGGCCGCTGTATTTTAATTGAGTAATCAAAGCAATCAAAGCAATCAAAGCAATGCTTTTGTTAAGAACCATCACTATCATTTCTTTTTATTTGTATTTACTAAGAAATCATTGAATTGTTCTAAGCTTAAATTTTTAGCAATAATTTTTTTATTACTATCTAATAAATAAAAAGTAGGTGTTTTAAATACATCATACTGTTGACGAATGGTGGTAGGTAGTCCCGCTTTTATTTCTTTGTTTAAATCCTCTTCCGTTTGATAGGCGTGGGTCCAATTTTCTAAATGATTTTCTTTAATAAAGTTTTTCCAAGCCACTAATTCTTTAAAATTAATATTGACTGAAAATATTTTTACATTCAAATCTTTCCAAGAAGCTTTGTAAAAAGAATCGAGTCTTGGAATTTCTATTTTACAGTGACTACAAGTGGGGTCCCAAAAAGCAAGAAGGGTATAAGTTGCTTTTTGATCATACAAAGAAACTTTTTTATTTTCAGGGCTGTTAATAATTAGGCCTGGTGCGGCTAAGCCCAACTGATTGGCCATCATACTATAGGCCCTTTCTGTAATAGATTTCTTGGAAGCTTCATTTAAAAGTACTGTATCGCCTTTGGCAAAAAAGTTTTGAAACAGGTGTAAAAAAACTTTTTCTTGTCCCATAAATTCTGGCGCAATATATTTATTAGTAAATTTAAATAGTAAAAAAGGATAAATTTCTTTACCTGTTTTAGCCACCGTTAATATATATTGTAACTCTTCAATAATAGAATCGGGTTCGCGGGAAACATAGTTTTTAAAATATTCATCTAGCTTTTCTTCAAAAAAAGGGGTGCGAAGTAAACGGTTATCATTAAAAACCACATTATCCCAAAAATGATTTTTTACATAATAGTAAGGATACAGTGAATCTTGTTTACCATTGATACTAGGCACGGCCGGGGCTTCTGGGCGTTGCATCACATTTAAAAAAAAGCTAGTCATAGTGCCTGGATTTGTTTTAATCACATTCGCTCTTGCTGCTTTTACTTCTTTATCTTTTGTTAAATACAATTCTTTAAAGCTTGCAGAATCTTTGGCATTCGTAGCAGTCTTGTATTTATTTTCA
Organism: Sediminibacterium sp.; assembly: GCA_007280515.1. GTDB lineage: Bacteria > Bacteroidota > Bacteroidia > Chitinophagales > Chitinophagaceae > Sediminibacterium. The sequence goes on from QYPL01000003.1 coordinate 23,819, forward strand.
ATGCTACTTAATTGCATGCCCAATTCATTAATTGATTTTGAGTAAGCTTTAAAAATATCATTTTCTGTAGAGCCTATAATTTGAAATGTATTTATAGCCGCGGTATCTGCAATAATTTTAAAATGTTGTGATTCATCTACTAAAAAATCAAATAAAATAGAATACTTAGGCGAAACTAGAAAATAAATGCCTGGCGTTAATTTAGTTTTAGATTCAAATACGCCCTCGCTTTTAGCATTTAATAAAGCAGAATCGGCTAAAACCCTACTTTTGCCATAGTTGGTTCCTATATAAATTTTTGTGTTTTGATAAGGTTTTAAAACTATTTTTATGGAGTGTCCTACTAGTGCAGCACTCGTCATTGTTTTAGCCTTCGTACTTTCCGGCCCCTTCGTATTTTGGGCAATTAACAAATTAGGTAATAGAAGGTTCGCCATGAATGCATATACTAATTTTCTCATCGGTTCCTTGTTTATTTTCTTTATAAAAGCTAGGTAAAAATAACAATATATACCTTAAATATAATGCTTGGGTAGTACCTTTGTTTCCGTGAGAAAATTTAAACAAGCCCCTTTATTAGAAAAAGTATTAATTGAAGATTATGCCGCAGAGGGCAAGTCACTAGCTAGAGTGGATGGTAAGGTTATATTTGTAGAAGGTGCCGTACCGGGCGATATTGTAGATATTCAACTTCAAAAAAACAAGGCCGATTGGGCAGAGGGCTTTGTAAAACATTTTCACTCTTATTCGAGTATTAGAGTCACTCCTTTTTGTAGTCATTTCGGAGTATGTGGCGGTTGTCAATGGCAGATGCTTCCTTATGAACAACAATTGGTGTATAAGCATAAACAAGTGGTAGATAATTTAACTAGAATTGCGAAAGTGACTCTGCCAACTATTGAGCCTATAATGGGTGCTGAGCAAACTCAGGGCTATAGAAATAAAGTGGAGTATACTTTTGCCACCGAAAAATTTATTCCCTTTTCTGAATTTAAGGCCATGAAGGCAGCTGCTGAAAATGGAGACATAAGTATACTAGAAAAAGCCCCGGGGGTGGCAGGATTTCATGCCAGAGGTTTTTTTGAAAAAGTAGTAGAAGTGGATAAATGTTATTTACAATCAGAACCCACCAACGATTTAAGAAAAGCAGTAGCAGCGTTTGCAATAGAAAATGAAATGCCTTTTTATAATATTAAACAGCACACCGGTTGGGTGCGTAATATGTTTATTCGTAATACCACCAAGGGAGAGTGGATGGTGAATTTAATTCTGGGTTATGAGGCTAAAGAAAAACGCGAAGAACTATTTAATTTATTATTAGAACGTTTTCCGCAAATTTCTACCTTATTATATACCATTAATGGTAAACGCAATGATAGTATGCAGGACCTTGTTCCTCAATTATATTCAGGCAGTGGCTATATCACAGAGAACTTGGAAGACTTTCAATTTAAGATAAGTCCTAAATCATTTTTTCAAACCAATTCAAAGCAGGCAGAAAAATTATATCAAGTCACACGCAATTTTGCTGAACTCAGCGGTAAAGAAATTGTGTATGATTTATACTGTGGTACTGGCAGCATTGGCATATTTTGTAGTAAAAATGCAAAAAAAATTATTGGTGTGGAAGTAGTAGAAGAAGCGATTGAAGATGCTAAAATAAATGCAAGTTTAAATAATTTAACAGAGACTGCATTTTTTGCAGGCGATGTAATAAAAATATGTGACGATACATTTTTTGAAACCCATGGAAAGCCCGATGTAATTATTACCGATCCTCCAAGAGCAGGCATGCACGAGAAACTAGTGCATAAATTATTAGCTATGGAAGCACCCATTATAGTGTATGTAAGTTGTAACCCTGCTACTCAGGCAAGAGACTTATCTTTATTAAATGAAAAGTATACGGTTACTAAAATTCAGCCCGTCGATATGTTTCCGCATACACTTCATATAGAAAATGTAGTTCAATTAAAAAGAAAAGACTTACTATAACATAATACGCAAATTATAAAGCATGACGCAATTTAGGCCCACCCGATTTGAAGTTCTTCCTACCATTATAAAAAACTTATTAATTATTAATGGGCTTGTGTTTTTAGCACAAAACACTTTTGCGGGACCTACCAGTTCTTTTTCTTTCGAAGATTATTTTGCTCTACATGCATGGCAGAGCGATTTATACAAGCCTTGGCAATTAATTACACATATGTTTTTGCACGGAGACTTTTCTCATATACTAGGTAATATGTTTGCTTTATGGATGTTCGGTTCTATACTTGAAAATGTTTGGGGCCCTAAAAGGTTTTTACTTTTTTATATGCTCTGCGGTGTAGGTGCAGCAGTCATACACTTAGCTATTCTCTCTTATCAACTCGTGCCTTTAACCAATGAATACGAGCGCTTAATAATGCTTAGTAAAACCAACGGCCCAGGCTTTACAGATGCAGTATTTAACTATTCAGCTAAACATCATATACCACTTACACAAATACTAGCTGAAAATAAAGTGAATCTTTCTACTCCAGGTTTGGCACCGCAACTCATGGACTTAATCACTAGCTACTACAATAAAACCATTGGTACCGCTACCTTGGGTGCTAGTGGTGCAGTCTTTGGTATTTTAATTGCCTTTGTTTATTTATTTCCCAATACCTATATCTATATTTATTTTCTATTTCCTGTTAAAGCAAAATGGTTAGGTATTGCGTATTTTGCTTTTGAATTATTTAAAGGCATACAGAATGCAGCAGGAGACAATGTGGCCAGATGGGCCCATGTGGGAGGCGCTGTCATTGGTTTTATATTGGTCTATATTTGGAAAAAGAAAGGAACATCTTACTAATGCAATACGAAAAAACAAACAAGCCTTTATTAGGCGCTGACAATAATGCTTTAATAGCCTTACTCTCTATTAATTTAGTAGTATACGCATTCATTGGATTTTTTAAAGTAGTATATTATTTAAATAGCTATCCTATAGAACAGTTTTATGCGCAAATAATGCAACCGAGTATTTTACCTAGCAGCCTTTCTGAATTTTTGCATCAACCTTGGACTCTTTTAACTTATTATTGGGTGCATGATGGATTTTGGATTTTACTCACCAACATGATTTGGTTAACTGCCTTCGGGGTTATTTTACAAGAACAAGCTGCCAACAAACATATTTTCCCTATTTATTTTTATGCAGGCATTGTAGCTGGGCTTAGTTATATTTTATTAGGCGCTAATGCACCCATGATGGGAGCGCAAGTAGGTGTGATGGCATTGGTCATGGCGGTCGTTAGCCTTGCACCACAGTACCGACTTCTTAAAAATATAGGAAGAGGCATACCTGTATGGATGCTAGCCTTGGTATATTTAATTGTACAAGCCCTAAGTATAGAAAATGCTAGCCTTTCATTATTAGTAAGTTATTTGGTAGCTGCCAGCACAGGACTTCTGTATGTAATGTTATTAAATAAAGGCACCGATTTAGGCAAATGGATGCATCAACTATTAGCTTTGTTAAATAATAGTTTAGCCCCTAAAAAATAATAATTCTTTTTAATCCCTATACGCATGGCAAAAAAATCTAGGGCTAGAAACTTCGGGAAAAAAGTTTTTCTTTTTTTTAATTTATTGGTTTCCCTTTTATTTTTATATCCCATCTTTTTTACACCTTCTTCTTTTATTTGGATCAACGGATTTCTTGGCTTAATGACGCCCTATTTAATTGTCATTGAAATTCTATTATGCATTTTTTGGTTAATCGCTAAACCTATTATGACATTAGTGCCCCTATCCACTATGATCATTGGATGGCAGGTGCTATGGTCTGTGTTTGCTTGGCATCCGGGTACGGCCTTTGCGCAGAAGAAAAAAAATAATGTTTTACGCGTACTAAGTTGGAATGTAAAAGGCTTTAATGGTAATACGCCTTCAAGCAGTTTAAAGCTTCGCACAGAAGACATGTCCTATTCTATTCAAAAGTGGAATCCAGATATAATTTGCTTACAAGAATACAATACCAACGAAAGGCCCGATGATATTGCCAACCACGCTAATTATTTTATAAAAAAATATCCTTATTATTTTTTCTCTAAAGATTTTCAAATTACCCAAAACGATTATTACGCAGGCTCTATTATCTATTCAAAGTATAAAATAATTAGTGCAGCGCGCATTCCATTTTTAAGTGGGGAAAGTTTAATAAGCGCCACCATTTTAAAAGGAGACGATACCATACAAATATTCACTACCCATCTTGCTTCTTATCGATTTATGCAAAACGATTTTGACGCCATCGATCAATCCACTATGGCAAAATCCATTTCTTTAACTGGGAAAAAGGGAGTACTTCGAAAAATGTGCAATGCCTTTATGGAAAGAGCTATTCAAGCAGAACTTGTAAAAGCAAATCTTGCTAAAACTAGTTATCCAGCCATCATCACTGGCGATTTTAATGATGTGCCCAGTTCCTATACCTACAAAACTATTAAAGGAAATTGGCAGGATGCTTTTTTAGAAAAGGGCTTTGGTATTGGTGCTAGTTTTTTAGGCATCTCCCCCACTTTAAGAATTGATTATATTTTAGCAGGTAGCGCTTGGGAGGTAAGGGGTTGGGAATCGATGGATGAAAACCTGAGCGATCATCATATGATCATGGCCGACCTTATTTTAAAGAAGTAGACCGCTTTATTTTAAAGAAGATTTAACCTATTTAATTTAAAATAAAATATCTTTGAGACAATACGCATTATGCCACTTAAATTATACAATTCCCTTACACGTCAAAAAGAAGTTTTTGAACCCATCAACGCACCTTATGTGGGTATGTATGTTTGCGGTCCTACGGTAAGCGGGGAAAGTCATTTAGGCCATGCGCGTCCCTTTATCACTTTTGATGTTTTATATAGGTACTTAATGCACCAAGGGTATAAACTACGTTATGTAAGAAATATCACCGATGCAGGGCATTTTGAAGAAGAAGGCAAACAAGCAGAAGATAAAATTACGACCAAGGCTATTTTAGAAAAACTAGAACCCATGGAACTAGTGCAAAAGTATACGCACTTATATCATTTCGCCATGGAGCAGTTTAATAATTTACCCCCTAGCATTGAACCCACCGCTACTGGACATATTGTGGAGCAAATAGAAATGATTAAAAAAATTATAGCAGACGGATTTGCTTATGAAGCCAATGGCTCGGTTTATTTTGATGTAATTAAGTACAACGATGTCTATTCTAAAAAAAATCAGCCTTATGGAATTTTAAGCGGGCGCAATATAGAAGATCAATTAGAGACAACGCGTGAACTAGATAAACAAGACGAGAAAAAAAATAAAGTAGATTTTGCTTTATGGAAAAAAGCCCCTGCTGAACATATTATGCGTTGGCAAAGCCCCTGGGGGGAAGGGTTTCCGGGCTGGCATATTGAATGCTCTGCTATGGCTACTAAATATTTAGGCAAGCAATTCGATATACATGGAGGCGGAATGGATTTACAATTTCCGCATCATGAATGTGAAATTGCACAAAGTACGGTTTGTAACCATGAAATGCCTGCGCGTTATTGGGTACATAATAATATGATTACCATTAACGGTCGCAAAATGGGCAAGAGCTATAATAATGTGGTGAAGCTAAGCGAGCTATTTGAAGGCACACATCCTATTTTAACACAGGCCTATACTCCCATGACAGTAAGGTTCTTTATTTTACAAAGTCAATACCGCGGCACTTTAGATTTTAGTAACGAAGCCTTACAAGCCTCTGAAAAAGCACTCAAAAGATTAATGGAAGCCTACCAGTGGTTAAAGGCACAAAGCTTTACAAACAATACTAGCGCAACTGATGCCGCCTTAGATAAACAACTTATCACCTGGGTGAACGAATTAGGTGAATTTATGGACGATGATTTAAACACCGCAAAAGTGGTGGCTAATTTATTTGAAATAGCTCCACTCATTAATTCATTAAAGGATAAGCATATTGCTGCTGACGCCATTTCAGGTGCAAGCTGGACCATAGCACAAACTCAGTTAACTCTATTTATTGAAAATATATTGGGCCTAAAAGTTCTAGACGGCGCCAACCAAGTACAATTACATGGAGTGATTCAATTATTAATTGAAATTCGCAAAGACGCAAAGTCTCGTAAAGATTTTACCACTAGCGATAAAATTAGAAATCAATTAATGGATATGGGCATTCAAATCAAAGACGAAAAAGACGGGGAAGTAAGTTACAGCCTTGCTTAGTTAAATTCCTAGATTTTTTTACAAATTCTTAATGGTCACAATCGTCCGCATGGGCGTGGTTATGCACTCTACAACGCATATGGTTATTGACATGTGCAATAATAATAAAAAATGCAGCTGGAAATAATAAGATAATTTCAATATTTCTAAAAACCATTCTACTTAACATTAGTGCAATACCTAGGGTAAATAAAATAATGGGACTGTATGAGTGATGATGTTTTTTATAGCCATGGTATAAAGAATAGGCACCAATAGCGAAAGAAAGTAAAATCATGCCTAACTCAAAGCTAGTATTGTGTAAAATATTAATACCTAATAAGGGCAGACTGCTAAAAAATAGGGGTAGTAAAGCGCAGTGAATGGCGCAGGCTAGTGAAGCCCCAATACCAATAGCGTCCCAATTCCATTTTTTAAACATAGTGTAAATATAAACCAAATACAGCTAAGTCTAATTGCCCTAAAATATTATTACCTTTAGGCTCCAAAATGAATGCCCTATGTCTAAAAAATTGCTTACCTATATTATATTTTTTTCCCTCTTACTAGCTGCCTTTTATTATTTCTTATTTAAGGGTACCGATAATTGGAAAGTACAATTACCGGTACTTAGTTATGTACAACCTTTTCATTTTACCAATCAGGATGGGCAGGCCTTTAGCGATAAAGAATTATTAAATAAAATTACAGTCGTAGAATATTTTTTTACCACTTGTAAAGGTATTTGTCCAAAGCTGAATACCAACATGAAAGATATTTATAGTATTTATAAAACCGATCCCGATTTTCAAATTGTCTCACATACCTGTAACCCAGGCACAGACTCAGTTCCAGTACTAAAAAGATATGCCGATTCTTTAGGCGTTGACACAAAAAAATGGATTTTCTTAACAGGCAGAAAAGACAGTTTATATTTAATGGCGCGTGGTTCTTATTTACTAGATGATCCTAAAAACAATGTAGAAAAAATAGAAGATCAATTTATACATACCCAATTTTTTGCACTCATTGATAGAGAAGGAAAAGTGCGTGGTAAAATTTACGATGGGCTAAAAACTTTAGAAATAGAACAACTAAAGCAAGACCTCTCTAGATTATTAAAAGATAAAAAGTAGCCCATGATTTTTGTTACAGGCGCGAGCGGACTAGTAGGTTCTCATTTAATACAATCTTTAGTAGCCAAAGGAAAAAAGGTAAGGGCCTTATACCGTAATCAAATACCTAGTTTTAAAGGTGCTGATCAAGTGCAGTGGGTAGAAGGTGATTTATTAGATGTAACGGCATTGACTGCTGCTATTGAAGGTGCCCAGCAAGTTTATCACTCAGCTGCCATTGTTTCTTTTTCTCCAAGTAAAGCTGCGATGATGATGAAGGCGAATCAAGAGGGCACTGCAAATCTGGTCAATATTTGTATTGATAAAAAAGTAGAGAAGCTTGTATTTGTAAGTTCGGTAGCGGCACTCGGAAGAATTAGAGAAGACGCTCCTATTGATGAAACTATGCACTGGACCCCTGAAACAAGTAATAGTGTTTATGGTAAATCGAAGTACTTGGCAGAAATGGAAGTATGGAGAGGGATGGCAGAGGGATTAAATATAGCTATTGTAAATCCGGTTATTATATTTGGCGCAGGAGATTGGAACAAGGGTTCATCAGAAATTTTTAAATCAAGTTATAATCAGTTCCCTTGGTATACTACTGGTATTAGTGGTTTTGTAGATGTACTAGATGTAGTAGACGCCATGCAATTATTAATGGATAGCCCTATTGTGGGTGAGCGTTATATTATTAGTGCAGAAAACTTAAGTTATCAAACAGTGTTTACGCAAATTGCCAATGCATTTACTAAAAAACCTCCTTCTAGAAAAGTAACGCCTTTATTAGCTGCCATTGTTTGGAGATTAGAAGCTATTAAATCTTTATTTACGGGTAAAACACCACTGCTTACTAAAGAGACAGCGGCTACTGCACAGGCCAAAGTGTATTTTAATAATGAGAAATTTTTAAAGGCCTTCCCTGCTTTTAAATATCGCAGTATGGATACCACTATTCAAAGAGTGAGCGCAGAATTAACACAGTTACATCAGTTGAAGTAAGTTATTCTCTCTCTGTAACTCTCTTTATTCCCTCTGCTTTATTCTTTCTCCATTATTTTTTTCCAAAGTGCTGGAATACGACGAATCCAAACTAGTTCTCTTCTTTTAATAGAAGCATCTTCGGCAGGAAATCCCATATATACTTTATTACCTTCTATACTTGATAAAACAGCTGCTTGAGATAAGACCACTGCGTTCTCTCCAATAGTTAATGTTTTATTCACCCCAGCTTGACCCCAAATAGTCACCCCCGATTTTATTTTAACCCCTCCCGCAATACCCACTTGAGCTGCAAATAAACAATTGGCCTCAATTTGAGTATCATGTCCAATATGTACCATGTTGTCAATTTTGGTGCCCATACCTATAATAGTATCACCGCTCACGCCTCTATCTACTGTACAGCAGGCGCCTATTTCCACCTTGTTTTCGATAATAACCCTACCACAACTTAGTAATTTTTTATACCAAGCGGCACGGTTCTTTTTGGTATTATAATAAAAGGCATCGCTGCCAATAACCGTATTTGCTTGTATAATAACATCATCTCCAATAATAGTGTCTGATAATATGCTTACGTTAGGGTAAATCAAGCAATTTTTTCCAATAATAACATTGGCTCCAATAAATACATGTGGCATTATTACAGTACCCTCACCAATGATTGCATTTTCATGAATTGGGTTATCACTTATTTGCAAGGGTTTAAAGTGTTGCACAATTTTTATATAGGCTTCAAAGGGGTCTTCGCAATAGAGTAATGCCTTACCCGCTGGTAGGGCTACCTCTTTATTATTAATAATGATACAGCTAGCTGCACTATTTAAGCAAGTATCATAATATTTTGGATGATCCACAAAGACAATATCACCGCTTTCCACTTGATGAATTTCATTCACACCAGTAATTTCTAAAGAGGTATTACCTATTAATTCAGAGGAGGTTAGGGTTGATAACCATTTAACCGAAATGGGTGCAGAAAGCTTCATAAGTATGTTTTTGGCCTAAATCAAAGGTAATACCCCTTTTTTATAAAAAAATCTTTTTCACCTATTTCTCTATAAAAAGAAGCCCTAATTGTATAATAAGCTTATAATAAAAGTAAAATTATTATGTGTAGGGTGTAAAAATGACATCTTCCAAAACCCTTTATTCATCATTGTTTCAGACCTTTAATAAAAAAATTAGCAAAGAGAATATTTTTATAAACTTCAATAAATCACATCATCATTTAATTTTTATGTATAGTCAATTGTGCCCATTTGTGGATAACGTTAAAAAATTTGTTTAAAATAATTTTTGAATTAGAAAAAAGTATATTTAATATTGTGAAGGGAATTTGATTCCCGTACTTACTAACCCATCTATATACGAGGTCCTCTTGAGCATTCAGGGGGACTTTGTTATTAAAAGAACTACTATATTGAGCGACTACTATTTATTATATAAACCCTTTCAAGTATTGTCGCAATTCACAACGACGGATAATAAATTATGCTTGAAAGATATTATTGAAGTTGCTAAAGATGTTTATCCCGTTGGCAGATTAGATTATGATAGTGAAGGATTATTGTTTTTGACAAACGATACCAAAATGAATCATCAACTATTGCATCCAAGCTTTGAACATAAAAGAACTTACTGGGTACAAGTGGAAGGCGCTATAACATTAGAGGCTATTGAGCAGCTCACTAAGGGGGTATCTATTAATGTGAATGGAATTATGTATCAAAGCCAGCCTGCGGTGTTGAGTCTGTTAGAGCCCAATGTTACGGTACCTGAAAGAAACCCGTCCATTCGATTTAGAAAAAATATCCCTACCTCTTGGGCCCAGATTGAACTTACAGAAGGTAAGAATAGACAGGTACGCAAAATGTTTGCTGCAGTGAATTTCCCCGTACTTAGATTAATTCGCTCTCAAATAGGCAGTTTTACTATCTCGGGCATGCAGCCAAGCGATTTAATTAGTTTAAGTTATCCGGCCGTTCAAGAAGGCTTCTTTCGTTAATTGACTGCTAAGTTTTACTTTTGCAGTAATAATATAATATCAATGAGTCAAACGCTATCAGAACAGGAAATTATAAGACGTGAAAAATTACAGCATTTAGAGGCGGCGGGTATTAATCCCTACCCAGCTCCTTTATATCCCGTTTCTCATTATTCTAATGATATTAAGGAAAACTATACCGAAGAAAATAAGGAAAACTATGCTGCTGTTTGTGTAGCGGGTAGAATTATGAGTGTGAATGATAAGGGTAAAGTCATGTTTGTTAAAATACAAGATAATAAGGGCATTTTACAACTATATATAAAGAGAGATGAAATTTGCCCGGGTGATGACAAGTCTTACTGGGATGCGATTACTAAAAACGGCATGGACCTAGGAGACATTATTGGATCAACTGGGTATGTATTTATTACAAAAACAGGAGAGATATCGGTTCATGCTAGCACTGTTACTTTATTAGCAAAATCTTTAAAGCCACTTCCGGTAGTGAAAAGAGATGAAGAAGGAAATGTATTTGATGCAGTCACCGATCCTGAATTTAGATATCGTCAACGCTATGCCGATTTAATTATTAATCCTTCCGTAAAAGAAACTTTTGTAAAGCGTACTTTACTGATGGCTACTATTCGTGAATATTTAAATAGTCGTGGTGCTTTAGAAGTAGACACGCCGGTACTTCAAGCTATCCCAGGAGGCGCTGCAGCAAGGCCTTTCACGACACATCATAATGCATTAGATGTTCCTTTTTATTTGCGTATTGCGAATGAATTGTATTTGAAAAGATTAATTGTGGGTGGATTCGAATGGGTATATGAGTTTAGTAGAAATTTTAGAAATGAAGGAATGGACCGTACGCATAATCCAGAGTTTACTGTTTTGGAATGGTATACGGCCTACAAGGATTATTTATGGATGATGGAAATTACTGAACAACTATTTGAAAAAATTGCGATAACCTTACATGGCAAAACCGAATTAACAGTGGGCGATAAAACTATAAATTTTAAAGCACCTTATAGACGCATTAGTATGATAGAGGCCATTCAAGAAAATACAGGTATTGATATTACAGGTATGGACGAAGCAGCTTTAAGAGAAGTTTGTAAAAAATTACATATTGATGTAGCCCCTACTATTGGTAAGGGTAAATTAATAGATGAAATTTTTGGATCGACCAGCGAGCCTAAATATATACAGCCCACTTTCATCATTGATTATCCTATTGAAATGAGTCCGCTTACTAAAAAGCATCGTAGCAAGGAAGGTTTAGTGGAGCGTTTTGAATTAATGGTGAATGGTAAAGAATTAGCGAACGCGTATACAGAGTTAAATGATCCGATTGATCAACGCAAGCGTTTCGAAGAGCAATTAGGCTTAATGGAGCGCGGCGATGATGAGGCCATGTTTATAGACCACGATTTTTTAAGAGCCCTAGAATACGGCATGCCACCTACTTCTGGTATTGGCATTGGTATAGATAGATTATGCATGATGATGTTGAACCAACCTTCTATTCAAGATGTGTTGTTCTTCCCTCAAATGCGCCCGGAGAGCTATGAATAAAAACTTAAAAAATGTAAGTTTTTATTCATTACGCCTCTTATGATTTTAAAAAAGGAGAACCCGAAGGTTCTCCTTTTTATTTAGTTGCCTTGAAAAAATCATAAGAGGTTAAAGTAAAAGAAGCGTAAATTTTTTATTACGCATCTTTTACTAACTAGTCTCTATAATTCAAAGCTGGTTTACGGTCGCCAAGTATTGCTTTATAATTATAGTTACCCTTTGCTTTATTAAATTCTTCGGTAGCCGTTTTAATAATATTCGCATTACTGAATAAATCAATTGCGGTAAGTGCCATTGTTTTACTGGCTACTAGCATTCCTTTTGTACCAATCTCTGTTCCACCACAAGCCACCGCTTGCCAACTATGTGCAGGTGTTCCAGGTATCCAAGTAGCAGCGCTTAAACCTACAGTGGGCAAGGCATAGCTCACATCACCTACATCTGTTGAACCATCACCTGCATCAGGAATTATTTTTAAAGGTCTAATAGTTGCCGCTTCTTCCATAGGGGGTGCTTGACTAAAAAAACTTGTTTGTAATTTTTTACCAAATGCTTTTTCTTCTTCTGTATAAGTAACGCCTCCTACTTTTTCTAAGTTAGCTTGCATGACTTCTGCTAAAGTTCTGTTTAATAATAAATCATGGGTACCCCCAATAATTTCATACTTCATTGTAGTACCTGTTCCAATGGCACCACCTTCAGCAGCTTTAACTACTCTATCAAAAATGTCCATCACCTCTTTGCGTTTTGGATGACGTACATAATAATAGGCTTCTGCAAAATCAGGCACTACATTGGGTGCCTTACCACCATTAGTGATGATATAATGTATTCTTGTTTCTTGTGGAACGTGTTCGCGCATCATATTCACCATATTGTCCATCGCTTCTACTGCATCTAAAGAAGAACGACCTTGTTCAGGAGAAGCCGCTGCATGCGCCGATACACCATAGAATCTAAACTTTGCCGACTTATTTGCCAAGGCACTTGTCATGGTTACTTCATTAGCATTTCCTGGATGCCAATGTATCACGGCATCTACGCCATTAAATAAACCTGCACGTACCATATATACTTTACCGCTTCCACCTTCTTCTGCAGGACAACCATATACTTTAATAGTTCCTTTTAGTTTTCCTGAAGCAATCAATTCTTTAATTGCAATACCTGCACCTACCGATGCAGTGCCAAATAAATGATGACCACAACCATGGCCTGCATTTTTACCATCAATAGAATTTTTTTCTGGGCTAGCTGTTTGGGCTAAACCTGGAAGGGCATCATATTCTGCAAGAATCCCAATCACAGGAGAACCGCTACCATAAGTAGCTAAAAAGGCAGTAGGTATTTCAGCAACACCTGTTTCTACTGTAAAGCCTGCTGCTTTTAAATTTTGTACATGTAGGGCAGCACTTTTATTTTCTTTATAGCCTACTTCTGCATATTCCCAAATTTGCAAGGCTGTTTTTTTATCTGCTTCATAAGCACTATTCAAAGCTGCAAGTGCTGCTTCTTTATTCGCATTCACTTGTTGTGCAGCAGGGTCCAGTTTATTTTTCTTCTGCGCTATTACTTGTAAACTAAATAGCACGCATGCCAACATTAAAATTCTTTTCATACTTGTTTCTTTAAATTGAAATAAAAAATAATTTATAAATATTATAAAAATAGGTCGTAAAATAATTTAGCACCCGGTACTACTGAATAATGTGCTAAGTCGGTGATGCCTTCTGCGGCTAGCACTTCTTCGTCAGTAAATAATTTTCCACTGTAGGCTAATTTTTCTTTACTTAAAATATAGAAGGCTGCATCTGCAATAATATCGGTGGTACGGCTCATATTGGCCAAGGCCTGTCCACCTAATAAATTACGCACAGCTGCTGTATCAATAGTGGTTCTAGGCCATAAAGAATTACAAGCAATATTATCATCTTTAAATTCTTCTGCCCAGCCCAAGGTCATCATACTCATATCGTATTTTGAAATGGTATAAGCTACATGTGGTCCTAACCATTTTGGAGCTAAATTAATAGGGGGCGATAAAGTTAAAATATGTGCATGATTCGATTTTCTTAAATAAGGTAGCGCATGTTGAACCATTAAAAAAGTACCGCGTACATTAATGCTATGCATTAAATCAAATCGCTTACTAGGCGTGCTTGCGGTATCTGTTAATTGAATAGCACTTGCATTATTAATAAGTATATCAATGCCTCCAAATTTTTCTACTGTCAATTTCACCGCAGTAGCAATTTGCGCTTCGTCTCTAATATCTACTTGAACGGCTAAAGCCTTTACCCCTAAGGCTTCTACTTCAGCAGCGGCTGTAAAAATAGTTCCTCCTAAGCGAGGGTCTTCTTCCACCGATTTTGCAGCAATAACAATATTAGCGCCTGCTGCCGCTAGTTTTAAAGCCATTGCTTTTCCAATTCCTCTGCTGCCGCCTGTGATAAAAACGGTTTTTCCTTGTAATGACATATTTATTTATTTATTAGTTTAAAACAAAATTTAATAAGTACTATCGAAATTTATTTTTGTAAAAAAGTAGTAATTAGTTTTTCAGTTTCGCTACAAGCTAAGGCTAAATCACTGTTTTGTATGATGGCGTTAAACTGGTTACTAAAACTTATTTCATAAGCTGCTTTATCTAATCGCACTTGTAAACTCTCCGTTGTCTCTGTTTTTCTATTTTCCAAGCGCTCTTTTAAAATTTCAATAGAGGGAGGCATAATAAAAATAGATAAACAATTAGCGCCTATTTGTTTTTGAACGCTAATGGCACCTTTGACATCAATATCTAAAACAGGAGTTTTCCCTAAATTCCAAATACGGGTTAACTCCGATTGTAAAGTACCATAATAAACCCCTTCATATACCATTTCGTATTCTAAAAAATTGTTTTGATGGATATGCCCTTCAAATGTAGCCAAAGAGATAAAATGATATTCAACCCCCTGTTTTTCATTGCCCCTTGGCGCTCTTGTGGTGGCCGACACCGAAAAGGATAATAGCGGCATTTGCTTTAATAAATAAGCCGCGATGGATGTTTTTCCTGCGCCCGAAGGAGCGGTTAAAATAATGACTTTATGGAGGGCTTCAGACATCCTTTGAGGTTTAAGCGGTGTAGTTTTTCTTCGCTCTAAATTACATAAATACTACCTAAATAAATAATTATACTGGGGGCTAGTAAAAATCTAATTATTATGTATATTTAGCAGTAGAAAAAATTAATTCTAACTAATAATAGCCTTATGCAAAAACAATTATTTACGTATTTATTAGTGCTACTAGCTTTTTTAGCGCAAGCACAAAAGCCTGCCGAGGTGCCAGCGGCTAAACCTGCCACTAAATTGGAAGATAAAAACCCAAGTTTTAAAAGAGAACTTTCTTTAGAAGCTAAAACTGAAAATAAGGGGGAAGTAACTATTAAAGGACAAAAAGTGCCTTATAAAGTAACAGCAAGTACGCAACCGGTATGGGATGAAGAAGGGAAAGCCGTTGCAGGCTTATTTTATGTGTACTATGAGCGCACCGATGTAACCAATAAAGAAACAAGACCCTTGGTTATTTCATTCAATGGTGGACCAGGTACCGCCAGTGTTTGGATGCACTTGGGATATACAGGGCCTAAAAAATTAAAAATAGATGATGAAGGATATCCCATTCAACCCTATGGATTTGAAGAAAATCCACAGTCATTATTAGATGTAGCAGATATTGTTTATGTAGACCCAGTGAACACAGGCTTTTCAAGAATTTTAGAAAAGGCAACTCCAGGATCAAAATTTTTTGGTGTAAACGCAGACATTAAATATTTAGCAGACTGGATTAATACATTTGTTGGAAGACAAAAAAGATGGGCTTCTCCTAAATTTTTAATTGGAGAAAGTTATGGCACTAATCGTGTGTCTGGATTGTCATTGGAATTACAGAACAGACACTGGATGTTTTTAAATGGAGTTATATTGGTTTCACCAACCGATCTTGGATTAAAGCGTGATGCAGTATCAAGTGCCGCATTGCGTATTCCTTATATGGCAGCAACTGCATGGCATCATAAAAAATTAAATACAGTATATCAGTCTAAGGAATTAGAAAAATATTTACCAGAAGTAGAAGCATTTGCAATCAACGAACTCATGCCTGCATTAGCACAAGGTGGGGCATTGGCAGCAGAAAAGCGCAAAGCGATAGTGAAAAAAATTGCTGGCTATATAGGTTTAAATGAAACAGTAGTAGCAGAACAAAATATGGAAGTGCCATTTGATTATTTCTGGAAAGAGTTATTGCGTGATCAAGGTAAAACAGTTGGAAGATTGGATTCAAGATACATTGGTATAGATAAAAAGAATGCAGGACAAAGACCAGATTACAATGCAGAGTTGTTGTCATGGGAGCATTCGTTCACACCAGCAATCAATATGTATTTAAGAGATGAGCTAGGCTATAAGACAGATTTGAATTATTATATTTTTGGTCCAGTAGGGCCATGGGATAACAGCAATAACAATACAGGAGATGACTTACGTCAAGCGATGATGGAAAATCCGTATTTAAATTTATTGGTGCAATCGGGTTATTACGATGGTGCTTGTGATTATTTCAATGCAAAATATAATATGTGGCAAATGGATCCTGCTGGAAAAATTCAAGACAGAATGTTTTGGGAAGGATACCGCAGTGGTCATATGATGTACTTGCGTAAAGAAGATTTAGCGACTAGCAATGATCACCTTAGAGCCTTTATTAAAAAGAGCATACCCAAACTTGGCACACCTGCCAAGTTCTAAAAATTAGATTCTTTGTATTTGCGCGCCTAGTGCTTGCAATCGGGTATCAATATTTTGATAGCCTCTGTCTATTTGTTCAATATTTTGAATCGTGCTTTTTCCTTCTGCACTTAGTGCTGCAATCAGTAAGGCTTGTCCAGCGCGAATATCAGGGCTACTCATGGTTATACCACGCAGTGGATATTTACGCGCCAATCCAATGACGGTGGCACGGTGTGGGTCACACAAAATAATTTGCGCCCCCATATCAATTAATTTATCTGTAAAAAACAAACGGCTCTCAAACATTTTTTGATGAATCAGTACACTACCTCTTGCTTGAATGGCAGTGACTAAGACAATACTTAATAAATCGGGTGTAAAGCCTGGCCATGGGTTATCATAAATAGTTAAGATACCACCATCCATAAAGGTTTGTATCTCATAAATATCTTGAGCCGGGATATAAATATCATCTCCTTTTATAGTAAAATCAATGCCTAGTAAACGAAATTTTTCTGGAATAATACCTAAGTGCGCTACCCCTGCATTTTTAATAGTGATTTCACTTTTGGTCATGGCAGCCAGTCCAATGAATGAACCAATCTCAATCATGTCTGGTAAAATACGGTGCGATGCAGTGCTTAATTTTGTTACGCCTTCGATGCATAATAAATTACTACCCATACCTGTAATTTTTGCACCCATATTATTTAATAGTAAGCAAAGCTGTTGTATATAAGGCTCACAAGCTGCATTGTAAATACTAGTCACGCCTTCAGCAAGCACAGCCGCCATTAGAATATTGGCTGTTCCTGTAACGGAAGGCTCTTCTAATAACATATAAGTTCCTACAAGTTTATCTGCGCTTAAAGTAAAGCAGGCTAGCTTTTCATCATAAGCATACTTGGCACCTAGTTTTTCAAATCCAATAATATGTGTATCTAATCTTCTTCTTCCAATTTTATCTCCACCTGGTTTAGGTAAATAAGCTTTTTTAAATCTAGCTAAAATAGGACCTGCCAACATCACGCTACCGCGCAGTCTTCCACTCTTTGTTTTAAAATCATCTGAGGCTAAATAACTAGGATCAATTTTATCTGCTTGAAAACGGTATTCACCTTCCTTTAATTTCTCCACACTTACGCCCATTGCCTCTAATAACTCTATTAGTAAATTGACATCAACAATATCTGGAATATTGGAAATGGTAATAGGCTCTGCTGATAAAACTACTGCTGATAAAATTTGTAATGCTTCGTTTTTCGCACCTTGGGGTGTAATATTTCCTTTAAGTGCTTTTCCTCCTATGACTTCGAATGAACTCATTTGAATTAAAAACGTTTTTTAAAATTGCGGTTATTGTTGTTGCGTCCGGCGCCACCACCGCCTGGTCCGCTTGGTCCGCGCCCACCTCTATTATTATTACGATTGCCCTGCCAACGACCCGCAGCTGGACGGTACTCATCTCTTTCAAAATTTTGATTGCGATGTTTGATATAAGGTGTATTGCTAAATTCAAGTTCACCACCGGTAATGGCGTTTAACTCTCCTCTAATGGTATCATCTTGTACTAATTCTTTATGCCAGTTACTATAAGCTAGTTTCATGTAATGTGCAATAGCATGCGCAAAACCAGCTTTTTTCTCTTGGTCTTGTTCCGCCATCGCTTTATCAATGACCAATTCTAGGTTTTTACCTAAATGGGCATATTTAATTTTACGCTTAGGATAAGGAATAGGATCGGGCTTCTGCTTATAGGTTTCCTTAGTAGGAATAGGATAAGGGCTGTCCACGTCTAATTGGAAATTGCTCATAAAAAACAGGTGATCCCATAATTTATGCTTGTAGTCTTCTACATTCTTTAGCTGAGGGGTCAAAAAGCCCATTAGTTCAATCACTACCTGAGCCTGCTCCTGTCTTTTGGCAGGATCTTCAATGGTCATCAAATGATCCACCATCTTCTGCACGTGACGTCCGTACTCTTTCATCCCCATTAAGCTTCTTGCTGTATTGTATTCCATGTATTTATTACTTCTCGAGTAACAAATGTAAGGATTTATTTTATCTTCGTACCATGGAGCCACTGATACAACAAATTGAAACCATCACTCAAGAAATCCAAAATACGGTCGCTACCACCAGCGCCGAGGTGGAAGCCTTCCGAATTAAATACTTGGGAACCAAAGGTTTGGTAAAAAATATGATGGGGGAGATGAAATCGGTGCCTAATGAACAGAAAAAGGAATTCGGACAAATCCTAAATGCTTTCAAGGTAGCAGCGGAAGAAAAACTAGAAGCCTTGGTGGCTGCATTAGGAGATACGACTACATTAGACTCCAAAATTGATACCAGTTTACCGGGTGATGAATTTACAGTGGGTACAAGACATCCTTTAAATTTAGTACGCAATCAAATGGTTTCTATTTTTAAAACATTAGGATTCGCGGTGGCAGAAGGGCCAGAGATAGAAGATGATTGGCATAATTTTGGTGCGATGAATTTACCAGCTGATCATCCAGCGCGTGATATGCAGGATACTTTTTATGTACAAGAAGCCACTGATGAAAATGCGGCATGGTTATTAAGAACACATACTTCTAGTGTACAAGCACGTGTCATGGAAACACAGAAACCACCTATTCGTGTTGTATGTCCGGGGCGTGTGTATCGCAATGAAACTATTTCAGCAAGAGCACATTGTTTTTTCCATCAAGTAGAAGGTTTATACATTGATGAAAATGTAAGCTTTGCAGATTTAAAACAAACACTTTATTTTTTCGTACAAGAAATGTTTGGCAAAGAGGTGAAATTAAGGTTCCGCCCTAGTTATTTTCCTTTTACAGAACCTAGTGCGGAAATGGATATTAGCTGTCAAATATGCAGCGGTAAAGGATGTAATATTTGTAAACATACAGGATGGGTAGAAATTTTAGGAAGTGGTATGGTGCATCCGAATGTGTTAAAAAACTTTGACATTGATCCTGAAAAGTATACTGGCTTTGCTTTTGGTATGGGCGTTGAAAGAATTGCGCAATTAAAATACCAAGTAAACGATTTACGTTTATACTCTCAAAACGACTTGCGCTTTTTGCAACAGTTCAAGAGTGTCTGATAAATAATTATGTTACATAACACCAAGGGTATTGTTTTACGCGTCACAAAATATGGCGATACGAGTATTATCCTAACGGCCTATACCGAACTTTTTGGTGTACAACAATACATGGTCAAAGGGGTGAGAGTGACGAGTAAAAAAGGAGCGAACAAAGCTGTGTTTTATCAGCCTGCCGCTATTTTACAAATGGAAGTCTATCATTCACCTATGAAGCAATTACAAATGGTAAAGGAGGTGAGCTGGGACTTTGTCTATCAAAATGTGTATTCCGATGTACTACGCAATGCAGTAGCTACTTATATTGTAGAGGTCTTGCAACAAACCATGCAACCCGAACCGCATCCAGAATTATTTTATTTAATAGAAGATACTTTTAAACAATTAGATAAAGGTGGTACTAGTTTAGTGGGTAACCTACCTATTTATTTTTTAATTCATCTAAGTCAAAATATGGGTTTTGGCTTACAAGGAAAATATAGCGCTACCACTCCGGTATTAGATGTAAGAGAAGGACAGTTTGTAGAAAAGGTACCTACGCATCCTTATTTTTTAGAAGGTGCAGAAGCACAAACGGCTTCTAGTTTTTTACAAGTCCAATTTTACAACGATTTAGACAATATCGTTTTAAGCGGCACACAAAGAAAAAAAATATTGGAACTGTTTCAGTTATCCTTAAGCTGGCATTATAAAAAGTTTAGCGATATAAAATCACTACCTATCTTACAAGAAGTGCTGAGGTAGGTATTTAATCGTTGTTTCTACTGTTACGATGTCTACGCCACATGATAATTAAAATGGCAATGATGCCGAATAAAATAGGAAAAGTCATAACGAGTAATTAATACTACAAGCTACGAAAATTTGATAGCTTTGTCGTAATATAGCTTATGAAATTCAATCTATACACTGCAGTTGTTTTAATGCTTGGAACATTTACTAGTTGTTCCATTATACATCCCATAGCTATTAAAAAAATTAAAATGGATTATCAAGCGCACCGTGGAGGCAGGGGCTTAATGCCAGAAAATACTATTGCGGCCATGTTAGCAGTAATGGATAATGCAAAGGTAACCACCCTTGAAATGGACTTAGCCATTACCAAGGACAAACAAGTAGTAGTTTCACATGATCCTATTTTAAATCCTTTAATAACGACGAAGCCTGATGGAACTTTTATTAAAGCAAGCGAACTGAATAAAAATATTATTTATCAAATGAATTATGCAGACCTTGAAAAGTATGATGTGGGTTTAAAACCGCATCCTGGTTTTACGGGTCAAAAAAAATTAGCGGCATCTATTCCAACGCTTAGCAGTTTAATAGATAGCGTTGAATTAAAGTCGAAGACCATAGGAAGAAAAATGAATTATAATATTGAAATTAAATCGGTGGAGGGTAAAGATATTACCGAACATCCAGCTCCTGATGAGTTTGTGGAATTAGTCGTAAATATTTTAGAAAAGAAAAATATTTTGGATAGAACAAGTTTACAAAGTTTTGATCTAAGACCCCTGCGTGTGTTACATGAAAAATATCCTAGTATTAAAACTGCTTATTTAGTATTTGGTGCTGATTGTGCTAATGCTGAAAAGCAAATAGCGCTGCTGGGTTTTCAACCGACCATTTATAGTCCAGAATATAAATATGTAAATAAGGCTATGATTGACTACTGCCATCAAAAAAATATTCAAGTCATTCCTTGGACAGTGAATACCAAAGAAGAAATAAATACTTTAATACAATTAAAGGTGGATGGAATTATTACAGACTATCCGAACTTGTTTTAAGACACTATAGCATCGGGAAACTATACCATCGGAAAAGGAAAACTACTTACTAGTTTTACTTTTATTCCTTCTTTGGAAGATTTTCTAGCAGCTTCTATAATTTCAAGCACGTGTAAAGAATGAAGTACATTAATGCGTGGCTCTATATTTTTAGATAATGCGCCTGCTATGCGCGTTGCGCCTTCCTGCCATTGATAGCCACCGTCATCTGTTTGAACTACCTGAGGCGCTTCGGTCCAAGAATTATCTAAGACTACACTTTTAGGTTCCCAATCATATCCAATTAAACGCATATTACCCTTGTCTCCAAAAATTTGAATGCTATGTAAGGTTTGGTTTTTGGCTTCATGCCCAAAAGGGTCAAAATAATTAAATCCACACATGATATGGCTTATCACTCCATTATCATGTTCTAATAATATATGTGCATTGTCTTCTTCTCTTACTTTCACAATCCCTTTTTCATCTATCTCTCTTTCTTTATTTACAATACTAGTCATGGCCATCACCGATTTTGCCGGGCCTAATAATCCAGTAAGGGTAGCCATATTATACACGCCTAAATCTGGCATGCTGCCACCCAATGGTTCATAAAAAAAAGAAGACCAGGTAGGACCCGTATGTCCATACTGTCCATGTGCACTGGCTAATTTTCCAAGTTTTCCTTGTTGAATAGTTTTACTCATAAATTCAAACTGTGGGCTAGTGACTACTGCAGGTGCGCCCCAAATTCTTACGCCTTTTAATTTCGCATAGTCTACTAATGCCTTTCCTTCTGCATAGGTATTCGCCAAAGGTTTTTCACTCCAAACATGCTTACCTGCTTGAAGCGCAATTTTATTTAAGGCTCCATGCATTTGCATATCAGTTAATGTCAACATTAAATCAAATGCATTTCCTTTTAATAAAGCATTAATATTATTATAAGTGCTAGCACCAATATTGTATTTTTTATTTTGTGCCTCTGCCCTATCTTGTTTAATATCACAAAGACTTACTATTTTAACCAAGGGAGAACTTTGTAAATGAACAATATATCTATTGCTTACACTTCCACATCCAATAATGGCTACTTTAATTATTTTTTCTTCTGCAGCCGCAAACAATTCCAAATTACTTAATAATAAAGCAGCAGAAGCCAGTGAAGTTTTTTGTAAAAAGGCAGCCCTAGTTAATGAATCGTTCATGCTTGAAAATTTAATAACTCAATTTAAATAATTCTTTTGGAAATACTTGTATTTTGTAATTGACCATTTGAATTTACGCCTTCTATTAAAACCACTCCAGGTTTTTTTCCTTTTTCAAAACTTCCCAATACCTTATCCATTTGTAAGGCAGCTGCGCCATTGATGGTAGCCCAGCCCAGCATTTCAGCTAGTGGAATGGATGGATTATATTTTTGTATGGTTTTTAATTCATCTAATATATTTAAAGACCAATTACTTGCATAGCTATCGGTACCTATGACTATCTCAGCCCCATTTGCACGAAGTAGTTCAATGGGGGGCATAGTTTCTTCGATATACTGGTTCGCATTGGGACATAAACACCAAAAGCTATTGGGCATTTGTTTTTGAACAGCTTTAATATCCGAAGCACTGGTAAAACTATTATGTACTAAAATACTTCTAGCTGCTTTTTTAAAATAAGGCAGCACCGATTGCAAACTACTGAGTCCGGTGGCTTCAAAAAAATCTAAGGATACTTTGGTTCTTTCGTACATGCCTAAAAAGGAACCCGATTTATTTTCAAAGAATTCATTTTCATCCATCGTTTCTTGATTGTGCATAGTAATAGTATGCGTACCAAAATAATTGGATAGTAATTTCCATAAATTAAAACTCACTGAATAAGGAGCATGGGGTACCAAGGAAGCGCGCACACAATTTTGTTCAAAAGCTTCCTGCATTTTTAATCCCGCATTTATTTTATCATCAGACCTGGTTGGATCTAAATCATATAACTCCACAAAACTATAATAAGCTAGTTTGTGTTTTTGTTTTATAGTAAGTGTATCAAGTGTATTGCATATATCTCCCACTGCAACAATGCCATCATGATACATTTCATCTTCTGCCGAAATAATAGCCTGCTGAATAATTCCATCCTCTACTTTTCGCAAACCCACAATTTGTTTTACAAATTCTTGTAATCCAGAATGTGCAGGAATTATGCCTTTCATATGCGATAGTTCCAAATGGCAATGTGCATTGACAAAACCGGGACTAATAATGCCTTCAAAACTTTGAATGTCTTCTCCAGCCTCTTCAATGCCCACCAAGGCTTCAATGGTTCCGTCCTTTTGGGTGATTAAAACCAGTTGGTCCTCCAAAAGCTCGGTTCCGGTAAAAATTTGACTGGCTTGAAATTTTTGATACATATATAGTGACATCCTTTTCTAAGAATCTGCTTAAAAATAGGCTAGAATTGCCAAAAATCGATTAATTAATGCTCAAAATTTTGATAGGATGAGCAACCACCTGTTTATAACTGCCTGATTTTCAGCACCTATTTAGTATCAACTATTTTACGATACAAAATTATTATTGATAATCAATTAGTTACAATGAGACGATATGAAAACAATGCCCAAATTATTGGGAAAACTCAAAATCCCCCCGTACCTTCGCCCTCCCTTATAAAACAGGGATATTTTATGGCTGACGGGATAGCGCAGCCTCATTAAAACAAAAGAATTATGAGTAAACTACATTTCACCACGAAGCACGCCAACGCGGCTACCGTTCAACATGGCTGGTACATTGTTGATGGTACTAATCAAACCGTAGGACGTATTGCTTCAAAAATCGCAGCTGTTCTACGTGGTAAGAACAAAGCTTATTACACACCGCACGTTGATTGCGGAGATTATGTAATTATCATTAATGCAGAAAAAGTAAAGTTGACTGGAAACAAATTCCACGATAAACAATACTTAAACTATTCTGGTTACCCAGGTGGTAAGAAAGAAGAAGCTGCTGAAGATTTAATCAAGCGTCGTCCAGAAGTAATTATGGAAAGAGCGGTTAAGGGTATGTTACCTAAAAATCGTTTAGGGCGCAAGATGGTTAAAAAATTGTTTGTATATGCTGGTGACAAACACCCTCATACTGCACAACAACCTAAAGAATTTAAATTTTAATTAATTCCAAATATAAATAAATGGATAAGCAAACAAATGCAGTTGGTCGTCGTAAGGAAGCAGTAACACGCGTCTTTGTTAGTAAGGGTAGTGGAAAAATTACCGTGAACGACAAAGATTACAAACACTATTTTCCTTTAGTGTATTTACAAAATCAAGTAGAAGCTCCTTTGAAATTAGCGGAAGCACTTGGTAAATACGATATCGTAATTAACGCACAAGGTGGTGGTTTAAAAGGCCAAGCCGAAGCAGCCAAATTAGGTATTGCGCGCGTATTAATAGAACTAAACCCTGAATTGCGCCCTGCTTTAAAAGCAGCCGGACAATTAACGCGTGACTCTCGTAGCGTTGAGCGTAAGAAATTCGGACATAAGAAAGCACGTAGAAGCTTCCAGTTCAGCAAACGTTAATCCAACAATTTTAACATTAATTCATTACAACAAATTATACAAATGGAAAATAACACTTCATTACAACAGCAATTACTTGAGGCTGGCGTTCACTTTGGTCACCTTAAGAAGAAGTGGAACCCTAAGATGTTACCTTATATTTTCGCAGAGAAAAAAGGAATACACATTATCGACTTAAATAAAACAGTTGATCATTTACAAGAAACTGCTGCTGCTTTAAAGCAAATCGCTAAAAGTGGTAAGAAGATTATGTTCGTTGCTACTAAAAAGCAAGCGAAAGAAATTGTAAGTGAGTGTGCTAAAAAAGTAAACATGCCTTACGCTACAGAGCGTTGGTTAGGTGGTATGTTAACGAACTTCAATACTGTTCGTAAGAGCGTAAAGAAAATGCAAAGCATTGAAAAAATGTTAGCAGACGGTAGTGCTGAAAGCTTAACTAAAAAAGAGCGTTTAACATTAGGTCGTGATAAAGATAAAATGGAAAAAGTATTAGGTGGTATCGCTCAATTGGGTCGTTTACCAGCCGCTTTATTCTTAGTGGATATCGGACATGAGCATATTGCACTTGCAGAAGCGAAGCGTTTAGGTATTCAAACATTTGGTATGGTAGATACTAACTGTGATCCTAACAAAGTAGATTTTTCTATTCCAGCAAATGATGATGCAACAAAATCTATCGCCATTATTACTAACTATATTACTGCTGCCATCGCAGAAGGTTTAGCAGAGCGTCAAGCTTCTAAAGATGATGAAGGCGAAACTGAAGATGGTAATAGTGAAAACGAAGCAAAAGCAAAACGTATGGAAGCCGAAGCGAACGCTGAAGGCGGAAGAGGTAAGCGTGGTGCGGGTGCTGCTCCAACAGCTCCAGGTGCACCTAAGCGTCGTATTCAAAGTACACGTCGTCCAGCAGGTAAATAAATATTAACCAATTGGGTTATTGGTGTCCTTGGGATACTAATGACCCAATTGTTTTTACTCGATACGAAGTAGTATCCAATTTTTAACAATCTTATTTTAAAATATATTTTATGAGTACAATTACAGCTACTGACATTAATAAATTACGTCAAGCAACAGGTGCTGGTATGATGGATTGCAGAAAAGCATTAACAGAAACAAATAACGATTTTGAAGCAGCCATTGATTGGTTACGCAAGCAAGGTCAAAAAGTAGCGGCTAAGCGTAGCGATCGTGAAGCAAAAGAAGGGGTGATTATTGCACAAACTTCTGCAGATCATAAAACTGGTTTTGTAGTTTGTATTTCTTGTGAAACAGATTTCGTTTCTAAGAATGCCGAATTCGTTGCCTTTGCACAAGTGATTGCAGATGCAGCAGTAGCCAACAATGTAAAATCTGCTGCTGAATTAAATGAAGTAAGCGTGAATGGCACTAAAGTGTCTGACATGATTAATGATAAATTAGCTTCTATTGGAGAAAAAATTGGAGTGGCTAAATTCGAAAGAGTAGAAGCTGCTTATGTTGCCTCTTATATACATGGTTCTTACAGAATGGGTGTATTAGTAGGTTTAAGTGCAGAAGCTGCTGAAGTAGGTAAAGACTTAGCCATGCAAATTGCTGCTATGAACCCAGTGGCCGTAGATCCTGAATCAGTTCCTGCTGAAACAGTTGCTCGTGAGCGTGCTATTATTATTGATACCATGAAGGAAGATCCTAAAATGGCTGGCAAACCAGAAGAAATGATTGCAAAAATTGCAGAAGGTAAAATCAATGCTTTCTTTAAAGAGCAAACCTTATTAGCGCAAGCCTTTGTAAAAGATGGTTCTAAAACAGTGGGTGACCACGTTAAGAGCGTAGGTGCTGACCTTAAAGTAATCGAGTTCAAGCGTGTGGCTTTAGGTTAAGAATAAAAAATTCTAAAGAATTTATTTTTTTATTCTTTCCCACTCTTATGATTTTTTCAAAGCACCCCATAAACGGGCGCTTTGAGGAGGAAATAACTTAAGATCTAATCAAATATACAGGGTCCCAAGCAATTGGGACCCTTTTTTGTTGCCCCAAAATTCTTATCTTGCAAGTACAAAATAAGTAGAACTATGTTGCCAAAATACAAGCGTGTATTATTGAAATTATCAGGAGAGGCATTACTCGGCAATCAAAAAACGGGAGACCCCTTTGATCCTAAAATTATTGAACAATATGCCAACGAAATTAAGCAAGTAGTGGAACTAGGTGTACAAGTAGCCATTGTTATTGGCGGTGGTAATATATATAGAGGAATGAATGAAGCAGATAGTGGTATTGAGCGTGCACATGGAGATTATATGGGAATGCTTGCCACTGTTATTAATGCGATGGCTATTCAAGCCATGCTTGAAAAAATTGGAGTGTATACCCGATTGCAATCTGCTATCGTGATGGAGCAAGTTGCAGAACCTTATATTCGTCGCAAGGCACTTCGTCATTTAGAAAAAGGGCGTGTGGTTATTTTTGGTGCCGGTACAGGAAATCCTTATTTCACTACCGATACTGCTGGTTCACTGCGTGCTATTGAAATGAAGGCCGATGTTATTTTAAAAGGAACCCGTGTGGATGGTATATATGATAGCGACCCTGAAAAAAATCCTGCTGCGGTAAAGTTTGAAAAAATTAGCTTCCAAGAATGTATAACAAAGAATTTAAAAGTAATGGATACTACTGCATTCACATTATGCATGGAAAATAAATTACCCATTATTGTATTTGACATGAACCAACCTGGAAATTTATTAAAAGTAGTACAAGGAGCAGCTATAGGTACCTTAGTGGGTTAGTATGGGTTTGAAAATGGAATGATTCAACCACTGATGTAATTTTTCTTGCGTTTCTAGTTCGCTATCTTAATTTTAAAGTATGCAAAAATTAACTTCTTTATTTCTTATTCTTTGTTTAGTAGTTGTTGCTATTACAAGTACCAAAGCACAGAAGACATTAACTTTAACAGAGGCTGTTAAAACAGCCCTTCAAAATAGTTACGATATTCAATTGGTGGAGAATAATTTAACCATTGCCAAAAACAATAACGATTATGGAGTAGCCGGTGCTTTACCTACGGTTGCAGCTACTAGTAATAATAATAAATCCTTAGCTACTATTCAACAAAAATTTGCCGACCCAATACGTAATACTACTAAGACAGGAGTGGATGGGAATACTTTAACAGCAGGGCTTACAGCTTCTATTATTATTTTTAATGGCTATAGAATTATGGCCTATAAAGATCGTTTGGGGATGATTGAAAAGCAAAACGGTTTTTTATTGCAATCACAAATGCAAAACACTAGCGCGCAAGTAATGCAACAATATTATAATGTAGTGCGTCAGCAAGCTTACTTAAAAACCATTGAAAAATCGATTGAAGCGAGTCAACAACGATTAGATATTGTAAAAACAAGACAACAAATAGGGGTGGCCAATCAAACCGATATTTTACAATCGAATATTGACTTAAATGCTTTATTACAAGCTAAGCAAAATCAATTATTAATTATTGCACAAGCCAAGACTGATTTAGCTAGAACCATTAATAATAATGAAGACATTTCTTCCTCTATCATTATTAACGATACTATTTCTATTGACAATCAATTAAGTTTTGACAAGGGGGCCAATAGTATTACAATAGGCTTGAACAATAATCCACAATTAGCTGCATTAAGTACTCAAGTAAAAATAAATCAACAATTAGAAAAAGAAACGAAAGCCTTAATGTATCCAACACTACGAGCGAGCACTGGTTATAATGTAAACAGTAGTAGTTCTGCTGCAGGTTTTAGTTTATTGAATGAAACTTATGGTCCATTTTTAGGGGTAAACTTATCTATTCCTTTGTATGGCGGCGGCGCTGCTAAAAAAACGGTAGCGAATGCAAAAATAATTTCTAAAAATGCTGAACTACAAGCGCAAAGCTTAAGTAAGGATATTTTTACGAATGCGTATAAAACTTTTGATGCCTATAAAAATAGTATCGAACAATTACCTATTGAATCAGATAATTATAGTATGTCTCAAGCCTTACTTAATTTAGTACTGCAAAAATATCAACTAGGTCAAGCTACCATGGTAGATGTGAAACAAGCTCAACAAAGTTTTGAAAATGCAGGCTTCAGATTAGTAAGTTTAAAGTACACAGCAAAAGTGGCAGAGATTGAATTAAAGCGTATCTCGAATCAATTGAAATTTTAAAACCTTTATGCAGTCAAAGCTTCCCCATATTGGCACCAGTATTTTTACAGTCATGAGCCAATTGGCAGTAAAGCATAATGCTATTAATTTAGGCCAAGGCTTTCCCGATTTTCCAATGAGTGAAGCGCTTATTGATTGTGTCACAGAGGCTATGAAAGCGGGCGGGAATCAATATGCCCATACCAATGGAGCTCCTATATTAAGAGAAAGACTTGCAGAGAAAATTAATTTTTTATACGGAATAGACATTAATCCTGAAACTGAAATAACTATTACACCGGGCGGCACTTATGCAATTTTCTCTGCATTTTCCACTATTATACAACCAGGTGATGAAGTCATTATTTTTGAACCTGCTTATGATAGTTATATCCCCAACATAACATTTAATGGAGGGGTGGTGGTACCCATTGCCTTAACTTATCCTAATTATAGTATTCCTTGGGATACTTTAAAAGCAGCCATTTCCAAAAAGACAAAGGCTATTTTAATCAATACGCCGCATAATCCTTCTGGTATGGTCATGACCAAGGAAGAAATTTTACAGTTACAAGAAATAGTGGTTTCCAATAATTTATATTTAATTAGTGACGAGGTATATGAGCATTTAATTTACGATGATAAAAAACACGAGTCGGTGATGAAGTATCCTGAATTATTAGCGCGTAGTTTTGTTTGTTTTTCTTTAGGAAAAACTTATCACTGCACAGGCTGGAAGCTAGGCTACTGCGTGGCTCCAGAAAATTTAATGAAAGAATACCGAAAAGTACATCAGTTCAATGCATTTAGTTGTGATACACCTAAGCAGTTGGGTATTGCAAAATATATGTTAGATAAAGAAGCCTATATAAGCTTAGGCAATTTTTATCAAGCAAAAAGAGACTATCTAAGAAAATTATTAGCAAGTACTCCCTTACAATATATTCCTTCCTCAGGTTCTTATTTTGAATCCTATAGTTATGCAGCCATTTCTAATGAATCGGATAAATCATTCGCAGAAAAATTAGTAAAAGAATATGGAGTAGCCGTCATACCCATGTCTGCTTTTTATCACAATGCTACCGATAATAAAGTTATACGACTTTGTTTTGCTAAAAAAGAATCTACACTAGAAGCCGCCGCCGCTTGTTTACAAAAATTATAAATTAACATAAAACTATTTATTTTATGTTAGCTATTCGCAGTCAGTTTTTAAATCATTTTAATTATGCTGCTGCTTTAGTGGTAAAGTCTCCTGGAAGAATAAATTTAATAGGTGAACATATCGATTACAATCATGGTTTTGTACTACCAGCTGCCATTGATAAATATATTGAAGTAGCCATAGGTAAAAGAGCTGATGGCTTAATACATATGGTGGCCCTAGATTTGGGAGAAACTATCATTCTACCTACCCATAACTTAAAGCCTCATTCTACAGTATGGGTGAATTATATTATTGGGGTAGTGGATCAGGTGTTAAATAGAATGCAGCCTGCTACTAATAATTTTATTGATACAAAAAATACTTTAGCTAGAACTAAAATGCTGACATCTATTAATGAAAATGACTTAGCTGCCGGTTTCAATATTTGTATTCAAGGCAATATTCCACTAGGTGCTGGCCTTTCAAGTTCTGCTGCCCTGGAATGCGCTGTTTTGTTTGCACTCAATGAATTATACCAACTTTCACTTACTAAAATGCAAATGGCCTTGATGGCACAAAGTGCAGAACATATATTTGCAGGGGTAAAATGTGGCTTGATGGATATGTTTGCAAGTTTACATAGTCAAAAAAATAAAGCCATTTTATTAGACTGTGATAGTTTAGCTTTTACCTATTATCCACTAGTATTAAACGACTATAGTATTGTTTTGTTTGATACGCAAATTAGACATGCGCTAGCTTCCTCTGAATATAATACCCGCCGTTTAGAATGCGAGAAGGGACTAAAATTAATTCAAGAAAAATATCCTACTGTAAAAACATTTAGAGAAATTAGTATAGAACAAGTAGAAGAATGTTTAGCCTCTACAATTCATCCAATAAATCACAATGCAGAAGATAAAAATATATCAGATAGTAGAATTAAGGTATATCAAAGATGTAAATATGTGGTGGAAGAAATACTGCGTGTTCAATTAGCAGTGCAGGATTTAGCGAAAGGCGACTTAAAGTCCTTTGGAAAAAAAATGTTTGAGACACATAAAGGTTTATCTAGTTTATACGAAGTAAGCTGCCCTGAATTAGATTTTTTAGTAGAATCTGCCTCCCATACTGAAAATGTATTAGGCGCTAGAATGATGGGAGGAGGCTTTGGTGGCTGCACCATTAATATTATTAAAAAAACAGCAGTGGAAGAAATAACAAAAGAATTAAGCGCTAAGTATAATCAAGCAATGCATAAAGAATTAACTGTTTATAGTATAAGTATAGAAGAGGGTACGCATTTAGTCCCCTAATTATTTCGTTGAAAAACTATACACTGTAGTTTGGTGATAGGTTTCACTTGGTTTTAGTATAGTACTTGGAAAGCCAGGCTGGTTGGGGCTATCAGGGAAGTGCTGTGTTTCTAATGTAAGTGCATAATGCTTATTATAGACTATGCCTTTTTTAGTACCCGTTAAAGTACCGTCTAAAAAATTACCAGAATAAAATTGAAGACCAGGTTCTGTAGTAGTTACTGTTAAATAGCGTCCGCTATTAGGCTCGTAAACATTCGCAATTTCTTGTAAACCATCTGCTTTATTTAAAACCCAGTTATGGTCATATCCTCCTGCTACTTTATCAATATCTTGACCTACTTTTTTAGGGCTGGTAAAATCCATGGGAGTTCCTTTTACTTCTACTAGTGCTCCTGTAGGAATTAAAAAACTATCTACGGGCGTATATTTATTGGCTTTAATTTCTAAGATATGGTCATATATAGTAGGCGACTTGCCTGCACTTAAATTAAAATAAGCATGGTTGGTTAAATTAATGACTGTGGTTTTATCGCTGCTCGCAGTATACTGTATTTTGATAGCATTATTAGCCGTCAAAGTATAGACTACTTCTACTTTTAAATTTCCTGGATAACCTTCTTCTAAGTCTTTACTTAGATATACTAATTGAATACTACTATCACCAGCTAATGCAGATGCTTCCCATAAAACCTTATCAAAACCCTTTAAGCCACCATGTAATGATTGACCATTGTTATTCAGTGCTGCCTTGTACTCAACGCCCTCAATTGTATAAGTACCTTTTGCTAATCTGTTGGCGTATCTACCTACTAATGCACCAAAATAAGGATTGCCTTTTTGTAAATAACCATCAAATTTTTCATAACCAGTAAGTACATCGCCCCAGCTACCATCCTTGGCCTGGGTAATTATTTTAGTAAGTATACCTCCATAATTAATAATACCCACTTGCATACCATTCGCATTGGTTAAATTATACTCAGTAACCGGCCTGCCTTCAAGGCTTCCAACATTTAGTTGAGCTAACGATATAGCTTGCTTATTGGTAGCTATAGAACAAGCAAAATGAAAAACAGATAAGAAGACAACCATCATTAAGTTAGCTACTAGATTCTTTTTCATTTTGCTTGATTTATTTTTTAATTGATACCAAGATAATTTCTATCAAGATATTTAATACCAAGAACCATTTATAGTTTTATCTCCACCCGCATTATTATTGGCCATTCTTCTTTTTTGATTCCTTCTATGTATAAATGTAGTAATAAACATTAAAGGAATAAAAATAAAGGTTAATGGAGGAATGCCTAGCATACTAATCCACTTACCACCAAAATGACGGCGCATTGGGCGGCGTAAACGCTCTGCAATAATATACATAGCAGGTACAATAAATAAGGTCATGAAAAAGGCAAAGGCTAAACCATAAATAATGGTCCAACTTAATGGCTTCCAAAAAGCAACATTATCTCCCCCAAAGAAAATATGTGGGTCTAACTCACTAAATAAAGTCACGAAATTGATATTAAAGCCAATGGCAATTGGTAAGAAACCTAGGATAGCTGCAAGGGCTGTTAATAATACAGGAATAATTCTTGTTTTACCTGCTTGAATAACGGCCTCTCTTGTTTTATAACCTCTCGATCTTAATTCATCGGCAAATTCAATCACTAGTATTCCATTTTTCACCACAATACCTGCAAGCCCAACAATACCCAAGCCTGTCATTACCCCTGAAACTTTCATTCCAAATATAGAGAAGCCTAAAAGCACACCTATAATACTAAATAAAATTTCTGTCAAGATAATCACCGATTTAGAAATAGAGTTGAACTGTAATACGAGTGTAAACAGAATTAACATTAATGCAATCACCAAGGCTTTTCCTAAAAAGGCAACTGTTTCTAATTGTTGTTCGTTCTCACCTGTTTGTTTAACAGTCACCCCTTCCGAAATTCCCTTGAAATTGCCAATATACTGCGCAATGACTGCGTTTACTGCAGTAGGGTTATAGCCTTGATCTAATTTTACATTTGATCTTAATTGAATTAATCTTTTTTGATTTTTTCTATTAATGCTACCAAAGGTGTTCGTAGGTTCTACTTTTACTAGTGAACTGATAGGAATATTTTTTACCATTCCTCCTGCAGCCATATCTCTAAAAGATAAACGCATGTTTAATAGATCTACTAAATTATTTCTTTGTAATTCCTCGTTTCTTAATTGAATCTTATATTCATCCTTACCATCTTTAATTTTAGAAACTTCTTTACCAAACAAGGCTGTACGAATTTGCATACCTACTTGTGCACTACTTACGCCTTCAATTAAAGCACGGTCTCTATCAACAGTTAAGGTTAATTCTGGATTCACTAAATCAACATCCATCTTTAATCCATCAATACCTGGAATTTGTGCAGCGTCTAAATAATTTTTTAAACCTACTGCTGTTTTTACTAATTTATCAAAATCATCTCCTTGAACTTCAATATTCACTGGAGGTTCAGTGGGAGGTCCACTTGATTCTTGCGTCACTGTAAATTCTGCTCCAGGTATGCCTTTCATCTGAGCACGAATAGCATCTAAATAAGGCTCCGTTGATTTACCATGGCGTTTTTCATATTCCACAAAGTTTACTTGCACACGACCCAATTCAGATCTTGTACTTCTGTCACCACGCATAGGATCTCCTGCACCTACTGCCACATTACTAATTATACTTTCTACCAGTGGATTCTTTTTATTATTATCCATTTCCAAAGCCTTGGCTACTTTATGTTCTGCAATTTTAGTAATAGAATCGGTATAGCTTACCTTGCTACCTACTGGTAATTTTAAATAAACATACACTTGGTTAGGGTCTCCCTTAGGGAAAAATTCAATACCCACTCTGCCCGTACTAATGCTAATGCCAAAAAACACGAAGGAGAATATTAATAAAACAAAAGTGCCTATTAATAATTTAACTGGTCTCCAACCATTTAAGGCACGACGTAATATTCTTTCATAGGCTTCCATTAATTTAGGAAGGGTATTGGTCTGAAACTTTTCAATTAAATCTGTAATAAAATATTTATTAGCTACTACCAATATCATAAAGAAGATCAATAAATTACCTAAGAAGGTAAAGCCCATAAAGTCTAATAAAATACCTATTGCAATAGGTATCCAGAAACCTTTTTTCTTAAACATGGCCGACTTAGGCTCCTCTGATTTTACTTCCTCATGGTTCATGAAATCTACTGCAAATACAGGGTTCATGATAAAGGCCACTACTAGTGAAGCAGCTAAAGTAAATATTAACATGGCCGGCAAGTAAATCATAAACTTACCAATAATGCCAGGCCAGAATAATAAAGGGAAGAAAGGCGCTAATGTGGTAATGGTACCAGCTAATACAGGCACAAATACTTCACCTGCCGCCATTTTAGCGGAAGTAGTAGCAGTTAATTTACCTTTGCCTTGTACAAAAATGCGGTGTGTGTTTTCTATCACCACAATGGCATCATCTACTATAATACCTAGTCCAAATAGCAGCGCAAATAAAACCATAAAGTTTAAAGTAATATGCGAGCCCACTAATAAGTCACCAGCGGGTAACAATACAAAGGCCACAAACATACTCAAGGGCACCGATAAGGCTACAAAGAAGGCATTGGTCACCCCCATAAAAAACATTAACACCACTAATACTAAAATAAATCCAATGACAATGGAGTTTACTAAATCTGTAAATGAACTTTTCGTTCTAATGCTTGTGTCGCCAGAAATAACCACATTCACATCTTTCGGTAAATCATTGGCAATGGCATCTTCTACAATTTTCTTAACCGCATCGGTAGTAAAAATTAAGTTCTCACCATTACGCTTAACAATATTTAGCGTAAGTACATTTTTACCATTTAAACGTGCAAAGCTTTCATTTTTCTTCACCGTATCTTTAATAGAAGCCACATCTCTCAAATAAATAGGAGCCCCACTTGTATTGCGCACAATAATATTAGCAATATCATTCGCCGTTTTTAATTGACCTTTTAATTGTAGGTTACGGTTCATCGTACCTACTTCTAATAAACCACCGGATAAATCAAGGTTTTCTCTTTGAATAGCAGCACTAATATCATCAAAAGTGATGCCCGAGCTTTGCATTCTATAATTATCTACATTAATTTGAAATTCTCTTTCCGGCGCACCTACTAAATCAATTCTGTTCACTTGTGAAATGCTTTCTAATTTATCTTTTAAATCGTCGGCATATTTTTTTAATTGAACGGGGCTATAATTACCACTTATGTTTACATACATAATGGGCATGTCACTGATATTTAATTCAATGACTCTAGGCTGTTGTGTTAAATCAGTAGGCAAATCAGACTTAGCTTTGTCCACCGCATCTTTTACTTTCTGTAAAGCAATTTCTGGTTTTACGTCTGTACTAAATTCTACGGTAATAGCTGAAAAATCTTGTTGAGAAGTAGAAGTGAATTTGCTAATTTTTACACCACTAATACTCTTAATTTGTTTTTCAAGAGGACGGGTTACTAAATTTTCAATATCCTTAGGGGAATTACCTACATATACTGTTTGCACGAATATATTAGGAATCACTACTTCAGGAAAATTCTCTTTAGGAAGTGTAAGGAATTGATAAATTCCTCCTAGGCTGAGGAACAACATCACTAAATAAATAGTGGTCTTATTGGTAATAGCCCAAGAAGTGGGTTTAAACTCCTTGAACTTTTCTTTTATTTTATTGATAGTCGACATAATGATCTATTAAGCTTTATTTTTTTAATTATTTATCTGAAGTGGTAATATTCTGGCCATCAAATAAGCTCTGATAACCTTCTGTAATTATATTATCACCTGCTACTAAGCCCGATACAATTTCAATATTATTGCCATAATACTGGCCCACTGTTACTACTTTTTTACGTGCAATCAATTTTCCATTCTCCATCACAGCTACATAAATAAATTTTCCTTTTTCATCGTTTTGTAATAAATTAATAGGAGCACTAATCGCATTCTTTTTTTCGTAGTCCTTAATTTTTACTTGTACCAATTGGTTAGGTCGGAAATTTTTATCAATGGGTAATTTAGCTTCTATATAAAAACTTCTACTTAATGGGTCAATCACATTGCCCACTACCGATATTTTTGCAGCAACTATTTTTTGAATATCTGGAAAGCTTAAACTTGTTTCTGTACCTACTTTTACTTTACCTGCATAATTCTCAGGTATCATGGTTGTTAACTTTAAACGAGTAGTGTTCACAATCTTTATTTGACCAGGGCCCATAAACAAATCACCCACTTTCACATTTACTTCCTCTGCCACACCATCTACATCGCTATGTACACTTGTATAAGCTAGTTGATCACGCACCATACCTAATTGCTCTGTGGCAGCCTTCAACTGACTAGCCAAGGCTTCCGAATTGGTCTTAGCAGTTAATAATTGTATTTCGCTACCAATATTTTGATCCCATAAATTCTTTTGTTTTTCATACACCATTTTAGCTAATGCCGCTTGTGATTTTATAGTTTCAATATTTTGAGTAGCGGCAGCGGCACTTTGTTTAATTAAGCTATTGTCCAATTGTAATATTAATTGACCTTTTTTAACCAAGTCGCCTCTTTTTATAAATAAGCCCTTTACTTGACCACCACCTGCACGAGGGGTTACAAAAGAAACGCTTTCAGATTCTACCTTTCCTTGTAGCTCTATATAATGGATGAAATCTTGATTGACAAGAGGTGTTACTGCTACTAGTATAGCTTTTACTGTTTCAGCTCCACCGGCTTTTGCAATGGCTGTTTCAAGCGCTGCAATTTTTGCGTTTAAACTAAGGCCTTCTTTTTTTAAGGCAGCTAAATTAGCTTTCTGCGTTTCTAAATTATTACCACCACCGCCGCAGGCAAAGGTGAATAAAATTAAAGTACTTGTCAAGATTGTAGAGATATTTTTCATTATGGTTATTTTAATATTAATGTATTGATGAGGGTTTTATAATTTTCCAGTAGCTTTTAATAAGTCTACTTTTGAAATTAAAGCACTGTATAAAGCGTTCATGAAATTATTTTGAGCACTTACTAAATCGGCTTGTGCGGCAGAAATTTCTGTATTAGAACCAGTACCTGCTTCAAATTTCTTTTTAGTTTGCTGATATACATTTTCAGCTAATTGCATATTCTTTTTTTGAAATGATACAGTAGCTACTGAAGACATATAATTTAATTTAGACTGAGTGATTTCGTTATCAATATTATTTTTCAATGCAACAATTTGATTTTCGATTTGCTTTAATTCAATCTTCGATCTTTTTACTCTAGCCTCTCTAGCAAAGCCATTGAATAAAGGTAAATTCACATTTAAGCTTACAAGTGAAGTGGTAAACCAATTACCTCCTTCAAAAAAATCAAAATTAGAACGTTGTGCATTTTTAGAATAAGCACCTGATAGATTCACTGTAGGTAAAAAACTCAACTGGTAACGCTTTACATTATAGCCACTTAGTTTACTTAAAGAACTTAAATATTGAAAATCCTTTCTTACGCCATATTGAAAATCGTTTTCAACTAATACATCTGTACTTAAACTTTGCTCATTAATTACATCAGTCAATTCAAGGCTATCCTTCACAGGCATGCCCATTAACATTTTTAATCCCATAAAACCAATGGCTACTCCATTATTAGCTTTAATTTTTTCGGTTTGTAAATTATTTAATTGAACAATTACTTTATCTACATCTAATTTCTCTGCAAATCCGTTCTTATACATGATTTGCGCATCCTTTGCCAATTTATTTAAACGCTCTATATTAGCATCTAAAATATTTAATTGTGTTTTGCTTGCCGATAACTGGTAGTATATTTTATAAATATTAGCTTTAATGGCTTCTTCCGTGACTGCTGCATTTTTTCTTTGCATATCTAAAGAAGTGGCACGCGCTTGTAAGCCAACAAAAACCTGACCATCGAAAAGTAATTGTGAAAAATTAGCACCATAGTTAGCATTGAACTTTGTTCCAAATTGAACTGGAATAAAACTGCCTGCAGGACCACCAAAAATTTGAGCGGGCAATAAAGAAGTAGGTATTTTTAAATAGTCGGTACCTCCTACATTGGTTCCAATGGTAGGGAATGCAGCCGCTGCAATTTCTCTATTAGTTTGTACTTGTATATCAATAGCTAATAAAGAATTTTTTACTTGTACATTATTTTTTTGAGCAAAGGCCACACAATCATTCAATGAAAGAGAATGTAATGGTTTAATTTCTGTTTGCGCACTAAGTAGTTGACTTTGTACAAGAACAACTAATAGGAGGGATAGATATTTCATTTTTTATTTATTAACTTAGATTTTATTTTTCTGTGATTTATTATAGAAATTATTTTATATATCCATTATGAATGATGGTTACTTAATTTATAGGCGTCCATTAATTTATGGCCTTCTAAAGTGGCTACACCATACACAAAGTGTTCTATAATTTGTAAGTTCACTTTTAGCATATCAAATTTGCTAGGATGAAAAACATGTATATTAAAAGGAATCAAACTTGTCTCTAATCTGTATTTTGAAAGAATAGTTACATCCACATCTTTTCTGTATAAACCCTCTGTAATGCCTTTTTCTAAATTGTCGCTAATCATAGAAAAAATAAAATCGTCTTTATGTTTTTTTATTTTATCAAAGGCTAAGGGATAATATTTTTCAATTTCAAATAAAGCCAAAGGGTTCATTCTATTAAACATTTCCTGAATCACACTCATTAATAAGAAAATTTCATGTACTGCATTGTCCGCAGCTTCCATGCTTTGATTACATAGTAAGGCATGGTTGGCTAGTTCAAATTCAACCACCGAGCTCACCAAGGCGTCTTTATCCTTAAAAAACTGGTAAATGGTTTTTTTGCTTATACCCAATTGAGTAGCCAAGTCATCCATGGTTACATGTTTGACCCCAGTTTGGAACATCAATTCGCGGGCTTTATTCAGAATTCTATCTTGCATAGGTAGTTTTGAAGGCGCAAAACTATGGAAACTTATCTCGTTTTCAAAGTTTCCGAGCTTATTTTTTTATTATTTATGCCGAATGGCAAAATTGTTTGAAATTTGGACCTTAATACTAGTCTAAATGCCCAATATCAGGCGTCAATTATTCAAGCAAAAATTACTAACTGCCCTGGCGCAGCGCTTTTTTCAAGGGGTTATTGTGCTAGCACCTATTGGGGTCACTATTTGGGTAGTGGTAAGTTTATTTAATTGGGTAGACAATATATTACCTAATCTACTCAATTTTATTTTCCCTCAACAATTTGCTTTAGTCAATGGACAAATACCCAAAGTAACAGGACTTGGTTTTTTGGTAGCCATTGCACTTGTATTAGTAGTAGGTTGGTTGTCTTCTTTATTTTTTGTAGAAAGACTCATGTCCATCTTTGATAAAATTTTAGAAAGAACACCGGGTGTAAAAATTATTTATTCATCGGTAAAAGATTTTTTAGAAGCCTTTGCTGGTAATAAGAAAAAATTTGATAAGCCCGTTTTGGTTTGTATTGATGCTGAGGATATTTGGAGAATAGGGTTTATCACTCAAGAAAATTGTGAACATCTAGGATTAAAAGATCATGTCACCGTATACGTGCCACACTCTTATGCGATATCAGGCATATCTTTTATTATACCATTATCCAAAACTAAAAAATTACCAAAACATATTAATGCTGCAGAAGCAATGAAATATGCTATTTCAGGGGGTGTGACCACAGTTGACGAGCTTACATCAAATAAAGAAGCTGATGTAGTTCAAACTAATATTTAATTTATAATTCAATAATGCAATTGCACAATTTCAATTCAGGCCCTTCTATTTTACCAAAAGAAGTTTTAGAACAAGCAGCAACGGCTATTCATAATTTTAATAATACCGGTTTATCTATTTTAGAAATAGGACATCGTACTTCTCATTTTGTAGAAGTGGTGAAGGAAGCACAAACTATTGTAAAAAGATTAATGGGTTTAGACGATGCCTATGAAGTTTTATTTTTACAAGGAGGCGCCACCATGCAGTTCATGCAAGTGCCTATGAATTTATTAGATGAAAATGGATTGGCTGCTATTTGTGATAATGGTGTATGGGGTAATAAAGCAGTAAAGGAAGCAGGTTTATTTGGCCCGGTGAAAGTAGTATCAGATACTGCCGATAAAAAACATACTTATATTAATAAGGCATTAGACATACCATCTAATACCAGTTATTTACATATTACTACTAACAATACAGTGGAGGGAACCCAATATCATAGCTATCCTCAGACTTCTGCCCTACTTATAGGAGATATGAGTTCAGATATATTTTGCAGACCTACGAATTTTAAAGCATTCGATTTAATTTATGCAGGGGCTCAAAAAAATATGGGGGCTGCAGGA
This sequence comes from Sediminibacterium sp., assembly GCA_007280515.1. GTDB lineage: Bacteria > Bacteroidota > Bacteroidia > Chitinophagales > Chitinophagaceae > Sediminibacterium. The sequence continues at coordinate 65,032 of QYPL01000003.1, forward strand.
GTTACCATGGTGGTGGTAAAAAAAGATATTTTAGGAAAAATCAATAGAAAAATTCCAGCCATTTTAGATTACAGAAAACATATTGAAGCGGGTTCTTTATTAAATACACCTCCTGTTTTTTCTATATATGTAAGTTTATTAACCCTTCGTTGGATAGAAGCCCAAGGGGGTTTAGCAGCTATGGAAAAATTAAACTTAGCAAAGGCTAATTTATTATACAATACCATTGATAGTTCACCTGCTTTTCATTGTCCTATTGCGAAAGAAGACAGAAGTATTATGAATGCAGTTTTCTTTTTAACAGATAGTTCCAAAGAAGAAGCATTTTTAGCTTTATGCAAAACAGAAGGAATGATTGGTGTGAAAGGTTACAGAACAGTAGGAGGCATTAGAGTGAGCATGTATAATGCCTTGCCTTATTCAAGTGTAGAGGCTTTCTGCAACTTGATGAAATCATTCGCTGAAAAAATTTAATTCTCAACAAAAAGAACGAACTTCGCGCCCATGGCAAAAATAAGTCCCTTTGAAGCATTAAGACCTCAGCCTCAACTAGCAAAACAAGTTGCTAGCAAACCCTACGATGTATTAAATAGTGCAGAAGCAAAAATAGAAGCTGTAGGTAATGCGTATTCTTTTTTGCATATTACAAAAAGTGAAATTGGTTTACCAGAAAATACAGATGTACATAGTCAAGAGGTATATCAATTGGCTTTAGAAAATTTAAATGCATTTATTCAAAGAGATGTACTTTTTAAAGAGTCAAAGCCTTGCTATTATATTTATCAACTCATCATGGATGGCCGTGCACAAACAGGTTTAGTTTGCGTGAGTAGTATTGATGATTATAACAATGACATTATTAAAAAGCATGAATTCACGCGTCCTGAAAAAGAATTAGATAGAATCAATCATATCAAGACTTCTGGAGCTCAAACGGGTAATGTATTTTTAGCCTACCGCAACCAAGCAAGTATTGATACTATTATAGATAAATGGAAGACCACTAAAAACCCAGTGTATGATTTTACAGCTGAAGACGGCATTCAACATACAGTTTGGGCTCTAAGTGATGAAACCATTATTGATGAAATCACAAATCTTTTTGCAACAGAAGTACCTTGCACTTATATCGCAGATGGTCATCATAGAGCAGCCTCTGCAGCTAAAGTTAAATTAGCCATTAGTGAAGAAGCGGTGAAGCCAGGCGACGAAGCTAAAAAAGTATCTGATTATTTTTTAACGACTTTATTCCCCTCTAATCAATTAGCCATCCTAGATTACAACCGTTTGGTAAAAGATTTAAATGGTTTATCTGCTGCCAATTTTGTTGCAGCGCTTGAACAGGATTTTACGATTCAAAAAGAAGAGTCTGCTTTCAAACCCAATACCCTGCATAGTTTTGGAATGTACCTAGAGAACAATTGGTATCAATTATCAGCGAAGCCAGGTATTTATTCAACTGATCCTATTGGTGTATTAGATGTAACTATTTTATCTAATTCCATATTAGCAAAAGTTTTGGGCATACAGGATCAAAGAACCGATAAAAGAATTGATTTTGTGGGTGGTATAAGAGGATTAGCAGAACTTGAAAAAAGAGTGAACAGTGGTGAGATGGCTGTGGCTTTTAGTTTGTATCCAGTAACCATTGATCAATTATTTAATATAGCCGACGCCGGCGAAGTCATGCCTCCGAAAAGCACTTGGTTTGAGCCAAAACTAAGAGACGGCTTACTTACTCATTTGATTTACTAGTAGTTATAAATGTTCTAATACGAATTTATTAAAATGGGAAATTTCTTCCTATTTGCTAGGCTATTTTCTTTTTTTTCTGCCCCTATTTCAGTAATTTGTTTGAATAAATTGCTTGACTTATGGAATCTAAAAGACTCTTCGATTGTATCGAACATCAATTAAAACATTTTCCTCAAGAGGATATGTTGGCTGCCAAAGAAAATGGGAACTGGCGTAAATATTCCACAAAGGAAGTAGCGCAAATTGCCAATGAACTAAGTGCCGGCTTATTAAGCCTTGGCTTATCTGCCCATAATTTTTCTCCAGAAGGCAGCGATAAAATAGCGGTAATAAGTACCAACCGTCCTGAATGGATATTTGGCGATTTCGCCGCCCAACAATTAGGTATTATTTGGGTACCAGTTTATCCTACTACGAACCCCATAGAACTTACTTTTATATTAAATGACGCCTCTGTTAAATATATGTTCGCGAGCAATCAAGAACTATATGATAAAGTCATATCTATCAAAGACAAGGTTGAATGCTTAAAAGAAGTGTACACTTTTGACCGTATTGCTGGCGCTAAACATTGGTCTGAATTAAGAAATAATGATGCAGCTTTATTAGCCCAAGTAGACCAAATTAAAAAAACCATTCCTGTAGACCATGTAACTACTTTTATTTATACTTCAGGAACTACGGGTACGCCCAAGGGAGTGATGTTAACGCATAAAAATATTTATTTTAATTTAATGATGGGAAAAAAATCATTTCCTTTCAACGATGCACCCGACCAAAAAGTACTTAGCTTTTTACCACTAAATCATATTTTTGAAAAGCTCGCTTCCTATATTTATTTATATAGTGGTATGAGTATTTATTATGCCGAAAGTTTAGAAACCATTGGCGATAATTTAAAAGAAATATCTCCTGACGGATTTTCTACCGTGCCTAGGCTTTTAGAAAAGATGTTTGAAAAAATTATGATGAAGGGGGAAGAGTTAACAGGTGTTAAAAGAAAATTATTTTTCTGGGCAGTAGCCTTAGGTGAAAAATATGATAATTTAATTCCAGGATCTTGGTGGTACCGTACCCAATTAAAACTGGCCAATAAATTAATTTTTGTAAAATGGCGTGAAGCAGTGGGAGGCAATGTAAAGTTTATTGTTACAGGAGGTGCTGCTTGTCAAGTAAAATTATTACGCATTTTTAATGCAGCGCAAATACCTATCTATGAAGGCTATGGTCCTACAGAAAATAGTCCTATTATCAGTGTGAATCAACAAACCCCAGGCGGCTCTAAATATGGTACAGTAGGCCCGGTTATTGAAGGGGTCCAGTATAAAATAGAAGCAGATGGAGAAATATGTGTAGCGGGCCCAAGTGTGATGTTGGGTTATTATAAGCGTCCCGATTTAACTGCAGAAGCCATTATAAATGGTTGGTTACATACAGGAGATATAGGAGTAGTAGAAGATGGTAAGTATTTAAAAATTACCGATCGTAAAAAAGAATTATTCAAAACCAGTGGGGGTAAATATGTAGCACCTCAACCTATTGAAAATAAAATGAAAGAAAGTCCTTTCATTGAACAAATTATGCTCATTGGTGATAACGAACGTTTTGTAAGTGCTTTAATTGTGCCTTCTTTTGCTAAATTAAAAGATTGGTCTAAGCAACATGGTATACAATATGTAAGCAATGAAGAAATAATAAAAAATACGATGGTGCTTACCATGTTACAAAATATTATTGATGAGTATAATAAATTATTTAATCAAGTAGAACAAATAAAAAAGTTTGCTTTAATGCCTAGAGAGTGGAATATTGATAACGGAGAAATGACACCTAAATTAAGTTTAAAAAGAAAAGTGGTACTAGCTAATTTTGAAAAAGAGATTAAGGCGATGTATGTATAATGAACAGGCTTAGAAACTATTTATAAATAATTTTATATTAAACTATGTTTAAAAAATTTAGTGCTCTTAAAAAACATAGTCTGGTTTTTTGCTTGCTCCTTGTCTTTACTATAAGCGGTATTCCCGTTTTTGCACAAACGAACAAGGAAAATCTTAGCAATCCATTTTACAATTATAAAGGCAAACTCATTATAATAGGAGGGGGCTCCATACCCGATTCTTTATTTAGTTTTTTTGGAAACTATATTGGAGGCAAGGATCAACCCGTGGTGTATATTCCCACAGCCACCACCGACGAATATTTTATTCAAAAAGGCGAACACTTAATTAAGTTCACTTCACAAGGCTATACTAATTTAAGTACCATACACACACGCGATAAAAAAGAGGCGGACAATCCAAAAAACCTTGAACTAATGCGTAATGCCAAGGGATTGTATTTTGGAGGAGGTGATCAGCAATTAATTGCCGATGCTTATGCAGGTACTAAATTGTATGATGAATTTATTGCCTTATTAAATAGAGGAGGTGTTATTATGGGAACCTCTGCAGGAGCCACTATTATGGGCTCTTTAATGGTGGGAGGCGATGCCAGAGATGATATAAGTAAAAAGTATGCATTCAATGATGCCTTTTCTTTTATGACTCATACAGCACTAGATCAACATGTATTAGCACGTAACCGACAATTTGATTTAATTTCTGTTATTGAAAATTACCCTGGCACTTTAGGTATTGGAATGGATGAATCAACCGCCATTATTGTCGAAGCCGGACAATTTAAAGTTTGGGGTAAATCTTATGCGATGTTATATGACCCAAAGGACTGGGCTGCACAAAAAAAGAAATGGGGTAGAGTTTTAAAACCATTTAAGATGATGGCTTCAGGCAGTAGTTTTAATTTTGTAACTAGAGAGATCATAAAATAGTAGTGCAGTTATCAAAGCCTCCTTTAATTTTTTATTAAACCTTTGCAGCTAAAAATTTTTCTTTAATAATAGCTTGAACTTGCTTGCCTTGAATTTTACTTTCTAGCCATGAGATAATATCTAAGTACATAAAGGCCCTGCTTTCTAATTTGTTAGTAGTAAGGGGTTGCAAGGTTTCTAATAAAACAGTAAACGACTTTTTAATAGCGGCCTTACTATTTAACAAACTATTTTCTTCCCCACCACTTTGAATCGACTTTCTTAAGAAATTAAATAATACTTCTTCTACCGTACTTAAGCTTTTCATTTTATACATAAATCGGTAAACCGACTTTGATAAATAATTCACTACTGCCGTATTACCCATTTCATAGTGTGCAATTAAATGAAGTAAACGCGCATAACATTGTAAGTCGTCTCTTAAATTTAATTTCCAATTAATAATTCTATTCAAGTAATCAATGGCCTTGGCAGGCTTACCCGCACCAAAGTACAAGCAGGCAATTTTATAGTAAAACACCAATATGCGGTGGCTATCTAAATACAGTTCAATTTCCTTCAACTTCGCTTCCATGGCGGGTATCATGGCTAGGCCCTCGCTAAAACTACCCTCAAAAAAATGCTTATTTATCTTAGCTATATATAAGTATATAAAGCTTTGAATTAAATTATTTTTATTGTTCAGTACAATGGGCGTATTGCTATAATTTTCTAAAATAGTAATGGTTTCATTTAATTTATCAAAACTTCTAATATCAAAATGGGAAGTAATTAAATTATGCAGCCCCTTAATATATTGTGCGGTTTCAATATGCTTCATATTCTCTGTGGCATCAAATAGGTCCACCCATTTTTGAGCATACCTATAATGCATTAGAAAATCCTGTGTAATAAAACCATACCAGCAATAACATTGGTAACGATACATCTTTTCATAAAATCCCTCTGATGATTTTACTTTCTCCATAATAGGATCCTGCATTAAACTATCTAATGCTTGTCTGTCCTCATCATTACGCGCATGACCATGTTGAATATACCAACCATATAGTTGTAAAGAAAGGTTTGAAATTTTAGCAATATCATCTAAGCGCGCATTTACATCATCAATCTCTTCACTTAATTGTTTAGCACGGTCTTGCATGCTTCTGGTAATATGTAAGGACTCAATTTTCTTTTCTAAAAATAAAACCTGTAATAAATAAGTAACCTGATTATTTTGTTTGGTTAGTGTTTTTATTTTTTCAAGTACGCGTAAACTTTGAATGTATAAACCTTTATTGTATAAAATTTTAGCGTGGTCTAATTGTTCGTGAATTTGTAAATCAATATTTTCACTTTGCTTCACTACTCTTAAGCTAGATAAAATTTGATCGTATAAATGAGCCTTTAAATTAGAGAGTTGTTGTTTGGAAATAGACTCGTTTTTGCGTAGCAGTTCCTCCTCGTCGTATGCCTTCATTTTATCCAGGGCATCAAAAAGCTGAATAGTCTTTAAATCGGCAGAGGCTGAATTGCGCTTCACATACAATTTGAAATTGCGCTTTTCGGCCCTTTCCAAGGATTTAACCAAAATAAATATTGCCTCCGTACTTAGGTTGGGCATCGTAGCTAATTTTAGTTCAAGTTATTGAATATCAATCATTTAATCAAATTCTGACCCTATTACACATTGTAAATTAACCATAATTATGATGTGAATTACTTGTGAATAGTCGGTAAATTTAAACAATATACGGGCTAAAAGCCCGTTTTCTATCTGTAAGATGTTCATAATCAATAAGATGCTTGCGATTGAAGCCCTCCAAATTCAGTCAAAAAGTACATAGGCTATATAACTAAATAAACGAATTAACGATGAGTCAGAAAGTGTTCATATTTGATACCACACTAAGAGATGGTGAGCAGGTTCCTGGTTGTAAATTAAACACCCAAGAGAAATTGGCTTTAGCGGTAAGATTAGAAGAATTAGGGGTAGATATTTTAGAAGCAGGTTTCCCTGTTTCAAGCCCAGGCGATTATGACTCGGTGAATCAAATAGCAAAGACTTTAAAAAATACAGTGGTTTGTGGATTATCACGTGCAGTTCAAAACGATATTGAAGTAGCCGCTGCTGCTTTAAAACCAGCCAAGCGTTTTAGAATTCATACAGGTATTGGTACTTCGGATTTACATATCAAATATAAATTCAACGCAACGCGCGAAGAAATTATTGAACGTGCTGTAAGCGCTGTTAAATTAGCGCGCAAGTTTACAGACGATGTAGAATTTTATGCAGAAGATGCTGGCCGAACTGACAATGAATATTTAGCAAGAGTGATAGAAGCCGTGGTGAAAGCAGGTGCAACTACTTTAAACATTCCCGACACAACAGGTTATTGTTTGCCTTATCAATACCAAGCAAAAATGGAATACTTGGTAAACAATGTTCCCAATATTGATAAAGCTATTTTATCTTGTCATTGTCATAACGATTTAGGTTTAGCCACTGCCAATTCAGTAGCCGGTGTGATGGGTGGTGCAAGACAAATAGAGTGTACCATTAATGGATTAGGCGAGCGTGCTGGTAATACAGCACTAGAAGAAGTAGTGATGGTTTTAAATCAACACAAAGACCTAGGTTATTATACTAATATTAATACAAGGCTTCTAAACCCTATCAGCCATGAGGTTGCAGAGATTATGCGTATGAGTGTGCAACCGAATAAAGCTATTGTTGGTGGTAATGCTTTTTCACATTCATCGGGTATACATCAAGACGGATTTTTGAAAGAAGCACAAACTTATGAAATCATCGACCCTGAATTAGTAGGCGCAGAAGCTAGTAAAATTGTACTCACTGCAAGAAGTGGACGCAGTGCATTAGCGCATCGTTTACAAAAATTGGGTTATCAGTATTCAAGAAATGATATCGATATTTTATATCCCACTTTTTTACAATTAGCTGATAAAAAGAAAGAAGTCACACAGGATGACTTAGTAGAAATAGCTACTGCATATTCGAAATAAGACAAAGAATAATAAAGAACATTAAAGGAACTAATTAAAAAGTGTAATAGTAATTGAGAAGAAAGTAAAATAGAAAGACTAAACGAAAGAAATTATAAAAATGGGAAAAACAATATTTGATAAAATTTGGGACAAGCATGTTGTCAAAATTATTGAAGGGGGTCCTTCGGTATTGTATATCGATAAACATTTAATACACGAAGTTACTAGCCCACAAGCTTTTACTGGTATAGAAAAAAGAGGTGCTAAATTATTTAGACCTCAACAAATTGTAGCCACCGCAGATCACAATGTGCCTACTATGAATCAGCACTTACCTATTGCCGATCAATTATCAAAATTTCAAGTAGATACTTTAATAGACAACTGTAAAAAGCACGGCGTAGAATTATACGGACTAGGCCATCCTAACCAAGGCATTGTGCATGTGATTGGTCCAGAGTTAGGTATCACACAACCAGGCATGACCATTGTATGTGGCGATAGCCATACTTCTACCCATGGCGCTTTTGGATCTATTGCATTTGGAATTGGAACCAGTGAAGTGGAAATGGTTTTTGCTGCGCAATGTGTAATGCAAACGAAGCCTAAGGTAATGCGCATTAATATTGAAGGCAGTTTACAAAACGGAGTAGTTTCAAAAGATATTATTTTATACATCATTGCAAAAATATCTGCAAGTGGTGGCACAGGATACTTTGTTGAATATGCAGGTTCTGCCATTCGTGCATTAAGCATGGAAGCAAGAATGACTATTTGTAATATGAGTATTGAAATGGGGGCGCGTGGTGGAATCATTGCGCCCGATGAAACTACTTATACATATATAAAGGGAAGACCTTTTGCACCGCAGGGTGAAAATTGGGATAAGAAATTAACGCAGTGGAAAGAACTGTATACAGATGCCGATGCAAAATTTGATCTTGAAATAAATATCAATGCAGCGGATATTGATCCCATGATTACTTATGGAACCAACCCTGGTATGGGTTTATCTGTAACAGGCAAAGTACCTACTATGGATAGCATTAGCGATCCTACAGAAAAACAAAACTTTGAAAAAGCTTTAGCCTATATGGGTTTGGAAGCGGGCCAAAGTTTATTAGGCATGCCAGTTCAATATGTATTTATTGGATCTTGTACGAATTCACGCATTGAAGATTTTAGATTGGTTGCTAGTATTATCAAAGGCAAACAAAAAAATGCTTCCGTAAAAACTTTAATAATACCAGGTTCACAAGAAGTGGCTAAACAAATTAAAGCAGAAGGCTTAGATAAAATATTTACAGCGGCTGGTATTGAAATAAGACAGGCAGGATGTAGTGCTTGTTTAGGCATGAATGAAGATAAAATACCAGCAGGCGAGTATTGTATAAGTACTAGCAATAGAAACTTTGAAGGCCGTCAGGGTGCGGGGGCTAGAACTATGCTAGTGAGCCCACTGACAGCAGCGGCGGCACTTTTAACAGGAAAAATTACTGACATTAGAACTATGTTAAACTAAAAAATAAAGACTGACTATATAAAATAGTTATAAATAGAATTATAGTATGCAATCATTACAAAAAATAAAAAGTAGATTTATTCCTTTACGCATTGAAAACGTAGACACGGATCAAATCATACCTGCTCGTTTTTTGAAAGCGACTACGAAGGAAGGCTTTGGTAAAAATTTATTTCGTGATTGGAGATATGAAAACGATGATGAAACAAAACCAAAAGTTGATTTTGTTTTAAATCAAAAACAATTTACTGGCGAGATATTAGTAGCTGCTAAAAATTTTGGATCTGGTTCTTCGCGCGAACACGCGGCATGGTCAATTCAAGACTATGGTTTTAAAGTAGTGGTGTCTAGCTTTTTTGCAGATATCTTTAAAAACAATGCTTTAAATAATGGAGTGCTACCTGTAACAGTATCAGATGCTTTTTTACAAGCCATTTTTGCTGAAGGAGCCGATGCCACACTAAGCATTGATTTAGAAAAGCAAACTATTACCATTGATACAACAGGGGCTTCTGAAAGCTTTGAAATAAATGCTTACAAGAAAACCTGTATGTTAAATGGCTACGACGATATTGATTATTTATTAAGTATGAAAGAAGAGATTGAGCAGTTTGAATTAAACCATAACAAGTAATTATATATAAATAATAAGAAATAAATAATAGTAAATAAATAATTAGTAGACAAATAAAGAAGAGATAAACTTTTATCATAATGAAAAAGAAAATAGCAGTCATCCTAGGCGATGGCATTGGTCCAGAAGTTACAGAGCAGTCAATGAAGGTATTAAATAGTATTGCTAAACTATTTAAACATGAGTTTAGTTATGAGCATGCATTAATGGGCGCCATTGCTATTGATAAAACAGGCAACCCTCTACCCAATGAAACTATTAAAATTTGTTTAGCTAGTGATGCTATTTTATTTGGAGCCATTGGCGATCCTAAATATGATAACGACCCAACTTCGAAACTGCGTCCAGAGCAAGGCTTGTTAAAACTAAGAAAAGAATTACAATTGTTTGCCAATATTCGTCCGGTAAAAACTTATGAGACCTTACATCATCTTAGTCCTTTAAAACCAAGGATATTAGAAAATGTAGACTTCATTATTTTTAGAGAATTAACAGGTGGTATTTATTTTGGAGACAAAACCTTAAGTGCTGATGGCACAGTAGCCACCGATAACTGTTCTTATTCAGTATCAGAAATTGAACGCATAGCTCATTTAGCTTTTCAACAAGCACAAAAAAGAAAAAAGAAATTAACCCTAGTAGACAAAGCCAATGTTTTAGAAACTTCTAGACTATGGCGTAAAGTGGTACAAAAAATGGCGGGTGAATATAAAGACATTTCAGTCGATTATTTATTTGTAGACAATGCGGCTATGCAAATTATTTTAAATCCAGCACAGTTTGATGTTATTTTAACAGAGAATTTATTTGGAGATATTATTAGCGATGAAGCATCTGTATTAGCAGGTTCATTAGGAATGCTTCCTTCGTCATCGGTTGGTAATACGGTGGCATTGTTTGAACCTATTCATGGTTCCTATCCGCAGGCCAAAGGAAAAGATATTGCCAATCCAATGGGGTCTATCTTATCTGCAGCTATGTTATTAGAACATTTAGGAATGCAAAAAGAAGCCAGCATAGTAAGAGCCGCTGTGGACTGGTGTTTGAGCAATAAGTTTATTTCAAAAGATATAGACCCCGTAAATAGCTATAGTACTTCAGCTATTGGCGATTTAATTTGTGAGTTTATCGAAAAACAAGTTACAGGTGAAGGGCATGTGCATCATGAAAGATTGCATAAATCCACCATCATCTAACAAACATTCGTCTTAAGGTTAGACGATAAAAGAGATGTAATTTTATAAATGGTTTTAAAGAACTAAAAATATGGAACTAAATAAATATTCAAAAACGATCACACTTGATCCAACACAACCAGCGGCGCAAGCCATGTTTTATGGTATTGGATTAACCGATGCCGATTTACAAAAAGCGCAGGTAGGTGTGGTGAGTATGGGTTATGATGGTAATACATGTAATATGCATTTAAATGCATTGGCTGCCGATATTAAAAAAAGTGTTTGGGAGAACGATTTAGTGGGACTTACATTTCATACCATTGGTGTGAGTGATGGAATGAGTAATGGTACACCTGGGATGCGTTATTCATTAGTGAGTAGGGATGTAATTGCAGATAGTATTGAAACCGTTTGTGGTGCACAATATTATGATGCGCTTATTGCAGTACCAGGTTGTGATAAAAATATGCCGGGTTCTTTAATTGCCATGGGAAGATTAAACCGTCCTTCTATTATGATTTACGGAGGAACCATTGCACCAGGTCATTATAAAGGGCAGGACTTAAATATTGTATCTGCTTTTGAAGCGCTCGGACAAAAAATGGCAGGTGAATTAACAGAAGCCGATTTCAAAGGTATTATACAAAATGCATGCCCAGGTGCTGGTGCATGTGGTGGTATGTATACAGCCAATACCATGGCTTCCGCCATTGAAGCATTGGGAATGAGTTTACCTTATTCATCTTCTAATCCTGCACTCAGCGAAGAGAAACAAAAAGAATGTGCGGATGCAGGCAAGGCCATTCGTTTATTATTAGAACGTGATATAAAACCTAAAGATATTATGACGCGCAAAGCATTTGAAAATGCAGTAGCGGTTATTATGGTATTAGGAGGAAGTACTAATGCAGTAATACATATGATTGCCATGGCGAAGAGTGTGGGCGTGTCTTTTACTCAAGACGACTTCCAAGCCATTAGTGATAAAATTCCAGTGCTTGCCGATTTTAAACCATCTGGAAAATATTTAATGCAAGACTTACATCAGTATGGTGGTGTACCTGCTGTAATGAAATATATGTTAGCACAGGGTTGGATACATGGAGACTGCTTAACAGTCACTGGAAAAACCATGGCAGAAAATTTAGCTACCGTACCAGATTTAGATTTTACTAAACAAGATATTATTCATCCAAAAGAAAATCCTATTAAAGCAACAGGACATTTACAAATCATGTACGGTAATTTAGCAACGGGTGGAAGTGTTGCAAAAATTTCTGGAAAAGAAGGAGATGTGTTTGAAGGACCTGCCCGTGTATTTGACGGAGAGCAATCTTTAATAGAGGGTATTCATTCAGGAAAAATAAAAAAGGGTGATGTTGTAGTTATAAAAAATGTAGGACCTGTTGGTGCACCTGGTATGCCTGAAATGTTGAAACCCACCTCCGCCATTATTGGCGCGGGTTTGGGCAAGTCAGTAGCCTTAATTACCGATGGTCGTTTTAGTGGAGGCACCCATGGTTTTGTGGTAGGACATATTACGCCAGAGTCTTATAAAGGAGGACTCATTGGACTAGTGGAAGACAATGATATCATTGAATTAAATGTACCTACTAGAAAAATGACATTGAAAGTAGATGAAGCCACTATTGCCAAAAGAAGAGCTGCCTATGTGCAACCTGCTTTAAAAGCAACCAATGGTGTTTTATGGAAATATGCACAATTAGTAAAAGATGCAAGTGAAGGTTGTGTGACCGATCAGAGTTAAAGTAAATAAATTTTTGAGACTATGGCAATAAAACAATTAACAGGAGCGCAAGCAGTTTTAGAAGCTTGTATTGCAGAGGGAGCCGAAACTATATTTGGTTATCCAGGTGGCGCTATCATGCCCATTTATGATGCTCTTTATGATTACAACGACAAACTAAAACATATTTTAGTAAGACATGAGCAAGGTGGAATACATGCTGGACAAGGTTATGCGCGTACCTCTGGAAAAGCGGGTGTCGTATTTGCTACCAGTGGCCCAGGGGCTACAAATTTAGTAACAGGCTTAGCCGATGCCATGATAGACAGCACGCCACTTGTTTGTATTACAGGACAAGTCTATGCTCATTTATTAGGAACGGACGCTTTTCAAGAAACGGATATTATTAATATTACTATGCCAGTTACTAAATGGAATTATCAAGTTACCGATGCAACAGAAATTCCAGGTATATTAGCTAAAGCATTTTATTTAGCAAGAAGTGGAAGACCTGGTCCTGTATTAATTGATATTACTAAGAATGCACAAATACAATCTTTCGATTATGAAGGTTATACGCCTTGTAATCATATAAGAAGTTACCGACCAAAGCCAGTCATTCGTAAAAATTTTATAGATGAAGCAGTTGCTTTAATTAATAATGCTAAAAAACCTTTAGTCATTTTTGGACAAGGGGTTATTTTAGGTAAGGCAGAAAAAGAATTTAAAAACTTTATAGAAAAATCGGGTATGCCAGCAGCCTGGACCATCTTGGGTTTGAGCGCACTTGCTACCGATCATCCACAGAATGTAGGCATGTTAGGTATGCATGGAAATTATGGTCCGAATGTTTTAACGAATGAATGTGATGTACTTATTGCAGTGGGTATGCGTTTCGATGACCGCGTTACTGGAAGATTAGATAAATACGCGAAGCAAGCGAAAGTAATACACTTGGATATTGACCCTTCAGAAATAGATAAAAATGTAAAAGCACATGTAGGTGTATGGGGCGATTGCAAAGATACTTTGCCACTGCTTACTTCAGGGATACAAGAAAAAGATAGATCAGAATGGTTAAAAGTTTTCGCGGATTACACGCAAAAAGAATATGACCAATGTATAAAAGAGGAATTGAATCCTAGTACGGAAGAGATGACCATGGGTGAAGTCATAAGAATAGTGAATGAAACAACGAAAGGAAATGCAGTGGTAGTAACGGATGTAGGCCAACATCAAATGGTGGCTTGTAGATACGCTAAGTTTAATGAAACAAGATCGAATGTAACATCGGGTGGACTAGGTACCATGGGATTTGCTTTGCCTGCGGCTATCGGTGCAAAGTTTGGTGCACTAGATAGAACAGTCATTGCAGTCATTGGAGATGGCGGTATACAAATGACCATTCAAGAATTAGGCACTATAATGCAAACTGGCGTTGATGTTAAAATAATGATTTTAAACAATCAGTTCTTAGGCATGGTGCGTCAGTGGCAGCAACTATTTAACGACAAGCGTTATTCATTCGTAGATATTCAAAGCCCCGAATATGTAATGGTAGCCAAGGCTTATGGTATTGAGGGAGCGAAAGTGGAGCACCGTAAGGACTTACAAACAGCCATTCAAACTATGCTTGCGCATAAGGGTTCTTACTTATTAGAAGTAATGGTGGGTAAAGAAAACAATGTATTTCCGATGGTACCACAGGGCTGCAGCGTATCTGAAATCAGACTGAAATAAGATTAAAGTAGAATATTTTAAAAGTAAAGTAGATATAAATAAAGAACTGACAAAAAAGAAACTATGGAAATAAACACTGAAAAAGAAGAGTATACAATTACAGTGTATACCGAAAACCAAGTAGGGTTATTAAACCGTATTGCGATTATTTTTTCTAGAAGAAAAATTAATATCTCAAGCTTAAATACATCCCCTTCTGAAATTGCGGGTATACACCGCTTTACCATTGTAGTAATGGAGTCGCGTGATGTGGTGATGAAAATTATAAGACAAATTGAAAAGCAAGTAGAAGTATTGAAAGCTTATTTTAATACCAATGATGAAATTGTTTGGCAGGAGCTTGCATTATATAAAGTATTGTCTGAAGAAATTACCGAGAAAGTAAAAGTAGAAAGATTATTAAGAGAATACGGTGCACGAGCGGTAGCCATTAGAAAAGACTTTATCGTATTTGAAACAACAGGACATAGAGAAGAGACCAATAAACTGATGAAGGCCTTGGAGCCTTATGGTTTAGTGGAATTCGTGCGTAGCGCAAGAGTGGCTATTATAAAGGAAAGTAGCGGCTTTCACGAAAAGTTAAAAGACTTTGAAGAAAAGCAACCTAGTGAAGAAGTGATAGAAAATGAATACTTAGGTAAAAGAGAAGCGGTATTTACGATGTAAAACTTTATCAACAAATCTTCAATATAAAACCTACATAAAGTATAATAAAAAAAGTATATAAAATAAACATCAAATAAAAATAAGTAACAGAAATATTTAAATAAATTAATCAAACAAAAAATCTAAACAAATATTAAAATGGCAAAGTTAAATTTCGGTGGAACAGAAGAGAATGTAGTCACTCGTGAAGAGTTTCCATTAGTAAAAGCACAGGAAGTATTAAAAAATGAAACCATCGCTGTCATTGGCTATGGTGTTCAAGGTCCTGGACAAGCATTGAACCAAAAAGAAAATGGTATTAATGTTATAATTGGTCAAAGAAAAAATTCAAAAAGTTGGGATAAAGCAATTGCCGATGGTTTTGTACCAGGCACTAGCTTATTTGAAATAGAAGAAGCCCTAGAAAAAGGAACTATTATATGTTATTTATTAAGTGATGCTGCACAAATAGCCATGTGGCCAACCGTTAAAAAACATTTAACTCAAGGCAAGGCCTTGTATTTCTCTCATGGCTTTGGTATTACATTCAACGAGCAAACTGGTATTATACCTCCAGCCGATGTGGATGTATTCTTAGTAGCCCCTAAAGGTTCTGGAACTTCTTTAAGAAGAATGTTCTTGCAAGGCCGTGGCTTAAATTCTAGTTATGCCATCTTCCAAGACGCTACAGGAAAGGCTTGGGACAGGGTAATTGCCCTTGGTATTGCCATTGGATCTGGCTATTTATTCGAGACTAACTTTAAAAAAGAAGTTTTTTCTGATTTAACTGGGGAAAGAGGCACATTAATGGGCGCAATTCAAGGTATATTTGCAGCCCAATATGAAGTATTGCGTAAAAACGGACATAGCCCTTCTGAGTCATTCAATGAAACAGTGGAAGAATTAACACAATCATTAATGCCACTTGTTGCAGAAAACGGAATGGATTGGATGTATGCCAATTGTTCAACCACTGCACAAAGAGGTGCTTTGGATTGGTGGAAAAAATTCCGTGATGCAACTATGCCAGTTTTTATAGACTTATATAATAGCGTTGCATCAGGAAAAGAATCGGCTCGCTCTATTGACTTAAATAGTAAAGCAGATTACCGTGAGAAATTAGAAGTAGAGTTAGCTGAATTACACAATAGTGAAATGTGGCAAGCGGGAAAAACTGTAAGAAGTTTAAGACCAGAGAATCAACCAGGTAAGTAGTTCAAAAGAATTATTTAGGATAAAATAGAAAAATGATTAGCATGAGTGAAGCAAAGAAAATAAATAAACCTACACTTAATATCGAGGCGGCAGTCAAAAGATTGAAGCCGGTGGTAACACATACCCCGCTTCAGTTCAATGCAAATTTGTCTTGTAAGTATGGATGTAATGTTTATTTTAAAAGAGAAGACTTACAAATTGTACGATCTTATAAATTAAGAGGCGCGTATAATATGATGAGTCAACTCTCTAAAGACTTGCTAGCAAAGGGTGTTGTCTGTGCTAGTGCTGGTAATCATGCACAAGGCTTTGCTTATAGTTGTAAAAAACTAGGCGTCTGCGGTGTTGTATTCATGCCTATTCCTTCACCACAACAAAAAGTAAATCAAACAAAAATGTTTGGCGAAGATTTTGTAGAAGTGATTTTAGTGGGCGATACTTTTGACGATACAGCAGTGGCCGCGAAAGCTTATACTTTAGAACATGGAATGACATTCATACCTCCCTTTGATCATGTTTCTATTATTGAAGGACAAGCCACAGTGGGCGTAGAAATTTTAGATGACATTAAAACATTTACCCATGAGCCTATTGATTATTTATTTGTACCCGTGGGTGGTGGAGGATTAAGCGCGGGCGTAGGAACTTATTTTAAAGAGCATTCACCTAGTACAAAAATTATAGGATTAGAACCAGAAGGTGCACCTAGTATGTTCTGGGCTTTAAAATCGGGAGAGCCTGTTGAATTAGAAAATATAGATAAGTTTGTCGATGGGGCTTCAGTAAAAAGAGTAGGTGATGTCACTTTCTCTTTTTGTAAAGATGCTCTAGACGATATGCATTTAGTGCCAGAAGGAAAAATTTGTACCACTATTTTACAAATGTATAATGAAGAAGCCATTGTGGTAGAACCTGCAGGAGCTATGTCTGTGGCGGCTTTGGACCATTACGCTGACCAAATAAAAGGCAAGACCATAGTATGCATTGTAAGCGGAGGCAATAATGATATTGCGCGCATGCAAGAAATTAAAGAACGCTCTTTAACCTTTGAAGGATTAAAGCATTATTTTTTAATTCGCTTTGCACAAAGACCAGGTTCTCTAAAAGAGTTTGTTAATAAAGTACTAGGCCCTTATGATGATATTACAAGGTTTGAATTTATACAAAAACATAATAAGGAAGCAGGTCCAGCCTTAATAGGTTTAGAATTAAGAACCAAGGCCGATCATACTACCCTTATTGAGAATATGAAGAAGTATCATATTAATTATGATGAAATAAATAAAGACGATAATATTTACGGCTATTTAATATAGAAAAATAAATTGGGTTATGCAGGTTTTAAAGTTTGGAGGCAGTTCAGTAGGTAGTGCAGAGGTAATCAATCAAATGTTGGCTATTGTAAGTTCACGTATTCAAAAAGAAAAAACCATTGTAGTGGTTTCTGCAATGAGTGGTGTGACGGATCAATTAATTATGTTAGCGCAAACAGCTGCACAAGGCAATGAGGCTTATAAAACCATTATTCAAAATATTGAACAAAAGCATTTAGATACAGTACGTGCTTTACTTCCTATACAACAACAAAGTGGCACTTTAAGCTTGGTGAAGCAGCTTATCAATGAATTAGAAACGAATTGTGAAGGTTTATTTATGCTGAAGGAATTATCTATGCGTATGCAGGATAAAATTATTAGCTACGGTGAAATATTATCTAGTAAAATTATTTCGGCTAGTTTTGAGTCAAAGGGTATTAAACAACAGTGGATTGATTCTAGAGATTTAATCAAAACTAATTCTAATTATTTTAATGCAATTGTCGATAAGCCTTTGACCTATAGTACTATTACTAGTTATTTTGCAGCCCCTGAAAATGCATTTGATTTATATATTACAGCAGGCTTTCTAGCCTCAGATGGGGAGGGCAATACCACAACTCTTGGTAGAGGTGGTTCCGATTATACAGGCGCAATTTACGCAGTAGCCACAGAGGCAAAGGCTTTAGAAATATGGACCGATGTAAGCGGCATGATGACAGCCGATCCGCGTATGGTTCAAAACGCCAAAGAAATACCTGAAATTTCTTATCAAGAAGCCATGGAGTTATCACATTTCGGTGCGAAGGTTATTTATCCTCCTACCATACAGCCGGTGATGCAAAAAAACATACCCGTATGGATAAAAAATACTTTTGATCCTAATCATGCAGGTACTATTATCAAAAATGAATCGCCTGCCGATAAAAGTTTTATCAGAGGCATTTCAAGTATAAAAGATATTTGCTTATTAAGCTTGGAGGGAAGTGGTATGGTGGGTATTCCAGGTTTTTCTAAAAGATTATTTGATGCACTTGCTAAAAAGCAAATCAATATTATATTAATCACACAAAGTTCTTCGGAGCATTCTATTTGTGTGGGTGTGAATATGCAAGATGCACATTTGGCCAAGATAGCCGTAGACGCTGAGTTTGAACAAGAAATAAATACACAGAAGGTTGAGCCTTTAATTATAGAAAAAGACGTTTCTATTTTAGCGCTTGTGGGTGAGCAAATGAAAAGCCATCCTGGTGTAAGTGGAAAAATGTTTGGGGTACTTGGAAGAAATGGTATTAATGTAAGAGCCATTGCACAAGGTTCTTCTGAGAAAAATATTTCAGCAGTGATTGCTACTGGGGATGTACGCAAGGCCATTAACGTACTTCATGAAGAATTTTTTGAAACCTCTTATAAGCAGGTGAATATATATGTAGCGGGTGCAGGTAATGTAGGCGGCAAATTAATTGACCAAATTAAAAAGCAAGTACCTTATTTACAAGCAACACTACGTTTGCAAATAAATATTGTGGGTATTGCCAATAGTAAAAAGCAATTAATTAATGCAGAAGGTATTGATTTAACCAATTGGCGCGAACAATTAGCTGCAGCACCTGCAGGAGATATTACTCAATATGTAAATACTATACTTGAAAATAATTTACGCAATAGTGTATTTGTAGATGTAACAGCGCATCAAACTGTATCGGATGTGTATATGCAATTATTAGGCAAGGCAGTTTCGGTGGTGGCTTGTAATAAAATTGCTTGCTCTTCTCCTTATGAGCATTATGCGAAGTTAAAATCACTCGCTAGAGAATTCAATGCAGCCTTCTTATTTGAAACCAATGTGGGAGCGAGTTTGCCCATTATTGGCACTTTAAACGATTTAATAAGAAGCGGAGATAATATTAACAGAATTGAAGCGGTCTTATCAGGCACTTTAAATTATGTGTTTAATAATTACGACGGTACTATACCTTTTTCAAAAGTAGTTCGACAAGCGCAGACAGAAGGGTATACCGAACCCGATCCAAGATTAGATTTAGGTGGCACCGATGTAATGCGTAAAATAATGATACTAGCCAGAGAAGCTGGACATAAAATAGAGATGACCGATATTACTAATGAAAGTTTTTTACCTGCTAGTTGTTTCAATGGTTCTGTAGAAGATTTTTATGTAGAGATGGAAAAACAAGAAGCACATTTCAAAAAAATATTTGGATCGGCTGCTGCTAAAAATTGCAAGTTAAAATTTGTAGCTAGTTTCAATATTGCAGAAGATGGAAAAGGAACAGCAAAAGTAGGATTACAACATATTGAACCAAGTTCAGACTTTTATCATTTATATGGTAAGGATAATTTAGTTTTATTTTATTCAATGCGTTATCCAGAACTACCATTAGTGGTAAAGGGTGCAGGCGCGGGCGCCGATGTAACAGCGTCGGGTGTATTTGCAGATATCATAAGAGCTGCAAGAGTTTAAAAAGTATTCTTCTAAATAGATATAGAAAATGTTTTCAGAAAATCAATGGATAAAAATAAAAGCCCCTGCAACTGTAGCGAATATGGTATGCGGTTTTGATATTTTAGGCTTTGCTGTGAATAGTCCATATGATGAAATGGAAATGAGGTGGATGAGTCGCGCTGTAAACGAACCAAGCATTACTATAATTAATATTGACAATTACAAGTTACCTACCGACCCTGAAAAAAATGTGGCAGGTGCGGCCTTAATAGCTTTTTTAGAAGAGTATGAAGAAAAGCATAATAATAGTAGCAGTTCTAAAATAAAATTCGAAGTAAAAATTAATAAGCTTATCAAACCCGGTAGTGGTGTGGGTTCTAGCGCTGCTAGTGCTGCGGGTGCCGTGGTGGGTGCTAATTATTTAGTAGGTAATATTTTCTCTAAAGATGATTTAGTGCGTTTTGCTATGAATGGTGAAAAACTAGCATCGGGTGTAAAGCATGCCGATAATATTGCTCCTTGTATTTTTGGAGGAGTTACCTTGGTGAGATCTATTTTTCCTTTAGAAATTATTGCACTGCCTTCTCCTACTTTGCATGTAACTATTGTGCATCCTCAAATTGAAGTAAGAACTTCGGATGCCAGAAGTATATTAAGACAACAAGTACTTTTAAAAGACGCCATAAAGCAGTGGGGTAATATAGCAGGACTAGTTGCAGGTTTAATGAAATCAGATTATGATTTAATAGGTCGTTCTCTAGAAGATGTTATTATTGAACCGGTTCGTTCTATATTAATACCTGGTTTTGATGCTTTAAAACTAGCATGTAAACAAGCAGGGGCTTTAGGCGGTGGTATTTCAGGATCAGGCCCATCTATATTTATGTTAAGTAAAACCAAAGAAATAGCCATAGCTGTTGAAAAAGAAATGAAGCAATTGTATGATGGCATTGGACTTCCGCATCATACTTATGTAACAAGTATTAACCAAACCGGTGTTGAGATAATCGCATAGGTTAAAACTTATTGTGATAAAATTATAAATAAGGTCTAAGTAAACATAAATTTTCGAATGCAATATTATAGTTTAGGAAAAAATTCCCCGAATGTAGATTTTAGAACGGCTGCCATTACAGGGCAGGCGCCTGATAAGGGATTGTACTTTCCTAGCACTATTCCTAAATTTACTGCAGCACAAATTGAAAGGTTTAAAACATTAGATAAAGCATCACTTGCTTTTGAAGTTATGAAACCCTATGTGGGCGGTACTATTGACGATGCCTCATTAAAAGAAATTTGTGCAGAGACTATCAATTTCGATTTTCCTTTAGTACCTATTACAGAAAATATTTTATCCCTTGAATTATTTCATGGTCCTACTTTAGCTTTTAAAGATGTAGGTGCAAGATTTATGAGTAGGTGTTTGGGTTATTTTTCAAAAGAGAAAAAAGCGAATGATAGAAATTCTAATCTAACGAAATCTTCAGAAGATAATACTACTAATAAGCCAACTACCGTACTAGTAGCTACAAGTGGAGATACCGGTGGTGCAGTAGCCAACGGGTTTTTAGGCGTAGAAGGAGTGAATGTAATTATATTATACCCTAAAGGCAAAGTAAGTCCTATACAAGAATTACAATTAACTACTTGCGGACAAAACATAACAGCTTTAGAAGTAGATGGAAGCTTTGACGATTGCCAAGCAATAGTGAAAGAAGCATTCATGGATGCTGCATTGAATGAGCAGTATAATTTAACATCTGCTAATTCAATAAATGTAGCGCGCTGGTTACCTCAACAATTATATTATTTTTTCGCATGGCAGAACTGGGTAGCGAAATACCAAGACGCGCAGGGGAATTATCCATCAATGAATATTGTAGTGCCTAGTGGCAACTTTGGTAATATTTGCGCAGGCATGATGGCAAAGGCAAGTGGCTTACCCTTGGGACATTTTATAGCAGCATGTAATGCCAATGATGTAGTTACAAGATATTTATCTACCGAAAAATATGAAATACATAAAGCTGTTGCCACAGTATCTAATGCAATGGATGTAGGTAATCCAAGTAATTTTGTACGCATACTAGAAATACTAGAAAATAATTTTCCAGCCTTAACTAAGACTTTATCAAGCTATAGTATTAATGATACTATAACCAAGGCCACTATTGCGAGAGTATACAAAACCAATAACTATACCTTAGACCCCCATGGGGCAGTAGCCTTTGCAGCAGCTGAAATTTACTTAGCCAATTTAGAAAAAAATAATACAAGTTCAAATGCGCAATACAACACTAATAGTTATAGTGCTATAATTTTAGAAACCGCGCACCCGGTAAAGTTTCCAGAAGTAGTGGAAGAAGCCATTGGGCAAACAATTGCTATACCCGATTCGGTTAAATTTTTACTAGACAAGAAAAAGGTTTCTACTGCTTTAGCTGC
>QYPL01000023.1 GCA_007280515.1 Sediminibacterium sp.
CACCACTTCTTACACCATTCAAACCATATACACGGGCAATACCATCACCCACTTGTAGTACAGTTCCTACTTCTTCTAAGTCCGCTGTAGCATTAAAGTTGCTTAATTGTTGTCTAAGAATTGCCGAAATTTCATCTGGTTTAATGTCCGCCATAACAGTCTATTTTAATGTATGATTATTTATATTTTACTAATGAACGCATTGTTCAAAAATTGTTTTTTAATGTCTTTTAAATCTCTTGCAATACTAGCGTCTACTAAATTATTATTAAACTCTAGTACAAAACCACCAATTAAACTTTCATCTGTTTTAGTGGTTAATTCTATGGTTGTAAAATTAGAAGACGATTTTACTTTTTGCTCAATTGATTTTTTAATATCCTCACTAACTGCCACTGCAGTAGTTAAGGTAACTTGATGAATTCCTTTGATGGTATTGTACTGCTCAATAAAAGCAGTAGCCATTTCAGGTAATTCTAATTCTCTGCCTTTTTTAACCAATAGAATAGTGAATGAATTGGTTAAAACGCCTACTTTATTTTTAAGCACTTCATTAATGATACTATTTTTTTGATCGGCTTTAATAATAGGACTGCGTAACATATTTACAAAATCGCTGCTGGCATGGCATACGGCATGAATGTATTTCATATCTGCATACACGGCCTCTAATTGACCTTGCTCTGTGGCTAAATCTAATAAGCTCTTTGCGTATATACCTGCTAAACGTGCGTTGGGCATTTTTTAAAAATTTAGTTTAACTTAACTCCGTCTGCTAATTGCTTAATATAGGTTTCTTGTTCAGCTTTATTAGCAAGCTCGCGTCTTAATACTTTCTCAGCTACTTCCACCACTAAGCTACCCACTTGGTTTTTCACTTCCGTTAAGGCTGCATTTTTTTGTTGGTTAATAGCCACTTGTGCATCCGCTACAATTCTTTCATATTCAGACTTCGCTTTATCTTTTGCTTCTGCTATCATTTTCTCAGAAGCTTCTTTAGCTTCTTTGATAAGGGTAGCTCTTTCTTCTCTGGCTTTAGCTAACAATGTTTCATTTTCATTTTGCATAGCAGTTAAATCTGCTTTCATTTTGTCTGCCTTGGCTAAAGAATCCTCAATGCCTTTTTCTCTATCAGAGATGGCTTTCAACATCGGCTTCCATGCAAACTTGCCTAATACAACAAGTAGTCCAAGAAAGGCAACAGTATTCCAGAATACCAATCCGATATCTGGCAACACTAATGGGTTTATTTCTAAAAACATAATCCTTAATTTATCTTAATGATGTAAAATATTTTTATCTAAAATCTTTTTCTTTTTAAAATCTTTTTCTACAACGCTTTGTTTAAAAAATTATAGGCCCTTCGCCCTGTGCTAGGGCCTATAATACTTTGGGAAATCTTTTGATAGATTATCCGTTCCCCAATAGGGCTACCACCACCGCAAATAAGGCTACGGCCTCAACGAAGGCAGCCATTACGATCATGTTAGAACGAATATCATTCACTGCTTCTGGTTGACGAGCAATACTTTCTACCGCTCCTTTACCAATTAGACCGATGCCAATTCCAGCACCGATAGCAGCTAATCCAGCGCCGATTGCGGCAACACTTCCTACTACCATTTTTTTACGTTTTAATTGTTATTGAAAAAAAATTTATAAATATTATTAATGATGATCATGATGTGCTTCCTCTGATGCCATTCCAATATACATGGCAGTGAGCATCGTAAAAATATAAGCTTGTAAAAAAGCAACTAGCAATTCTATCAAGAATATAAATATTACAAAAGGCACTGCTACTGCAGCTGCATATACTGTTTTAAAAATAAATATTAAACAAACCAAACTCAATACCAAGATATGACCCGCCGTAATGTTTGCAAAAAGTCGTATCATTAAAGAAATAGGTTTGTTAAACACCCCAATTAATTCAATAGGTGCTAAAAATAGTTTCATAGACCAATGCATACCAGGCATCCAAAAAATATGTTCCCAATAGTTTTTATTAGAACTTAAATTAACTACAATAAAAACACAAACGGCTAAAGTCATGGTAAAAGCAATATTACCACTCACATTGGCGCCGCCTGGGAATATAGGAATTAAGCCTAGAAAATTATTCGTTAATATTAAAAAGAAGATAGTCAATAGAAAAGGCATGTACTTTGCATGACGCTTGGCCCCAATATTAGGAAGCGCAATTTCATCTCTTACAAATAAAACAATGGGCTCCATAAAAGACTGAAGTCCCTTGGGGGCTGAATTAATACCCGTTTTCTTATAAGCACCGGCTGCTGTTAATACCAGTAGCAATAAAATAATAACTGATATAAATAAACTAGCTACGTTTTTAGTAATAGAGAAATCCCATAATTTTTTACTTGCTGCTGCATCTACTTCACCCGCCGCATTTACAATTTTAGTTTTGCCTTCTACTAATTTATAGTCAAATTTTCCTTTGTATACAACTGGCTCATGATGTTCGTCTACTAGTTTAGCGGAAGAAAAAACTTCAAAGCCAGCTGGTGTATATAATATAACAGGTAAAGAAATAGTGGTATGTCCCCATACATGCCAGCTATGGTCATCTTTAATATGCTCCAAAATAGTTTGGGTTACATTAAAGCTACCTTCTTCATTTGCAGCAGCTGCTTTTTCATTCGCAAATAAAGTAACAGTATTTAATAAGAAAATACTTACGAAACTGACTATCAATAGGGGTTTAAGGCGCTGAAGGACCATACTAATTTCAAAATTTGCTGCAAAGATAGGAAATAAGCATCTGAATTTGAATAAATTTAAAGAGAAATTCTACGCAAAAATAGAAATTTGAATTGATGCTAAAAATTTGTAAATCAATGTCTTATACGCCTGCCATTTTTTTCTGAGCAGCAAACTGCATTTCACTCAACTTTGCATAAAAACCACCTATAGTTAAAAGCTCATTGTGCGTACCCATTTCCATAATTTCTCCCTTGTCTAAAACAATAATTTTAGAGGCTTTTCGAATAGTAGAAAGGCGGTGGGCAATGACAATAGAAGTTCTGCCCTTAATCAAGGTTTCAATAGCTTTTTCAATGAGCTGCTCACTTTCTGTATCGATAGAAGAAGTGGCTTCGTCTAAGATTAAAATAGAAGGGTTGTATAATAAAGCCCTGATAAAACTAAGTAATTGTCGTTGTCCCAAACTTAAAGTAGCGCCTCTTTCCATTACCTGATAATCATAGTTACCAGGAAGTTGCATAATGAAATCGTGCATGCCAATCATCTTAGCAGCTTCATATACTTGCTCTTTTGAAATACTAGTATTGCGCAGTGTTATATTATCATAGACCGAGCCTGAAAATAAAAATACATCTTGCAATACCACACCTACAGAAGCGCGTAAACGATTCAATACAAAAGATTCTATTGGATGATCATCTAATAATATATTACCTGATTGATAGGGATACAAACGATTCAATATACTTATAATAGAAGTTTTACCCGATCCTGTTTGTCCCACCAGCGCAATAGTCTCGCCTGCTTCCACTGTAAAGTTAATATTACGAAGCACAAAATTGGGCTCGCTATAGGCAAAGGATATATTTTTAAATTCTATTTTGCCAAGTATTTTTGAAGGCGCATAAGTGCCTTCATTCAGCGTTATATCTTCATTGTCTAAAACTTTAAATACGCGCTCGGCCGCCACCATTCCCATTTGTAGCACATTAAATTTATCGGCAATCATTCGAAGGGGTCTAAAAATTTGATTTAAAAATAAAATGAATGCTACTAACAAACCTGCATCTAAAGAATTACCTGCCACCCACCAAACAATTAAACCAACACTTAAGGCTAGCACTACTTCTACCACAGGAAAGAATACCGAATAGGCAAAAATAGCTCTTACGTTCGCTACCTTATGGCCTTCATTAATTTTACTAAACTTGGACATTTCTTTTTCTTCTGCTGCAAAAGTTTGTACCACTTGCATACCAGAAATATGTTCTTGCACAAAAGCATTTAAAGCAGCCACTGCATTTCTTACTTGTATAAAACTTTTATTAACACTTTCTTTAAAAAAGTAAGTAGCCACTAGCATAATAGGAAAAGGAATCAAACAAATAAGTGTCAATTTCCAATCTATGACAAACATAGTTGTGAGGGTTACTATTATAGTAAGTAGGTCTGCTAATATTGGAATGAGTCCATCAGAAAAAATATCATTGATGCTTTCAATATCATTAATAGTGCGGGTAGTTAAAGTGCCAATGGGCGTTTTATCAAATTGACGCATTTCCCAATGCATAATTTTATCATATACTTTATTGCGTAAATCTCTAATGACCTGCTGCCCCAACCATGCCATGCCGAAAGTGAAAAAAAAGCGAATAATGGTTTCAAAAATAATAAAGGCCACCTGAAATAAAGTTATAGATAAGATGAGATGTATTACTGATTCAAAAGCATTGCCTGGTAAAAACCAATGTACCCATAAAGGCAGGCTTACTGTTTTGCCAATAGCGGCATTCACTGTGGCTTGAATTAGATAAGGTCTGACAGGGGTGGTAAAGGCAAGTAATATGGATAAAAACACAGATACCAAAAACACAAAGCGATAAGGCTGTACAAACGAAAAAACGCGCTTCAAAAGCGATAATTGAAATATTTTTTTGGGTTCTTTGCTAGGCATTGCGGTACAAAGTTACACTATCTGTTTGTTCTTTGTAAAAATCCTAGCGCTTTTACGTATTTTCGTAAGAAGATGGAAGCCTTGAATATCAATACCCATGCTGAGATTGTAACAAATTACAATTTAGATGAAGAACAAGAGAAAAAAGAAATTGTTCGTCATTACCGTGCATTATTAAGGGCACTAAGAGAAAAATTAAAAAAAGGAGATAAAGAATTACTTCGAACTGCATTTGAGATGGCCGCAGAGGCACATAAAACCATGCGTCGAAAAAGTGGTGAGCCTTATGTATTGCACCCTCTTGCCGTGGCCATGATTTGTGTAGAAGAAATAGGCCTGGGCGTAAGAAGTACTATTTGTGCTTTATTACATGATACGGTAGAAGACACCAATATTGCGCTTGACGATATTAAAAGTGAATTTGGAAATGAAATTGCTAAAATTGTAGATGGCTTGACCAAGATATCTACAGTGATGGATACCAATAGTAGTCAGCAAGCAGAAAATTTCAAAAAAATTCTACTTACACTCACAGATGATCCCAGGGTTATATTAATTAAGCTAGCAGACAGGCTGCACAATATGCGCACCCTTGATGCGATGAAGCAAGAGAAACAATTAAAAATTGCCTCTGAAACTATTTGGGTATATGCCCCACTGGCACATCGTATGGGATTATACAATGTAAAAACCGAATTAGAAGATTTATCAATGAAATATATGGAGCCTGCCATATATAAAGAGATTGCCAAAAAATTAGCAGAAACAAAAAGAGAACGCACTAAATATATCAATGAATTTATTCGTCCTTTAAAAGAAAAATTAACAACTGCTGAATTTGACTTCGAAATTCAAGGGCGCCCTAAAAGCATTCATTCTATTTGGAATAAAATAAAAAAGAAAGAAGTAAGCTTTGAAGAAGTGTATGACTTATTTGCCATTCGCGTTATTTTAAATGCTGACTTAGACAAAGAAAAAGAAGATTGTTGGAAAGTATATTCTTTGATTACTGATGAATATAACCCTTCGCCAGAAAGACTAAGAGACTGGTTAAGCAATCCAAAGAGTAATGGTTATGAAGCCTTGCACACCACGGTAATGGGCCCGCAGGGGAAATGGGTAGAAGTGCAAATTAGAACAAAGAGAATGAATGAGATAGCTGAAAAAGGTTTGGCGGCGCATTTTAAATACAAAGAAGGTTCTCAAAATGAAGACCGATTCGATAAATGGTTTGTTCAAATTAGAGAAGCCCTCGGCAATCAGCAAGAGGAAGGCATTGATTTTTTACAAGACTTTAAAACCTCTTTTTTAGCCGAAGAAATTTATGTCTACACACCAAAGGGAGATGTAAAAATGCTTCCTATTAATAGTTCAGCCTTAGACTTTGCTTTTTATATACATACGGCCATTGGTTCTAAATGTATTGGCGCTAAAGTGAATCATAAGCTAGTACCCATTAGCCATAAATTAAGAAGCGGGGACCAAATTGAAATTATTACGAGCAATAAGCAAAAACCTTCTGAAGACTGGTTAAGTAATGTAGTAACGGCCAAAGCAAGAAATAGTATTAAAGATGCTTTAAGAGAAGAGAGGAAAATAATAGCTGAAGAAGGTAAATATACATTGCAAAGAAAATTAGAGGGCATTGGTGCGGTATACAATACTTATAATATAGACCAAGTCATGTTTTACTATAAATTAGCTAGCCAGCTAGATCTTTTATTTAAAATAGCTACTAAAATCATCGACTTAAAAGAATTAAAATTATTTCAAGTTATAGGAGATAAAATTGAAGCGCCTAAGCCAGTAAATTTGAGCCCTGAAATAAACTTGGAAAACCCCGGTATTAAAGCAGCTTCCAAAAAGGATTCTGAGTTAATTATTTTTGGAGAGTCTAGCGATAAAATTAAATACACTTTAGGCAAATGCTGCAACCCTATTCCTGGGGACGATGTTTTTGGTTTTGTGAGTACCGGAAAGGGTTTAATTATTCACCGCAACAACTGCCCCAATGCCACCCAACTTTTAGCGAATTATGGTCATAGAGTGGTAAAAACCAAGTGGGCTAAAAATAAAGAGATCTCCTTCCTAACAGGCCTTAGTATCATTGGACTAGATGATGTGGGCGTGGTGAATAAAATTACTAATATTATAAGTGGAGAGTTGAAAATTAATATAGCCGCACTCACCATTGAATCAACGGAAGGATTATTCAAGGGTACTATTAAAGTATATGTCCACGATAAGGATGAATTAGAAGAATTGGTGACTAGAATTAAGTCATTGAACGGTATTCAACAAGTTATGCGATTTGACACCGAAACTGTGTAAAAGTTGAGCTAATTATTTTGAGTTTAAATAGGTAATAAACTTGCCAAGACTTATTTTTGCTCTTTCAAATATTCAACTATGGTAGATGTAATTTTAGGCCTCCAATGGGGCGACGAAGGAAAAGGAAAGATTGTAGATTATTTCGCTCCTAATTACGACATCATTGCGCGTTTTCAAGGTGGACCGAATGCAGGTCATACTTTATATGTGAATGGCACTAAAATGGTTTTACATCAAATACCTTCTGGTATATTTCACCAAGATAAAATTAATATTATAGGTAATGGAGTGGTATTAGATCCCGTTACATTAAAAAAAGAATGTGATGCGGTAGCTGCCATGGGTGTGGATGTAAAAAAGAATTTATTTATCTCTGAGAGAACTAATATTATTATTCCTACCCACCGTGCTTTAGACAAGGCTTCTGAATTAGCCAAAGGCGAGAGTAAGATTGGGTCTACTTTAAAAGGTATTGGCCCTGCCTATATGGATAAGACCGGCCGTAATGCTTTAAGAGTAGGTGATTTATTGAGTAAGAACTTCATTAGCAAGTACATTACTTTAAGAATGAAGCATCAGAAAATTTTAGATAGTTTTAATTTCAATGAAGATATTAGCGAAATGGAAAATGAGTTTTTTGAAGCCTTAGAGTTTTTAAAAAGTATGAATATCATTAATTGTGAATATTTTATTAACGATCAAATTTCAAAAGGCAAAAAAGTACTAGCTGAAGGCGCACAAGGTTCAATGTTAGACATTGACTTTGGTACCTTCCCTTTTGTAACTTCTTCTAATACTATTTCTGCGGGTGTTTGTACTGGTTTAGGTATTGCGCCAAAATTAATCAATGAAGTATTTGGTATTACAAAGGCTTATTGTACAAGAGTAGGTAGCGGTCCCTTCCCTACCGAATTACACGATGAGGTAGGTGAAGAGTTAAGAAAACTAGGTAGCGAATTTGGAGCTACTACCGGCAGGCCAAGAAGATGTGGTTGGATTGACCTAGTGGCCCTTAAATATACTTGCATGATCAATGGTGTAACACAAATTATTATGACCAAGGCCGATATTCTAGATACTTTTAAAGAATTAGAACTAGGTATCGCTTATGAAATGGAAGGTAAAGAGATAGATTATGTTCCTTTTCAGTTAGTAGGCACGCCGGTGGCCCCTATTTGGAAGAAAATGCAGGGTTGGAATATTGATACTACTAAAATGAAGGCTGAGAAAGAATTACCAGCTACCATGAAAACTTACATAGACTTTATTAATAGTTACTTAGGTGTTCCTGTAAAATATGTTTCCAACGGACCAGGAAGAGATCAAATAGTACATATTTAATTTTAATTATATTAAAACTGCGTAAAAATTTAATACAAGTATTTTAAAAAAAAGGTTCATTTTTTTTGGTAAATACAATTTTGAGTTGAAATTTTACATTGACAATTTTATAATTACCTATGGCATCAAAAACTATCAAAGAAAAAAAGGCTGCTGCACCAAAAAATGGTGTTTTGAAAGCAGAGAAAGCAAGTAAATCAGCTGCGAAGAAAAAAGACGTAGATGAAGATGACTTGGAGGAAGAGGAAGAGGTGAAAGATGATTGGGAAAAGACAGAAGAAGATACAAGTTGGGATCCCGACTTCGAAGAATTTGATATGCCTAAAAAATCTGCAAAAAAACCAGGTAATTTTAAGGCAGGTGACGAAGATGATGACTTTAATTTAAATGACGATCTCAAAGATATTGACGACGATGATTTATTTGACGATAAAGATGAATTAGAAGACGATTTTTAGTAACTCCTCTATACTTTATTATTCATCTGCTCTTTCGAAAAGCTTAACAAGCCAACCTCATTAAAACTAGCACTCATAACTTGTAAGCCAAATGGCATACCATTACTATGCGTAAATAAGGGAATAGATATGGCAGGTATGCCTACCAAATTCGCATATACAGTATAGATATCTGCTAAAAACATTTCAGTAGCACTATGATTATTCTCTCCTAAACCAAAGGCCGTTGTGGGAACAGTAGGCGATACAATAAGATCATATTTTGAGAACACAGTATTTGTTAAGTCCACTAATTTTTGTCTGACTTGTTGCGCCTTGGTAAAATAGGCATCGAAATAACCAGCACTTAAAACAAAACTGCCCAGTAAAATTCTTCTTTGTACTTCTTCGCCGAACCCTTCTGTTCTTGTTTTTTTATATAGGTCATTCAAATCAGCAATACTTTCCTTGGTTCTATGCCCAAACTTAATACCATCAAACCTGGATAAATTACTGGAAGCCTCTGCCGTAGTGAGTACATAATAAGTGGGTACTAAATAAGATAATAAAGAGAAATCAATGGCTTCTACGATGTACCCCTTCGCCGTCAAATCTTTTAAATAGCTTTCTATTTTCGTTTTAATTTCTGCATCTAGGCCAGGATGAAAAAGAGTTTCTTTAAAATAGGCAATTCTTTTAGGATTATTTTCCTTTCCTATTTCTTTACTACCTATTTCTTCACCTTCTATTTCTTTACTATAAGCAGGAACTGCTTTTGTTGAAACAGTACTATCAAAATTATCTTCCCCTGCCATTACTTCTAAAACAAGGGCAGCATCGTCAATGGTTTTTGAAAAAATACCTATTTGATCAAAGGAGGAAGCATAGGCAATTAAACCATAACGAGAAATACGACCATAACTTGGTTTTAAACCCACCACCCCACAAAAATCTGCAGGCTGTCTTACAGAACCTCCTGTATCGGATCCAATACTAATCATGGACAAATTAGCTTGCACAGAAACAGCCGATCCTCCTGAAGAACCACCAGGCACTTTGGAAATATCGAATGCATTTTTTACCGGACCATAGGCAGAATTTTCATTGCTACTACCCATGGCAAATTCATCGCAGTTATGACGCCCAATAATAATGGCTCCCTCGTCTATTAATTTTTGAATAGCTGTGGCTGTATAAATAGCCGTATAGTTTTCTAAGATTTTAGAAGCAGCACTTAGTTTATGTCCTTTGTAAGAAAGAACATCCTTGATACCTATAATAACTCCGTGTAATTTCCCTAGCCTTTTTCCTTGCTTTGCTGCTGCATCCAATATAGCAGCTTGATCTAAGGCTTCTTCAGCAAATACTTCTAAATAAGCGTTTAAATTTTCCTGTGTAGCAATTTGATCCAAGTAATATTTTACCGCTTGGGTACAAGTTGTGTGATCTGCTACTAAAGCAGCATGGTAGTCTTTAATGGAAGTAAACCGAAACAAAGGCTTATAAATTAAGCAGGTTTTTCGTCTTTTTCTTTGATTCCGTCTTCGATTTCTTTTTTCACGTTGTTTTTAGCATCGTTGAATTCGCGAATACCCTTTCCTAATCCACGCATGAATTCAGGGATTTTACGTCCGCCAAACATTACTAAAATAACCACACCGATAATTAATAATTCTTGAAATCCTAAGTTGCCCATAATATTAAATTTAGAAGTTTAAAGGTAAGGTAATTATAAAATAGAAAAGCAGTATTTTTTATGAATTACACCTATGGATAGCCAATTATTTGTTACAAAAAAAGCCCCGATTTCATGAATATGAAATCGGGGCTTTGTATCGTTTACTAGTGGTGTACTAGCTGTCTTTTTAGAATCTTTTTTCTTTAATACGAGCACTCTTACCGCTTCTCTCACGTAAGTAATACAATTTAGCACGACGTACTTTACCAGACTTATTCAACAAAATACCATCGATATTTGGTGACAAGAAAGGGAATAAACGCTCAACGCCCACTCCGTCAGAAATTTTACGCACTGTAAAAGAGGCAGTTGCGCCTGTTCCTTGTGTTTTAATTACATCTCCACGGAAACTTTGGATACGCTCTTTACCACCCTCTACAATTTTGTAGTTTACGGTAATATTATCACCAGCTTTGAAGGCTGGATAGTCTTTTTTTGCGGTCAATTGCTCGTGTACAAATTTTACTGCTTCGCTCATAATACATTGTTTTTGCGGACGGCAAAGGTAGGAGAACCCACCTTATAATCCAAATTATTTGATCCAAAATTAATAATCGCCTATCTGGCAATGTTCACAGCCCTTTTCTCCCTTATAACGGTTACTTTAATCTGACCAGGGTAAGTCATCTCAGTTTGTATTTTTTGGGCTATTTCAAAGCTCAATTGATCAGAACTGGCATCCGTTACCTTTTCAGCCTCTACAATGACTCTTAACTCACGACCCGCTTGAATCGCATAGGCTTTTTCTACCCCTTGGTAGTTCATGGCTAAGTTTTCTAAGTCCTTGATTCTCTGAATATATTGTTGCATAATTTCTCTTCTTGCCCCTGGTCTCGCACCGCTAATAGCGTCACAAGCCTGGATAATTGGAGAAATCACATATTCCATTTCCATTTCATCATGGTGGGCCCCAATGGCGTTCACCACTGCTGGGTTTTCACCGTATTTCTCAGCTAGTTTTGCCCCTAACAAGGCATGGCTTAATTCAGTTTCTTCGTCAGGCACTTTACCAATATCATGTAACAGACCTGCTCTTTTCGCTAGTTTTGGATTCAATCCTAATTCAGCCGCCATGATACCACATAAATTAGCGGTCTCACGAGAGTGCATTAATAAGTTTTGACCATAAGAAGAACGAAATCTCATTTTTCCTATAATTCTAATCAACTCTTTATGTAATCCATGAATACCTAATTCAATAACGGTACGCTCTCCAATTTCTGCAATTTGATCTTCTAATTGACGACGTGTTTTTTCTACCACTTCTTCAATACGCGCAGGATGTATACGACCATCTGTTACTAAACGTTGCAAACTTAATCGTGCAATTTCTCGACGCAGTGGATCAAAAGAAGAAAGTAAAATGGCTTCTGGTGTATCATCTACAATTAAATCTACTCCCGTAGCTGCTTCGATAGCACGAATATTACGGCCTTCTCTTCCAATAATTTGTCCTTTCATTTCATCCGACTCCAAATTAAATACAGTCACTGTATTTTCGATGGCTACTTCTGCAGCCGTTCTTTGAATAGACTGAATAATAATTTTTCTAGCTTCTTTATTAGCCTTCTGCTTCGCGTCTTCAATAATCTCTTGTTGTAAAACAAGGGCCTGTGTTTGCGCCTCGTGCTTTAAACTTTCAATTAATTGTTGCTTAGCATCTTCTGCACTAAGGTTAGATATCTTTTCTAATCTACGTATATGCTCTTCTTGGTTTTTCTCTAATTCAGAACGCTTAACATTAATTAAGTCAATCTCACGATTTAATTTTTCTTTAATCGCATCATTGTCTTTGACTTGTTTGTCAATGGACACTTCTTTTTGATTAATGGTAAGTTCTTTTTGCTTAATTCTATTTTCCGCTTCCCCAATTTTTTTATTTTTCTCCAATAAGTCACGATCGTATTCGGACTTTAATTGCACGAAACGCTCCTTCGCTTCCAATTGCTTTTCTTTTTTAATTGTCTCCGCTCTTAATTCGGTTTCTTTTAAAATATTAGCAGCTTGTGCTTCGGCTTCTTCAACTTGTTTTTTGGTATTGCGGGCAAATACAAATTTGCCTACGAGTAAGCCCCCGAGTAAGGAAGCGCCTCCAATGATGACGAATAATATGTTCTGGTCCATTGTTTAATTCTTGTTGTTTGTAAATAATGCATACTCCCCTTTTTCGTTGTTAATGAGGTTAAAACTTCATGGTGAGTGAGGTTAAAACATTAATCCTATATTATTTATAAATCATTGATAGTCACCTATAGCAAGCTTCGTTTCTTCTTTAACTCTAGGATGACGTATTTCGATTATTCATAATGCGTCAAAGGTTCCGCAACGAAGATAATCAAATAATGGAAAGAATGGAGTCGAAGGGGGCAAATTATGTGGCTTAAAGCGCCTTTTCAATAGAACTACTAAGCGCATCAATCTGATTTTGAATGGCTTCTAGCTCATAGAGGTTCTGACCCGTCTGCTGCTGCTCGGTGGTGAACCAAAGTAAAACCATGGAAATATAATCCTGCATATCCTTACCCGCATAGGCATTTTTGAATTCTACCATTTTTTGGTTAATGAGGGCTGCTGTTTTACGGACCGCTTCCTCGTCCTTGGCAGCTAGCTTTATACGGTAGGACCTATCGGCAATAGTAATATTAACAGGGATTAAACTGGCCTCTTGGTTAGCTGAGATAGCTTGGTTAGCTGAGATAGCTTGGTTGTCTGAGATAGCTTGGTTGTCTGACATAAATTAAGGATTTAAATTTTTAATGGCAGTATCTATTTCTTTAATATAATGATCTACTTTTTTCATCAGGGCAGCCTTGTCAGTGGGTTGCATGCCTGCTGTATTCACCATGGCAGCGGCTATTTTAGACCTACCTTCTTGCACTTCGTCCATTAATTCCTTTACATGATTTTGCTCCTTATTAAGACTTGCCTTTAACTGCATATTTTCTTTTTCTATCAAAGCAGTTCGCTTTAATAAGAGTTGCAGTTTGTCTTGTAAATTAGTTAATGAAGTAGCAATATCCACCATACTTGTATTTTGATTTACTGAAAATAATTATTTTCTAATTTCTGCTAGCAGGTTTTTTTCAAAAGTTTGAACCAGTTTTTTCATCATGGTATCTATCTCCACATCGGTCAATGTTTTATCATTTGCATTAAAAACAAAATTTATAGCCACCGATTTTTTCTGATCTCCCAATTTTTCACTTTCAAAAATATCAAAAACACTGGTTTGTTGAAGTGATGCTAATTTAACGGATGCAATACTTTGTTCAATAGCTGCATAGGCAGTATCACTTGGAAGCACTAGTGCAATGTCGCGCTCCACTGAAGGATATTTAGAAACCTCCTGATAAACTACTTGTTGGCTTTGATACAGTGCAAGTAAATTGGCTAAATCGAATTGAATATATAATACCGATTGCTTAATGCCAAATACTTGTAATTTTTTAGCGCCTATAATTTCTACACTACAAACCGTTTTTTTATCAACTGTATAATTGACTTGCCCTGAATCAGCGCTTTTCCATTGTCCATTGGGAAGTCCTAATAGTTTAAAAAGTGCAGTGGCCATACCCTTAGCTACAAAGAAATCAGCTGGCTGTGTCTTGGTTCTCCATCCCTCTGCATTTTGTTTGCCTGAAATATAAATAGCCAATTGCTCCGACTCATAGTATTTACCATTACCCGATTTTCCATATACTTTTCCCATTTCAAAAAAGGAAATAGCCGTATTTTTTCTGTTTATATTATAAGCAATGGTTTCAAGTCCTGTCTCTAACATAGAAGGGCGCATCAGATCTAATTCAG
This sequence comes from Sediminibacterium sp., assembly GCA_007280515.1. Lineage (GTDB taxonomy): Bacteria > Bacteroidota > Bacteroidia > Chitinophagales > Chitinophagaceae > Sediminibacterium. The sequence goes on from QYPL01000023.1 coordinate 14,336, forward strand.
CCGTTAAATTATTCAACATTTTTACAGAACGCGCAATGACTTCTTCAGAAAAATAAGCACTGTTAGTAATAGAGTTGGTTAAAATTTCAGTGAAGCCACGACCTACTAAATATTGTGCAATCTTATCTTTAAATTTTTCTTTTTTCTCTAGTGGGTCAATAGCAGGACTCATGGTAATCAGCGTAGGAATAGCAATATTATCAAGGCCATCAATTCTTAATACTTCTTCTACTATATCGGCAGCAATACTAATATCTGGTTTATGATAAGGCACGGCTAATGCTAAACCTTCTGCTGTTTCTTTTAAAATTTCAAAACCTAAACTGGTAAGAATAATTTTTACTTTTTGGGTAGGATAAAGTTTACCGCTTAACTTTTTTAAATAAGCAAAGCTAATATCCACCTTGGTTTTTGGAGCTGGTGCAGGATAGACATCAATGACTTCACTACATTTTCCACCTGCTAATTCTTGAATTAATTGAGCAGCACGTTCTAATACCAACACTGTGCCATCAATGGCCACACCCTTTTCAAAACGAGTAGCTGCATCGGTTCTTAAACCATGGTGCACCGATGTTTTTCTGATATGTACATTTTCAAACAAAGCACTTTCTAAAAATAAATTCTTAGTACTAGATTTTACACCAGAATTGAATCCTCCAAATACACCTGCAATACATAAAGGCTTCTGTGTATCGCTAATCATTAAATCATTGGCTGTTAAAGTTCTCTCTACGCCATCTAGTGTTGTAAACTTGGTACCTGCTGGATATTTTTTTACTAGGATAGTTTTATCCTTAATTTCATTAGCATCAAAAGCATGCAGTGGCTGTCCTGTTTCATGCAAAATATAATTCGTAATGTCTACAATATTATTAATAGATCTTACACCAATTGATTGCAATTTATTTTTTAACCAAGTAGGAGACTCTTTCACCGTAACTCCTTCTATTACCAGGCCAGAATATCTTTTACAACCTGCTGTATCTTCAATACTTACTTTAAAAGGCGCCACCGATTTATCTTTACTTGCTTGCTTTTTAAATGGGCTAATAGCCGAAACCGGCGATTCGTGATAAGATAAATAAGCACAAACATCCTTGGCTACACCATAATGACTCATGGCATCCATTCTATTGGGCGTAAGTCCAATTTCATAAATCCAATCTTCATAAGATGCATAAATAGTTGAAACTAGGGTACCTGCTTTTAAACTTTCATCTAAAACTATAATGCCTCCATGGTCATCGCTTAAACCAATTTCATCTTCTGCACAAATCATTCCTTCACTTTGCTCTCCTCTAATTTTAGCAAGCTTCATGGTAATGGGCTCTCCGCTTTTTGGATAAATAGTGGTACCCATAGTGGCCACTACTACTTTTTGTCCTTGGGCTAGATTCGTTGCACCACAAACAATGTTTAGGGGTTGGTCCTCACCAATATTTACCTTGGTTAAATTTAATTTATCTGCACCAGGATGTTTTACGACTTCTAAAACCTCTCCTACCACTAAACCTGCGAGTCCTCCTTTGAAATTTTCATATTTTTCTAATGACTCCACCTCTAGCCCAATAGAAGTTAAAATAAGGGATAACTTTTCAGGGCTCACCGTATGCGGTAAATATTCACTCAGCCAGCGATAACTAATCGTCATAGAACAACTTTATGGTATAGCTTCAAAAATACTAATTTTTAAGTGCTTTTAGTTAAAAACTAGGTGCAAAACCCGTTAATAACCCCCTTTTTTTGTGGATTTCAGATGGCGAAGACCTGTGTACAACCCTATTGCAAAACTAAATTTCTTGAAGTCCCAATTTGGTTTGATTTTCGCAGTAAGAAAATTTGCATCTCACCGCTAAACAATTGATCAATCACTATGGCTATTCCTAGTATAAATACAAACAGAACAAAGAAAAAAAATAGCAATATAGATATTAGTTCTATGATGTATGGAAAGATTCCACCACAAGCAAGAGAATTAGAAGAAGCAGTACTTGGTGCGATACTCTTGGATAAAAGTGCATTTGATACTATTAGTGAAATATTAAAGCCAGAATGTTTTTATGTAGAAGCGCATCAACTTATTTTTAGCGCTATGCAGGGCTTGCAACAAAAGAACATGCCTATTGACATGTTGACCATGGTGGAAGAATTAAAAATGCGCGAGCAGTTAGATATTATTGGTGGTGCTTACTATGTTTCTAAATTAACCAATGTGGTGGTGTCTACTGCTAACATTGAAGCGCATGGTAGAATTGTTTTACAAAAATTTATTCAAAGAGAATTAATAAGAATTAGTGGCGAAGTGATTGCGAACGCTTATGAAGACAGCACCGATGTTTTTGATTTACTAGATGATAGCGAAACAAAAATGTTTAATATCACCAATAACTATTTGAAGAAAAATTTCGTGGATATTGGAGATGCCTTAGCACATGCCGTTACACGTATCGATCAATTAAGAATAAAGAAAGACGAGATATCGGGTGTGCCTAGTGGCTTCACCGCACTTGATAGAATTACTTATGGATGGCAACCAACGGATTTAATTATTTTAGCAGCCCGTCCTTCTGTGGGTAAAACCGCTTTTGCCTTAAACCTAGCGCGTAATGCGGCACTGCATCCTACTAAACCACAGGCGGTTGGATTTTTTAGTTTAGAGATGAGTGCAAGTCAATTAGTACAACGTATCTTAAGTGCGGAGAGTGAAATTAAAATGGAAAAAATTTCAAGAGGTAAATTAGAAGAGTACGAATACCAACAATTACATAGCAAGGGTATTAAAAAATTAGAACAAGCCCCTATTTATATTGACGATACAGCAGCTTTAAATATTTTTGAATTTAGAGCAAAGGCAAGAAGACTGGTAAATAAACACCAAGTTAAAATGATCATCATTGACTACTTACAATTAATGAGCGGCTCGGGTGACAGAAACTCCAATCGGGAACAAGAAATTAGTAACATCTCAAGAAGTTTAAAAGCTTTAGCGAAGGAATTAAATATTCCTATTATTGCACTTTCTCAATTAAGTCGTGCGGTAGAAACTAGAAAAGAAAGTAAGATGCCTCAGTTGAGTGATTTACGTGAATCGGGGGCCATTGAGCAAGATGCGGATATGGTTATGTTTATTTATCGTCCCGAATATTATGAAGTAATGAGTAATGAGATGGGAGAAAGTACACAGGGCGAAACGCATATTAGAATTGCCAAGCATAGAAATGGTCGTTTAGATTTAATTAAACTAAGGGCTAATTTAGATATTCAAAGATTTGAAGAATGGGAAGGCGATGCAGGCATTCCGGGACTTGCTAGTAACTATAAACCTTTACAACCCAGCTTAAATAGTGGTGGGTCTCCTGATGGTGGCAAGTTTTTTATTCAAGGAAGTAAAATGAATGAGGGAGAATTTGATGAAGGCATTAATGACGACCAACCGTTTTAAATAAGTCGAAGCTATGTCGATACCTTATTTTTACGAGCCTAGTATTGTAGCGGGTCAAACTAGTTTTACCTTAAACGAAATAAGCAGTAAGCATTGCGTTCAAGTACTTAGAATGCAAGAAAATCAAAGAGTAGATATTACCAATGGCGTTGGCTATTTATTTGAAGCCATTATTGTAAGTGCGCATAAAAAAAATACAATTGTTCAAATACAATCAGAAAAATTTATTGCAGCGTCATCACAAAAAATTACTTTAGGCATTGGCCTACTAAAAAATCTTACAAGATTAGAATGGCTTTTAGAAAAAGCAACGGAGATGGGTGTTTACGAAATCATGCCCCTACTTTGTGAACACACTTTATTTGAAAAATTTAAATTGGATAGGTTTCAAAATATTTTGCAGTCGGCCATGATACAAAGTCAGCAGGTTTGGCTGCCTTTATTAGGAACGCCTATTAAATTTAAAGAGGCTATTCTACATCAAAAACAAACACAGAAATTAATAGCGCACTGCGAGTTAGGTGATAAATTAGATATTAAAAAAATAGAGGCTGCTGCAGACTGCCTATTATTAATTGGTCCTGAGGGCGATTTTTCTCAAGCTGAAATTGAATTAGCGAACTCTCATCATTACCAAGCTATTCATTTAGGACCTACGCGGCTTAGAACAGAAACCGCTGCCTTATTTGCACTAAGTGTCTTAAAAAAATTCTAATTTCAATAAATGAATATGGCTGCAAGCATTATTGACGTAAATAACCCCTTATTAGAAAAACAATTTCTGCTTATTAATGCTTCTTTGAATAAAAGCAACCCTCATTATATAAGACCCTTAGATAATGAAGTAAGCCAAGTATTTGATCGAAGCCATAATAAATTATTTCAACAAGGGGAGGCTAAAAGATGGATAGCTAAAAACGAAGAGGGTATTTGCATTGGACGCATTGCCGCTTTTTATTACGAGAGCTATAAAAATAAAGGCACAGAATATCCTGTAGGCTGTGTAGGGTTTTTTGATTGCATCAATGAACAAGCTACCGCTAATTTACTTTTTTCAACTGCCCAAGCATGGCTGAGTGATAATGGCATGGAAGCCATGGACGGCCCCATTAATTTTGGAGACAGAGATAAATGGTGGGGACTGATGGTGAAAGGATTTGAAACCGAGCCCATGTATGGCATGTCTTTCAACCCCTCTTATTACGAAACACTTATAACGAATTATGGTTTTCAGAATTATTACAACCAATATTATTACCAAAAGGATTTACGCGAACCCCTTCCTCCCAGATTTGAAGAGCGTTATCAAAAATTTAAAGCCAAGCCCGATTATTCAGCCCTGCATTTAGAAAAAAGCAATTTAGAAAAATTTGCAAAGGACTTTGTGCATATTTATAATAGTGCTTGGGCTCAACATGGAGAAGAAAAAGCTATTACACTAGAACAAATATTAAAACTATTTAAAACTTTGAAAGCAGTGATGGATGAAAGGGCTATTTGGTTTGCTTATTATAAAGAAGAGCCCATTGCCATGTTTATTAATATTCCAGACGTGAATCAATACTTTAAATATTTCAATGGGAAATTGGGACTTGTTCAAAAACTACATTTGCTTTGGATGAAATGTAGAGGAAACAATAATAAATTAACAGGTTTAGCTTTTGGAGTAGTACCTAAATACCAAGCCTTGGGCATAGATAGTTATTTAATTAACTGCTGCTATAAAATGCTCGATAAAATAAAACTATATAGCGGCTATGAAATGGGCTGGGCTGCAGACTGGAATCCTAAAATGGTGAATATTTACAAAAGTTTAGATGCTCAACCCAGCAGACAGATGGTCACTTTCAGGCATATTTTTAACCCAAGCCTTCATACTTTTGAAAGGCATCCACCCATGGATTATAACGCAAAATAAGGGCACAAAATAAGGGCACAAAATAAGGCCTAAAAGGGGCTTTAACAATTAGGGGATAAGATTTATTTCCCCGGTGAATACTTTTGATTTTGAATGTGTATATTGCGCGTCAACTATGGATAATTTCGTTGTTTCAGCTAGAAAATACAGGCCCCAAAACTTTAATACAGTGGTGGGACAGGCGCCTATTACTACTACTTTAAAGAATGCCATTTTAAATAATCATTTGGCACATGCCTTTTTGTTTTGTGGACCAAGAGGGGTAGGTAAAACTACTTGCGCGCGTATTTTAGCTAAAACCATTAATTGCACCAGCATCACCAAGGAAGGAGAAGCCTGTAATACTTGTGAGTCTTGTGTTTCTTTTGAAAAAGGGGCTAGTTTAAATATTCATGAATTAGACGCCGCCAGTAATAACTCAGTAGATGATATCAGAAACCTAGTAGAACAAGTTCGTTTTGCACCACAAGCAGGTAAATATAAAGTATATATAGTAGATGAGGTACACATGTTAAGTACCAGCGCCTTTAATGCCTTTCTAAAAACATTAGAAGAGCCACCACCCTATGCCATATTTATTTTAGCCACTACCGAAAAGCATAAAATTCTTCCGACTATTTTAAGTCGTTGTCAAATTTTTGATTTTAGACGCATTACGTCCAATGATACCGTGGCACATTTAGAAGAAATTATTGGCAAAGAAAATATCAAGGCTGAAAAAAATGCATTGCAATTGATTGCACAAAAAAGTGAGGGTTGTATGCGTGATGCGCTAAGTATTTTAGATAAAATAGTAAGTTTCTCTAATGGAGCTTTAACTTATGAAAACACTTTAGAACATTTAAATATTTTAGACGAGGCTTACTTTTTTAAACTACTAGAATACCTTACCACACAGGACCTAACCCAAGCCATGTTATTGTATGATGAAATTAATCAAAAAGGATTTGAGGGTGATATGGTTTTATACGGGCTTGCTAGCTTTATCAGAAACTTATTAGTTTGCAAGGACCCAGCCAGTGCCAAATTATTAGAATCCATTGAAGGATGGAGAGAACAATATATAAGTGTTGCCAAAGAAATAAGTACTCCTTATTTAGTAAGTGCGCTTAACTTATTAAACGAATCCGAGATTCAATTTAAAATGGCCCGCAATAAAAGACTGCATGTAGAAATGGCCATTATCAAACTCAATTTTTTACAACAAGCTATTGAACTAAGCATGGAAGACAGCCAAGTTGTAAAAAAAAAATTAGTGGATAGTCATTACCCTATTCGTTTAAAAAAAATTATTCCTTTAAGCAATTCAGTAGTCACAAAGGAGGCCAAATTAATTATAGAACAAAAGCCAGCAGTTCCAAAAGCAGCTGTTGCGAAAACTACTCAAGCAGCGGAACCTATAGCTATAGCATCTGAACCTATAACTGCATCAGCGCCATTGTCCAAAGAAGAAAATAGTGCTAGCTGCAATACGACGCCTACTGAAAAAGGCAGCAATAAAAACTTACTCGCTGTACTTCAAAATAAATACGGAGAAAAATACAAGATAGAAGAGGTCATCGATTCTATTCCACTCACCATAGAGGATTTAAGAAAATGTTGGGATGATTTCACCCTTACTTTAGAAACAGCTTTGAAACATTCTGCGGCCAGCACTTTTAAATTAGCAGCACTAGATATCGAAAATGAAACTCATTTCACCATTACTGTTCCTGCTTTAACGGCTCAAAAATTTGTAGAACAAGAAAGAATGAATGTTTTAGAAAGAGTATGGGATCATTTTCACAACCGTGCCATTCAATTTAGTATACTAGTAGCTGCTAGTGAAAAAGAAGACGTGCCTTTACATTTAAGTTTGAATAGCAAACAAAAATACGAACGCATTGCAGCAATGTATCCCTTGGTGCAGGAATTGAAAACAAGATTGAACTTAGAAATTTACTACTAGAGATTTACTATTAAAGTATTATTACTAAAACTTTAAGATTAGAATTTTAGTACTATAGATTTACTACTAGAATTTTTACAATTAGAGCTTCGCTTTTTGGTATCCCTTTTGTTTTAAGTATTGGAATATTTTTTGACGGTGGTCGCCTTGAATAATAATTTCTCCATCCTTCACTGAACCTCCTGTACCACAATGATTTTTTAAAGCCTTCCCTAAATCATTCATCGCGTCTAAACTGCCTTCAAAACCATACACAATGGTCACTGTTTTTCCTGCTCTATGTTTTGTCTCTAAAATAATGCGCAGTGCTTGTTCTGCTGGCGCTAGTGTTACGGTGGATTCTTCTTCCTTGGGGAGCATATAATTGGGATTAGTGCTATACACTAAAGGGGAACTATTTTGACTAGTTGTATTTGATTTGCCTTTTTTGTTCATTTTTCAGGTATTATAACAGTATAAAGTTTGTAGTCTGCCTAGTATTTTGAAACTTTGTATTATAAATTAATAAAACAAAGTTAAGGCTAAAAATAAAGTAACCATTATGTCTAAAAAAGTAATCTTAGTAATCATGGATGGTTGGGGTCTTGGGCTTGTACCTGCTTCAGATGCTATACAACAAGCAAAAGTACCCTTCGTGTCAAGTTTATATAAGGCTTACCCTAATACTACACTTGTTACTTGCGGAGAAGCAGTGGGCCTGCCCGATGGGCAAATGGGCAATAGCGAAGTAGGTCATTTAAACTTAGGGGCAGGACGTATTGTATACCAAGAATTACAAAGAATTAATGTGGCTATTAAAACAGGTGAATTAGCTAGCAACCCTAGTTTATTAACAAGCATCGATTATGCAAAACAAAATAATAAACCCTTACACTTATTAGGTTTAGTGAGCGATGGTGGCGTGCATTCTCATACCAGTCATTTGAAAGCCATTTGTGATGTATGTAAATCCAAGGGATTAAGCGCTGTTTACATACATGCCTTTACCGACGGAAGAGATACCGATCCTAAAAGTGGATTATGCTTTATAGAAGATCTTGAAAATCATTTAAAAAATTCAGTAGGAAAAATAGCAACAGTAAGTGGCAGGTATTACGCTATGGATAGAGATAAAAGATGGGAAAGGGTTCAACTAGCTTATAACGCATTAGTAAAAGCAGAAGGGCCAACAGCGAGTGCGGCTATAGATGCTATTAAAGCAAACTATGCTGGTAATATTACAGATGAATTTATAAAACCTACCGTCTTGACAGAAAACGGCATAGCCATTGCTACAATTAAAGACGGCGATGCAGTGCTTTGCTTTAATTTCAGAACCGATCGTTGTAGAGAAATTACAGAAGTGCTAAGCCAAAAAGATTTTCCAGACTTTGGTATGAAAAAATTGGACTTAGATTATACCACCATTACAAAATACAATGAGACTTTTAAAAATATAAATGTCATTTTTGAGAATGATAATTTAGAAAATACCTTGGGCGAAGTTTTAGCAAAATATAATAAGAAACAAATTAGAATTGCAGAAACTGAAAAATATCCGCATGTGACATTTTTCTTTAGTGGCGGAAGAGAATTGCCTTTTGAAGGAGAAACTAGAATTATGGCCCCTTCTGCCAAAGTTGCCACTTATGATTTGCAACCTGAAATGAGTGCTGCTGAATTAACCAATAAATTATTACCAGAATTAAAAGCAGGTAACCCCGATTTTGTATGCTTGAATTTTGCCAATGCCGATATGGTAGGACATACCGGTGTATTTACTGCAGTAATGAAGGCGGTAGAAACGGTGGACGCCTGCGTTGAAAAAATTGTCACTACTGGTTTAGAAAATGGATACAGTATTTTTTTAACAGCGGACCATGGTAATGCCGATTATATGATTAATGAAGACGGAAGTCCTAATACAGCGCATTCCCTCAATTTAGTGCCCTTCTTTATTATTGACAAGCAGTGGAAAGGCAGCATAAAACCTGGTAAATTAGGTGATTTAGCGCCTACTATTTTAAAAGTAATGGGCTTGGATATACCTAAGGAAATGACCGGGGATGTATTAATCTAATAAAATTGTTAATTAATATTATCTTTAAACAATTATAAGGTCAATATAAAATTTCCTAGGGCCTCAAAATATAAATTTAATTAAGAATAAGCAGTCAAAATAGTATGGATACATTGAAAGCTAATTATTCTGCTGATAGCCTAGTATGAAAATTGTAAAAGCAACTTATTTAATTTCTAGTCCCAATTTTGATCAATGCCCCACATTGAAAGCGCCAGAATATGCCTTTATTGGAAGAAGTAATGTGGGCAAGTCTTCTATTATTAATGCGCTTTGTGCACAAAAAAATTTAGCTAAAACTTCAGGCACACCAGGAAAGACGCAGCTCATTAACCATTTTGAAATTGTAAGTAATAGTGTGGCTAAAGGCAAACAAGACAAATGGTATATTGTAGATTTACCCGGTTACGGATTTGCTAAAGTATCGCAAAGTAGTAGAAGAAGATGGGAGCAAATGATAGAAAACTATTTAAGAAAAAGAGAAAACTTGAATCGAGTATTTGTTTTAATTGATAGCAGGCATGCTCCCCAAAAAATTGATTTAGAATTTGTCGAACAATTATTCAAATGGGAAATTCCCTTCACCCTTATATTCACTAAGTCAGACAAAGAGAAACCGGGTGTAGTAGCAAGAAATGTAAAGTCATTTTTTGAGGCATTAAATAAAATACTGCCTTTTTTACCACAAGGCTTTGTAACGAGTGCAGAAAAAAGAACGGGCGTGGATGAGGTGATAGCCTGTATAGACCAATACAATAAATTAGATGCCGAGGGGATGTAAGCCTGTCAATAATTCAATTTTTAATTCACTGCTTTATCTGCACAGCAACTGCTTGCAAAAGCTTCCGGCTTGGCTTTAAAGGCAAAACCCATTCCTAATATATAACCCATGGCTTCTTTTAAAGCGTCATTACTTTTAAATTGCGGATTCGTATTAATATCGGCGTGTACTTCCATTTCAATATTATATTCTATAAATAAATCGCATAGCTCATAAGCAATTTCAATGCTTTTAGCCACTTCCAATAACATTCTTTCTTTTAGATGATATTTTTGTGTGGTTTTATCATTATGGATATACATGAAACCTCCATTATGCTCTCTTAAAAAAACAATCACTGTTGCAAATTCAGTAACATTGGCTTTTACTTGACTATCTGTTCCAATACAAACTTTTAATTTTGTCTTTTTTGCAGACTCGGCAATGATAGTTTGTTTAACGGCCTCTTTAATAGGTAGTACTATTTTTTCTCCATTAAATTTTCTCCATAACATAGATTCAATATTATAAGTTCTATAGAATAAGGTGCCTAAATCAGTACCCTAAATTAGTTATAAGATTTGAATGGTCCTTTTAGTAGAAGCTACAGTTTTCAACAGCTGGTGGATAATCCCCTCTTTTGCCTAAAAGCCACCTATATTTATTACCTTTGATCACTTAATAGAAAGCCCATTATGAAGATATTATTCCAATACATTAAACCCTTTAGAAGCCTTGTTTTACTCGCTTTTATATTAGCAGGTATTAACCAAACCTTTTCCTTATTCGACCCCATGATTTTTGGTAAACTAATTGATGAATTTGCCAAAAACCCAATCGTAGATGCAGCAGGTCACCACAGAACACAATCTGATTTTTTAAGAGGCGTAAGTAATATGTTATTGTTATTAGTGGGTACTGCCATGGTAAGTAGAATAGCCAAAGCCTTTCAAGATTATACAGTGAATGTAATTATTCAAAAATTTGGTGCCGCCTTATTTACCGATGGATTAAAGCATTCCATGCAACTTCCTTATCAAGCCTTTGAAGACCAAAGAAGTGGAGAAACCCTTTCTATCTTAACCAAGGCAAGAGCCGATTGTGAAAAGTTTATTAGCTATGTAGTAAATGTATTATTTGGTATTATTGTAAGCGTCATTTTTGTGTCTATTTATGCTACCAGATTACATTGGTCCATTATTCCCATATATATTGGAGGAGCCAGCCTTATTGCCTATGTTACCAATTTGTTAAGTAAGCAAATAAAAGTAATTCAAAAAACAATTGTCAAAGAAACCACTTCTTTGGCAGGAACTACCACAGAAAGCTTACGCAATATTGAATTAATTAAAAGCTTAGGCTTAACCACACAAGAAATTCAAAGACTCAATAATAATACCTATAAAATTTTAGCACTCGAATTAAAAAAAGTAAAAAATGTTCGCTCCTTGAGTTTTATACAAGGCACCATGGTGAACTTTTTAAGGCAGGTTATTACTTTTACTTTAATGTGGCTCATTTTTAAAGAAATACTAACTGTGGGTCAATTAATTTCTTTGCAATTTTATAGCTTTTTTATATTTGGTCCATTACAAGAAATTGGAAGTATTATTTTAAGTTATAGAGAAACAGAAGCCTCTTTAAATAATTTCGATGCTTTAATGAAAAAGCCTATCGAACAAACCCCTAGCAACCCCGTTGCTATTGGAGATATACAACACTTGGCATTCAATCAAGTAGGCTTTCAACATCAAACAGCTAATTTTAAAGCCATTGATAATATTAGTTTTGAAGCAAAGAAGGGCGAAACCGTTGCCTTTGTGGGACCTTCAGGAGCAGGTAAAAGTACCTTGGTGAAATTATTAGTGGGATTATATGAGCCACAAGAGGGACAAATTTTAGTCAATGATGTGCATTCAAAAAATATTGATATGACTGGACTTCGCAATCAAATTAGTTTTGTTACCCAAGACACACAATTATTTGCAGGCACTATTAGAGAAAACTTAGCCTTTGTGGCACCTAATGCGACAGAAGAAGAAATGCTAATTGCACTTACCAAGGCTAGTTGTACCAATATTTTAGACAAAGGAGGCAATGGCCTAGCTACTTTAATTGGAGAAGGTGGTTTGAAATTAAGTGGAGGGGAAAAACAAAGACTATCTATTGCCAGGGCCTTATTAAGGCATCCTCATTTATTAATATTTGATGAAGCCACTTCTTCATTAGATAGTATTACTGAAGAATCTATCACCGATACCATCAGACAATTATCGGCTGAAAGAGAACAAATAACTATTATGATTGCACATAGGCTATCTACCATTATTCATGCTACAAGAATTTATGTATTAGAGAAAGGGCAAGTGATAGAAAAAGGAACCCATGACTCATTATTACTAGAGAAGGGTTTATACTATGCCATGTGGAGACAACAAATTGGAGAAAGAAGAATGGCTAATTAGTTAGTATTTTTGCGACCATAGCGTCTATTATGGAAAAAGAGCAGTTTAAGGAAATTCAGTCTAGTATACCCCAAGAACCAGGGATCTATCAATATTTTGATGGAAGGGGGGCTTTATTATATGTAGGCAAGGCTAAAAACATACGAAAAAGGGTGAGTTCCTATTTCTTATCCGCCCAAGAAAATCAGAAAACAATTGAATTAGTAGAAAAAATCAAAGACATCCAATTTACCATTGTGAATTCAGAGCATGATGCATTTATACTGGAAAATGAACTCATTAAAAACTATCAGCCCAAGTATAATATTAATTTAAAGGACGATAAAACCTACCCTTATATTATTATCAAAAACGAGTCCTTCCCTAGGGTATATATTACAAGAAGAAAAATAAAAGATGGCTCCACTTATATAGGCCCTTTTACGCATGCACTAGCGGTAAGGGAATTAATGAACCATATTAAACAAACTATTCCCTTAAGAACCTGTACCCTTCCGCTTACTAAAAAAAATATTGAATTAGGTAAGTTTAAAGTTTGTTTAGAATATCATTTGGGAAACTGTTTGGGACCTTGTCAAAATTTTCAATCAGCAATAGACTACAATGAATCCATAGAGCAGGTGCAAAATTTATTGAAAGGTAATATCAAACCCGTCATTCAAACTTTGCAAACAAAAATGCAAGAGCAGGCCACTGCTATGCAATTTGAAAAAGCAGGATTGACCAAAAGAAAAATAGAAGAACTAGAAACCTACCAAATTAAATCGGTGGTTTATACAAAACATCAACACCCCATAGATGTTTTTAGTATTGCCCATAATGAAGACCAAGCCTATGTGAGTTATTTAATGGTGCAAGAAGGTAGAATTATACAAACACATATATTGCCTTTAACAGTGCCACTAGAAGAAAACAAAGAAACTATTTTGTCCTTTGCTATACATTATTTCAGAACGAATCTTAGCTCTGAGGCCAAAGAGATTATTCTGCCCCTTGAATTGGAAGATACTTTACCAGGCGTAAAATATACCATTCCCTTACAAGGAGATAAAGAACAACTTTTAGCCTTATCTCAAAAAAATGCCGACTATGCTTTAAAGGATTGGGAATATAAACAAAAACTAGTGCAAGTCAACCCTATCCAAGATGATACAGTTTTACAAGAACTTAAGGATCAATTACATCTTGGTGCACTGCCTATTCATATAGAATGTTTTGATAACTCAAATATACAAGGAGCCTTTCCTGTATCGGCCATGATTTGTTTTAAAAATGGGCAGCCTAGTAAATCAGATTACCGTAAATTTAATATCAAGACAGTAGTGGGTATTAATGATTTTGCCAGCATGAAGGAATCGGTGTATAGAAGGTATAAATCGGTAATAGAAAAAAAGCAGGCTCTTCCTCAGCTTATAATAATAGATGGTGGTAAGGGGCAGTTAAATGCCGCTATTGAAGCTTTAATAGAGTTAGGTATTCAACAGCAGGTCACCACCGTTGGACTTGCTAAAAATTTAGAAGAAATTTTCTTTGTAGGAGACAAGGATTCCCTAAAATTAAACTGGCAGTCCGACGCGCACCGACTCATTAGAAATATAAGGGATGAAGTACACCGCTTTGGTATACAATTTCATAGAAGCAAGAGGTCTAAAGGGGCGCTTGAAAACAGCTTGGATCAAATTGAAGGCATTGGACCTAAAACCAAAGATTTGTTATTGATTTATTTTAAATCGGTACAGAAAATAAAAGAAGCTAAGCTTGAATTGCTTTCAGAAATTATAGGCCCTAGTAAAGCTCAAATACTAAAGACCGCATTTGAAAAAAGAGAGCTTGAATAATAAAGGATTAATAAGCGCGGATTAATACACCCATCTGTCTTGCTCGTAATCGAAAATTCTTTGTCTAATCTTCTCCCCTTCTAACAATCTTTTAGTAGGATCTTTATACAAAGCATTCAACATTTTATCATTGTAATTGTCTAGTGTAGACTTTACAACGTATCCATTAAAGTATCTGCTTTCAAAAAGTTCTTCCCAAGTAATTCTATTTGAAATATTTTTAGGATTATATACTTGGTTCTTAGCAAGTGTAGCTCTTAATTCTGGATAGTAAATCCAAAATAAGGTACGTTTAATAGGCTTATTATTAATGACAATGGTAGCCACAGGCGCAATACCAATAATTCTGCAATACATTCTGCTAGTTCTATTATCAAAGATGAATTGCTCTTTTAACCTAAATGTATAAATGGAATCTGGATTAGGCGCTAGTTTGGTATTGTAAATAATACTTGTATCAAATACATTGGGATTATTAATATTTTGTACTAACTGCGTATCTAAACTTCCTTTCAACATAGCATTCACTTCGTCCACACTTAATGGTTTGGTAAAACGGTCGTCTCCTCCTTCTGCTGAAAAAGGTACGACACCGTCTTTTTCAATAGCTCTTAATAAAAGAGCAAAAAAACGTTGGTCCCCATTATCATCATAAGCTTGGTAAATAAAAGGGCGATTAATTTTTTCTCTGCCATCTACTTCTTCCCAAACAAACTCACTAAACAAGGCGTCCTCTTCTCTTAAATTTTCATAAGCCATGGGTGTTCTTTGTTGAATGGCTTTTTTTGTATTATTCTCGGAAAAGAATCCATAATTCGGTCTTAAACTTCTTTTGTTATTCGCATTAAATCCACCCACCATAGTGGTGTCAATTGTTTTAGTCGATTTTATATTGGAATCAATGACCACTTTCGATACGGCCACTGTAGCTGCAGGTACATCGACCGTTTTAGTGGCCACTGTGTCTTTAGCAGCAGGTGCCCCTTTTTTCTTGTAATTAAACTGAGCATTAGCAGTACCTACTATGCTAAACGCTAACACTAATAGGCAACTATGGAATATTAATTTTTTCATGTCTTATATTTTTCTACTTTTTTTACAAAATTCAGCAATATTTTTTCTGCTTAATTATTGTAAGATAAAAGTAATGGTTTGATCTAATTTCCTAGTGCCTCCTCCTGGCTCTGTTACTTTAATTTCACCAATAGTCACCGTGGTGCCTGGTTGACATCTTCTAATTAAAGATTGTGCGCCACCTGCAAAAGCAGCTCCATTGACTTCGGCTACTTCAGGTTCGTCAAAACCTTTTCCAGTTGCAATGACAATAAATGAAACTACATTAAATTTAATACCCTCAAATACAAAGTCTCTTAGATCTGCAATGACCCCTTGTTGAACTCTAAATTTATTAGCAGTCATATTGCCTCCTGCACTTCCACCAATAATTGCAATCGGATCTGGAACACGCTTAACGGGTATATTAATTTTTTGAGATAATTTACCATCATTCACATTCACCATTAAATTGCCAAGTTGCGTACACTTCACTATATATTGTCCAGCGCCCGCTTTACTAACGGTTGCACCTGTTCCTTCTACTGTTACATTTATTTTTTCAGCGCCGCCCCCGCCTGTTACACTTAATGGATTATCTAAGCCTTTATAAAATACTCTTGTTTTATCTGTTGATACCACCAAACCAGCAGGTGTACCTACTGTATACTTTACATCCTTCTCTACAATAGAGGTTTCTCCATTAGGCTTTAAAAAAGAAATTCTTACTCTTTTTGAATTAATCCCTGGCGCACCAGCTGTTGATTTATAAATAGCAGAACCATCGGCAGTAATAGGTAAGTTCACACCATCTATTGAAATAGAGGGTTTTGCTGCGCTACTAAAAGCACCCACCCCTGCAGTAATCACTAATTCCTCTCCTTGCATTAAGTATTGAGAATTAGAAGCAGCAAAGGCATTGAACTGATCATAAATTAATTCTACTTCTCCAATTTCTTTATGGCAGTATTCAGCTACTTGTGCTTCACTATTACGAATATCGTTTTGAAACTTAGTTAAGATAGTAATAGCTGCTACACTAGGCGTCATGTGAAAGTAAGCATAGGCCCAATCATCTTTACCGGCAATACTTGAAGTAGCAGGAATAGATAAGTCTAATGGTAAATTAGGAATCACTTCTTTGGCAATTGCAGGATCAATAGCAGATAAATCGGCTTTAAATTGAACTAATTTATTATAAAGTTCCTTTCCTTTTGAATCGCCTGCTTTATTATTCAAGAACAACCTTGAAGTGGCATCTAAATCATCTTCTTTATATTCCTCCTTACCGTTTTTTGTTTTCAACCCTGACTCTACTTTTAAAGCATGCTTCAATGATTCTACATAAGTATAGACTGCGTCAGCAAAGGCATGTGCTTTTTCTGCTTTAGGCGCCCATATTGCAGCTTTTTCTGCCGATTTTGGATCCGACATTTTTGCCTTCAAAGATTTATAAAT
Source organism: Sediminibacterium sp. (assembly GCA_007280515.1). Lineage (GTDB taxonomy): Bacteria > Bacteroidota > Bacteroidia > Chitinophagales > Chitinophagaceae > Sediminibacterium. Next base: position 31,280 of record QYPL01000023.1, read on the forward strand.
ATCTGCGTTTTTTCTCTCTATAATATTACTTGCACTATTTAAACTTTGCTCGATTGTTTTAAATGCATTGAGAATTTCACTAGATACATTTAATGCCAACAACGCAGTTAACACTATATACATAATGTTTATCATCTTCTGCCTTGGCTCCTTAGGTAATGACATGTATACTAGATTTTAAAAAATGAATATTTGAATAATTGAATTAACGTCCTTGCATGGCAATAATCATATTACCATACACTTTGTTTAATTGAGTAAGGTTGTCAGCTAATAATGCAATTTGCTCTTTAGCTCTAATAGCATCTTCTGCAGAGCTTGACATAGCATTAGAAGCTTCAGTCAACTTAGCATAATAGGTATTCATAGCTTCCATGCTTTTACTCATCATAGCAAATTGTTCATTTAAGTTTTTAACGCCATCGGTAGCCGATGCAAAACTTCCTAAATTACTGGAAACAACTCCTGCCGCATCTTTGATAGAACTTAAAGCAATGGCTGCATCCTTGGTATTATGTGTAAAATCTTTACTCGCTTTTGACATATCTGCTAAATCACCCAAATACATAGCAGTGTCATTTAAGCGCTGAAAACTATTGCTTAATTTTTCAAAAGCAGCGCCGTCTAATTTGGCTGCTTCCAAATGCGCCATGACAGAATCTACTGCACCTGCTTGTGGAGCATGCGTTGCATCCCCGACTTCTGGCGGTGGCAAGAAAGCATAGATAGTAAAAATTACGGCTTCTGTAATAAAACCAACTATTAAAGCATAATCGGCCCATGCTAGATGTAAGATTTTTGCCAATGTAGCTATAATAACTACCGCAGCTCCTAAAGAGAAAACTACGTTAATGATCTTATTGGTTTTGGGAGAAATGGAATTTGACATTTGAAAAATTTATAAATTTTATAGGATACTATTTAATTCGAAATGATGATTATAAAATAATGATTATAATTAGAAATGATTTTTAATTAATTCTGGGTGCCATTGATAATACACATCTAAACCCAATATAAGATTTAGCGGTGTCTTGGTATTCATAATTTCTAGTACTTACCTGAATATTGTAAGCGATATCTTTCCAAGAACCTCCTCTTACTACTTTTCTTTTCATAGAATTAGGATCATCGTCCTTTGCATTGTATTGTAAATCCGGGCTAAAATCTCCCATAAAATTATATCCACCTTCATAATATACCGAGCTTGTCCATTCAGCTACATTACCTGCCATATCAAATAATCTAAAACCATTTTCTGGAAAAGATTGGACTTTAGTGGTATAAATATTGTCGTTCTTCGCATCTGATCCAAAATAATCACCTCTTCCTGGTTTAAAATTAGCGAGCAATCTTCCTTCCTTAGTTCTTGTATAAGGAGAACCCCATGGATACATATTATTTGTTTTGGAATTGCCTCTTGCAGCATATTCCCACTCTGCCTCTGTGGGTAAACGATAAATACCATCAATTTTTTCGTCTTTCTTATTCCCTTTGTCTAAATAAAAATTACTATTATTAGTTCTCCAATGACAGAAAGCAACAGCTTGCTTCCAAGTAACCCCTACCACCGGATATTCGTTATAAGATGGGTGTGAAAAGTATAAACGTGTAAAAGGTTCGTTATAAGAATAAGAAAAATCTCTCATCCATACAAGTGAATCGGGATAAACGGCTTCTGTTTGAGAAACTAGAAAATTACTCAAAGGTTGCTCTAATCCTTTAGAAGCTTTTGCAGCTGCTCTTAAATCGACATAAGAATACCTATAAATTAATTTAGTAGGATCTATTTCCACTTTACCCTGAATGCGATTATCGGGACTTAACAATAGTTCATTTAATTTTTCTATAACTGCCTTACTATTAGTATTAATTTTTAAGGCTCTATTCCAATCCACTTTCACTGTATCTTCTGCTTGATTCACGCCACCTCCATATACGGCTAAATATTTAAGAGAATCGGATACATATTTTACAAATTTGCGATATTGTTGATTGGTTACTTCCGTACGGTCCATCCAAAAACCTGAAATAGACACTAATTTTTTTCTATTGACCATGGCCATATCAATCTGCTCGTCGCTAGGTCCCATATAAAAAGATCCTCCTGGTATTGAAATCATGTTAGGGTCGGAACGAAACTTAGTAGGTTTAAATGATAATATACTGATAGAACCTAGTATAATTATAACTAATACCAATGGCAGTTTGCATGGTAGTTTTTTCAATCTTGTAATCATATTTTATTTTTACCGGTTCTTATCTCCTAAAGAACGAATTTTTTTCGATAAAATTTCATTTTTAACAAAAAAATTAGGACTTTTTTTTAGCAGAAAGTATTGATTCTCACTGCATAAATAGGAAATGCAAATTAAAACATTAGTTGTTAGACTTTTGCTAAAAATTCGATTAAACTGGGTACAGGCGGATAGCATGTTTTATTCTTACATATAAAGTACTGATTATCATTACTTTTTTTCGAAAATGACATGGGTATACTAGAGAAATTTCTAGGTATAAAAAGAAGCATTTTCAGAGGTAAAAACCTAGAAATTAGTTTTTCAATATCTGTTCTTACGCTTGGCCCCACTGCCACCAAAGATTGATACCCTTCGGCCATGACTGAAAAACTTTGAGCCCAGTAGCTATAGGCCGATGGATATTGCAATATCAGTTTACGCATCGACCTTATCATTTGTTCCGCCTGACTGGTCCATTGGTCGTTTTCAAAAAGAGTACCTAAATAATATAAGCTCAAACATATCATTGAATTGCCACTTGGTTGAGCCCCATCATAGGTTTCTTTTTTTCTTACAATAATATCTTTTTGATAGTCTGGGGTGTAATAATAAAAAAGTCCATCTTCTGCTATAAAATGCGCTTGCACATAGTGCATCCAATTATTTGCTTTTTCTACATAAGTAATGTCGCCCGTAATTTCTTGCAAATGAATATAAGCTTGAATTAAACTTGCATAATCATCTAAAAATGCAAAAGATTTATTAACCCCCTTGGTATTTGTATGATAAAAGTAATTTTCTTTTTCATTCCACATATTTTCTTCTATCCAGCTCATTGTATCTATAGCCTTTTGCTTATACGCTACATTGCCTAATGCTTCATAGGCTTTACAAAGCCCTACTATCATTAAATTATTCCAAGATAAAATTATTTTATAATCAAGCGCTGGTCTTATTTTTTTAGCCCTTGCTTCCAAGAGTGTTGCCCTTGCTTTTTCAAAATCATCTTGCATGCCTAGCTCCAGCTGGTCCACAGTCCATAAAATATTGGTATGCTCCCAATTACCCGCTTCTGTTATTTGATAATAGGTACAGAAATTTTCAAAGATGGCAGGATCTAATAATGTTTTTATTTCAGCATAAGACCAAGTATAAAATTTACCTTCTACTCCTTCACTGTCTGCATCAAGGGCTGCATAGTAGGCGCCTTGCTCATTACATAATTCACTGTGTAAAAAATGTATAGTTTGCTCTATCACTTTTTTATAAGACTGCTTCTGCGTGATTTGATAAGCCTCTGCTATCACACCCATTAATAAAGCATTGTCATATAACATTTTTTCAAAGTGGGGCGCCTGCCACTGTGAGTCGGTACTATACCTTGCGAAACCTCCTGCTAAATGATCATAAATGCCACCTTGTATCATTTTATCAATAGAACGAATGGCATGTATTAAGGAGGCTTCATGCTTATTCAAATAATAATTTCTAAAAAGCATTTGCAAAACAAAGGTTTGAGGAAACTTAGGTGCATTACCAAATCCACCCCACTGGGTATCGGCCTGTTGTAAAATTCGCCCAGCAATAATGTCAATCTCTTCCTTAGTTGCCAGCGGTTCTTCACTATTATCTACAACGCCTGTTGTATTATCGCCTGAAGTAATAACTGTAGTCGCTTTCACAGGTACAACAACATTTCTTACAATATGTTGGGTGAGTTCATTTGCTTGCTCTACCATCTTATCATAATTATTTTCAAATGCATTTTTGACGCCCTGTAAAACATCCATCCAAGAAGCTCTTTGCGGCATGGCTACAGGCGGAAAATAAGTGCCTCCATAAAATGGTTTTCCATTAGGTAATAAAAAAATATTTAAAGGCCAGCCCCCTGAGCCTGTCATGGCTTGTAAGGCGTCCATATAAATATGATCTATATCGGGCCTTTCTTCTCTATCTACTTTAATACAAATAAAATGAGCATTCATAAAGGCAGCCACTGTCTCCGATTCAAAACTTTCTCTTTCCATGACATGACACCAATGGCAGGCTGCGTAGCCAATACTTAATAAAATGGGCTGATTTTTTTCAATCGCTAAAGCCAACGCCTTTTCAGACCAAGGTTCCCAATGAACTGGATTATGTGCGTGTTGCAATAAATAAGGGCTGGTCTCGTGTATAAGACTATTGGTGTGCTTTGGACTTACATTCATTTGAATGCAATTTATTTATTTCTTTTTACTATTAGAGCAAAGAAATTGTTCCAAGCCTGCAATCATACTAGGTGTTTGGGGACTAGGTACTTTAATATGCAATTCAAGTCCTGCCTCTTCCACTGCTTTGCAGGTACTAGAACCAAATGCCCCAATGGCTGTTCCATTTTGTTTAAACTTAGGCATATTCTGAAACAAGCTTTTTAAACCACTTGGCGTGAATAAACAAATTACATCAAAACTATGTTCATCAAATACTTTTTTAATATCACTAAACTCTGTTCTGTACATATAGCCCAAATTGAATTTGCATTCATGGTCTTTTAACCAATTCACAATTTCATTGTCTTGTTGGTTTTCGCTACATACATATAAGAAGTTTTCATTGGCCTTATGTTTATTTAAAACATCGAATAATTTTTTATTAGTTCCGTCTGCACCAAAAAATACTTTTCTTTTACGATACATGATAAATTTCTGCAAATAAAGTGCTACCGACTCGGTAACACAGAAATATTTTGTATCCTGATTGATACTTACTTTTAATTCATCGCAGGTTCTAAAAAAATGGTCAATAGCATGTTTACTAGTGAATACAACTGCTGTAAAAACAGCTATGTCTATTTTATTTTTTCTAAAATCTTTGGCAGCAATGGGCACTAACTGAATCAAGGGATGAAAGTGAAGCGATACTTTATGCTTTTTTTCCAAATCGAAATAAGGCGATTTTTCGCTTTCTGGACGTGCTTGCGAAATAAGTATTTTTTTTATAGCCATTTTTATAATTCTACTATTAATAAGTTCCGCCAAAATACTGCAGTACCAGTTTGTACAAAATCATAAGTGGCAGTATTTCGAATGCACAAAGGTAAAGAAAAAAATGAAAGGAGGATATATGTAATTTGTTTCTTACAGAGGTAAGAGAAAATAAATATCGATATAGAAAAAGTAGTACAGAAAGGCCTCCAGCCCCTATAATAGCCGCTGGAAAATAAATGGGCTTTGCAAATGCTAATATAAGAATAAAGGGCAACAGCAGTATGCCTAGTACCTTATTAATCATAAACACTACGAAAACATAGGTCTTTACTAATTCTTTCGTACTAAATATAGCACCCGCTATTTCTAAACAAATATATTTACCAAGGTATAAGCTTGTAAAAAAAAGACATAAATAAAAGTACACGAGCCAAAAAGAAATAGGCAATAAGTGCCTATCATAAATAAGCAAGGCAGCCATTAAAGAAAAGCTTAAAATAAAACATAAATTCAAAAGTAAAGAAGCAAAATTATTATTCAGTAGTTGTTCTCTATTTTGTATCATGCGCATTGAGGACTGGCTAAATTGACTAAATAATTTTTGAAAATATTGCGGATACATATTATTCACAAACCCATAAATAAGTATCATACCCACCAATAAATAAAATAAGGCATCTTTATCTGATAACGCGTAACGCTGTTCAATTTTATAAATTATTTGAGCAGCTCTATTATTAAGTGCATTTTGAGAATATAATTTAAAGGCATTTCTTTTATTACTATAATACGCTTTATACGTTTTTATATTATTCAGTAGGGTATCTCTTTTCGCCTCTAATTGTTCTTGCATAAACCAAGCATCTGTCTTTAGATAGCTGCTGGGTAGTACTGGAATATGTTTTATCATCAAGCTGTCTTTTTTAACCAAAGAATCCAGGCCCATTTGACTGGTATCTTTAACGGATAAAGCAATTGAATTTTGCGCATAGACAGTTAGACAGAGCATGCAAGCTACTAGCGTACACACTAGTATAAAAAAAGCTTTATGGAGATTTAAAATCATCTACTGCAAAAATAAGTATCCTGATGCATAATTAGTAACTAATAACTAGCTTTGTTAGATAACGTTCACCATGGCAGGCATCTACATTCATATCCCTTTTTGCAAAAAAGCCTGTCACTATTGTAATTTTCATTTCTCTACACAAACCCAGCATATTGAAGAATTCACCCAAGCCCTAGTAGCAGAAATAAAGCTTCAAAAAAATTATCTAACAGCCCCTATTGAAACACTCTACTTTGGAGGCGGCACGCCCTCTTTATTAAAGAAGGATGAATTAGAAGTGATTGTTCAAGCCATTCAAGCGCATTTTAATTTAGCTGCCCATTTCGAATTTACCATTGAAGCCAACCCCGATGATATTAATCCATCCATTGCTGCAGATTGGTTGGCTTTAGGCGTGAACAGACTCAGCATGGGTATTCAAAGTTTTCAAGCAGCCTCTCTTGCCTGGATGAATAGAGCACATACGGTTGAACAGTCTCATCAAGCTATAAAAATAGTGCAGGCTGCAGGCTTTAAAGATATCAGTGCCGATTTAATTTACGGCACCCCACATTTATCTGATGAAAATTTAATGGCCGATATTGAAACATTAGTTCAATATAAAGTAAATCATATTTCTTGCTATGCATTAACAGTAGAAGAAAAAACAGCTTTATTTTCAATGATCGCCAAAAAACAAATAGAAGATATTGATGCTAGAAAGCAAGCGAGACATTTTGAAATAATTATGGACGCCTTAACAGCCGCCGGATATGAACACTACGAAATATCAAATTTTGCGATGCCGAATTGTAAGAGTAAGCACAATAGTAATTATTGGAATCAAGTGCCTTATTTAGGATTGGGGCCCGCAGCACATTCATATAATGGAGCCCAGAGACAATGGAATGTTGCCAACAACGCCCTTTATTTTCAATCTATTAAAAATAATCTAGTTCCTTTTGAACTAGAAAACTTAAGTCTTACTCAAAAGTTTAACGAGTATATGATGATTTCACTTAGAAAAAGCGAGGGCTTCTCCACCGATTATATCCAGGCTGTTTTTGGAGAAAAATATGCTACAAATACCTTGTCCATTGTTCCTAAGTATATAGCAATGGGGCAACTTGAAACCACTGAGAAGGGATATACACTTACTAAAGAAGCGAAATTTTTTGCAGATGGAATTGCCAGTGATTTTTTCTGGATAAATGAATAGTAGCGCTACCTTAGAATCTAAACCAATGTTTTTTCAATTTCTTTAAAACTAGCAGCTGGATCATGCTCTTCCCATAAAATTTGATAGACTGCTTTTATAATGGGTAAATCTACTTGAATGGTATCTTTCATTGCCATAATACACTTACTTGCATTGTATCCTTCGGCTACCATATTCAATTCTAATTCGGCAGCACGCACTGAATAGCCCTTGCCGATCATGTTCCCAAAAGTTCTATTTCGGCTGTATAAGGAATAACAGGTCACTAATAAATCGCCTAAATATACCGAGGCGGTATGATTCTTTTTTTCAAGCTCTTTATTATTTGATTGCATAAGAGCAGAAAGTAAACAGTCCATTTCGTTGGCAGCATTGGCAATAAATACACTTAAAAAATTATCCCCGTATTCTAAGCCGTGTGCGATGCCCGCGCCTAATGCATATATATTTTTAGCCACTGCTGCATATTGCACCCCTAAAACATCATTATTAATTCTTGTATTGATATATTCAGTTTCAAAATTAGAAGCAATCATTTTAGTGGCTGCCGTATCTAAGCCCGAAAAAGTTAAATATGAAAGTTGTTCAGCGGCAACTTCTTCTGCATGGCTAGGGCCCAATAAAGTAAAATAATTTTCTACACTTACATTAAACTGTTTCGCTAAATACTCATTCAATAAAATATTATATTTTGGAATAACCCCTTTCACTGCAGAAATTATTTTTTTATTTTTTAAAGCGCTTGGATCAATGCCTTCTAAGGCAGAAGCAATATGTATGGAAGGAACTGCTATAACAATAATATCTGACTCATCCACTAAGGCCTGAATACTAGCCGTAAAATGAATTTGACTTATATCGAAATAAGTATTTCTTAAATAATGTGGGTTATGGTGCCTCTTGGTAAAGTAGTCAATATTGGACTGCTGACGCACCCACCAGATAATAGGATGACCATTGTCTGTGACAATTTTAGCAATAGCGGTAGCCCAACTTCCACTGCCTATAATACCTATTCGACTATTTTCCATAATACAAACATACGAAACAAATAAAAAAGGGGTGCATTTTTGAAATGCACCCCTTTTTAAGTATTTATCTAAAGCTAAATCGCTTCTTACTTCTTTTCTTCAAAAAGCTTCTCCTTCGTTACCACTTTTACAAGGGTTCCGTCTTTTAAGGTCTTACTTACGATACTATAAGGACCTGTAATAACTTCATCTCCCACCTTTAATCCAATGATTTCAATAAAATTAAGATCCTGAATGTCTGTTTTCACTTTCACCATCTTCACTTTATTATCATTGCCTAGAACAAAAACCACTTCCGATAATTCTTCCTCTTTCGCATCATTCGCAGGGGCTTTGTCGTCTTTTTTAACAGCACCTACTTTAGTGTCCTTGCCTTGTCCGTCTTTATCTCTTGTGGTTACTGCATTCAATGGAACAGTTACTACATTTAGTTTTGATTTTGTTTGTATATCAGCGCTTGCCGTCATACCTGGTCTGAAAGGAAAAATATTATTATCCTTTACTAAATCGGTATAGCTTTCTGCAAGTAATCTGATGTGTACTTTATAATTGGCTACTTCAGCAGAAGAACTTGCTGTATTTGCAGTAGAGGTAATAGGGTTGGCAATTTTATATACAATGCCTTTAAACTTTCTATTATTATACGCATCTACTTCTACCAAAGCAGTATCGCCTAATTTAACTTTTGTAATATCATTCTCTCCCACATCTACTCTTACTTCAATACTTTTCATATCCGCCACACGCATCATTTCAGTACCCGTCATTTGAGCAGTACCTACTACACGCTCTCCTTTTTTTACATTCATTAAACTAATAATACCATCCATGGGACATGTGATAATAGTTCGGGCTAAATCTTTTTCAGCTCTTGCCAATTGTGCTCTCACCCCTTGAATTTGCGCTTCTCCACTTTTAATAGATTCTTTTGCTGAATTGTAAGAAGACTCTGCAGAACGAAATGCCTGCTCTGTTTGCTCATATTCTGATCTTGAAACAATTTTATCAGCAAATAATTTTTTATAACGCTCGTTGGTAGCCTTGCTATTATCATAAGCCGTTTTCAAGCCACTTAATGCCGCTTTCACATTCTCGTATTGTGCTTTCACTTGATTCACACTTGCAGTCACTTGGTCTCTTTGTGAAGAATAAATATCGGCATAAATCTTAGCTAAGACTTGTCCTTTGGTTACCTTGTCTCCTTCTTCAACATACAAGTTTACAATTTCACCAGAAATATCTGGACTCACTTTTACTTCCACTTCAGGATATACCTTACCACTTGCATTCACCGACTCGGTAATAGTTCTTAATTGTACTTTTTCAGTAGTCACTTCAATGCCATCAGCCTTGCCAATAACGCCTGCTTTTTTTAACCCTACTAAAAGCGCTATAACGGCTACTACTCCAACGCTTATCCAAATTAATTTCTTATTCATTGTATTTATTTTTTACTGCTTATTTTTCTTCTTATAATGTTAATGCTTCCCCTTTATAAAACTCCAATAATTTAATTCTAAATACATACTCGTATTGAGATGTTTTAAAATTAACTTTCGCTTTTAGGTAGTTATTTTGATTGTTTAATAATTCTATCGTGCCTAATAAACCCAACTCATATCTTTTGCTTGCAAACTGGTAGGTTTTTTCAGCAGCGTTCAATGCTTTTTGAGTGGCATTTAATTTATTAAAAGCAACCACCGCGTTGGTATAGGCTGCGTAAATATCTTGCTTTAATTTTCTTTGCGTATTTTCTTCTTGCAAGGTTACACTTTGCAAATTCAATTTAGATTGCTTGAAGGCAATTTTAGATTGATTGCCATTGAAAATAGGAATTGACATTTGTAAGCCCACGCTTTGACCAAAATTATTACCTACTTGTGTATTCCATCCATTCCATACTGAGCTCCAATTGCGGGTTGAGGAAATAGGTGTGTAAATAGGTGATTGAACAAAATATTTAGCATTATTTACACTCACAAATGGCGAAGCAGCAGTGGGGGTAGTAAAACCATTCATCTCGTAACCACTTATATAATTGAACTGATTAGAAAAGTTAGAAGTTAAATTGTATCCAAAACTAATAGTAGGATAAAAACTTGCTTTAGCCACCAAGGTATTTTTTTGTGCTGCCTTCACTCTTAATGCAGCTGCTTTTACATTCGGTAAGTTTTGAGAAGCAAAATTAAATACATAGTCGGGTTGTAAATCGGCAAAAGATTGCATTTTAATTTGATCAACAGGTTGTGCTACAATATCAAAATTCTTTGAAGCGTCTAAGTTTAATAAGGCCATTAAATTTAATTTGCCTTGTTGCACATTAGAAATAGCTGTGATATAACTACTGCTATCATTCGCTAATTGCGTTTCTAATTCTAATAAATTTAATTCAGGCAATAGACCTACTTCCACTCTCTTGCTAGTAGCGGCTAATTGTTCCTTTGTTTGTTGGATTTGAATTTTAGCAATTTCAGTTTGCTCAATAGCCGATAATATTTGTAAATAAAAGGTAGCTACGTTCAATGAAATATCATTGGCAATAGTTTGCTTATCTGTTTCGCTTGCATACCAGCTTAAACTACTTGCTTCTGCATTATTTTTTAACCTGCCTGCATTAAATAATTGCATGCCTCCATTCACTCCAAAATTGTTGTACAAAAATTGAGTGTTAGAGAAGCCATTGGTGGTTGGGTCAATAGAACGACCTAATCTTAATCCCATTCCGGTGGAACCACTAATAGTGGGAAGCCGGTTAGACTTGGCTAAATCGGCTTGTAGTTTTGAAAGTCTTGCCTGCACATCTGCTTGCTGCACAGAGATATTATGCTGAATGGCATACTCCACACAAGATCTAAGATCCCATTGTGCAGGTTCTTGTGCCATCAAGCTAATGGAAGAGAAAAATAAGCTTATTGTTATTATGTATTTCATGTAATGTATTGTTAGAACTCTTTTTACAGTACAAAAATACTACATAAAGGGCTAGCTCAGTAATTTTTAGACAGACGGAAAAGGCAAGCGCTGAACAGCAATTAGTAACGATGAAAGGCTATGAATTCCCTTTTTTAATGCATAAATAAAGGGGAGATGGCTATAAAATGGGGTTTGATCGGTAGGAATTCACTGCAATATTATGTAGAAGGCTTGTAGTAAAAGATTCTATATAATGCCAAAACAATACATAATAATAGAACAGCTGTTAATGCAGAATAGGGCTTATCAATGACTACTGCACACGCTACTAAGGCATAGGATAATACAAAAACCACACAGAAAATAGGTGTCCATTTTCTTAAAGCCCCTGTGACAGTAGCATCGCCTTGTTTTTTGCTTCTTAGTATTAATAAAGTTGCTGCCGAGGTACTCATACCCATACAATCTAAAAAAATACTAAAGCTTAGTACATCGTCTACGCCTTTACCAAAAAAAGTAACTAGTATGGTGACTATAGCAAATACAGTTAAGCCAGGCACTAAGGCATCAGTTCTAGGATGCTTCCTTTGAAATATAGCAGGTAAAACTTTATCCTCACTCATGGCAAACATTACACGAGGGTTACTCATTAATATTACATTCACATAGGCAAGCACACTTAGCACCATGGCAAAATCAAAAACCTTGGCACCAAATTTTCCAAACCAAGCTTCAAATAATAAAGAACCAATGGCATTGGCATTTTTCATTTGATCAAATCCAATGACTTTAATATAAGTATAGTTAATGGCTAAATATAAAAATAGCACTAATAGTATACCCACCACAATTCCTCTTTGCATGGTCTTGGCCGACTTTACTTCCGATCCAAAATTGATAGTTTGTTGATAGCCCCCATAAGTAAAAAATACAGAAACTAAACTTACAAGTAAAAGTAAAGCCCCGTTGGTTCCATCATAAGTATAAATTTTTCCTTCGTTAATACCGTGTGGAGGAACCGTCACCCCTTTAAACAAAGAAGAAATTAAAAGTACAATTAAAGAAATTTTCACCACCATTAAAATATTCTGTGTGCGACTACTTGTTTTTAATCCCAGTAAATTAACAATGTAAAAAAGCCCCACAGAAGCAGAGGCCACTATAATATTGAATAAAGTACCTGAAGGTTGTCCAAATAATAAATCACTTACATAGTCGGCGCCAATTAAAGCCACTACCGCTAGTGATGCTGCATTACTAATTAAAATGAGTACGTTAATAGTAAAACCTACGCCCGGATGATAACAATGCGCAAATACTTTATAATAGCCACCCATCACCGGTAGTCTTTGTCCAATTTCTGCATAAGTGAGTGCTCCAAACAAAGCAATAAGTCCTCCAATAAGCCAGGCACTAAAGAAAATAAGGGGCGTACCCGATTTTGCTGCAATAGTAGCAGGAGTTTTAAAAATACCCATGCCAATGACCAAACTCACCACAATCATGGTCAGACTAAAAAAATTAATACCCTGCTTTTCTTTCATATCTAGTCAATGAATTATAAATATAATAAAAATGGGCTAGTTATCAACAGCCCGTTAGTAATTAAAAACAGATAGGGAAATATTAATGCTAGATTTGATTCAGAATTAGGTTCATGCAAATGATTAAAAGGGAACCCCGTTAAAATCGGGGGCTATTCCCGTAGCTGTGAGTTCGTTGCTGCAAAGCAATTGATGCAAAAAGTCCACTGAAGCAATTTGGGAAGGACGCATCCTAGAAGAACAAGCCAGAAGACCTGCCTAGTTTAAAAAAATCAACAGCTTTCGGGTAAAAAGCAGGGATTGTAAAAAATTAAGGCTGGAAGAATTTGAGATGGTGTGCATTTATTTTTAAGATGCTAATCTCTTAGGACTATCTCTTTCTACTCCTTAATCAATTATGGTTCTCTTTCTCCAGGAAGCTCATTGTTCACTCAAAAAAACAAAACAATGAGCAAAAAATTAATCACGCTCTCGGTGTGCCTTATCGCCACCACCCTTGCCTTTGGGCAAACAACTAGTCAACCTATTTTAAAAGACAGTGTTCAAAAAAGAACAGACAACACTATTAGCTTAGAAGAAGTTATTGTGACTGCTAACAAACTAGAACAAAAACAAAGCAGTACAGGCAAAGTAGTGACAGTCATTAATGCTGCTACTCTTCAAGCCAATGCCGGAAGAACGATTGCGCAAATTTTAAACGAGCAAGCAGGTTTGTACTTGCCAGGTAGTTTAAGCAATGCAGGAACGGTGCCTAGTATATATATGCGAGGCGCATCAAGTGGACGTACTTTAATTTTAATTGATGGCATGCCCGTGGGCGACCCTTCCATGATTAGCAATGAATTTGATTTAAACTTAGTGCCTTTGTATTTGATTGAGCGCATTGAAATTTTAAAAGGTGCCCAAAGTACTTTGTATGGTTCTGATGCTATTGGAGGTGTTATAAATATTATTACTAAAAATAAATCTATTCCCAATTTCTCAGGTGATTTTAGTACAGGTTCTTATGGTACCCGAAAAATAAACTTGCAACATAGCAACACCATCGGTAAATTAAATTATGCAGTGGGCTTTGGTAATGAAGCGGCTACAGGTTTTTCTTCTGCTACAGATATAACAGGTAAAAATAATTTTGATAAAGATGGTTATAAGAATAATAACTGGTTTGCAAATATTAATTACGCCATCAATCAAAATTGGAATGCAAAAGTTTCTACCCATCAAACAAGTTATAATGCAGACATTGATTATGGCGCTTTTAAAGATGATAAAGACGAAAAGTTTAATAACACCACAAAAATGACCGGACTTGTTTTAAAATACAAGAAAGAAAAATCTATTTTTCAATTTCAGTACCAATTAAGTACACAGGACCGTCAATATAAAAACGATAGTCTTGATAGAAAATATACCATTTTTGAAGACAATCAATACATAGGTAAATCTCATTTTGCTGATGCGTTCTACTCCACTCCTCTTTCTAAAAATATTCAATGGATTTTGGGTGGCGATTTTAGATACGGGTCCTTTCATCAGACTTACGTTTCTCTAAGTAAATATGGCCCCTATAATGATAATTTTAAGGACACTTTTCAATACCAAACTGCCTTATATAGTTCTTTATTAATAAATGATGCATCCAACAAATGGTTATTAGAATTAGGGGGAAGATTAAATAAGCATAGCCGTTATGGAGCTAATCAAACTTTTACCATTAGCCCTTCTTATAAATTAAATAGACAGGTTCGATTGATGGCAAGCGCCTCCACTGGATACAAAGCCCCTTCCTTGTATCAATTAAGCAATAACGATGCATTAAAACCAGAACAATCCTTTAATACTGAAATAGGTATTGAATATAATAACAATACTGTTTTTGCAAGAGGGGTGTATTATAATAGAACCATAGACAATGGCATTGACTATAATTATATTGATTATAATTTTTTCAATTATATTAGGCAAAAAGTAAATGGTACAGAACTTGAATTTAATTGGAAAGCGAATGAAAAAAATAATATTTCTTTGAACTATACTTTAATGAATGGGCAAGAAACGAATCAAAATAGGGTGACCACCACCGATACCATTACTTATAAATATTTATTAAAGCGCCCAAAAAATACAGCAGGTATTCAGTGGTCTTTTCAGCCGTCTCCCAAATTAAATGTCAGCATAGCTGCGAGGTATATAAGTAAGCGCTACGATGTAGGCGGTTACGCCACAGAGGATGTTATTTTAAAAAGCTATACCCTATTAAATGCGCATATTCAATATAGCATCCATAAACATTTTATAGTGTATGCAGATGGACAAAATTTAGGTAATACGGTATTTAATGAAATCAATGGCTATAATGCCATGGGCCGAATGTTGATGATAGGCCTAAGGATAAAGTAATAGCTAGTAATTAGTTCCACGCTGAATAGTTAAAAAAGCTTTGTATCTTCATACAAAGCTTTTTTATGGTATTTCATTTCGATCAATTACTGACCGTTATTTTTACTTTGTTCGCCGTCATAGATATAGTGGGCTCCATTCCATTATTAATTGCCATGAAAGAAAAGTCGGGCGCCATTAAATCGCTTAAAGTAACCCTTATTTCAGGGGCACTTATGATATTGTTTTTATTTTTGGGTAAACCCTTCTTACAATTATTGGGATTAGATGTAAAATCATTTGCGGTGGGTGGTTCCATTGTCATTTTTCTGTTAGGCCTTGAAATGGTATTGGGTCATGAAATTTTCAAAGGCGATAAAAATGCGCAGTCTGGCGCGGTGGTGCCTATCGCCTTCCCTATTATTGCTGGTAGTGGAACCCTTACTACCATTATGTCTTTAAAAGCCAACTTTGATGAACTATATATTGCACTAGGTATACTTATAAACTTAGTAATTGTTTATGCAGTATTAAAATCTCTTAATATAATAGAAAAACTGCTAGGGCCCGGAGGCTTACTAGCAGTTCGAAAATTTTTTGGAGTCATTCTTTTAGCCATTGCTGTTAAAATATTCTCCAGTAATGTAGGGGCTTTGAGGCGTTAAAAAGAAAGCTTACAACTCAAGATATAGTTCCTCCCTACTGCAGAAATTCCACTTGCGAAATACCTGTAGTTAAGGTCTGCTATATTTTCAATTTGAAAACCTATGCTTAGTTTTTTAGTGGGCGTATAATAAGAGGCAAAATTAATAGTTGTCCAACTAGGCATACCATCCTTGGTAGCATAAATTTCATTGTCTTCTCCATTTAAATTATAATCAGTGATATGCTTCCAGCCATTGAATACAGAAAATAATTCTGCATTCCACTTGTCATTTGTATGCTTTAAGCCTATTCTACCATAGCTAGGCGGAATATGATCTAAAGGCATTTCTTTCACACCATCGTTATAAGTTCCTTTTGTATAAGTATAAGTACCCACTATATCGGTATTGTCCATAATGCGTATTTTGCCATTCACATTAAAACCATACACTATTGCCTTAGCTTTATTCTGTGTTGCGTATACATCGCTCATTACTCCTTGGTACATAATCTTAGATTGTCCATTCCAAGTAAATTTATCAGCCACTAATGCATTTTTAAACCAGGTATAAAATAAAGAAGCGCCCCAAGAAAATGAATTTGTATTTCTAGAAAGATTCACTTCCGCATTATAAGTGTATTCTGGTTTTAAATCTTTATTAGGTACCACTACATAACCTGTTTTGGTATCAAATACTTTTGTTAAATCATCAATATTGGGTGCTCTAAATCCACTACTTAATCCAAAGGCTAGCTTATATCCATTTTCTGCATTGTAAGCCAGTCCTAGATTTCCTGTAAAAGCAGCATTGGATTGTTTGGCTTCGGTAAAAGGGAAATGCATTAAACTAGTGTCTTTAAATTGAGCATTTAATTGAACCATATTGAACCTAATGCCCTCATTCAATACCCAATGATCGTTGAGGTATTTAGTTTGCTGCAAATACAGAGCTTGATACACCATATTGGTTGGACCATCGCTATAACGAGTAGTAATAGCAGACCTTACACTGGTACTTATATTATTTCTATAGGCAGTGGAATTCACCATATTATAATAAGACTCCAATCCAAAATGAATATCGCCATTGGCTTGCTTGTGTAATAAATCGGCGTTCACACCTATAATATCTACATTTTCAATTCTGTTATCTTTATTAGTAGATTTAAATTTTCTGCTAATTCTACTTTCCTCTAAATGCTGATAACTAGTGTTCACCGTTAGCTCTTGAAAATAACCCTTCAATGCAGAGGCGCTATATTTATAGCCAACCATATTACGAACCTGAGGTCCATAATACCACTCAGCGTAGGTTGGTAATCCTTTACTGGTTTCAGTTAAACGGTCGTACCTATTAATAGTAGAAGAATTAGATAATTGAATATTTAATAAATGCTCTGTATTCGCAGTTGGCTTAAACATTATTTTTTGTAAAAGATCGGTTTGCGTATAGCCTGTTGTTTTTTGAATGTTAACGTTAGCACTATTGTCATTGGCTATATCCACACCGTTTGTATTTGTTACATAAAATAAACGTTTTCCAAAATTGGGATATGCAGCCAATCTATTATTACCTTGGCGTAAATCCCCAAAGCTACTACTAGTAAAAGAGGTTAAATAGGCCCATTTATTATTGGCAATATTAATATCAATATGTTGTCTGTTTTCATTTTGAGCATTGGCATATCTGTAAATAACATTACCATTTGTTTTCCATGCAGCAATTGTATTCAATGTGGGGTTCTTTGTAAAAAGATTAACCACTCCACCCAAGGCATCACTTCCATACATGGTAGAACTAGGGCCATAATTAATTTCTACTCTATCTAAAATCATATTATCTACCGTGATAATATTTTGCAAATGACCTGCTCTAAAAATGGCGCTGTTCATACGAATACCATCTACCATTAATAAAACACGACTTGCTTCAAAGCCTCTAATAACAGGGCTTCCGCCACCCAATTGACTTTTTTGCACAAATACCTGACCAGAAGCTGTTAAGATATCGGCTGTATTGGCTTGTTGTTGAATGAAAACTTTATCGGTTAAGGCAACCACCCTTTGTACTATATTTTTTGAGAGCGTTGGAAACTTATTAGCATACACTATAGCATTTGATAATATATTAATACTATCATTTTTTGAAATGCTGTTTTGTGCATTCACGAATTGGCCTGTATTTAGCATGACAGCTAAAAGCAAAATATTTTTTTTGCAAAACATAAATTAAATAATAAAGTGAAAAATAAAATACCGCTTAATTTTTAAGCGTTCACTTTAGGAGGCAAATAGGGCGAAGCTGCCCACCTTTGAACAGCCGATTGCTTTATCATTGGAAAATATATTGAAGCCATATCATAAATGATTGAAACCTCGGCATTACTAAAAGATATATAAGGGGTAAAAACCCATTTAAATAATTTTTGTGCTTTCTGATTATTCTCTTGGTCTTGTTTCGCAAACTGCTGATTTGTTTTTTCAATAGAGACCTCTACTGTATCTGCTAATGCTGTAATAATCCACTCAGCATTTTTCTTTTTAATACTCACTACATCATACATCATTCCATGAAACCTAAATTCAATATTTTCTTCTTCCCACTCAAATCCAGTGGGCAAACTTTCTACATCTTTAACAGTTAAATGAATCAAGCCTTCCATCTTTTCTTGTGGATGGGTTTCGATATAATTAAATTGAGCTTGCTTATGTAATTGCTTTTGAAATGCATAAAATAGCGGAAGGCCACAGATAGAAATGACCAATGCTAACAAACAACCAATGGTGACTAGTTTTTTCACAGTCTAAAATACCGTTTTTTGATTAAAATACGAGTAAGATCTAACTAATATTATATCAAATATGATAGATATTAAATAATTTTGCTGTTCATGATTCATTTTATCTATAATCCAAATGCAGGTATTCAAAATGAAGCGCAAAAAAAGCAATGGCTAGCCAGCTTGCATGCGATTCCTAATGCGGTTATTTGGGAAACGACCAAGCCATTAGAAGCCAAAGAGTTTGCTAAAAAAGCCATTGAACAAAAAGCAAGTAGAATTATTGCCATTGGTGGAGATGGCACAGTCAATGAAATAGGCTCTGTTTTAACAGCAACCACCACTCCTTTAGGTATTATTCCAATGGGATCAGGAAATGGATTGGCAAGACATTTGCAATTACCCCTTCAATTTGATAAAGCACTTGCTATAGCCTTGAGTGGAAAAGAAACTGCCATTGATGTGGGTATTATTAATGATAGGAAGTTTTTTTGTACAACAGGTATTGGATTTGACGCAGCCGTAGCAAGCCGTTTTGCGAAAGGCAGCGATAGAGGCTTTATGAGTTATGTAAAATCTACTCTTTATACATTATTCCATTACAGGCCCATTGAAATAAGTATTAACGGAGGCCCATTAGAAAAAGTTTTCTCTCTAACCATTGCCAATGCTAACCAGTTTGGAAGTAATGCCTATATCTCTCCTTATTCAGATTTACAAGATGCTCATCTTGAAATGGTCACCATCCAACCACACTCTATTTTAAAAGCAACAACCCTCACCATTAGATTATTTAATAAAACTATTCACGCATCCAAAAAAGTATCTATCCGTTCTATCCAGCATATTAGCATTCAATATAAGAAGGGCATGCCCATTCATGTTGACGGAGAATCTCTAGAAACAGCTATTGACAATCTTGTTGTTAGTATTGAACCGCAAGCCTTACTTGTTATTGTTTAATTATTTAATTTTGTTTTACTTATACATTTCTATTTATACATTTCTATAGACAGCCTTTCAAACAAGACCTAATTATAGAAATAGACATAATAGGTTAATTTAAAACTTATATTTGCATCCTAAAAAATGATAGCCTTGTCTAACTCCCTCAAAAATAATATAATTACCCTTCTTGGACTTTTTATTGCGCTAACAACAAATGGACAAAAACTAACTGGTATTTTACAAAATGAAAAAGGAAATCCTATACAAGGTGCCTCTATTAGTATTTTAAATACAAGCTTACAAACTATCAGTAACCAAAAGGGGGTTTTTGAATTCAAAGAGTTAAAAAATGGTAAATATATTATTTCCATAAAATCAATTGGCTACGCCGAATCTTCTAAAGAGTTTATAGTCAATCAAACAAGCACCTCTAATACTATTATAAAATTAACTTTAATCGCTTCATCGAATCAATTAGATGAAGTTGTCGTGACTGCCGAAAAAAAAGAAGAATTGATTCAAAAAATTCCAGCAAGCATTACTATAATAAATGCAAAACAGATTAATACTTTTGGATTATGGAATACCAAAGAAATAACGGGCATCATTCCTAATTTGTACAGCGCCGACCCTGGTGATGGTCGTGATGTGACCTCTGTAAGAGGCATTGCTACTAGTTCTTACGACCCTACGGTGGCTTCGTATATTGACGGCGTAAATCAATTTAGTTTAGATACTTATATACCTACACTGTTCGATATTGAAAGAATTGAAGTATTGCGCGGACCGCAAGGAACACTCTATGGAAGAAATGCAATGGGTGGGGTCATTAATATTATTACTAAACAACCTACTAATACAAGTACTGGATTTGCCGACATTATTATAGGCAATTATAATAAAAAAAGAATCACGGCTGGTTTTAAAACACCCCTTATAAAAGATAAATTATTTTTTGGGACTTCTTTATTGTCCGATAAAAGAAATGGATTTTATACCAATAAATTTACCAAAAGCCCTTACGACAACCAGAACGGATTTTCAGGAAATTATTTTTTAAAATATATCATAAATAATCGCTGGGATATCAATTTCAATTTCAAACATCATGCCAATGAAAACCAAGGCCCGTTTCCTTTGGTATTTGGAAGCGCTAAGGCAATTGCAAGTCCTTATACCTTGAATCAAAATGCAACTACCACCATGATGGACAAGACCTCTAATTCGAGCTTGTCTATTCGCTATACTGGTAAAGGCTTTAACTTTAGTAGCCAAACTGCCTATCAACAAAACTACCGTTTTTATACAAGGCCCATTGATGGTGATTTCTCACCTATTGATGCTATTTCAATTATCAATAATTACGGCAATAAATGGAACAATAATAAAGTAATCACCCAGGATTTTAAATTTACAAGCGCTCCTTCAAGTAATAGTAAATTGAAATGGACTGCTGGTGCTTTCTTATTTTATCAAGACGCTCCAGTGAAGCAAGCAACTCGTTTTGGGAAAGATGCTAATTTAATGATGATTGGAGATTCATTATTTAGCATCATTAATACAAGTACTACAATTAAGAAAGGATTTGCTTTATATGGCCAAGCCACTTATGTAATCAATGACAAATTAAATATGAGTTTCGGATTAAGAAATGATTATGAAAATCAATCTGAATCGGTGATGGGTCAATATCAACATGATCCTAGCACTAAATTGTATACTACCACCGCAGATACTTTAGGTCGTACCCATTTCAATGCATTCTCTCCAAAACTTTCTTTAGACTATCAAGTAAATAATTATAGTTTATGGTATGGTTCTTATAGCAAAGGATTTAGAGCAGGTGGCTTATCTCCACTAGGCTCAGACCCTTCACAGCCGCCACTTTTGGGCTATTTGCCAGAATACAGCAACAACTTCGAAACAGGTATTAAAAATAATTGGTTGAATAATAAATTAATTTTAAATATTGCTTTATTTTATACAAAAGTAACGGACGCGCAAGTGCCTAGTTTAATTTTACCAGACGCTATTACCATTACAAAAAATACAGGGCAATTAACTAGCAAGGGCGTAGAAGCAGAACTAATGTTCATACCCACTAAAGGTTTATTATTACAATATTCTTTTGGAGTAACGAAGGCAAGTTTTGATAAATTAGAAATTGCTTCACAAGGAGCAAGTGTAAATTTAGCAGGCAAGCATCCTATTTTCACACCTGCCACTACTTCATTATTAGCAGCCCAATACAGCTACCCTGTTTCTAGCCAATTACAAATAATGTTAAGAGGAGAATGGAAATATATAGGAACCACTTATTTTGATTTAGCCAATAGTATTGAGCAGTCGCCTTACCATTTATTAAATGCAAAATTGGGCATGGAATACAAGAAGACGGCTCTAAGTTTCTGGGCTAAAAACATAAGCGGCACCAAATACATTTCTTATGGCTACGATTTTGGGGCCGTTCATTTGGGAGATCCTGCCATTTGGGGGACCAGTTTTAGCTATAAATTTTAATGATTTTTCTCCCGTTTGTCTAAACAAAGCAGTAGAATTTTCCGACCTCAGCAATTAGCTCAATAAAATGCCCTAAACCGTGAATTAGATGTGGATTAACTAGGGAATTATTACCCGTTTTAATGCTACTTTTACAACATCATTTTTATACCAAAACTACTATGGGTGCTATTTCATTAATTGCTTTATTAATTGCCGCTATTGCTTTCTCTGCAGGCGGTATTTTAGTGGGGAAAATTTTAGTAAAAGGAAGCAAAAATCCTCAAAAAGGACAGGCTTATGAGTGCGGAATTCCCACCGACAGTTCCCCTTGGCATCAGTTCAATGTGGGCTATTATTTATTTGCCTTATTATTTTTAATTTTTGATGTGGAATTAGTGTTTTTATACCCTTGGGCAGTAGTGGTAAAAAAAGTAGGCATTGTAGCCTTAATTGAAATTATCGTTTTCATATTTATATTATTCATGGGCTTTTTATACGCTCATAAAAAAGGTGCATTAAAATGGAGTTAAAAGAAAAAATAGCAGGCAAGGAACCTTTTCCAGGTATCGTGCATGAAACACCAGGTGGTGGCATAGTGGTAAGCACTTTTGATAGCATTATCAATTGGGCGCGTTCAAATTCTTTATGGCCTTTATCCTTTGCGACTAGTTGTTGTGGCATTGAGATGATGTCTACTGCTTCTGCCAAATATGATTTTTCTCGTTTTGGTTTTGAAGTAGCAAGGGCCTCACCGCGTCAAGCCGATGTAATTATTATAGCAGGCACCATCGTCAATAAAATGGCGCCGGTTTTAAAAAGATTATACGATCAAATGGCCGATCCTAAATATGTCATTGCCATGGGCGCTTGTGCTATTAGTGGTGGACCATTTTTTTACAATACTTATTCTGTAGTAAAAGGTGCCGATCATATTATTCCTGTAGATGTTTACATTCCAGGATGCCCTCCCCGCCCCGAAGCCTTATTACACTCTTTAATTGCTTTACAAGAGAAAATTAAATTAGGTATGACCCGTGAACAAATTAGAGGAGAATTTAAAGTATAGAAAAATACAACCATGACCAACGAAGAAATAAAAGAATATATAAGCTCACTCGCTCCAGCCGCTAATTATGATGAAACAGGAGAATGGTTAAATATACTCGTTGAACCTACTGCCTTAAAGCCTTTGATGGCTGCTTTAAGAACGGGTAAAATGCAAATGAACTATTTGTTTTGTGTAACCTGTGTTGATTTTAAAACACATTTAACCATGGTCTATCATTTATCGGCCACTACACATCGTCAAAGCATTGTGATTAAGGCCAATGTGAATAGAGATGCTCCAGTGATTGAAACCGTTTGTGACATTTGGAGAACCGCTGAATTTTTAGAGCGTGAAGTATTTGAAATGTTTGGAGTCAACTTTACTAATCACCCCGACTTAAGAAAATTAATACTAGAAGATGACTTCAAAGGCTTCCCATTAAGAAAAGATTTTGAAGATCCTATCAACATGATAAAATTATAATTGGCGCATGTACAATCAAACTGAAATAATAAAAGATACCAGTGAACTTGGCGCCGATGGCGAACTAGTCATTAACATGGGGCCTCAACACCCTGCCACGCATGGTGTACTTCACTTAGTAGTAACTTTGAATGGAGAAACCATTAAAAAAATTGAACCACATTTAGGATTCATACACCGCTCTATTGAAAAAATGTGTGAGAGCTTAACCTATCGTCAATTTATTTATGTGACTAGCAGAATGGATTATTTATCTTCTCACATTAATAATTTAGGCTGCGCTTTGCTAGTTGAAAAAGGAATGCAAATTGAAGTACCTGACCGTGCTAAATATATAAGAGTTATTTTAAGTGAATTAACGCGTATTGCTTCACATGAATTATGGTTAGGTGCCATGGCCATGGACTTGGGCGCCTTCACTCCGTTTTTCTATGCTTTTAGAGAAAGAGAAATGATTACCGATATTATGGAAGATACATGCGGTGCAAGATTAACCATGAATTATATTGTACCAGGGGGTTTGATGTATGATCTTCATCCCGATTTTCAAAAGAAAGTGAAAGCCTTTATCACACAATTCAAATCTAAAGTAACAGAGTACGAAGATTTAGTAACCAATAATATTATTTTCCAAAGCAGAACCAAGGGTGTAGGTATATTAAGTGCAGAAGATGCTATTTCTTATGGTTGCACAGGCCCAGTGGCGCGCGCTAGCGGTGTTAGCTGCGATATTCGTAAAATTTATCCTTACGAAGTATATGATAAAGTAGAATTTGAGGAAGTCATAGAAACAGCAGGCGATTCATTTGCGCGTTATATAGTGCGCGTGAAAGAAATGAATCAATCTATTCGTATTATAGAACAACTCATTGATAATATTCCAGAAGGCGATTTTGTAGCAAAAACAAAAAATGTATTAAAATTACCTAAAGGAGAATTTTATTCAAGAGTAGAAACGGCAAGAGGTGAATTTGGAGTGTATGTAGTAAGCGAAGGTGGTACTACCCCCCACAGAATTAAATTTAGATCTCCAGGGTTCTCCAACTTATCTGTACTAAATCATATTGCAGCAGGAGGTATGATTGGAGATTTAATGGCGAGCATGGGTACACTCGATTTAGTGATACCTGATATTGATAGGTAGGATTATTAGATAGATATAGAATAATATTAGAATAAGATATAGAAAGAATTGTTTCTTATATAAAAACAGTAACGCATGTTTAGTTTAGAAGGAATTACAACCAGTGTTCAAGATTGGTTATTTATGAAGTTCAATCCCACGATGGCCTTGGCAATGGAATGTATTATTGTTATTTTATTATCCATAAGTTTATTTGCCCTATTGGGTTTGGTATTGGTACTAATGGAAAGAAAGGTAGCTGCGCATATTCAAATTCGATTAGGACCCAACCGTGTAGGCCCAGGCGGTATGTTTCAAACAGTGGCCGATACTTTGAAATTAATTATGAAAGAAGGCTTAGTGCCCGATATGGCAGATAAGTTTTTATTTAACCTAGCTCCTTTTGTAGTAATGATGGTAGGGATGTTATTGTTAGCCCCCATTGCTTTTGCGAAGAATTTTCAAATCTGGGATATTAATATTGGGGTCTTGTATATTTCTGCGGTTTCTTCATTATCGGTGATAGGTATTTTAATGGCAGGCTGGGCAAGTAATAATAAATACTCTTTATTAGGTGCGATGCGCAGTGGCGCTCAAATAGTAAGCTATGAATTGTCTGCAGGCTTTGCAGTATTAACCATTGTGGTATTAACAGGTAGTTTACAACTTTCAGAAATTGTAAAAGCCCAAGAAAACGGCTGGTGGATTTTTAAAGGACATATTCCAGCGCTGATTGCCTTTGTATTATACATTATTGCAGTGACTGCTGAAACCAATCGTGCCCCTTTTGATTTAGCAGAAGCAGAGTCGGAATTAACAGCAGGTTTTCATACCGAATACTCTGGTATGCGTTTTGCCCTATTCTTCTTAGCAGAGTACATTAACATATTTATTGTTTGTGCTATTGGTGCCACTTTATTTTTTGGTGGTTGGATGCCATTACATATTGGACATTGGGAAGCATTCAATCATATCATGGATTATATTCCTTCTTCGGTTTGGTTTATGGGAAAAACATTTTTCCTCATCTTTTTAATTATGTGGTTTAGATGGACCTTCCCAAGACTACGCGTAGATCAATTATTGAATTTAGAATGGAAATATTTATTACCTATAAGCTTGTTTAACCTTTTATTAGTAGCCGTAATTGCTATATTAGGTTGGCATTTTTAATTTAAATGATTTAGAAAATGTTTTTGAAAGAGTATATATCAGATGTGGTGAACGGCGTAAGTTCTTTATTAAAAGGAATGCGTAAGACAGGTTATTACTTTACGCATCCTAAAGAAATTATTACAGAACAATACCCCGACAACCGTGCCACCTTATTATTATCAGAAAGGTTCAAGGGAGAAGTGGTTATGCCACATGATGCAAACAATGAGCATACCTGCACAGGTTGTACTGCTTGTGAATTAGCCTGCCCGAATGGTACTATTAAAGTAGTGACTAAGTTTGAAGTATCACCAGAAGGTAAAAAGAAAAAAGCTATTGACACTTTAGTATACAGGTTGGAGCTTTGCACCATGTGTAATTTATGCATCGTAGCCTGCCCAAGTGATGCCATTAAAATGGTACCTAATTTTGAGCACAGTGTTTTTGATAGAACTAAATTAACCAAGGTATTAAATCAACCGGGATCTAAAATAAGGGAGGGAATAGAATAATGAATACATCAGCCATCCTATTTTACGCTATTGCTACACTTATACTAGGTGCAGCATTACTAGCCGTAACATCACTTAAAATATTTCGTTCAGCCATTTGGTTGTTATTTTCTTTAGTGGGTATTGCAGCACTATATTTTTGGATGCAGGTAGAATTTATTGCAGCCATTCAAATAGTGGTCTATGTAGGAGGTATTGTGGTTTTAATTATCTTCTCTATTTTCTTAACGCAACAATCTGGAAATAAAATGGCCAAGCCAGCCAGGCCTAAAATTATTTTTTCTGCATTGGCTGCTCTATTAGGCACTGCCTTTACTTTTAATTTAATCAATCATTACGGATTCAATACGGTTTCGGCTCAGCCTTTTAATTCAAGTGTGAGTGAAATTGGTACACAAATGTTAAGTACTACTTCACATGGTTTTATCCTGCCTTTCGAAGTAGTGAGTATGTTATTATTAGCTGCCATGGTGGGTTGTATTGTAATTGCGATGAAACCTACAAGTGCTGATATTGTTCATCTAAACAAAAAGGAGGATTAATTCCATGAACGAAATACCCTTAACCCATATACTTTTTGTAAGCACTGCCCTATTTTTTATAGGCATGTATGGTTTATTTACTAGAAGGAATTTAATTACTATGTTAATGTCTATTGAACTTATGCTCAATAGCGTGAATATTAATTTTGTTGCTTTTAATAAATATTTATTCCCCGATAAACTAGATGGTTTATTCTTTTCTTTATTTATTATCACCATTGCAGCAGCGGAAGCCGCAGTGGCCATTGCCATTATCATTAATTTATATCGCAGTCATCAATCTATTGATGTTGACGATGCAACAGAAATGAAATTTTAATTATGTCAAACTACTTATATATACTTTGGATCCCCTTACTTCCGCTTGCTACCTTTGTAGTGCTGGGTTTATTTGGACGCAAATACTTTGCTAAAACGGCAGGTATTATTTCTACGGCTTCTTTACTTACTTCTACCATACTTTCTTTTGTAGCTGCCAAGCAATACTTTTTTGTAGATGGAAAAGTGAATGGGATTTATCAAAAAATTATTGCTTTAAAATATACTTGGTTGCAGTTTAGTCCCAATGTCTCTATTGATATGGGTGTAATAGTTGACCCTATTTCTGTCATGATGCTGATTGTAGTGACTTCTGTTTCTTTAATGGTGCATGTATTTAGTTTAGGGTATATGAAGGGCGAAGAGCGTTTTGCTACTTATTATGCTTTCTTATCTTTATTTACCTTCTCTATGTTGGGTTTAATATTATCAGTGAATATATTTCAAGTGTATATGTTCTGGGAATTAGTGGGTGTATCTAGTTTCTTATTAATTGGTTACTACTTTAACAAACCTTCTGCCGTGGCTGCTTCTAAAAAAGCATTCATTGTAACGCGCTTTGCCGATTTAGGCTTTTTAATAGGCATTATGATTATGGGTTTTTACGGAGGTAGTTTAGATATTGGTTTATTAATTCAAAAATTTACATCAGCTCAGTCTCCTGAATTTTTAAGCATTACCAGTACTAGCTTTTTAGGGGCAAGCATGCTTACTTGGGGACTTACTTTAATATTTATGGGTGGTGCAGGAAAGTCTGCTATGTTTCCTTTACATATTTGGTTGCCCGATGCCATGGAAGGCCCAACACCAGTGTCTGCCTTAATTCACGCAGCTACCATGGTAGTAGCAGGTGTGTATTTAGTAGCCAGATTATTTCCCATCTTCTCCATGGATGAAGCGGCCTTAACCATTGTAACTTATGTAGGTGCTTTTTCTGCACTTCTTGCAGCCATTATTGCATGTACACAAACCGATATTAAAAGAGTACTCGCTTATTCTACTATGTCGCAAATTGGCTACATGATGTTTGCCTTAGGTATTTCAAAAAATGGGGGAGAAAACGGATTAGGCTTTATGGCTTCTATGTTTCATTTATTTACGCATGCGTTTTTTAAGAGTTTATTATTCTTAGGCGCAGGTTCGGTAATACATATGGTGCATAGCAATGAAATGAAAGATATGGGAGGATTAAGAAAATTAATGCCTATAACGCATATTGCCTTTTTAATTGCTTGTTTAGCTATTGCAGGTATTCCTCCTTTTGCAGGATTTTTTAGTAAAGAAGAAATATTGACTGCCGCTTTTCATGAGAATAAATTAATTTATGGAGTTGCCTTATTTACGGCTGCACTTACAAGTTTTTATATGTTCCGATTGTACTTTAATATTTTCTGGAGCAAGGAAGCGCCTGCAAAAGCGCATAGTGCTGTTCACAATCACGCACATAAGGCTGGACACAACGATGACCATAAGGATGCGCACGACCATGGAGAAGGAACCTGGACCATGAAACTACCTTTAATTATTTTAGCTGCATGTGCAGTGGGTGTAGGCTTTATTCCTTTCTCTCAATTTATTACTTCCGACGGTGCTGCCTTAGAAACCCATATTGATATGATATTTTCTATTGCGCCAGTAAGCTTATCTATAATAGCCATTTTACTTTCTGCAAGTTTTTACAAAAATCAAAATACAAAATCGGATAAAGCAGTTGCCTTATTTGGTGGCTTTTACAGAGCCGCTTATAAAAAGTTTTATGTAGATGAATTGTATTTGTTTATCACTAAAAAAATTGTCTTCCCTCTTATAGGGCAACCTATTGCTTGGGCCGATAGAAATATAGTTGATGGTTTTATCTTATTATTAGCAAGTACCACTGCTAAAATTTCAGCAGCTATTAAGGGACTACAATCGGGTAAGGTTCAAAACTATGCCTTGTACTTCTTTGGTGGTGTAATTGCCTTATCGGTATTATTTATTTATATCTGGAAATAAAATATTTATATGAATTTATCATTGTTAATCCTAGTTCCCTTACTCACTGCCCTACTCATTTTATTGAGTAAGCAATTAGCACAAATAAGAGTTATTGGACTAGTGGGATCCCTTGCACAATTAGGCGCAGCTGCATGGTTGTTGAAATTATATATGAATCAAAGAGCTGCAGGCAATACCGCTACGCATTTATTTGAAACGAATACCACTTGGTTTAAAGCATTAAATATTAATTATCATATAGGTATTGATGGCATTGCACTAGCTATGATTTTATTAACATCTCTTATTGTAGTGGCGGGTATACTGGTTTCTTGGACGATGGAAAAACTAAGTAAGGAATATTTTTTCTTACTGGTATTGTTAAGTATGGGTGCTTATGG
>QYPL01000005.1 GCA_007280515.1 Sediminibacterium sp.
CGTCAAAGTCCCCAGAAGTATGCACTATCAATTCCTTGAATATTTCAAACAATTTATCAAAGGGTGATTGATTGGGAGCTTCGTATGTTTTAAACTGGAATCCTTTCATTTTTTACCAATTAGGCGGGTGTAAATTTACTTGTAAAAACCGAGTTTTGAGCAATTTGTTTAAGGCTCAGATGGAACAGAAGGCAGTATTCAAAAACAAACGAATTCGATTGGCCAAGATGCCCTATTTTTGAAGCCTAAAACAAAACAAAATGGCTACTAAAATTACAATTAACAATAACGGGTCAATTAAAGTTGAGGGCGATTTCACTATTGAAGATCGTAGTGGAAATACTTACGATTTAGCAGGAAGAGAAGTCATTGGACTTTGTCGTTGTGGTTTAAGCAAAAACAAACCTTTTTGCGATGGTGCCCATAATGGCAACTTCACACATGAGGCTGCTGCTTTCGCGCTTCCTCCTAAAAAAACAGTTTAATACTGAATATTGTAATTAGCTTTTCAAACTAGCTAAGTCAATTACAAAACGGTATTTCACATCTCCTTTTAACATTCTTGTATAGGCTTCATTGATGTCTTGCATAGGTATAATTTCTATGTCTGAGACAATATTGTGCTCGGCACAATAATCAAGCATCTCTTGTGTTTCTTGCATACCACCTATAGAAGAACCTATTACACTTCTTCTATTAGTGACTAATGAAAAAGGCTGCACTTTTGGAGATTCTATCGGAAGGCCTACCACCATTAACTTTCCGTTGGTAGCTAATAAATTTAAATAAGTTGTAAAATCGTGATTGGCAGAAATGGCATCTAAGATTACATCAAAATAACTATTGTATTTTTTCATAGCAGCTGCATCGGTGCTAATTAAAAAATGAGTAGCCCCTAATTTTTTAGCATCGGCCTCTTTGGAAGGTGAAGTACTAATAACAGTTACTTCTGCTCCAAATGAAACGGCGAACTTTACTCCCATATGGCCTAGTCCACCTAATCCTACAACGGCTACCTTCATTCCTTTTTTAACACCTGCAAAGACTAATGGAGAATAAGTAGTAATACCTGCACATAATAAAGGTGCCACTGCAGCTAAATCTAATTTAGGTGAAA
Organism: Sediminibacterium sp.; assembly: GCA_007280515.1. Taxonomy (GTDB): domain Bacteria; phylum Bacteroidota; class Bacteroidia; order Chitinophagales; family Chitinophagaceae; genus Sediminibacterium. The sequence continues at coordinate 1,118 of QYPL01000005.1, forward strand.
CGTGCAATGTGTAACGCTGGTCAACTACTATTTGTGTTGAATAGCCACCCATGGTAATACCAGATCCGTTTCTTTCTTTAGCGTTATAAGTACCTGTCATGCCTTCTGCACAGTATTGTTCCAAACTCTCTTGACAATTCTTACAAGTTCTACAACTATCTACCATTACACCCACACCTGCTAAATCGCCTATCTTGAATTTACTTACACTGCTTCCCACAGCGCTTACCTTACCAACAATTTCGTGGCCTGGCACCATAGGATAAACAGATCCGCCCCATTCGTTTTTGGCTTGGTGTAAGTCGCTATGACAAACGCCACAATATAAAATTTATACATGAACATCGTTTTCACCTAAGGTTCTTCTTTCAAAAGAATAAGCTTCTAAAGGGGTTGTAGCATTTAATGCTGCGTATGATTGGGTATGGGACATGTTGTTAATTTGAGTGTTAAAGTTAAGCAAGTATTTATGAGCAACCTTGGTATTTATTTATTTTTTTAAAAATCTTATATTAAATTTAGGCATTATTATACTTCAAATTAGGCAACTTAATACTTCAATGCATAATCTATGATTCAATCTACTACCCTGCAATTTTTAAAAGCACTCAAAAAGAATAACAATAGAGATTGGTTTGAAAAAAATAGGCCTAAGTATGAGAATGCTAAACAAGACTACTTAACATTTGTAACTGAAGTGCTTGATGGGATGAAGTTAAGAGACAAAACCCTTGAATTTTTAGAACCTAAGCAATGTGTTTTTAGAATAAACAGAGATGTTCGGTTTAGTAAAAACAAGGACCCCTATAAAACCAATTTTGGTGCAAGCTTTAGCAAGGGGGCCAAAAAAGTGGACTGCGCAGGCTATTATTTTCATTTAGAGCCAGGGGCCTGTTTTATTGGAGGCGGCTTATGGATGCCCATGGCACCTGAATTAAAAAAGCTAAGACAAGAAATTGATTATTGCTTTAAAGAATTTAAAGGCATAGTGAATGAGAAAAAATTTAAAACTAATTACGGTACCTTAACCGAAACTGAAAAATTAGTAAGGCCTCCTAAGGGCTATGAGCTAGATAACCCTGCCATTGAATTTTTGAAATTAAAAAGTTTTGTAGCCACTATGGAAATTAGCGATGCCGATGTTTTAAATAAAAACCTAGTAAAAAAAGTGATTACTTGTTTTGAATCCATGACTCCCCTTATTCATTTTATGAATAAGGCTATTGATTTATAAATATTTTTTGAATTTATTTTAAAATATATTGCCCTGCTAATTCGGTAAAGCTTTTTACTTCTGCAGCTTCCCAACTTTTATCTTTTTGTAAATAAATTGCCATTATACTAGCTACCATGGGTGCTATTTCTATGGCTAGTCTAGCATCTAAAAATAATAATCTAATTCTTCTGGCTAAAATATCTTCTATGCAAATAGCCATTTCAAATTTTACGGCGTATACTATTTCTGCTTTTATAAAAGGGTATTTAGTATGAATTTTTTCGGCTAATGATGCATCATCTTTTAAAATTTCTTGGATTCTATTTTCTTTCTCAAGCTCATCACCTATTTGAGTATTTGCAGTGCTACATTTTTCTTTATTTAATTTTCCGATAAAGGCAGCATTGTCTACTGCGTCAGCGGCCATTTTTCTATAAGTGGTCCATTTACCCCCTGTAATAGTAATGAGCCCGCTTAGCGATACGCTTAAATGATGTTCACGCGAAATAAGTGCCGAGCTAACTTTAGTTTTTTGTTTCACTAGTGGGCGTAAGCCAACATATACAGTATTAATATCGGCTCTTGTAATGAGTGTTGTACAATACCTATTAATATGTTTTATGATAAATTCTATTTCTTCTTCTAATGGTTTTGGTTCAAATGAAACAGTATCAACGGGCGTATCTGTAGTACCTAAAACAATTTTATCATGCCAAGGCACAGCAAATAAAACACGGCCATCATCTGTTTTAGGAATCATCATGGCATCAATACCTGGAAAAAATTTAGCATCTACTACTAAATGAATTCCTTGGGAAGGACTTACTAAATCATCTTCTGTATAATCATCCATTTGTACAACCGCATTAGTGAAAACTCCAGTGGCATTAACTACCACCTTTGTTTTAAGTGAATATTTTTTTTCACTTAGTACATCTAAACATTCTACCCCTGTAATTTTATCATTGTTTTTTATAAAGCCTGTGGCCTTGCAATAGTTAATAACCGTAGCGCCTTTTTTAATAGCAGTGGCTGCTATTTCAATAGCCAACCCGCTATCGTTGAACTGACCATCATAATATAATATACCTCCCGCTAATTTTTCGGCATTAATGGAAGGAAGGTGAGCCACTGTTTCTTTTTTAGAAAGTATTTGCGTATCACCTAATGATAATTTACCAGAAAGTAAATCGTATACTTTTAACCCAAGGCCATAAAATAATTTCTCCCACCCACTAAATACGGGTACAATAAATGTTTGCACCGATGTTAAGTGTGGAGCATTTTTTAATAGGTAGCCTCTTTCACGCAATGCTTCTCTTACTAATTTAATATTACCTTTTTCTAAATACCTTACACCCCCGTGTACTAATTTTGTAGACCTACTTGAAGTGCCCTTGGCAAAATCATGTCCTTCTATAAGTAAGGTTTTGTAACCTCTTAATGAAGCGTCTAGTGCGGTGCCTAGTCCTGTAGCGCCTCCTCCTATTATAATAATGTCCCAAATAGTATCGGTTTCAAGAGCTTGTAATTGTTCGCTTCGGTTCATACTATTTGTTAAAAGAGTACTACAAAATTACTTATATTTATTAGTATTAAAAATGATCTTATTCATAGGTCTAAAGTATTAACCAAAAAATGACTCCCATGAAAATTATTGTAAACTTCCTATGCTTTTGCTTTTTAGCGCTTCAACTAAATGCTCAAATTCCAGAAGGTAAAACAGTCACTAGTTCTTTGTATATATATACGCTTGAAACTGGTAAAGCGGAACCTATTCTAAAAGAAAAAAGACATTTTGAAGCGCCCAATTGGTCTCATGATGGTCAATTTTTATTAATTAATGCATCGGGTATATTAGAAAGAGTAAGTATTAAAGGAGAAAAACTAGGTGTACTTCCAACAGGCGATATAACTAATGCCAATAACGACCATGGCTATACTTTTGATGGTAAAACTTTATTTATATCAAGCAGTTTACCTTCAGTTAAAGAAGGCTCTTCCTTTATTTTTAAAGTGGCTAGTGAAGGGGGCAGTCCTATGAGACTTACTGCCAACACCCCTTCTTACTGGCATGGTGTTTCACCCAATGGTAAAACTATTGTCTATTGTGCGGAGCGTGGTGGCAATTATGATGTGTATGCCATGAGTACTGAGGGCGGTGCGGAAACAAGATTAACAGATGCAGAAGGTTTGGATGATGGTCCTGAATATAGTCCTGATGGAAAATATATTTATATGAATTCTTTTAGAACAGGCAAGATGCAAATTTGGAGAATGCGTCCCGATGGATCTAAGCCAGAGCAAGTAACTTTTGATAATCATTCTAATTGGTTTGCACATATTAGTCCTAATAGCAAACAAGCCACTATTATAAGTTATATGGAAGACCAAGGGCAGAAGCATCCCTTTGGTATGCAAGTGAAATTAAGGCTAGTTAACCTAGAAGATAAAACCATCAAGGATTTAACAGAACCATTCTTTGGAGGTCAGGGTACGATCAATGTTCCTTCTTGGTCACCCGATGGTAAGAAGTTTGCTTTTGTTAGATACGAATTAGAAGACAAAAAATAACTACATTATTCTCATTCCAATTGGATCCCACAAAATAGGTTTATTTTGTTGTGCACTTAAATTACAAGCAATGGCAGGTGCTGCAGCTCTTAAACCAAATGAGGCATCTTCATAAATTTTGCTACCTGTTCTAATGGCATTGAAAAATACTATCATGTGGTCTAATCTATCATCGTAATTATTTGGGGCTTCAAATTTAGTTTCTTTTCCTAAGTCATAGCCACCATTTGTATCATTGCCATACTCCGACTGATACCACTTTTTAAAATCTTCTTTTTGTTTATTAGAAAAACTTTCAAAAGAATCATAACCACCATAACCTGGTACAGCGCGTCTTTTCAAGGTTTTTACCACTAAGCCATTCCCAAAGGATTCTATCACGCCCTCTGTTCCAATTAATTTAATGCCAAAGGGTCCCTTACCTTCTCCGTCTGTTAAGTTTACTCTTGTCACCACATGAAATGCATTGTGTTTCTCAGTGGTTTTATAATTCATCACGGCATTAATAATATCAAAAGAGTCTCTGCCATCTTTCCATAATTTTAAATCGGCAATGCTCATAATTTTTTCAGGACCCACCGCACCCGTTACGGTATGTATACCTGTTAGTAAATGCACAATTAAATCTCCAGCAGCGCCTGTTCCATAAGCACCATAATTACGCCATCTGAAAAAACGCTTTGCTTCAAAAGGCACTTTAGGGGCATTACCTAAGAAGGTATCAAAGTCAATGGTTTCAGGGGAGGCGTCTGTTGGAATAGAATAAGCCCAAGCACCTCTTGCATCGGAGCGGTCACAAAACGATTCTATCATCGTTAACTCACCAATAGTGCCTGCGGCCAATAACCTTTTGGCTTCTAATATACCTACGGAGCTCGCCATTTGACTTCCCACTTGAAATACTTTACCCGTTTCTTTCTGTGCATTGATTATACCCCAGCCTTGTTCAATTTTTTGAACCATTGGTTTTTCACAATACACATGTTTGCCAGCAAGCATCGCATCAATTGAAATTTTTTGATGCCAATGATCAGGGGTACATATTAAAACTGCATCAACATCTTTACGTGCTAATAATTCTCTATAGTCTTGCGTAGTGAATAAGTTATTACCCCAGGTTTCTTTAGCGCCCTCTAAGCGGCCTTTGTATAGGTCACAAACAGCTACTATTTCTACGCCTGGTACTTTTAATGCCGTATTGGTATCGTAATGTCCAATAATACCAGAGCCTATTAAGCCAATTCTAATTTTATCGTTGGCAGCTACCTTAATTTTTGAATTTAAAATAGAAGCAGCGCTTGTATTTGTATTTGCGCTAGCAGCATTGCCTACAGCCAATAATGCCATAGAGCCTCCAATGTTTTTGATAAAATTTCTACGATTATTACTCATGATTTTCTGGTTTTAAGTATGGATAAATTCTCTATCGTAAATCTATTAATAAAAGTTTGAATTTTTATATAATTTTCTTACCCTTTACATAAGCGGTTTAATGGTTTCACCAGGCTAACTATTTGAAGCGCAAGGGTATGGGTCATAATCAAAGAATGAATAAAGGCATTAACAAGCTATTGAACTATCTTTACGACATTACAAGCAATCACATTGTAAGCAACCTATTAGCATATGAAATGGAGCCTTATTAAATTATCCTTCTTAGTTTCTTTATTTATTTCAACAGCATTAACTGCGCAGGATAGTACCCTAGGCCACCAGTCAACGCATAAAAAAAATATTTTTACTTTGGTTTTGTACAAACAACCAGGTTTAGACTCCATGGTGGACTTTGTGGATGGCTTGTACCGTGTTTTGAAAATAAATAAGCTACGCAGCCAAGATGAAAAGCAGCATAAAACCTTAATTACTTTTATTCCTGCTCCTGAATACAGCCTTGTAACTGGTTTCGCTACTTCGCTGAATGCAGACATTATTTTTCCCACTAAAAATAGTACCGATAATCACTCAAGTGTTTCTTCTACCTTAAAATATACCCAAAATAAACAAGTCATTACACAAGTAGTTTCTAATTTTTGGATGAAGAACAATGCTTATAAAATTACTACCGATTGGAATTATTTAAAATTTCCTCAAAAAGATTTTGGTTTAGGAAGTGGCAGCAATTTGAAATTATTTAACAATTTGGATTACTCTTATATTAAAATGCATCAATCTATTGTTAAAAGAATTGCCCCTAACTTATATTTTGGACCGGGCTTAAACATAGACTACCATTGGAATATAACAGATACTACTAAAATAAATAAACCTTTAGTAGGCTTTAATGAATATGGTTTTACAAAAAAGTCTAGTTCTATTGGAGTAACACTTAATTTGTTATATGACACTAGAAAACAAATTACAAATCCTGCCCCTAATAGTAGTTATTTGAATTTAATTTATCGTAATAATGCAAAATTTTTAGGAAGCGATCAGAATTGGCAGTCTATTACACTCGACTATAGAAAATACATTCCTTTTCCAATGGGTAGTAAAAATATTTTAGCGTTTTGGTCTTATAATGTTTTTACCATTAAGGGTAAACAACCCTATCTAGATTTACCCTCCACCGCTGCAGATACTTATAACAACACAGGCAGGGGTTATATACTAGGCAGGTTTAGAGGAGATAAATTAGTTTTTGCTGAATCTGAATATCGTTTCGGTATTACGGAGAATGGACTTTTAGGTGGAGTTGTATTTGCCAATATGCAATCTGTTTCAGAGCAGCAGGGCAAACCATTACAAAGTATTTTACCTGGTTATGGTGCAGGTATTCGTATTAAATTAAGCAAACATTCCAATACCAATGTTGCCATAGATTATGGAATTGGGCAAGGAGGTTCAAAGGGCATATTTATGAACCTGGGAGAAGTGTTCTAATATACAACTGCTCTACCTTGGTGCGTGCCCAAGGCGTTTTACGTAAAAACTTTAAGCTGGATTGAATGCTGGGGTTGCTATTAAAGCAATTAATGGGGATATGCTGTCCAAGGTCCTCCCAGCCGAAATACTTCACTAGTTCAGTGACTATATATTCCAGGGTTTTGCCATGTAAAGGATCGTTGGAAGCTTGTTGCATATGCAATATTAAGTAATTTGCTGCTATGCATGCCCATCGATATTTTATAGTGTATAAGCCAGTAAACATGGTTTCTCAATTTGTAAGCACACATCAAGTTAATTTATTGCATCAATTAAACTTTGCATTTCCTGAAGGTACCCATGCCATTGGCAGATTAGATCAAAATTCAGAAGGTTTATTATTACTCACTACTAATAAAAAAATTACCAAGCTTTTATTTCAAGGGCCTGTGCCGCATAATAGAACCTACTTGGTCCAAGTAAAAAATACTGTTGAAGCTGATACGGTAAAAAAATTAGCTGGTGGCATTGCCATTAGCGCCAACAATGGACAAATTTTTAAAACTACTCCTTGTTTGGTAAAAAAAATAGATAGCCCCCTTAATTTGGCTGAGGTAGAAAAACCCTTGCATAAAAATGCAGAAAATTCTTGGTTGGAAATTACTTTAACCGAAGGAAGGTTTCATCAAGTGCGTAAGATGGTGGCTGCTGTAAATCATAAATGTATTCGACTTATTAGAACAAGTATTGAAGATATTCATATTGGCACCATGCAACCAGGCGAGGTGATAGAATTCAATGAAAACGATTTTTTTAGACTACTTAAACTAAACGCCTAAAATTTCTGTGTTAAATTTTAAATTGCTGTATTTAAGAATAACTATTTGCAATAAACCCGTATACCATTTTTGCGCAAAGAATAATGACTACTATACCTAAAATAAGTCTTAAGGTATTAGGGTTCGATTTTTGTGCAGTGCGCACACCCCAGCCGGTAGTGGAGAATACACCTATTAATACAGGCGCTGCAATAAACATAGAAATATAACCTACTTGTGCTGGTAAGACATGCTGCATAACGGACCTCGCATCAATACTCAAATAGCTTATACTAATAGGTAGCGCCAGCATGGCTACCACCCCAATAGAAATAGAGCTTGCTTTTTTTAATGGCGTCTTAAGCATATCGGTTAAAATTGGTATGACAATAATACCGCCGCCCAGTCCTGATAAAGAAGAAATAAGGCCTGCCACAATACCAATGATGGGGAAATAAGGTTTGTTTAAATGATTGTCATTGATAGGTGGGGGTGGTTGTTTAAAAAATAACATCCTTATAGCTAGTATTAATAATAAAGTAAAAAACACCAAGTCAAAATCAGATTTATGATACCAGTTTCCATTTTTAATAAATTCAGTCAGAAAAAAAGCGGTAATCATACCGGCCACACTTATGTATAGCACTTCTTTTAGATGCAAATTTTTTGCTTTGAATTGTTTGTAGCTAACACTTAGTCCTGTGAAGGCAGTAATAAAAAAAGAATGCGCTATCATAAACTTTACAACTTCTGTTTCAGGAATTTTTAAATAATGAAATAGAATATCAAATACAGGAATGAGAATAATATTACCTCCTGTGCCAATTAATCCTGAATAATAGCCTACAATGCCACCTATCATTAATAGTATAAGAAATAAGGTAATCGTCATTTTTAAAATTAGCTATAATTGAGCATATAATGAATGAAAAATCTTAATTTGTTAGGGATTCAAAACTTAGTTTAATTATAATCATAATACCTATTGTATGAAAAAACTGCTTCAATTATCATGTGCTGCCCTCGTTTTAATTTTGACAACAGAGTTCACTGCATTTACCCAAAACATTGATTATGAAAAAGTAGATGCTACTATCAATAATTTAGTTGCAAAGAATAAATTTAGTGGGGTGGTGCTTATTGCTGAAAAAGGCAAGATAAAATATGAAAAGGCCAATGGCTTTATTGAATATATAAATCAAACACCTTTACAAAGTTCTACCCTATTCGAACTAGCTTCTGTAAGTAAACAGTTTACGGCCATGACTATTATGATGCTACATGAAAAAGGTTTATTGCAATATGATGAACTAGTAGAAAAGTATATCGATATTCCTTATAAAGGCATTACCATTAGACAATTACTTACGCATACAAGCGGCCTTCCCGATTACCAGGCTATCATGGATGAACATTGGGACAAATCGAAAGTGGCTAATAATAACGATATCATTGCTTATTTACATAAGTACGCAGCTCCGAAATTATTTGAACCAGGAAGTCAATACTTATATAGTAATACCGGCTTTGTTATATTAGCAAGTATTACAGAAAAATTAAGTGGCCGCGATTTTATTGAATTTTGTACTACTGAAATATTTCATAAACTAAAAATGAAAAGTACGGCGATAAGAACCTTGGATCAAAAAGCAGCTATTGCAAATTTTGCATTAGGCCATGTATTTGTGCCAGAAAGAAATACCTATATAAGAGCGGACTCTTTCCCTTCTTCTAATTATACTATTTGGTTAGGCAATAGAAAAGGCCCAGGAAGAATTAGTTCCACCGTAGAAGACTTATTAAAATGGGACCAAGCCTTGTATACCAGTAAGTTAATTCAACCGAGTACTTTAGCCGATGCATTTACGCCCATGAAATTAAGTACTGGGAAAATTTCTAATTATGGTTTTGGATGGGAGTTAAGACCCCAAGAAAATATTGTTTGGCATAATGGAGATAACCCAGGTTATAAAACCATTATTATTCGCTTTCTAGAAAATAGAGCCACGCTTATTATTTTATGCAATAATGCCACTGATGAATTTGAAAACCTGACGGCCGATCTTAAAAAAATTATACTTAATTAAAAAAGCCTTCCTCTATAATAGAAGAAGGCTTTTTTTAATTGTCTTATGTTCGTTTCCTTAGTATATGTAAACTTTTAAATTATTATTAAGTTCTAATTACTATTAATTCGAATTTAATTCTTTAACACTGGCAACTGAATCACAGACGCATCTTGATAAATACGAATAGTGGCTTTTTTAAAGTCACTATCTTTGGCTTTGTAAATATTCATAAACTGTTGTGGGTTTCTATCTGCAAGCGGGAACCAGCTACTTTGAATTTGAATCATCATGCGGTGGCCTTTCTTAAAAGTATGCGCAATATCAGGTAAGGTAAATTTAACGGCTGTAGGTTTGTTAGGCACAAAGGCTTCTGGCTTTTCAAAACTATTTCTATACTTACCTCTCATAATTTCTCCTCTTACAAGTTGTTGGTAGCCACTCATTAAATAATCCTTCTTATTGGTCTCGTATTCAAAATTATCTGGGTATACGTCAATTAATTTCACCACAAAATCGGCATCAGTGCCAGACATAGCCACCATTAAGTCGGCCACCACAGGCCCACCCAAGGTGAGGTCTTCGTTTAATACAGGTGTTTTATACAAAAGCACATCGGTTCTTCTTGAAGTAAACTTTTGGTCGTCATCCATGTATTCTCTGTAATGTCTTGCAGGTTTACTTTTCATCATATAGTTATCAGAAATATAAGGAACGGGTTTAGCAGGGTCACTAATATATTCTTCATAACCAGCTACAGTAGTAGCTTTATTGCCTGCTTTTAAATTTCCATTACTACTCAATAAATAAGATTGCATTTTCATATCAGCTACTGGCCAGCTAGGTAATTGTCTCCATTCATTACTTCCTGAGAAAAAGATATTGGCTTCTTTAATTTTGTCTACGCTTCCTTTATTTTTTAAATAATAATTAAAGAAAGGCAGCTCTATATTTTGACCATACCATTCGCTGGTATTAGATCCGAATTGTACATTACCTAATTGTGAGCCATCATTGCTTGCCCATTGTCCATGGTACCAAGGTCCCATTACTAGTTTATTATTATTTTTGGCTTTAGATTCAATGGCCTTGTATAAATTCCATGCACCAAAACAATCTTCTGCATCGTATAAACCCCCTACCACTAATGTGGCAATATTTGGGTTAATGTCTTCTACATGTTTTCTTGTATTTCTAATTTGCCAAAACTCATCGTAATTAGGATGTGCCATTAAATCATTCCAGAACTTAATACTATCGCCCATTATTTTTGTAAAATTAGTAATGGCCCCTGTTTGTAAATAGAAATCGAAGTTATCGGGGTTAGTGAAATTAAATCCTTTAGGGGCAATAGTGGTTGGTTTAGGTCTTGGCTTTCCAAATCCTGCATAAAAAGCAAAACCATCGGCTAACATAAAGGCACCATTGTGGTGAAAGTCGTCTCCAATAAACCATTCTGTTACGGGCGCTTGTGGGCTTACTGCTTTTAAAGCGGGGTGATTACTAAGTGTAGCTAATGTGGCATAGAAACCAGGGTAAGAGATACCAAACACACCCACATTAGCATTATTATTGGTTACATTTTTTACCATCCAGTCAATGGCATCGTAAGTATCGGTTGCTTCATCTATTTGGCCTGTTTTATTATTAGGGATATAAGGTCTTACATCTTCAAAAATACCCTCACTCATCCAACGACCGCGCACGTCCTGAATAATAAGAATATAATTTTCTTTTAAAAAGTATTTTCTGGGAGAGTTCCAATAAGACTTATAAATATTAGCACCATAGGGCGCACAAGAGTAGGGAGTTCTCTCTAATAAAATGGGATGCTTCTCTGTATTATCCTTGGGCGCATAAATAGTGGTAAATAATTTAGTGCCATCACGCATGGGTACCATAGTCTCTGTTTTGGTATAGTTATTAACTACCCAAGCGGAGTCGATGGTTTGCGTAAAGGATAAAAAGGGAATAAATGCCAGTAGTAAAGAAATGTACTTTTTCATGCAATGTATATTTAGGTTAACTAAATATACTAAAATTAATTCTCCACCATATCATATAAATGATGAATGAGTCCGTCGGCCAAGCCAATTTTAGGTACATGCATTTCATCGATATTGCCCCATTTGCAGATGGCATTATATATTTTCAAGGCAGGAACTATTACTTCGGCTCTGTCTTCTTTAATGGTATACTGCTTCATTCTTTCTTCCACAGTTAAAGGGTCCATCTCTTTATAAATATCCTTTATTTCATCATAGGTCAATGATTTACTGGGCTTTGCACCTGCAATGGAGTATACTTTATTGATATTGCCACCAGAACCAATACCTATAATATTATCATATTTTTTAGCCAATTCCTTCAAGGTTTCTTTCATTTCCTCCCAAGTACTATCCTTTACTTTATTGGTTAATAGGCGAACGGTCCCAATATTAAATGACTTTTGAATAATTACTTTTCCTTTATGGTATAAGGTAAGCTCGGTACTGCCGCCGCCTACATCTGCATATAAATAACTTTTATTGTTATCTAAAAATTCGGCAATATGGTTTTCATAAATAATTTCAGCTTCTAATTCTCCGGTAATAACTTCAATTTCAATACTTGTTTCCGATTTAATTTCTTTGATAATTTCTTTGGCATTTTCTGCATCGCGCATGGCGCTGGTAGCACAAGCCATATAATGATCCACCTCGTATACCTTCATTAAATTATTGAAAGACTTTATGGTGTTAATGAGCATTCTCTTTTTCTGTCCGCCAATGCTTCCCTTTTCAAAAACATCAAAACCTAATCTAACCGGAATTCTTAATAAGTTTAATTTATTAAAAGTGACTTCTTTTCCTTTTTTTATGACTTCACAAATAAGTAACCTTGCTGCGTTACTTCCAATATCTATAGCTGCGAGTATCAATTTTGTTTTATTTTTTTCCTATTAAATAATGGTGGGTTTCAACCTGAGATTTCACCTTTCTCGTTCTAAGGGAAGGTACATAATTATTGTTTAAATCTGTATCTAAAATTCTTGCTTTTTGATTATCCTTTAATTGAATATTAATAATATCAATTAATTCTTTTTTTATTTTTAGATCCAAAACAGGAACGGCTACTTCAATACGGTGGTCTAGGTTTCTTACCATCCAATCGGCACTTGAGATATATACTTTTTGTTTTCCCTTGTTATGAAATATCATCACACGTGCATGTTCTAGGTATTGGTCCACAATACTAATGGCATTAATAGGATTTTTTGATTTCTCCATGCCTTCTTTTAAAGTAAGTATACCTCTAATAATTAAGTTCACTTTTACGCCAGCTTTAATGGCTTTTTGAAGATGGTCTAATAAAATATGATCGCTTAATGAATTAAGTTTAACCGTAATTTGAGAAGCATACCCTTGCTTTGCAAATTTTATCTCTTCATTAATTAAATGAATAATACTATTACGCATACTAATAGGCGATATCAATAAATGCTTACTTTTTTCAATAGGCTTGTCGCCTAATTGCCAATTAGTTAAATAAGTAAATACTTTATTCACCTCCATTAACAAGGGCTTATTGGCTGTTAACAAACAATGATCGGCATAAACCCTTGCAGTTTTTTCATTTAAGTTACCTGTACTAATAAATCCGTATTGGACTAACTTGTTTTGAACTCTTTTTTGAATAATACAAATTTTAGCATGCACTTTTACATTAGGTATGCCCACCAACACTTTAACGCCTTCTTCCTCCATCATGGTTTTCCATTCTAAATTCGCTTCTTCATCAAATCTTGCCTTTAATTCTAAAAATACAGTTACCTCTTTTCCATTTCTAGCTGCATTAATAAGTGCATTAATAACTTTAGAATTACTAGCTAAACGGTAAGCGGTTATTTTTATGGAGATAACATCGTCGTCCATAGCAGCTTCTCTTAGCATATCAATTACTGGGTCGTAATTATGATAAGGAAAATGAAGCATCACATCTTTTTTCAAAATCACTTCAGAGACCTGCGTTTTATTTCTAAAAGCAGGATGCGCAAAAGGCTTAGGTCTTTCTTGTTTTTCTACGAGTACATCAGGGAAGTCCATGAAGTGTCTGAAATTGTGAATATGCCCTCCTGGAATAATACTGCTTTTACGCGTAAGATGTAATTTTTGAATTAAGAAGTCTAATAGTTCGGCGTTCATTTCTTTGTCATATACAAAACGAACTGGCTTTCCTTTTCTTCTATTTTTTACACCCTTTGAAATTTTTTCCACAAAATTTAATCCTACTTCTTGGTCTAAATCAATTTCAGCATCCTTGGTAATTTTAAATACATGGGCGTCGAAATGATTGAATTTAAAATGCGAAAATATAATGGGTAAATTAAATTTAATAATATCTTCTAATAATATAATGGCATTGGTGCCCTTTGAAGAAGGTAGAATCACAAAACGACCAATGGACTTAGAAGGTATTTCAATTAAAGCAAATTTTTCATGGTAAGCGTTTTGCTTATTTCTCATGACAATGGCTAAGTACAAACTCTTATCACGTAAATAAGGTAGTTCAGGTAAATTCTCAATCATCAAAGGAATAATATACGGACGCACTACATCGTCGAAGTAATTGCGTACAAATATTTTTTGACTAAGGTTTAATTTTTTTTCATTAATGATAACAACCTTTCTTTTAATTAATTCTTTATTGATATTATTCCAAATACGATTGAATTCACTTTGTTGCTTAAGTACTACTTTTTGAATCTCGTCTAATATTAAATTAGGTGATTCTAAAATATCTATATTCAGTGATTTCTTCTTGTCAATTAATTCCACCATTCTTTTTAAAGTGGCCACGCGCACTCGAAAAAACTCATCTAAATTATTGGAGAAAATGCCTAAAAAACGAATTCTGTCTTTTAAGGTAACGGTGGGGTCGTTGGCTTCTTGTAAGACACGGGCATTAAAGCTAAGCCAGCTAATGTCTCTAGGAATATAAGTGTTCTTCATCTGTATCTAAGTTTCAATATAAAATTAAGCTATAAAATTAGCAAAGATCTGTTTAGTAACATTCTGGTTACAATTTGGTAATGCTAAGTTAACAATGCCGACATATTGAAGTTATGGGAATAGTCGTTTTTTACATAAAATACTACCCATGGACAAAAGACCAATGGAAATATGTATCATAAGTGACCTACATTTAGGCACATTTGGTTGTCAGGCGAAAGAATTATTAAATTATTTAAAAAGTGTTAAGCCTAAAACACTCATATTAAATGGTGACATCATAGATATTTGGCAGTTTAACAAGCGCTATTTCCCCGCTAACCATATGGCGGTGATTAAGCAAATTTTTAGCATGGCCAGTAAGGATACCAAGGTAATTTACATTACAGGTAACCATGATGAAGCCTTGCGTAAATATGCCGACTTTGAAATGGGCAATATTCAATTAACCGATAAAATTGTTTTTGAAATTAACGGCGAAAAGAATTGGGTATTTCATGGGGATGTATTTGACAGAACTACAAAAGGGGGCGCTAAAATAATAGCCAAATTGGGCGGTTATGGTTATGATTTACTTATACTTATTAATAGTTTGCTGAACTGGAGTCTAAAATTAATGGGTAAAGAAAAAATGAGCTTGAGTAAGAGTGTAAAAAATGGGGTAAAAAAAGCAGTTTCTTGGATTAATAATTTCGAACAAACTGCAGCAGAATTAGCCATTGAAAATAATTATCAATATGTAATTTGTGGGCATATTCATCAACCACAACAACGAGTGGTGACTACCGATAAGGGTAGCGTTACCTATTTAAACAGTGGCGATTGGATAGAAAATTTAACCTCACTAGAATATTATGATAATGCTTGGACTTTATATCATTATGACCCCAAACAATTTGAAGAAGAAAAAAGAACTAAGAAGAATAAAATTATCAATTTAAGAGAAGAGTTAAGTGTAATGACCAAAGAAGTGGCATTTCAAGTGTCCATGTAATTAAGTTCATTCATGAAAATATTTTACGCAATACAGGGAACAGGTAATGGCCATATTAGTAGGGCAGAGCAATTGTATCCCTATTTAAAAAACTATGGAGAAGTTGATTTTTTTCTGAGTGGTTCGAATGCGCAATTACAAACACCAATTCCCATTAAGTACAAGAGTGAGGGTATTAGCCTGCATTATAAGACTACAGGCGGCATGGATTATGGAAAAATTTCAAAATCACTCAGTTTTAATATTTACAAAGAAGCCAAGGCCTTACCCATCGACAAATACGATGTTATTATTAACGACTTTGAATTTATAACCTCGCTTGCATGTTCTTTAAAAAAGAAAAAAAGTATTCAGTTTGGTCACCAAGCAAGCTTTCAAAGTAAATTAACACCTAGGGCTAATACCTTTAACCCCATTGGAAATTTAGTACTTGATAAATTTGTAAGAAGTACAGACTACTTGGGCTTGCATTTTGAATCCTATGATAAAAATATATTCAATCCTATTATCAAAGACGAAATTATAAATGCCTCTCCTATTGACAATGGACACCTCACTGTTTATTTACCTCAGTATTCAATTGCAGTTTTAAGTCCTTATTTATTAGCGCAGCCTGGGTTTCATTTTGAAGTATTTACTAAAGAGGTCACACAAATTACCAACCAAAAGAACATTAGTTTTTTTCCAATAGAAAATAAATCCTTTACAAATAGTTTAATACAATGTCATGGTATTATAACTGCGGGTGGTTTTGAAACGCCAGCAGAGGCTTTGTATTTGAAAAAGAAACTTTTAAGCATTCCTATTTTAAACCATTTTGAACAAGAATGTAATGCAGCTGCCTTGCAAAAATTGGGGGTGAAAGTGATAAAAAAAATAGATAAAAACTTTCATCAAGTATTTACTGAATGGATTCAAGCAGGTAATACCATTCCATTCAAATTAACCCATTCAACAGAAGAGATTGTGAATCTATTAATGCAACAAATTCCGTATAACCAAGTAGCTTAGGACTTAATTTGTGTAATGATTGGTTAAAACAAGCACTAAATGATTCACAAGCAAACAAACTATCCAACTAAGTAACTACCTCTATAACTTCAATTAACCACTTAATTTTCCACTATGTATCTTATCCAAAATCAAAACAAAGAAACGGTTGCTTATATTCAAAATATGATGATATTGGATGTGGCGCAAGAAAAAGTGATTGGCATTTTAATTGGAGATTGTTTTTTTGGCAAAAATAACAAAGTAGTGGGTAAGATATTTCATCAAACCGCCTATTTATTAAATGGAGAAATCGTGGGCAAGGTGGAGTTGGATAAAAGTTTTAAAAATACAGCCATTAAAAAAAGTTTAATGGCGCAGGCCTGGGATATTCTTATGAATATTACAGAGCATACAGGTGCTTGGATAGTAGATACTAAAAAATGGAGTAAGACCGAGCTTATCAAACATTTGGAATAAGCCCATTGACAAGTATTAGTTAACTTGAAAAGTTTTACTTTACCATACTTCCGTAAATGATTCTTTCAATTTTATTAGTTAGATCGCCGTGTGAATTAGGCGAATGCTGTGTCATTATTAGTACAACTAAATTATCTACTGGGTCGGCCCAGTAATTAGTTCCATAATATCCTCCCCAAGAAAAAGAGCCCTTATTTCTTGAGTTTAAACGAGCCGATTTTTCAGAAGTAATAGAAAAGCCTAAACTAAAATCATCATTGCCATTAGTTTTATAATCCATTTGTGGACTTACCATAATAGCTGCAGTTCTAGGTGCTATAATTTGTTTGCCATTGTATTTACCTCCATTCAATATCATTTGTAAAAAGATAGCATAATCATAAGCTGTAGAAGACAAACCAGCCCCTCCTGAAAAATAAGTTTTAGTAACTAATGGATAATTAGGATTTAAATTTCTAAAACTGGGTCCCCATTCTATAATTTGGTTAGCTTCATTTTCTGTATACACCGTTGGCATTCTACTAGCTTTAGAAGCGGGTACATTAAAGTAAGTATCCTTCATGCCCAATGGGTCAAATATATTTTTTTGAAAATAATTTTCTAAGGTGGTACCGCTTACAATTTCAACAATACAACCTAGTAGGTCGGTATTAAGACCATATGTAAATTTCTCTCCAGGTTGATGCACCAATGGAAGTGATCCTAATTTTGTCATTTTATCCAATAAGGTTTCTTTGAACTTTCCAAGTCCTGAAGGCACGCCTGCCTTGGTATATATGGCACTCATATATTTAGAACCAATATCGGTATAGTCAATGCCAGAAGTATGGGTGAGTAAATCACGAATGGTTAATTCTCTTTTAGCAGAAATGGTAGTATAACTAGAATCGCTGGTATTAAAATCTTTTAAAACTTTTGGGTTTTTAAAACTTGGAATAAAATCTGAAACCTGCTGGTCTAAATTTATTTTTCCTCTTTCATACAATTGCATAATGGCCAAACTAGTAATAGCCTTGGTTTGACTCATAATTCTATAAATAGCATTTTCGTACATAGGCGTTTTACTTGCTTCGTTAGCATAGCCAAAACCTTTATGGTAGACTACTTTATTGTCTTTAACTACAATTACAGTAGAACCTACTAGCCAATGGTTACTTACATATTTATTTACTTCAGCATCTATCAAGGCTAATTTTGAATAATCAAAACTTGCACTTTTAACGGTTTGATAAGAAAGTACTTGACTAAAAGAGTTAAGCGCAACTATAATTGTGATAGCAACTAATAATAATTTTTTATTCATAGGTGTAAAGTTTTTTGATCTTAAATATTCTGATATAAAGTATTTTTTCATTTTAGTAAGTTTATATTTTTAAATCTTTTTAAGATTTTATTTTTTAAGGTATTAATCTTTTATATTTTATTCGTTTCTTTCTTTGCTAATATAAGATTTATTTAGGGCAGCAAACTTAGTTATTCATTTTTTGCTGGAAACCAGGTTCCAAATTTTGTAAGATCGACATTGCCGCCCGTTAAAATAATACCCACTTTTTTTCCTTTGAATAAATGAGCATTGCGCATAGCGGCTGCAAAAGGAACCACGCAGCTTGGTTCTACTATTATTTTCATTCTTTCATAAACCAAACGCAGTGCTGCAATAATTTCTTCTTCAGAAACTAGTAGTATATCTGTTACATGTTGTTTAATAATACCTAGTGTTTGTTCACTAAGGGTGGTTAGTAAACCATCTGCAATGGTATTTATAAAGGGCGCTTTTTCAACTTTCCCCGATTTAATACTTAATACTGCATCTGCTGCCCCTTCTGGTTCTCCACCGTATACTTTTAAACCTGGTTTAAAAAATTGCGCGCCTAAACAAGTGCCTGAAAGTAAACCCCCACCACCCACAGGCGTAATAACTACATCAAGTGTGGGTACTTCTTCTATTAATTCTATAACACAAGTAGCTTGTCCGGTTATCACTCTGTAATCATCATAAGGATGTATAAATTCAGCACCCGTTTCTGCTACTATTTTTTCTAAAGCTGCTTCTCTGGCTGCTTGATTGGATTCACAAATAATTACTTCTGCACCATAACCTCTCACTGCATCTACTTTTACCTGAGGCGATGATTCTGGCATAACGATGTATGCTTTAATACCTAATGTTTTGGCAGCATAGGCCAAGGCTTGTGCATGATTGCCTGAAGAATGCGTGGCAATTCCATTTTTTAATTGTGCAGGACTTAAACTTAAAGTCGCATTCATGCCGCCTCTAATTTTAAAGGCCCCAATTTTTTGAAAGTTCTCACACTTAAAATAAAAATCAATGCCGGTTAATTCGTTAATACTTTTACTAGTAAGCACAGGTGTACGGTGAATATAGGGTTCAATGGTTTTTGCTGCAAGTTCCACCGCTTCTTTGGTTATTTTCATTTTTCGTTTTTTATAATTTTTCCACCTATCATTACAAATTTTACTTTTTGTAATTCAGTAATATCTTTTAAGGGATCTCCTTTTACGGCAATGATATCGGCCCATTTTCCTATTTCAATAGAACCTATTTCTTTTTCTTTATGTAATAATTGGGCATTCACAATAGTGCCGGCCTGTATGGCTTGCATAGGGGTCATACCAATTTTAATAAATTCTCCAAACTCTCTTGCAGAATAATCTGCGGGCCATCCAATGAAGTCGGTACCCACTCCAATTTTCACTCCTTTTTTTACAGCCAATCTTAATTTTTCATACATGCCCTCTCTTGAATCATTCGCAAGTGCAATGGCTTTTGCTAGGGCTTTACTATCGGCCAATTTTTCTTTAAAATATAAGTCAATGGTTAATGTGGGAATTAAATAAGTACCATATTGTACCATTAAGTCAATCGCTTCTTCATCCATATATGAACCATGTTCAATGCTTCGCACACCAGCTCTTACTGCTTGTTTTATGCCTTCATTGGCATGGGCATGCGCCATTACAGGCACACCTCTTCTGCCTGCTTCTTCCACCGCCATTTTTAATTCCTCTGGACTAAAATGTACATTTTGAGGATTATCTCCTGTGGTCATAAAAGCGCCCGTCATTAAAATCTTTATCCAATCACTTCCATTTTTTATTTCATTGCGAATGGCTTTTCTAATTTCTTCTGGTCCGTCTACAATTAATCCGTCGGCTATTGTTTTTTGTTCATAAGAAAGAAAATTAATATCACCCCCACCTCCAGTTACAGATAAATAATGTGCCGCTCCATAAATATGCGGGCCCATAAAAGTTCCTTTATTAATGGCGTTTCTAATTTCTAAATTGGCATAACCAACATCTTCGTCGCCTGCTACACGAAGGGTGGTCCATCCCGCTAAGGCTAAGTCTTGTACTGCCTTTAAGCCCGTAAGTGCTTTTGAAGCAGAAGAATTTTTTAAGTGTCCTATTTGATAATCGTCGGAGTTATTATTGGGATGCACATGGGCATCAATAAGGCCTGGTAAAATAGTGTAGTCGCCTAAATCAATGATAGAAAATGTTTTATCATATTTTGAAATATTTTCTTTTTTATCAATGGCAATAATTTTATTATCGGTGGTGACAATCATTGAATTGGAAATCATTTTTCCTGTACCATCAATTATATTTTTTGCTAATAAAATATTTTTTTGTGCGATCACATTTTTTGTAAGCATCAAAATAAATAAGAAACCAATTATTTTTTTCATAACTATTTTTTATAAAAGAGAAATTTCACTAGGGCACTCAATTTAAATAAAAAATAAGACTGTCGCTATTTCCTTTCTAAAGTTTTTGTATATTTAGTAAATTAATCATGCATTAACTCTATTAAAGCAAGTCCCTTAAATATTTTACCATATGTCTTCTTTATTAACGCCTCAACAAATTGCAGCCTATCACAGAGATGGCTATATCATTGTTAAAAACTTTTGTTCCAAGCAAGAAGTAGACAGAATGTATTCCACTGCTTTACAGGATAAGGCTATGGAGAAAAATGCCTTGGACTTAAACGATCAAAGAGGGAAGAAAACTAGGCTTTCTTTATGGTTCACTCCAGGCAACGATGTTTTTGGCTATTTAACTAGATCTGAAAAAATGGTGGATTCGGTGGCCAATTTAATGGACAGTGAGGCGCCTGTCTGTCATTTTCATTCCAAACTCATGCAAAAAGAGCCTAAAGTGGGTGGGGCTTGGGAATGGCATCAAGATTATGGTTATTGGTATAAAAACCAGTTTATGTTTCCCGACCAGCTAGTAAGTGTAATGGTGGCACTTACTGCTGCCAACAAAGAAAATGGATGTATTCAAGTTATAAAAGGCTCCCATAAATTGGGCAGGGTGAACCATGGTTTTGCAGGAGAACAAGTGGGTGCAGACCAAACCATGGTAGATAACGCATTGAAAACCATGGAATTAGTATATGTTGAAATTGAACCAGGGGATGCCCTATTCTTTCATAGTAATATACTACACCGCTCCGAAGCCAACTTATCCAATAGCCCAAGATGGTCCATTATTTCTTGCTATAGTGCCCAGTCCAATTTAGCCTATAATGAAACCTCAACATCCTGGCATATGCCCATTGAAAAAGTACCCAATGAGGCCCTTTTAAATTGGGAATCGAGCTCTCTTTCGGCAGCCGATTTTCTTAAAAAAGAGAACGACCCGGCTTTAAAATAAGGAAAGTAACTAGCCTATATTACTATAATTTATTTTTTTACTACTTAAATTGTTGTAAATCAGTTTCTTATTCTAAATTTAGAGTATAGTCTATAGAAAAAAGAGACTAATTTAAATATTACCAAATTGTTTGCTATTTGTTAATTATTTATTAAATTTACATTTCGATTTATATACTAAACAAGTTCTGTTAACAAAAATCAAATAAAGTATGAGAAAAAAAATCTTATGGAGTCTACTTGCTTCGTGCCTATTTATAGGAACTGCATTAGCCCAAAACCTTACCATTAATGGTAAAGTAACTGATGAAAAAGGAGATCCAATATCTGGAGCTTCTGTTCAAGTAAAAGGTACAAGAACCGGTGCAACAGTTAACCCTGATGGATCGTTCACAGTGAAAGCAGCCAATGGCGCTTCATTAGTTATATCTGCTCTTGGATATGAATCAAAAACGGTAGCGGCTGCTGCAAACCTAACTGTAAAATTAGCTACTGATGTGAAATCATTATCAGAGGTAGTTGTAACAGGTTCTGGTGTAGCAACAAGTAAAAGAAAATTAGGTATCTCTGTAGAGTCAATTACTGCAGACAAATTACCTGCTGCTCCTTCTGCTTCTATCGACCAAGCCTTGGTAGGTAAAATTCCAGGTGCGCAAATTGCTTCAGTATCTGGTAACCCAGGTGACCCAGTAAACATTGTCTTAAGAGGTATTAACACTGTACAAGGTGGTACTAAACCAATGATTTTATTAGATGGTATCGAGATTCGTTCTACAGATATCCAATCATTAGATTTAAGTAACGTAGAAAGAGTCGAGGTAGTACAAGGTGCTGCATCAGCTTCTATCTATGGTGCACAAGGTGCGAATGGTGTTATCCAAATTTTCTCTAAAAAAGGTAAAAGAGGTGCTACTCAAATTAACTTTTCATCTAGCTATGCTGTGAATGAATTGTTGAATATTGGTAACTTTAATAAATCTAAATTAAATCCTTATTTACATAATGCTGCTGGTGAATTAGTGGGAACTAGCGGTAATGTAATTGCAGTAGATCCTATTTTAGGAGTTGGTGCTAGTACTTCTTCTAAAAGTATCTCTTACCAATTTGGTGGTGCTGCTCGTTATGGTATCTTAAATAATGGAAACTATAACCATTATCCTTATACAGCTTCAGTGCCTTGGTATGATCACTTTGCTCAAATGTTCCAACAAGGAAATACAAGGAACAATTCATTGAATATTTCTGGTGCTTCCGATAAATCAGATTATGCATTATCAATTTCTAATAACAAAACGAATACGGCTATTATGACCGATGTCAATGGTTATTTAGAGCGTACTAACTTATCTGCAAATATTGGTACTGAATTATTCAAGAATTTTAAAGTTCGTTCAATTACTCAACTAGTTTACCAAAAAAATACAATGGCAGTAGGTTTAGGATTTGGTTCTGGTGGAACTGATGGTAACTCTTTAGGTACAAATGGTCAAGTGTATTCTTTCTTGAATACTTCACCTTTCTTCGACTTAAAAGCAATTGGTGAAAATGGTCAAAGACCAGCTAACCAATATGGTCGTTTCTTAAGTGTAAACGGTTACAACCCTTTCTATCAAGCAACCCATCAAACTCCTCGTGAAGATAAAGTGGACATTATTCAAAACTTTGAAGCTACTTATAAAGTGAACAAGTTCGTTGATATTAAAGCTAATTATGGTCTGAACTATAGAAGCTTTAACGACTATGTAATTTATCCAAACCAGTCAGAAGAAGAAAACGGAAGTTATTGGGAGTATTGGGCAGGTGGTGGAAATGATAACACAGGTCAAATAACTAGCTATGATTATAAAAGTACTTTCAAAAACTTTTTAAGTACTGTAAATATTAGAACCGATTTTGAAAAAGACTTTGGCTTCAAAATTCCTTTGACGACTAATACTTCATTTGGTTTTGACCACAGAAAACAAGACCAACATTATGTGGGTATGTATGGTAACTCATTACCATTAGCGCCTCCCATTAACTTTACTTCTACTCAAACGCAGGCAATCAATACCGACTATAGAGTACCTTTTGTTACCTATGGTTTCTTGGTGAACCAAAAGTTTGATTATAGTAACTACTTAGGTTTAACGGCTGGTATTAGATCTGACTACTCATCAACATTTGGAGCAGGTTCTAAACCATTTACTTTCCCTCATGCCGATCTTTACTTCCTACCTTCTCAACTTGATTGGTGGAAAGGTAAATTACAAGCTATCGTTCCTTTATTCAAGTTAAGAGCTGCTTATGGTGAGGCAGGTATTCAACCAGGTGCCTTCGATCGTTACCCTGTATTAAACCAACAAACTATTGGTAGCAATGTTACCTATGCATTCTCTAATCCTTCAAGAAACCCTAACTTAAATGTGGAGGTATCTAAAGAGACTGAATTTGGTACAGACTTTACATTAAATACAAATACTAATTCAAATTGGTTAAAGTCTATCAATGGATCATTTACTTATTGGAAAAGAAGTTCTGCTGATGTTATTTATAGCATTGCAGTTCCTTTATCAACTGGTGCAAGTGGTATCCTAGATAACGCTATTGATATGAGTTCACATGGTACTCAGTTCTCATTAAATATGCCAATTTACTCTTCTAAGAATTTAAATTGGGATTTTACTACTAACTACGGAACGCAAGTTTCTATGATTGATGCTATCAAAGGTGGTGCAACTATTCCTTTGACTTCTTCTGCTGGTTCTACTAACGTTGTGTTAGTGGGTGGAAAGCCAATCGGACAAATCTTTGCTTATGCAACTGTTAGAAGCTTAGATCAAACACTTACTAATGGTACTCCTTATTTCACAGACGCTATGAAGGCTTCTGGAAGATATGTAGTAGTTGTAGATCCAGTTTATGGTGGTAATGTAGTAGTAGATACTGCTACTAAAGGTATCATGATGGGTTCTGAGCAATTACCATTAGGAGATCCTAGTCCTAAGTTCAATATGTCATTTATTAATAACATCACTTACAAAGATTTCATCAACTTGAATTTCCAATTTGATTGGATCAATGGCGCTCATATATATAACCAAACTAAAGAGTGGATGTACCGTGATGGTATTAGCAATGACTTTGATAAAGTAGTTAATATTCCTGGTTTCACTCCAGCTGCTTGGACTGCCTACCATGCTAGTTTCTACTATGCATTATGGGGTTCTACGCGTGGTGTAGGTAATAATGTAACTAAAGACTACTTCTTAGAAGACGCTTCTTTTGTAAGATTAAGAAACGTTTCTTTAAGTATTGATTTAGCGAAGACAAATACCTTCAAGAAATTTAGAAAACTACAATTAGTATTTACAGGACGTAATATCATGACTTGGACTAAGTATACTGGTATGGATCCTGAGATTAGTTCTGGTTCAGTTAACTCTTCTTTCGATAGAGGAATTGACCACAGTACTATACCCAATACTAAATCATATCAAATTGGTTTAAACATAGGTTTCTAATCTAAAAAATAAAAAATTAATAGTCATGAATAAAATAAAAATACTTTACTTAGGCTTTTTCGCAGCATTAGTCATGTTGTCGACTAGCTGTAAAAAAGATTTAGAAGTTGGTAATCCAAATTCGCCAACATTGGGTGGTAACGTTACCGAAGAGAATGGCTTAACAAAGCTAGCTCAAGGTGGTGTTTATTTAAATGGTTTAAGCTATGGTGATGGATGGCTAGGTGATAGCTACTTCTCTTTACCAAGAGGTTACCATGAGGAAATGGGAGATATTATTGGAGGTGGTGAAGGTTCTAACAATCAAATCACTACACTTCCTTCTCCAGAGACAATTAAATTAAGCTCTACCGTAACTTTAACCAATCCTTCTCCAAACCCATCCATTATCCGCGCTTTTAATTCAAGAGCGGCTACAGCTCAAGGTAATAATGCCTTGATGTATGAGTGGATGAATATGTATGCAATGCAACAAGCTTGTAATAACGTTATTGCTTTAGCAGACAAGGTTACATACACTGGCGATAAAGCCACTAAAATTGCTACTATTAAAGCTTGGTCTTATTTCTGGAAAGGATGGGCTTATGCTCAAATTGGAACAATGTATTATGCTGGTATCATTACTGATAGTGCAGGTATAACAAGTAATAATTATGTATCTCACGATGCGGTTATTGCACGTTCTAATTACTACTATGATTTAGCTGTAACTACTTTAGGGGCTGCTTCTAATACTGCAGAATATACTGCTACTTTAGGAAAATTAATTCCTGCATCTAGCCAAGTAGGTAATGGTCAAATTATGACAAAAGAAATGTGGGCTAGAAACGTCAATACTTTAAAAGCACGTAACATTTTATTAAATAAAATGTCAACTTTTGTAAACGGAGTAGCTGGTGTTTCAATTTCAAAAAATGCTTTCACTGGTGTAATGTCAACTGCCGATTGGAATACCGTTTTAACTTTAACAGCTAATGGTGTGAAGAGTTCTGACTATGTATTAACTGGTCGTACTACAGATTTGAATAGCTGGTTTGGAATCTACGGCGGTACTGCTTCAGCCTTAACTACAAACAAAGCAAGTGGCGGTACTTTTAAAATTAGTGAGCGTTTTGTTCAAGAATTTGCTACTGGTGACAAGCGTAAGGAAAGTAACTTCAAAGAAGGTTACCAATTTACACATGGTTTTAGTTTTGGTACAAGATGGAGTTTAAACCCAAGCTGGCAAACTACCGATTTACCAGGTGGTGGAACTATTGCAGGTGTTTACTCTTATGGTACTAAGAACGTAGGTAAATATGAATTAATCATTGCTGCTAGCTACGAAGAGAATGCTATGATGCAAGCAGAAGCAAATATCCAATTGGGTAATATTGCTACTGGTTTAGGATTTATCGATGCTGTTAGAACCTACCAAGGTGCTGGCTTAGCTGCTGCAACTGCTCTAACCAAAGCAGACGCTTTAACTTTATTAACTAAAGAAAGAAGAGTTGCCTTAGCTTTCCGTGGATTATCTTTCTACGATGCAAGACGTTGGGGCTGGACTTATCCAATTGCTAACGGCGGCGGTCGTTACGGTTGTACAGTGTTTGATATTAAAGAAGTTGTTTGGACGAATGCAACTATTAACTACAACTACATGGACTACTGGGATGTACCTGGTGATGAGTTTGAATTAAACGCACCATCTGCCACTAGCGTAGCTATCAAGAATCCTAATTTCTAATTTAAGAATTTAGCATACTATATAAACTGCCCCCAATTTGGGGGCAGTTTTTTTATGCCTATTTTTTAAATTTATATGCCAAAAACAGGGAACTATTTCTTAGTTTTAGATAGTAAGCAAACCCTATATGTATTTACTAGGCATTGATATTGGCACTTCCTTTATTAAGGTTTCTTTAGTAGAAGCAAGTACACAGAAATGTATTCTAACGGTGTCTTATCCAGATACTGAAAATGCGATTATCTCCCATCAAAATGGCTGGGCCGAACAGTCGCCTTTAATGTGGTGGGAGCAGGTTCAAGCAGGTATTTTAAAGCTACATAAGGCCGCTAAATTAGCCCTGCCTTCCTATAATTCTAATGATATTGCAGCCATTGGTATTGCCTATCAAATGCATGGGCTAGTAATAGTTGATAAAAATAAAAAGGTCCTAAGAGATAGCATTATTTGGTGTGATAGTAGGGCAGTACCTTATGGAGAAAAAGCCTTTGATGCAATTGGTCATAAAAAATGCTTATCGCATTTATTAAATTCACTTGGCAATTTTACAGCCGCTAAACTTGCCTGGGTAAAAGAAAATGAACTAGCGCTATTTGCGCAAATTTATAAAATAATGCTACCTGGCGATTTTATTGCCATGAGGCTTACAGGAAAAATTACTACAAGTATATCTGCCTTATCGGAAGGCATATTCTGGGATTTTAAAAACAATTGTATTTCAAAAGAGGTATTAAATTATTTTGGTTTTGAGCAGCGTATTTTTCCTGAAGTGCAAGATGTATTTAGTAACCACGGTGCACTAAGTGCAAGTATTGCGCCAGCTTTATTTTTAAAACCAGGCATACCTATTAGTTATAAAGCAGGAGACCAACCTAATAATGCCCTTTCTTTAAATGTGCTTGAACCTGGTGAAGTAGCCGCCACAGCAGGCACTTCAGGGGTTATTTATGGAGTAGGCAATACTTTATCTTATGACATGCAGTCGAGGGTTAATAGTTTCGCGCATGTAAATCATACAAGTACAGAAAATAGAATTGGTATGCTACTTTGTATTAATGGCACGGGCATATTAAATAGTTGGGTTAAAAAATACATAGGGGCTAGTACGAATTATACTACCATGAATGAAATGGCAGCCACCATTGCAGCAGGAAGCGATGGACTAAGTATTCTACCTTTTGGCAATGGAGCAGAGCGTATATTTAATAATAAAATTATTGGCGCTCAAATGCTGGGCATTGATTTAAATAAACATAGTGCAGCGCATATATATAAAGCAGCACAAGAAGGCATTGCCTTTGCTTTTAGATATGGACTAGATATTATGAGAGAAAATAAATTAACACCTTCTGTGATTAAAGCAGGCCAGGCCAACTTATTTTTAAGCCCCGTATTTACCCATGCCTTTGTGAATGCAACAGGCGTGCCTGTGGACTTGTATAATGTAGAAGGTAGTGTGGGTGCGGCATTGGGTGCAGGCATTGGTGCGGGCATATATAAAGAATTAAAAGAAGCCTTTGCAGATACGAAGCCCATTGAACGCATAGAGCCTACTGAAACAAAATTATATGATGCACTTTATGAAAATTGGAAAGATAAACTAGCTAAATTTATATAAGAATATTGAACTTTAAAAATAAAAAAAGGCAACCTTATACATAATCGAAATATAAAATTCCTTAAAATAACAATCATTATATTAATCAATAGAACAATCAAATAATTTATAAACTTTAATACTCTATTTTATGTCAGTACTACTTGGAGAAAAAGAATTTTTTAAGGGCATTGGTCAAATTAAATACGAGGGCTTACATAGCGATAACCCATTAAGCTATCGTTGGTATGATGAAAGTAAAGTAGTGGCGGGTAAGCCCATGAAAGATTGGTTACGCTTTGCAGTTGCCTATTGGCATAGTTTTGTTGGCAATGGGGGAGATCCTTTTGGAGAACCTACGCATATGTATCCTTGGAATGAAAAACAAGATGCAGTAGCACGCGCTAAAGATAAAGCCGATGCAGCTTTTGAATTTATTACTAAGCTAGGTCTTCCTTATTATTGCTTTCATGATGTAGATGTAGTAGACTATACCAATGATGTAAATGAAAACGATAGTCGCTTACAAGCACTTACTGCTTATTTAAAAGAAAAACAAAAAGCCAGTGGCGTAAAATTATTATGGGGCACAGCAAATGTATTTAGCAATAAGCGTTATATGAATGGGGCTTCTACCAATCCCGATTTTCATGTATTATCTCATGCAGCAGCGCAAGTAAAAGGGGCCTTAGATGCCACCATTGCATTAGGCGGTGAGAATTATGTATTCTGGGGTGGAAGAGAAGGCTATATGTCGCTACTGAATACCAATATGAAAAGAGAGAAAGAACATTTGGCTAAGTTCTTACATACAGCCAAAGACTATGCAAGGAAAAATGGTTTTAAAGGCACTTTTTTTATTGAGCCTAAGCCCTGCGAGCCTACGAAACATCAATACGATTATGATAGCGAAACAGTCATAGGTTTCTTGCGTCAATATGATTTACTAAACGACTTTAAATTAAATATTGAAGTGAACCACGCCACCCTTGCGGGTCATACCTTCCAACATGAATTACAAGTAGCAGTGGATGCTGGTATGTTAGGTAGTATGGACGCCAATAGAGGTGATTACCAAAACGGCTGGGATACAGACCAGTTCCCCACCAATATTAATGAGTTGGCAGAGTCCATGCTTATTATTCTAGAAGCGGGTGGCTTTCAAGGAGGCGGAATTAACTTCGATGCCAAGCGCAGAAGAAACTCCACCGATGCTGCCGATTTATTTCATGCGCATATTGGGGGCATAGATACATTTGCTCGTGCCTTAATTACTGCAGATGCTATTTTACAAAAATCAGAGTATAGAAAAATACGCTCTACTAGATATGCTTCTTTTGATGCAGGCAAGGGCAAGGACTTTGAACAAGGAAAATTAAGTTTAGAAGACTTAAGAGCCTATGCCCTAGAGAATGGAGAACCTAACACAATAAGCGGCCAACAAGAATTAATAGAAAACATTATTAATAGGTATATTTAGTAATGCAAGCAGCCGATAAAAAATTGGGTTTATGGACTAGTACTTCTTTAGTCGTAGGCAATATGATAGGAGCAGGTGTTTTTTTGATGCCTGCAACACTAGCTAGTTTTGGCGGTATTAGTTTATTAGGTTGGGTTTGCTCAGCTATGGGCGCATTTTTACTTTCAAAAGTATTTGCACATTTAAGTTATTTATTACCGGCTGCTAATGGAGGCCCTTATGCTTATTCTCAAAAAGGCCTAGGCGATTTTGCAGGCTTTCTAGTAGCCTGGGGTTATTTAGTTTCTGTTTGGTGCACCAATGCTGCCATTACAGTTTCTTTTATCAGTGCGCTTAGTACTTTTATTCCTGCATTAGCTACTAATTCATTATTAGCAATTCTTACAGGCCTTGCTACTATTTGGTTTTTAACTTGGATTAATTCTTTAGGCATATTTACTTCCGGTGTAGTCCAATTAATTACCACTATATTAAAAATTGTACCTATAATTCTAATTGGACTTGTCGGTTTATTTTATATTCACCTAGAAAATTTCTTACCCTTTAATACAAGTGGAACTTCCACCATAGCGGCCATCACAGCCACCACTACTTTAACCTTTTTTGCTTTTTTGGGTATTGAATGCGCCACTATTCCTTCGGGTAGTGTGGCTAATTCAGCAGCCACTGTAGCCAAGGCTACTACACTTGGAACGCTTATAGCTACTGTGGTATATATTTTAAGTACAGTAAGTATTATGGGCATGATTCCAGCTGCTCAATTAAAAACAAGTGTAACACCTTTTGCCGATGCGGCGGTGTTAATATGGGGCCATGGGGCTGAGTATTGGGTGAGTGCAGGGGTGGCCATTGCTGCCTTTGGGGCATTGAATGGTTATATATTAATTCAAGGTCAATTACCTTTTGCCATTGCTAAGGATAAATTATTTCCTTCCGTTTTTATGAAGCTAAATGCAAAAGGCGTACCCGTTTTAGGCGTGGTTATTTCAAGTGTATTTGTTTCTGTTTTAATGAGTATGAATTATACAAAAGCATTAGTAGAGCAGTTTAAATTTTTAATGTTAATGACTACTTCTACTATTTTAATACCTTATGTTTTTTGCACCGCTTCTTATTTAATTATGCGATTTAAATTGCCCTTTAAGTCAATCAAAAATTTAGCTATGGCAATTTTACTAGCCTCACTTACTTTTATATTTTGTTTATGGTTAATGATAGGCCTAGGACAGGAAACCGTTTTCTGGGGATTTTTCTTAACCATGTCTTCTGTACCTATTTATGTTTTTGCTGTTTGGAAAAGAGATCAAATTTAAAACATAACTATTTTTAAATTTCTATTTACTTAACTTTATTAATAATAGTTTCATAATTGCATTCATAATATTAATCATAATATTGTTCATATAATTTTTTCATCGCTTTAAATTACACTCATGTCATCGCATTCAGAATCTGGAAAATTAAATTCTTTATTTATTAAAAAAGCGTCTGCTGCATTTATAAACGATGCACATATTACTATGTATTGGGAAGCCTTGAACTATTTAGACAAACCCATAATGGATAAAGCACTTATTGAATATGATGCGTTTGAAAAAATTTTAAAAGAAAGTGGAGTGCAAATTTTTTATTTTCCTCAAGACGATTCAGTGAATATGGATTCTATTTATTGCAGAGATGCTGCCATTGCTACCAGCAAGGGCATGATTATTTGCAATATGGGAAAAGCGGGTCGTAGAAATGAGCCCTTGGCTCAACAAAGAGCCTATGAGGCTGAAGGTATTTCAGTACTCGGGGTCATTACCGCACCTGGAACCATTGAAGGGGGAGATGTTGCTTGGTTAGATGCTAAAACCTTGGCAGTAGGTCACACCTACAGAACTAATGAAGAAGGTATTAAACAAATAACTGCTTTATTAAAACCTTTAGGCGTGGAAGTAATAGTTGTTCCGATGCCACATTATAGAGGACCTGCTGATGTATTTCATTTAATGTCGGTATTAAGTCCAGTGGCTGATAATATAGCGGTGGTGCATTCTCCTTTAATTCCTATTGTCTTTAGAAATGAGTTAATTGCAAGAGGTTTTGAACTAGTAGAAGTACCAGCATCGGAATTTGATAGTATGGGTTGTAATGTACTTGCTATTGCACCTCGTACTTGTTTAATGGTAAAAGGAAACCCTATTACGAAGTCTCGATTAGAAGCAGCAGGTTGCAAAGTAATAGAGTATGAAGGTGCAGAAATTAGTGTGAAAGGGGGCGGAGGTCCAACTTGTTTAACAAGACCTGTATCGCGTGATTAAAGAATGGGTATTTCAATTATATTAAATCATCTAATGTAAATAATCACGGCTTACTTAATGAATACTAGGTAAAATAATTTTCATTAGTTTATGACTTTTTATTCCAATCCCACAAAATAATATCCCAAGAGTCGCCACCATAGCCAATGGTATGTATAATTTCAAAACCTGTTTTTAAATGCGCCTTAATAGACCTTGGATTGTCCTGTGCTACATCGGTAATACAATAAGTAAATTCTTTTTGTAATTCAGTCTTAAAAAAGCCATACATTTTTTGTACCAGTCCTTGTCCTCGATAATTCTTACCCACACAAAGCTGCCCTACTAAAACATAATTCATTTCTTTGAGCGGCTCATTGTTAAAACTTAGTTTATCTGTTTCATCAAATAAGCTATCTAATAAAGGGTGCCCTCCATAAATAGATTTTACCGCCACCATCGCATAGCCCACTACCTTGTTGCCGTCTTTAGCAATCACAGAAGGGCTGGCAGTATTCATTTGTTTTAAAAATTCAAAACTATATTCTGCAGTGACAAAACCTTCCTGAGCAGCTTCTTCAGCACTAATTAATTTTTTTAAATTTTCTTTTTGTAATAAACGAATACCTTCTATTTCTACATCATTCGTTACGCGCACTATTTCAACCATTTTTATTATTTTAATCTTTACTTATTTTTTTTATTTCTATTCAATTCTTTTATAGCTCTTTAGTTTTGCTTATAAAATTATATAAATCATATTTAGCGCCCATTTTAAGTTTAGCACTATAAATACCATTCATGCCAGAAGCAAAATAAGCCACTACACTAGCAAGCCCCAGATACATGCCAGCTTCCATACCAAATAATTCAATGCCCATAATAATGGAGGCAATGACGCAATGCGTAGCCCCCGCAAATACAGCCACAAAGCCCATTCCAGCCAGTAAGGCCATAGGTAGTGGTATAAACCAAATAAGTATATTACCTAGTGTAGCCCCTATAAAAAATAAAGGGGTTACTTCCCCACCTTTGAAGCCGGCACTTAAAGTAAGGCTGGTTAATACAATTTTTAAAGCAAAATCAAAATTACCCGCAGGGCTTATAAAAGCATCAATAATAGTAGGGATACCTAGTCCAATATATTTGGTGGAATTAGCCACTACAATAAATAAGGCAATAATAATACCACCAATAAAAGGGCGCATGGGTTCAAATTTTATTTTTGAAAATAAAGCTTCAAAAATTTTACCTGTATAAATAAATAGAACTGCGGTTAATCCAAAAATAATTCCTGCAAGCATCGTCCAACTTATAGTACTTACTGTAATGCTTGGAATAATATCAATGCTATACACAGTATGTTTTACCATCCATGCTAAACAAATATAGTGTGCACCAAAAGCTGCAGCAAAACTTGGAATTATATTTTCAAATTTTATTTTTCTAAAACTCATAATTTCTAAAGCAAAAACCGCAGCTGCCCATGGTGTGCCAAACACCGCAGCAAAGCCTGCGCTCACACCCATTATGAGTATGGTTTTTCTTTCAGCAGTATTTAATTTAAATAGTGTGGTGAATTGATCTGCAATAGCGCCTCCCATTTGAACTGCTGTTCCTTCTCTGCCTGCAGAACCTCCGCCTACATGTGTAAGTAAGCTGCTTATAAAAACAAGTGGGGCCATTAATAAGGGAATAGGTTTAATAGAAGAATTTGTAGTACTAGTAGTTTCCGCAGCTTGGTGTGATTCTAAAATTAAATCATTTCCTTTTTTTACATCTGTTCCAAAGTAATGGTAAGCATAACCAATACCTAAACCAATTAAGGGTAAGAAATTTACTATCCAAATATGATAACTTCGCCATATGGTAAGATAGTCTAAGGCAATTAAAAACCATGCAGTAGCGGAGCCTACTAAACTTGCCGTCACAATAATAATGAACAACCATTTCAATATAAAAAATAAATGGGTACTTATATTTTTCATTTGCCTTTTTGTCTATCTTTTTTACTCAGCATTACAATGGCAATAATGACCCAAATAATATTTACGAACATGGAAGGGTAGGCCTGATGGAAGTAGGTGTTCACTACAAAAAATAAACCCCCAATAATATTGGCTAAAACATATATTTTACTTGTAGACGCTAGCCTGCCTGTTATATTGAGCGCATAGGAACCTACTATTAATACTGAGCCTATCCAACCCAATATTTCAATGAGTATATTCATCTAATAAAAATAAGTTAAATAGCATAAAGGGCTAGGTAATTGCTGTTTAAACTTTAAACAAAATCCAAAATATTGCCTAATTTTATACTGTATGGAAAAATCATATAATAAACTACTAGAAAACAATAAGAAGTGGGTAGCAGATCAATTAGCGATTGACCCTGTTTATTTTGAGAAATTGGCGAATAGTCAAAATCCGGAATATTTATGGATTGGCTGTTCCGATAGCCGCGTCCCTGCGAATCAAATTACAGGCACTTCGCCTGGTGATATTTTTGTACATCGAAACATAGCCAATATGGTTATTCATAGCGATATGAATATGCTAAGTGTACTTTCTTACGCAGTAGAAGTGTTGAAAGTAAAACACATTATAGTTTGTGGTCACTATGGTTGTGGTGGTGTAATGGCTGCCATGGAAAATAAACAGTTTGGTTTAATTGATAATTGGCTAAGACATATTAAAGATGTATATCGCCTACACTTCAAGGAGTTAGATGCATTAAAAGATAAAAAACAAAGAGCAGATAGATTAGTTGAATTAAATGTCATTGAACAAGTACAAGACTTAGGAAAAACATCCATTGTTCAAAATGCATGGAAAAGAGAACAACCTTTACACCTTCATGGT
Source organism: Sediminibacterium sp. (assembly GCA_007280515.1). GTDB lineage: Bacteria > Bacteroidota > Bacteroidia > Chitinophagales > Chitinophagaceae > Sediminibacterium. The sequence continues at coordinate 36,246 of QYPL01000005.1, forward strand.
TGGGTATATGATGTCAAAGACGGTATTATTAAAGACCTAGATGTTAACTTTAAAGGTACCAGCGATTTACACAGCGTTTTTCATTTAGATTAATTTTTGTTTTTATAATTTTTACGCTATTAATATTTTACGCTAACGCTATTCACTTTACTTTTTAATTTTAGTTATGAAAAATTTTTTCTTATCCATTCTATGTTTATTTGTTTTGTCGGCTCAAGCGCAAACCTATACACCCACTAAGGCAAATATTGCTGCAAGAACAACTTTTCAAGATAATAAGTTTGGCATGTTTATACACTGGGGTGCTTTCAGTGCACTAGGCGATGGAGAGTGGGTAATGAATAATAAAGAAATTAATAAAGACGATTATAAAAAACTAACTAAGGTATTTAACCCAGTTGATTTTGATGCCGCTAAATGGGTAAGCATAGCAAAGAATGCAGGCATGAAGTACATTGTACTTATTACAAGACATCATGATGGCTTTTCTAATTGGGACACTAAACAATCGGATTGGAAAATTACCAACACACATTATAAACAAGATCCTTTAAAGCTATTGGCTGCAGAATGTAAAAAGCAAGGCATTAAATTAGGGTTTTATTATTCTTTATTGGATTGGACGAGAGACGACTACCCTTATGAAACAGGTAGAACAGGAAAAAAATCGGGAAGAACTGCTAAGAGCAATTATGATTCTTATCTAAAGTTCATGAAGGGTCAATTAACAGAGCTACTTACTAATTATGGAGATATATCTTGCATTTGGTTTGATGGCCATTGGGATCAAACCAACCCAGAAGGTTCAAAGGATAGAAGCTCACGTTTGAATTGGAAGTATGATGAAATTTATAGTTTAATTCATAAACTACAACCTGCTTGTATGATTGGGAATAATCATCACTTAGATCCCATACCCGGCGAAGACTTCCAAATGTTTGAGCAAGACTTACCTGGACAAAATAGTTCTGGCTTAAGTTTTCAAACGGCTTCTAGTTTGCCTATAGAGTCTTGTATTACTATGAATGATGCTTGGGGTTTTAAAATTAATGATCGTAATTATAAATCCTACTCCAATATTATTCAAACACTAGCGGGTGCTGCTGGTCGAAATTCTAATTTATTATTAAATGTAGGACCCATGCCCAATGGAGAAATACAATCTGAATTTACAGATACCCTGGCCTTAGTAGGCAAGTGGGTTAAAAAATATGGAGCTAGTATATATGGTACAAGAGGGGGCCCTTTAGGCCCACAGATATGGGGCGTGACTACTCAGGACGCAAAACATGTATATGTGCACTTATTTAAGCAAAGAAAAGAATCAGGTTTATTTATTCCGGGTAATATCAAAGCTAATAAAGTAAGTGTAATGGGTTCAAATACTAGCCTTCCATTTAGTAAAAGACAAAACGGAGTTTTAATAGATGCAGGTGGCTTGTCTGTGACTGGTCCTGATACTATTATTGCCATTGATTTTCAATAGTTTATGTAATATTTAGTTTTACTGATTATTTTCTTAGAGTTAATATTAAGTTTACATTACGGTAACATTACGGTAACATTGGATTCTAATCTTTGCGGTATAAATATTTATACTGTGAAAAGGTTATTAATACTCATTGGATTTATCGCAATTGCAACTATATCTCAAGCTCAAAAAGCTAAATTAACTGGTAAAATTACTAGTGCAAAAAACGAAGCACTTGCTAGTGTATCCCTTACATTAAAATCAGACAAAACACAGGTTGCTAAAACAGATATCGAAGGAAGATATAGTTTTACCATTGATGTAGCTAAAAACTATACATTGGTTTTAACCTATGTTGGATATAAAAATAAAACAGTTCAGGATATTAAAGCTACTACTGCAGGTGAAGACTTAGTAGTGGATGTATTATTAGAAGAAGCGAATTCAAAATTAGCGGATGTAACCGTATCTGCTAACAGATCATCTAATAAAGGTGCTACTGACAACGCTTTAATTTCTTTTCAAAGAAATACTAATACGGTAGCTTCTGTTATTTCAGCAGAGTCTATTAAAAGAAGCCCAGATAGAAATACAGCAGAAATTTTAAAAAGAACTTCAGGCACTTCCATCCAAGATGGTAAGTATATTATTGTAAGAGGTTTGGCTGATAGATATAATCAAGCTATGTTAAATGGTATTTTATTAACAAGTACCGAGCCTGATCGTAAAACTTTCTCTTTCGATTTATTCCCTTCTCAAATTATTGACAATATTATTATTAATAAAGCCTTCGTTCCAGAATTACCTGGTGAGTGGGCGGGTGGTTTAATACAAGTAAATACAAAGGATGTACCTTCTAAGAATTTCTTTAATGTTCAAATTGGAACAAGTGCCAATACCTTAATTACTGGAAAAGATTTCTTTAAAGATAAAGGCGGTAAAACAGATTGGTATGGAGTGGATGATGGAACAAGATCTTTACCTGCGGGATATACTACTAAGTCTAGTTTTGATACTTCAAGCATGGCTTCTAAAACAGCATTAGGTAAGTCTATGTCAAGTAATTGGGCGCCAGTAAATACAACTGCAAAACCTAATCTAAGCTTACAAATGAATGGCGGTTTCGCTGGAACATTGTGGGGTAAGAAAATAGGCGGTACTATTGGAGTAAGTTATGCTAATGCATACAAGTTTCAAGATAATATCAATAATCAGAATCAATTATCTAATGTTGGTTTTTCTCCTTATGTAGAATTGAACGACAAGAAGTATCTTAATGAGGTGAATGTAGGTGCTATTGCTGGCTTATCTATCTTTTTAAATCCATTGAATAAGATTAGTTATAAAGCCATTGCAAATGTTAAAACAGCTAATGATTTTACACAAAGAGCTGGAACTGTTTATGATAGACAACAATTAGTAAAAGGTAACGAGTTTGTGTTTAACCAAAATGTATTTTTCACTAATCAGTTAAATGGTGAGCATAGCTTGTCAAGTAAATTAAAGTTTAACTGGTATGGAGCCTTTACTATTTTAGATAGCTATAGCCCTGACCAAAGGAGAATTTTATATACTAAAAATATCACAGGGAATGATCCATATGTATTAAATATTTCAAATACTTTATCACAACAGTCTGGTAGCCGAGTATTCCAAACGCTAAACGACTATATTTATACTGCAGGTGGCGATTTAACTTTTAAATTAAATCAACAAAACACAGTGAAAGCGGGATATATGATTCAGGTGAAAGACCGCTTATATGACGCACAATTATTTGCTATTACTATGCCTAAAGATAATCTTGCTCTAAGATTATTGCCAGCAGAATCGGCCTTTGTACCTGAAAACTATGGTAATGGCTACGATAATAAATTTGCTTTCAATTCAATTCAAAACAGAAACTTCAGATACTTAGCAAATACCATTTTAAATGCGGGTTATGTGCAATTTGACAATAAATTGTCTGAAGGTTTAAGAGTAATTTGGGGTTTAAGAGTAGAAGACTTTGACCAATTAGTAGGTTCGGTTAAGAAGTGGGATCCAAGACATACTTATTCAAAAGTAACGGACTACTTACCAGGTGTAAATGCAACTATTAAATTAACCGATAAGGCGAATTTAAGAGTTACAGGATCTCAAACAGTTATTAGACCAGAGTTAAGAGAATTATCTGCATTAAGTATATATGATTTCGAATTAAACGCTTCTGTTTCTGGTAATCCAGGTTTAAAAAGAACTAAAATTACCAATACAGACTTTAGATATGAATTATATCCATCTACTGGTGAAATGTTTACATTCGGTATATTCTATAAGAATTTTGAAAATCCTATTGAAAGTGTATACCAGGAAGGTTCTGGAGGATCTAGCTTATTCTCTTTCCAAAATGCGGCTAAAGCAACAGCTTTCGGTTTTGAAGTTGAAGGTCGTAAAAAGTTAAATAAGCGCTTTACATTGAATGCGAACGGCTCTTACATTAACTCTAAAATTGATGATGGAAATATTGGAATTAGTAGGGCCTTGCAAGGTCAATCTCCTTATTTAATAAATGCAGGTTTATTATATGATGTAACTGAGAAAGGATTTAATATGACAGCTTTAATTAACCAAGTAGGTAAGCGTATTTACTTAGTGGGAGATATTCAAGCAGGTGCTGGTTCTCCAGATGTATATGAAAATCCAAGGGCCCTAATCGATTTCCAAGTAAGTAAGAAATTTTCTAATAATAAAGCAGAAATCAAATTCACTGTTGCAGACATCCTAAACCAAAGACAAATTTTCTATCAAAATAATAATAGCAATACTGGTTATGATAAAGCAACTGATGGAATTCGTTTTTCTAGAAAATTTGGTACGACTTATGGTGTAACACTTAATTACTCTTTATAATAAATTAAAAACTTTTTTTAAATACAAAAAACAATGAAACAATTATTTTATTTATCTCTAGCTTTTTTAGCCGTAACTGGTTGTAGAAAGATTGAAACAGATGGCGAAAAAGAAATCTTCGTCGTTACGAAGGAAGTCACTCCTGTAGGTGTGGTATCTAATACCGTTACTTTAACAGGTAAAATTACAAAAGACACTACTTTACTTGCCAAAGATATAAACTATCTTTCTGGTGTTGTTTATGTAACCAAAGGTGTTACAGTAACTGTACAAGAAGGTGCAAAAGTAATGGGTAAGTCAGGTGCTGAAGTAGCTGCCTTAGTTATTTGCCGTGGTGGTAAATTGGTAGCAAAAGGTACTGCAGACAAACCTATCGTGTTTACTTCTGCTTCAGCAAATCCAGCTTCTGGAGACTGGGGTGGCGTTGTATTATTAGGTACTGCAACTATAAACCAATCTCTAACTTGGAAAGGAACAACTTATAAAGGTTTAGCTTCTGTTGAAGGTGGTGTGAACGATGCTGTAGTAGGATATGGTTTAGCTGGTTCTGGTGATCCAGATTTTCCAACAGCAAACGATGCTGACAACTCTGGTATTTTACAATACGTAAGAATTGAATATGCAGGTTATGCTTACCAACCAGATAATGAGTTGAACAGTTTAACATTCGCTGGTGTGGGTAATGGTACAACTATTGACCATATTCAAGTTACTTATGCAAAAGATGATGCTTACGAGTGGTTTGGTGGTACTGTAAACTGTAAGTATTTGATTGCTTATAAAACTCAAGATGATGATTTCGATACTGACTGGGGATATTCTGGAAATGTTCAGTTTGGTATTGCTTTGAGAGATTCTGCAATTGCCGATATATCTAACTCAGAAGCTTTTGAATCAGATAATGACGGTAATGGTTCTGATTTGACTCCAAAAACTACAGCTGTGTTTTCAAATATGACAGCTATTGGTCCAAGAATTCACCCAGTTTATGGAAAAGGAAATAACTTATTCTATGCAGGTGCTCAAATTAGAAGAAACTCTGGTATCTCTATTCAAAATACTATCATCGCAGGATGGCCTAGAGGTATTACAATTGATGAGTCTAAAGTAACTACTAATGGTTCTACTTATAAGAATTTAGTGGATAGCACTGTTAGATTAAAAAATATAACCTTAGCGGGTAACACAGTTGATTTAGTATATATTGGTAAAAGTGGACAAACTACTACTACAGACGATGTTTTATCTATTTTCTCTACTCCTTTTTATAATAATACTATATTAAGTTCTGCAGATGCGAATATTATGAAAATTATTCAACCGTTTAACTATACTAACCCTGACTTTACTCCTTATGCAAGTGCAGGTCCTGGAACATCTGGAAGCTTAAGCGCAACTTATGGTATTCTAGGTTTGAATACTTCATTGGACTATAAAATAAACGGTAGCTTCGCTGATTCTAAATTACAAAATGCTTTCTTTGATAAGACAGCTACATTTAGAGGAGCAGTTGCCCCATCAGGTATAAATCAAACATGGTGGAAAGGTTGGACAATATGGAAATAAGCTAGTATTTAAAAAATTGTTAGATTCTATATACAAAAGCGTCCCGAATTTTCGGGATGCTTTTTTTATTCTTTAAAATATACCATTATGAAAATTAGATCTTATCAAGTTTATTTATTGGCAATCACACTTACTATTGTGGGTATTGCTTGTTCAAAAAATGCAGCAGATACAACACCAGTTGTGGCTAGCTGTGATGCGAATACAAGCTTTAGTAAAACTATCTTACCCTTATTCAATAGCACTTGTAATTTGAGTGGTTGTCATGACGGGCCCAACGCAGCGTCATTAAATAATTTTCAGGTTATACATGATAATGCTAGTCAAATTAGAGCCTCTATTTCAACAGGTAGAATGCCTAAGGATAAAGCCTTAGCTATAGCCGATAAAAATGCAATTCTATGTTGGGTAGATAACGGAGCCAAGAATAATTAATTCAATTATTCTACTTTATATATTTTTCTTATTCGTTCATATACTCTTCTACAAAGTTCTCGCAGTAATCTTTAATCATTTTTCTTACTACTCTAAACTGCTCATTGATTTCATCTTCCGTGCCAACAGCCTTGGCTGGGTCAGGAAAATTATAATGTAGTTTCACTGCCTTGGTTGGAAAATAAGGGCAGCGTTCTTTCGCATTATCGCATACGGTAATCACATAATCAAAATTTACACCAAAGTATTCAGTTATATTATTAGAGGTATGCCGAGAAATATCAATACCAATTTCTTTCATAGTGTCAATGGCTTTTGGATTCACACCATGTGTTTCCACGCCTGCAGAATATACATGGGCCTTGCCCGCAGTCATAGATGCTAAAAAACCATGGGCTATTTGACTTCTGCAACTATTGCCAGTACATAAGACTAAAATGTTTTTCATAGACTTCTTAGTTTCAAATACTATGCGTTGAAAGCGTCGGCTACGCCTTTATGTAAAATTTTTCCTGCTTTAATATTTAATCCTTTTGCTAAAGCTGCGTTTTCAACACAGGCTTTTTCCCATCCTTTGTTGGCAATGGCAATGGCATAAGGCAAAGTAGCCTGTGTAAGTGCGCGTGTAGAAGTTTGTGGTACTGCTCCTGGCATATTGGCAACACAGTAATGCAAAATATTTTGCTCCATGTACACAGGGTTCTCATGCGTTGTAGGTTTACAAGTTTCAATACAACCTCCTTGGTCCACTGCTACATCCACCACTACGGTGCCTGCTTCCATTAAAGCTAAATCTACTTTCTTAATTAAATGCGGCGCCTTGGCACCATGTAATAATACAGCACCTATTACTAAATCTACTGTAGGTAATTTTTCTTGAATAGCCATTAGTGTAGAATACTGCGTAACTACATTCGCTGGCATTACATCCGATAAATATCTTAATCTTGTTAAGTTAGTATCCATTATAGTAACATTGGCGCCTAAACCTGCAGCCATTTTAGCGGCCTGTGTTCCAACAATACCACCACCTATAATTAATACTTCCGCTGGTTTAACACCTGGTACTCCTCCTAATAATTTTCCTTTTCCACCAAATGGTTTACCTAAATAATAAGCACCCACATTCACAGCCATTCTTCCTGCCACTTCCGACATAGGCACTAATAAAGGTAAAGAACCATCAGGTAATTCTACTGTTTCATAAGCAATACAAACTGCATGCGATTTCATCATCGCATCGGTTAATTCTTTTGATGCTGCAAAGTGGAAATAAGTAAATAAAATTTGACCTGGCTTAATTAAAGGAAATTCCGCAGCTAGTGGTTCTTTTACTTTAATAATCATTTCAGCAATCTCGTATACATCTTTAGCCGTTGCTAAAATAGTTGCACCTGCTTTTATATAAGCCTCGTCAGAAAATCCAGAGCCAAGACCTGCCTTTGTTTCTACATTCACTGTATGACCTTGTCTTGTAAGTGCATCCACACCTTCTGGTGTCAAACCCACTCTATACTCTTGAATCTTAATTTCTTTAGGAACTCCAATAATCATGATTTTTTGTTTTTATTTCTGCACAAATATCGGTTTAAAGAAAATATTCATTTATTAATGATAATATTCAGTAAAATATCTTGATATTTTGGGTAAATAGCAAAAAATAACGTTATTTACAGTAGAATTTATCCTAAAAACAGAAATTATTTCTCTATGGCACTTGACGCTATTGACCAATCTATCTTACGCATTTTACAAAAGGATGCCCTAGCTAAATTAAAAGACATTAGCGCTGCCATTAATTTATCACTAAGCCCTACACATGACCGCATTAAAAGACTAGAAGCGGAAGGCTATATTTTACATTATGTTACCCTGCTGGATAGAAAAAAATTAGACCTTGGCTTAGTGGTGCACTGCCAAGTAACTTTAGACAAACAAACCCGTTCCCATTTTTCTGAATTTGAAAAAACCATTGCACAATTTCCAGAAATTATTGCTTGCAGTTTAGTGTCGGGCAGTTTTGATTATTATTTAAAATTAGTCACCAAAGATGTAGAGTCTTATAATAAATTTTATCAAGAACGATTGGCCGTGCTTCCCATGGTGGCGCATATTAATAGTTTATTTGTAATGGATGAAATTAAAATAACTACCGAGCTTCCACTTTAAATTAACTAAGAATAATAAATAACTATGTATAATATATCTCATTTTAAAGCCAAGGATCATCAAGAAGTATTGGACTTTATGCAAGCCAATCCCTTTGTAACTATTTGTGGTGTAGATGCTGAAGGCTTTCCAGTGGCTACACAAGTGCCTGTTTTATTAACCATTGAAGAAGATAAAATTATTATTAGTGGTCATGTTATGCGCAAGCAAGAACATACCATTGCTTTTGAAAATAATAATAAAGTATTAGCAATATTCTCTGGGCCATCGGCCTTTGTAAGTGCCAATTGGTATACCACAAAAAATATGGGAAGCACTTGGAACTATCAGTCGGTGCAAGCAAAAGGAAGTTTAGAAATTAAAGATGAAAAGCATTTATATAATTTATTAGAAAAGCTTACACTACGTTTTGAAAAAGATGCCAATGCGCCTACACAAGTAAAAAACCTACCTGCTGAATACCTGGAGCAAAATATGAAGGCCATTTATTCTTTCGATATAATAGTGAGTGATTTACAACATGTTTTTAAACTAAGTCAGAACAGAGACGAAGCTTCTAAAGCTAATATTCACGCTGAATTGAGTAAGGGAGATGCAGCTTGCAAGCATATGGCAGCAGCTATGAAGGCTCAATCAAATCCCAAAGATTCCCATAAAAATCTTTAAACACCGCAACGGTTCCATATGCTTCCAGATGCGGCGCAATAGTAAATTCAACACCTTTGGAAATATAATTTTGATAATCTCTTTCAAAATTATCGGTGTATAAAAATAAAAATACACGACCTCCTGTTTGATAACCAATACACTTTTCTTGCTCAGGGGTTGCGGCTTTGGCAAGTAATAACATACATCCATTATTGGCTCCAGTGGGTTGCACCATAACCCATCTTTTGGTTTCAGATAAAACGGTGTCTTCAATTAATGTAAAACCTAAAATACTAGTATAATAAGCAATGGCTTCGTCATAATCACGAACCACCACAGCAATATGTGCCAAGCTTTGTTTCATATTTCAAATATACAATTAATTAAAATCTTTCTTTAACTTCACCTTTCTATTTATTCCTAAATTATACAAATTTAATGGCTGTAGTAAAAAATTTAATCTTCGATTTAGGCAATGTCTTATACGATATTGATTTTAAAAAAATGAATACCGCTTTTGCCTCTATTGGTATTGAAGGTATTGACCAGCATTTTACTTTGAATAAATCGCACAAGTTATTTTTAGACTTAGAAATGGGCTTTGTAAATGAACAGGCATTTTATGATGGGGTAAGAGCCTTGGTGAATTTACCTTTAACGAATGAACAAATTCATTTTGCTTGGAATGCACTACTTGTAGGCTTTAGAAAAAACAGCATAGAGTGGATTCAGCAAAACAATACTAAGTATAATACTTTTTTATATTCCAATACCAATCAAATTCACCACGACCATTTTATAGCTGAGTTTGAAACCATGGTAGCTAACTACCCTTTTGTATCTCTTTTTAAGAAACCCTATTATTCTCATGAAATGGGTATGCGTAAACCCGACCCCGCTTCTTTTACCTATATAGTAGAGAAAGAGGGCTTGGTGGCAACTGAAACCTTATTTATTGACGACAATGAGCCCAATATTATAGCAGCCGCCTCGGTAGGGCTTAAAGTACTTCATTTAAAAGAGGGGATGACGGTTGAAAAGGATATCGAGGTCTATTTATAAGGGCCCTAAAAAAAGCTTATTTCTTCCCTCTAATTCTTCCCTCTATTTCTCCTTAACTTCCTCAAATTCAATGTATTCTGCTTCCACTGGGGCTTCTTTTGGGGCTGTTTGCGCGTTTGTATTGTGAGCAGCATTATGACTGTTCTGTGCATTTCTAACAGCTTCTGCTTGCTGCTTCTGCATTTGTTCCATATTCTGTCTTACCGACTTCACCCCTTTGCTTACTGGCACTACCACCTGAAATATTACTTTGTACAAAAAGTAAATCAAAAACCCATATAGAATAAACTTCGTCATACTGCAAAAATAAGGTCCTTGCCAATATTTTTGGGATATTTCATCCTGTTTTATTACCTTTGGCAAAGAATAGAAGAAAATGTGAAGGGAACGATTTCGTTCCCTTCTTCTTTTTTAAGTATGCAAGCAAACGAGATAATAGCCTTAGTGAATCCAATTTTGGACCAACTTCTCAAAGAGGAGCCTAGTTATTTCTGCGTTTCGGTGAAAGTGAAGCCAACCAACAATATCAAAATATTCTTGGACGGCGACCAAGGCCTGCCTATTGAAAAGTGCACTTTTATCAACAGGAAATTATACCGCATTATGGAAGAAGCGGCCTGGTTTCCGGAAGGCGATTTCTCTTTAGAGGTTTCTTCCCCAGGTATCGACGAGCCTTTAGTCTTGAATCGTCAGTATGTCAACAATAGGGGACGCAAGGTAGAAATCACTTTTTTGGATGAAAGCATTAAAGAAGGAGTTTTAAAAACAGTAACAGAGAAAGATATATTAATAGAATGGACAGAAGGAAAGGGTAAGAAAGCAGCAGTGCAAACTTTATTAATTCCTTTTGATCAAATAAAAACAACAATCGTTCAAGTTCAATTTTAACCAACAAATCATCAAGCAAGTAGCTTGAAAAAAAATTATGTCATGGCAAGTATAAATTTAATTGAAGCCTTTCAGGAGTTTAAAGACGCAGAAAGCATTGACCGTCCTACCATGATGAAAGTGGTAGAAGACGTATTCAAAACCTTATTAAGAAAAAAATACGGTAGTGATGAAAATTTTGACGTTATCGTAAACGCTGAAAAAGGTGACTTGGAAATTATTCGCCGTCGTCAAATTAGAGACGATGATGATGTAGATAATCCTTTAGAAGAAGTGTCTTATTCTGAAGCTATCAAAATTCAACCCGACTATGAAGTAGGAGAGGATTTATTAGAAGAAGTAGACATCTTGGACTTCGGAAGAAGAGCCATCCTAGCGGCTAAGCAAACATTAGCTTCTCGTATCAATGACTTGAAGAAAAACGCTTTAGTAAAGAAATATTCTGATAGAATTGGAGACATCATGAACGCTGAAATTTATCAAGTATGGAAAAAAGAAGTATTATTATTAGATGAAGAAGGCAATGAATTAATTCTTCCAAAGTCGGAACAAATTCCTCAAGACTTTTTTAAGAAAGGAGAAAATATTAGAGCCGTTATTGCTAGAGTGGATATGAAAAATAATTCACCAGTGATTATCTTATCTAGAACCAGCCCCTTATTCTTAGCCAAATTATTAGAAATAGAAGTGCCAGAAATTTTCGATGGTTTAATTACCATTAAGAAAATTGTACGCGAGCCAGGTGAGCGTGCTAAAGTAGCGGTGGAGTCTTTCGACGATAGAATTGATCCAGTAGGTGCTTGCGTAGGTATGAAAGGAAGTCGTATTCATGGTATTGTAAGGGAATTGAAAAATGAAAATATTGATGTAATTAATTTCACTACCAATACTCAATTATTAATTCAACGTTCTTTAACACCTTCAAAAATTAGTTATATGAATATTGACGCTGAAAAAATGCACGCTGAAGTGTATTTGAAAGCAGATCAAGTTTCATTAGCCATTGGACGTAGAGGGGTGAATATTAAATTAGCTTCTGAATTAACGGGTTACGAATTAGATGTATACCGTGAAGACGAAGAAATTGTGGATGAATTTGATATTGACTTAGATGAATTTAGCGATGAGATTGAAACATGGATTATTGATGAATTTAAGCGTGTGGGTTGCGATACGGCAAGAAGTATTTTAAACTTAGGCGCTGAAGAATTAGAAAAAAGAACAGACTTAGAAAAAGAAACGATTGCAGATGTGCGTCGAATCTTACAAGAAGAATTTGATAAAGGTGAATAACCTTTAATTTTTGAAAGTATATTTGTATTAGGCGAATCGTTCCGGGAAAACAGTCAATGATTTATCGGGACAAAAAACAACAGAATGTCAGAATTGAAACTACCAAGATTGTTAGCAGCTGCTAAAGAATTCAACATCGGTCAAGACACCTTGATTGAATTCTTAGTGAAAAAAGGTTTTCCTAAAGACGACCTTAAGCCAACAGCTAAATTAACTGAGGATCAGTATTATTCTCTACAAGCAGAATTTCAAAGCGATAAAGTAGCTAGAGATAAAGCAGACCATGTAGAGCTTCCTAAAAATGCTGTGGCCGATAAAGACAAGGCAAAAAAACCTGTTGTCGTTGAAGTAGAGGCAGCTAAACCTGTTAAAGCAGAACTGAAAGCAGAAGAGGTGAAAGCACCTGATGCAGAAGGAAAACTTAAAGCAGTGAAGGCAGCAGAAAAAGAAGTGGAGAAGCCTGTTACAGTTAAAATTGAGGCACCTGAAGTAGAGTCGCCTAAAGTAGTTGACAAAATAGATTTATCCTTAATAGACTCTTCTACAAGACCTAAAAAATCGGCAAAGAAAACAGAAGAGCCAGCCAAAAAACCAGCCATAGAAACGCCTGCCAAAAAACCAGTAAAGAAAGAAGAGCCAGCAGCAAAGCCAGTGAAAGCAACGCGCGCTCCAGTAGATCATTCTATATCACCTGAAAATGTGCATGGCAAAATTGAAAATATTGCCACTAAAAAATTAGAAGGTCCTAAAGTAATGGGTAAAATTGATTTACCTATTAATAGCGATACCCGTCCTAAGCCATTGAGCCAAGAGGAAAAACGCAAACGTAAACGTATTCCTTCTCATGGTCCTCAAGGCCCACAACAAGGGGGTGGTGGACAGGGCGGTAATCAAACACAGGGCGGAGGTCAAAGACCAGGTGGTGGTTATCAAGGACAAGGTGGAGGACAAAGACCAGGTGGTGGTTATCAAGGACCAGGTGGCGGACAAAGACCAGGTGGCGGACAAAGACCTGGTGGTAATAGAAATGCACCTCAAACGGCAGAACAAAAAGAAATTGGTCAAAAAGCCATTCAGGATAAGATCAAAGAAACGCAAGCAAAATTAGCAGGCGCAGGTGGAAGAGGAAAAAGTTTGAAATCGAAATACAGACGTGCTAAAAGAGATGAGGCTGCAGAAAATGAAACCAATGAAATCACTGATAATAAATTACAGGTTACCGAGTTTGTAACGGTAAGTGAGTTATCAAGTTTGATGGATGTAAGTTTTGCAGATATTATTAGCAAGTGTATGAACTTGGGTATCATGGTTTCTATTAACCAACGTTTAGATGCAGAAGTAATTGAACTAGTTGCCAGTGAATTTGGTTTTGAAGTAGAATTTGTGGGATTAGAAGATGCAGAAGAAATGGATGAAGAAGAAGAAGCAGACGATTTAGCTAATTTAATAGAGCGTCCGCCGATTGTAACTATCATGGGTCACGTTGACCATGGTAAAACCTCTTTACTAGATTATATCCGTAATGCCAATGTGGTGGCAGGCGAGGCAGGAGGAATTACACAACATATTGGTGCTTATGAAGTGACTTTGCCGAATGGTAAGGCCATTACTTTCTTAGATACACCGGGTCACGAAGCTTTTACAGCCATGCGTGCGCGTGGTGCGAAAGTAACCGATATCGCCATTATTGTAGTAGCTGCCGATGACGCAGTGATGCCACAAACCAAGGAAGCCATTAGTCACGCCCAAGCAGCAAATGTGCCAATGATTTTTGCGGTGAATAAAATTGATAAGGATGGTGCACAGCCTCAAAAAATATATGAACAACTTTCTCAAATGAATATTTTAGTAGAGGCTTGGGGCGGTAAATTCCAAAACCAAGAATTATCTGCTAGACAAGGTTTAAATGTGGATGCATTATTAGAAAAGGTTATTTTAGAATCTGATTTATTAGAATTAAAAGCCAACCCCAATAGAGAAGGTTCAGGAAGTATTATTGAAGCCTCTTTAGATAAAGGGCGTGGTTATGTTGCTACTATATTAGTACAAAATGGAACTTTAAGACAAGGCGATTTAATTTTATCTGGTCAGTTCTATGGTAGAGTGAAGGCCATGTTTAACGAGCGTAATCAACGTATTGAAGTAGCACCCCCTTCTACACCAGTGGTTATCTTAGGTTTAAATGGTGCACCACAAGCGGGTGAGAAATTTAAAGTGTACAATGACGAGGCAGAAGCAAAAGAATTAGCTACTAAGCGTGCTCAATTATTAAGAGAGCAAGGTTTAAGAACTAGAAAACATATTACACTTGATGAAATTGGTCGTCGTTTAGCCTTAGGTAACTTTAAAGAATTAAATATTATCATTAAAGGTGACGTGGATGGATCTGTTGAAGCCTTAAGTGATTCATTACAAAAATTATCTACTGAAGAAATTGCGATTAGAGTTATTTTAAAAGGAGTAGGTCAAATTTCCGAATCGGATGTTTTACTTTCTGCAGCCTCTGACGCCATTATCATTGGATTTAACGTTCGACCTTCTATGCAAGCCAATAAATTGGCAGAAACAGAAGGTGTGGAAATTAAATTATACTCTATTATCTACAACGCAATTGATGAAATTAAGTCTGCGATGGAAGGTATGTTGGAACCAAAAATTCAAGAAAAAATTGTGGCCAACGTAGAAGTAAGAGAAGTGTATAAATTTGATAAGGCTACCGTTGCTGGATGTTTCGTACTCGATGGCAAGTTGAGCAGAAATAGCAAGATTAGAATTATACGTGATGGTATCGTTGAATATCCTAAAGGAGAAGGACAAAGTGCTGAATTAGGTAGTTTAAAGCGTTTCAAAGACGATGTGAAAGATGTCGTATCGAATATGGAATGTGGTTTAACCATTAAAAACTTTATTGACCTTAAAGTAGGGGATATTGTGGAAGCCTTTGAAGAAGAGGAAGTAAAACGTACTTTATAAAATAATTAAGATTTGCTATTTGGGTAAATGACCCAATCGGCAGAACTTTACCCAATAATAAAAAATAGATGAAATTAATTAGCATTGCATTTTCTTTATTTTGTTTGACCATGTCTTTTTCGGCAAAAGCACAGGTAAAGAAAGTATTAGCAGATAAAATAGTAGCCACCGTAGGCGATAAATTTATTTTAAAATCGGATGTCGAGAATGCCATTAGTGATTTCAAACGTCAAGCACAAGGCCAGGACAATGTTATTATTCCTACAGAATGTAAAATGATAGAAGGACAATTAATTCGTAAGTCTTTAGTTTTACAAGCCATGAAAGATTCTATCAATGTTACAGAAGAGGAAGTAGAAGTAGCCATGGAAAGTCGTATTCGTAATTTCATTCAGCAATTTGGTTCAAGAGAAGTTTTAGAAGAAGTAGCTGGCCGTTCTGTTTTTCAATTAAAAGAGGATTTCCGTATTTTAATTAAAGAACAAAAATTAGCCGACGAAATGCAGGCTAAAATTGTAGAAAAAATTAAAATCACCCCTACTGAAGTTAGAAATTACTATAATAAAATACCTGTGGACAGCCTGCCTTTATATGAAAGTGAAGTGCAAGTAACAGAACTGGTAATGCATCCAAAAGCCAATAGAGATGTGGAAGAATATGTGATTAAGCAAATGTTGGAGTATAGAAAACAAATCGAATCAGGGGCGAATAAGTTTGATCAATTAGTTAAATTATATTCTGAAGACCCTAGTGCTAAGGAAAACCTAGGTTTATTTAATTTGAACCGTAATGAGAAAAATTTTGATCCTGCTTTTATGGCTGGTTCATTCCGTTTGAAAGAAGGCCAAATTTCTGCACCTATTAAATCTAAATTTGGTTACCACATCATTCAACTTATTTCAAGATCGGGTGATGAAGCGGTGGTAAAACATATCTTGCGTATTCCCCCAATTACCAATGATGAAATCAAAGAAACAAAATTATTTCTAGATAGTATCAGAAAAGAATTGAAGGCGAATAGGTTAAGTTTTGGAGAGGCAGTTAATAAGTTTAGTGATGATGATAATAGTAAGTTTAGCGGTGGTGCTGTAACAGGTCGTGATGGGTCTACTTATGTAAATATTGACCAACTAGATAAAGACATGGTAATCTTAATGCAAAATATGAAGCCAGGCGATATTTCTACGCCGCAGGTTTATTTAGACGATCGAGGTAGAAAAACAGTAAGACTTATTTATTTCAAAGAACGTACTACTCCCCACAAAGAAAATTTAAAAGAAGATTATAATAAAGTTTCACAACGTGCACTAGAAGAAAAAAAGGCAAAGTCAATGGAGACTTGGTTTAAAGAGCATGTACCTAATTATTATGTTTTTATAGACGACGCCTTTCAAGGTTGTGTTGAATTAACTGATTGGACTAAAGTAGCTAATCAGATTGTGAAAGAAAAAGTATTTTAACGCCACACACTAGTATGTCATCTATTTTTTATCCAGCGAATGAAAGAGGCCATGTTCAATTTGATTGGCTAGATACCTACCATAGTTTTAGTTTTGGACAATATCATGATCCTACTAAAATTCATTTTGGAGCACTTCGTGTTTTAAATGACGACAAAATTGATGCAGCCATGGGTTTCGGTACCCATTCCCATGATAACATGGAAATTATTACCATTCCTTTATTTGGAGATTTACACCATCGTGATAGTACAGGAAGAGACTGCATTATTAAAGAGCATGATGTTCAAATAATGAGTGCAGGTTCTGGTATTCAACACAGCGAAGTCAATCCCAATAAAGATAAAAGGGTTGAGTTGTTCCAAATTTGGATATTTCCCAAAGAGAAAAATATTACCCCTAGGTATGATCAAAAATCATTTCTTCCAGAAGACAGGGTGGATCAGCTTCTTACCGTAGTTTCTCCCAATGAACCAGGTACCTTATTCATTAACCAGGATGCCTGGTTGTCCTTAGGCCATTTTAAAAAGCCTTTTTCTACTAATTATTCCATGCACCAAGAGGGCCAAGGCCTTTTTGCCATCTGTATTGAAGGAACTTGCACTTTGGGAGGTCAAGTCTTAGGTCGCAGAGATGCAGTGGGCATTTCGGGGGTAGAAGCGGTCCAAATAGATGCGACAGCCGGCTCCGACCTACTACTTATTGAAATTCCACATTTTATTCCAGGAGCTTAGAAATTTTTTTACTTCTTTACTAGTATACAATAGCTAACTATTGTAAATTTAGGACTCCTTAAACTCTATCATGAGCGACGAAATCAAACACGAGTGTGGGCTAGCCTATATTCGACTTAGAAAACCTCTTTCTTATTACCTTCAAAAAAGAGGGTCGGTTACCTACGGATTAAACAAATTATACTTGTTGATGGAAAAACAGCACAATCGTGGACAAGATGGTGCGGGTTTGGCAACACTTAAATTAAATATTGAACCAGGCAATCCTTTCTTATATCGTTTACGCAGTAATGCGCAACAACCTATTGCCGATCTATTTTATAAAATAGGTTTAGAAATTCAAGAGCTTGAAAAATTTCAACCAGATATTGCTAAGCATCCTGGTTTAATGAAAGGTCATTTACCTTTTATGGGTGAAATTTTATTGGGTCATTTGCGTTACGGAACACAAGGGAAAAACAATCTTGATTTTTGTCATCCCTTTATCAAGCGCAATTTAGTACCTGGTAAAAATTTAGCCTTGGCAGGTAATTTTAATTTAGTGAACACTGACGAACTTTTTGAACACATAAAATTAGACCCGGCCCCTTTTGAAAAACAAAGCGATTTAGCAGCCATGATGGAAGTAATTCATCATTTCCTAAGTAACGAAGAATCTATTAATCCTAATAACCCCAATATTGCCGATGTTTTAAAAAAAGCAGTTCCTTTATTTGACGGAGGCTTTACAGTGGGCGGTTTGGTAGGTAATGGTCATAGTTTTATATTAAGAGATGCTCATGGCATTAGACCTGCTTATTATTATATCGATGATGAAGTAATTGTTGCTGCTAGTGAAAGAGCTGCTATAAGAACCACTTTTAATGTGGGCGAGAATGAAGTATTGGAACTCATGCCTGGACAAGCCTTGCTAGTGGACGATGAAGGCAATTATAAAATTGAACAAATTATTGAACCTAAAGAAAGACGCGCTTGCTCTTTTGAAAGAATTTATTTTTCAAGAGGTAGTGATGAAAAAATTTATAGAGAAAGAATTGCCTTAGGCAATCATTTAAGTAAAATTGTTTTAGAGCGTATTGGTAATGATTTAAAAAATACTATTTTCTCTTATATTCCTAATACTGCAGAGGTAGCCTTTTATGGTTTAGTAAAAGGCATGGAAGAGTATTTGAATAAAATTAAGGTAGAGAGAATTTTAAGTTGGGGTACTGATGTCAGTGAAGAGAAGTTAGAGG
Organism: Sediminibacterium sp.; assembly: GCA_007280515.1. GTDB lineage: Bacteria > Bacteroidota > Bacteroidia > Chitinophagales > Chitinophagaceae > Sediminibacterium. The sequence continues at coordinate 55,072 of QYPL01000005.1, forward strand.
CCATGATTAATCGTAAAATTAGACAAGAAAAAATTGCCATTAAAGATGTAAAACTACGCACTTTCATTACAGCGGATACCAATAGAAATGAAATGGTGCAGCACGTATACGATATTACCTATGGCACCGTGCGTAAAGATGAAGATACCTTGGTTATTATTGATGATAGTATTGTAAGAGGGACTACTTTAAAAGAAAGCATTATTAGAATGCTATCTCGTTTAGGTCCTAAAAAAATAATTGTAGTTTCTTCTGCGCCTCAAATTAGATACCCAGACTGTTATGGTATTGACATGAGTAAGATGAACGACTTTATTGCCTTTAGAGCAGTGATTGCTTTATTGAATGAGAAGGGAATGACTCATATTATTGTCGAGACTTATCAAAAAATAATTACTTTAGAATCGTCTAATGAATTACATACTGAAAATGTGGTGCGTCAATTATACAAACCATTTACCCCTGAAGAAATTTCAGATAAAATTGCGCAGTTAATTACCCCTGAAGATATTAAAATACCTGTTGAAGTTATTTATCAGACTATTGAGGCTTTACATGACTGTTGTCCGACCAATACCGGTGACTGGTATTTTACAGGAAACTATCCTACCCCTGGAGGTAATAAAGTTTGTAATAAGGCCTTTAAAAATTATGTGGAAGGGAAAAATGTAAGAGGGTATTAAATGAGCATCTTTTAGAGGGGGAACTTATACTCTGTAACAAATAGCATTAATATTCATACCTGCACCCACAGAGGCGAAAATGACCACGTCTCCTTTATTCAATTGATGTTCCTTGTATTTTCCATGTTTTACCATATCGTATAAAGTAGGAATAGTGGCTACCGAACTATTGCCTAATTCATGAATACTCATAGGCATTACATTTTCAGGAATGTCTTTAATACCATATAATTTAAATAAGGCCTTGATAAAACCTTCGTCCATTTTTTCATTGGCCTGGTGTAAAAAGAATTTTTTCACCTCATGAATGTCAACGCCTGCTTTTTCGATACACTCTTTCATCGCAATAGGTACATTCTTAATAGCGTACTCATATACTTTACGACCCTTCATCTTAATATATCTTGTAGCCTCATCTCCTTCTGGATGATAAGACTTACCTAAATACAAGAAATAAGTTTCGTCCATACAATGGCTTTGTACACTGCTGGCGAGTATACCACTGGCAGCATCTGTTGAATTTTCTACAATACAAGCACCTGCTCCATCACTAAAAATCATGCTGTCTCTATCGTGTGGGTCTATGACTCTGCTTAAAGTTTCAGCCCCAATGATCAAACATCTTTTAGCTAAACCCGATTTTATAAAAGAATCGGCATGTATCACACCTTGTATCCATCCTGGGCAACCAAATAATAAATCATAGGCTACGCAACTAGGATTACGAATACCTAATGAATTTTTTACTCTTGAGGCAATCGAAGGGACAGCATCGGATTGAATCGTACCTGCAATAACGTTACCAAAATTATGTGCTACAATAATTTGGTCTATTGTTTCAGGGTCAATGCCTGCATCTTCAATGGCTAAGGCAGCTGCCTTAGTTGCTAGGTCTGAGGTATTTACATTTTCTTCTGCATACCTTCTTTCATAAATACCTGTGATATCTTTAAATTTCTCAAAAATTTCAGCATTGGGTGTATTAATTAATACGCCGTCTTCTCCATAAAAACGATGGTCGCTAAAGGAATTGTTGGGTATAACAAGACCAGGTATATAGCTGCCTGTTCCAGTGATAATAGTTGCCATTCGAAGAATTTAGGTTTATTAAGCTAATGCGTTCTAAACTAAGGTAAGAATTTATACTGAATCTTGATGTATTTGTAGTTAGATGTATTAGTAGCTATATGTATTTATCTCCCTTATGTCTTTTCACTTCGGCTACATATTCTTTAATAGACTGCTCTTTTTCTTTACTGCATATAAGAAGTACATCCTTGGTATCAACTACAATAAAATCATCTAAGCCCTGCACCACTACTAATTTATCCTTAGGAGCGTTAATCATACACTTCGTAGCGTCAATGACAATAACATTATCAGAAGCTACCGCGTTAGCGAAATAATCTTTTTCCATATTTTCATAAGCACTATTCCAAGTACCTAAATCACTCCATCCAAAACTTGCAGGTATTACATATACATTATCTGCTTTTTCCATAATAGCAATATCAATGGATATATTCACACACTGCGGATATATTTTTTGGATAGATTTATTTTCTGCTGCTGTATTAAAATTTGCTTTCTCCCCATCAAATAATTCAAATATCTCTGGTTGGTACTTTTCAAAAGCAGCTATTACAGTAGAGGCTTTCCATGCAAAAATACCGGCGTTCCATAAAAAATCGCCGCTGGCTAAAAAGGAGGCTGCAATTTCTTGTGTAGGCTTTTCGGTAAATGTTTTTACTTTATATACACCCTTGCTTACTTCTAGTCCTTCGTATTGAATATAACCATAACCAGTATTGGGGTTGGTAGGCTTAATACCTAAAGTGGCCAAGGCCTTGATATGTGAAACAAAATCGAGTGATTGTTCTACAATTTTTTGAAAATTTTCTTGCTCTAAAATTAAGTGATCACTTGGGGCTACAATAAAAGTTGCTTGAGGGTCCTTCTGGGCTAATTTAAAAGAGATGTAAGCAATGCAAGGCGCTGTATTTTTTTTACTAGGCTCTGCTAAAATATTTTCTTTAGGCAAATTGGGTAATTGCTTTTCTACAATAGAAACATATTCTTCAGAAGTAACAATGTAAATATTTTCAGCTGGTATGAACTGCATATATCTTTCGTAGGTCCACTGGATTAAAGTTTTCCCTGTATTGAGTACATCTAAAAATTGCTTCGGATAAGCCGTTCTACTCATTGGCCAAAATCTACTTCCTATTCCTCCAGCCATAATGGCTACATAATGATGTTTGTTTTGCATACTTGTCTTTGATTTATAAAATCCCCTCTTTCATTAAGTCGTGTATATGAATCATCCCCACAAAAGTATTTCCTTCAGCTACAATTAATTGACTAATATCTTTTTGTTCCATCAAGGCCAGGGCTTCTACTGCTAGTGCATCAGGCCCAATGGTAATAGGACCTGCGTGAAATATAGTAGCAGCCGTTAAATCTTGAATGCTTGAATAATTTTCTAACATTCTACGAATATCTCCATCTGTTATAATACCTAATACTTTTTCGTTTTCATCTATGACCACTGCTGCACCTAATCTATTTTTAGAAATAACTAATATGACTTCTTTTAAAGTAGTATTAGATTTTACAGATGGCTTAGGATTCACTTGCGCCATTTGACCTGTGGTCAATGTTAATCTTTTTCCCAAATTTCCGCCAGGATGAAATTTTGCAAAATCACTTGCTTTTACTTTTTTCAATTCCATTAAACACATAGCCAGTGCATCGCCCATCGCCATTTGTGCAGTGGTAGAAGAAGTAGGTGCTAAATTATGTGCACAGGCTTCTTTTTCTACAGTGGTGTTAATTACCCATTTTGCATGGCTCGCTAAAAAACTTTCGGTATTACCCACCATGGCAATGATAGAATTTCCAAAGCCAGTTACTAATTGTACTAAATTTTTTATTTCGGGGCTTTCACCACTTTTACTAATAATTAAAACAAGATCTTGCTTGTTAATCATGCCAGAATCGCCATGAATGGCATCGGCAGCATGTAGAAATAAGGCAGGGGTTCCAGTGGAATTACAAGTGGCTACTATTTTTTGAGCAATGATGGCGCTTTTACCAATACCACTTACTACTAGTCTTCCTTCAGTAGTATAAATAGCTTTGACCGCTTCTATAAAAGGGGTATCTATAAATTTTTGTAAGCCAGTAATGGCTGCCGCTTCAATTTCTAGCGTTCTATTGGCAATAGCGGTTATTTGTTTATCCATATGCTGTTTAAGAATCAGCAAAGTTAAGGTTTCATGCATATTCATCCCTATTTTTAAAAATTCCTTAAAAAAAAGATTTTTTGTAAAATAATAGAGGAGTTGAACAATAGTGAATTAAATTCGCTAACTTATATAGCTATATTATACCGAAATAGTTGATTTTAAGATAATTACAGATGGCGACCACCAAAAAAGCAATAAAAAAAGCCCCCGCTACTAAGGCTAAGAATAATTCAGTTAGCCGTACCGAATTATTAAAGGCATTAGAAGAGCAATTTGGATTCAAGCAGTTTAAGGGTACCCAAGAAAAGGCCATTGTCTCCTTATTGAGTGGTCGGGATACTTTTGTGATTATGCCAACAGGGGGCGGTAAAAGTTTATGCTATCAGTTACCTGCTTTAATGTTACCTGGTTGCGCCATTGTGGTATCCCCTTTAATTGCACTGATGAAAAACCAAGTAGACCTTGTGCGTGGCTATAGTGAAAAAGATGAAGTGGCACATTTTCTTAATTCATCTTTAAATAAAGGACAAATTAAACTGGTGAAAGAGGACTTACTAAGTGGCAAAACCAAATTATTATATGTAGCGCCTGAAACTTTGACGAAGCAAGAAAATTTAGATTTTTTTAGCGACTTACATGTTTCCTTCTTTGCAGTGGATGAAGCGCACTGTATTTCTGAATGGGGACATGATTTCAGACCAGAGTATAGAAGACTCAAAGAAATGATGGAAGAGATTAATGCAAATGTGCCCATTATTGCTTTAACCGCTACCGCTACGCCTAAAGTGCAAAGTGACATTGTTAAAAATTTATCGCTGCGAGGTCCTGAGGTTTTAATTTCTTCATTTAACAGAGCCAACCTTTATTATGAAGTACAGCCTAAGGTAAAAAAAGAAGTGACTGTAAAAAGTATTGTTAGATATATATCACAACATAAAGGAAAGAGCGGTATTATTTATACATTGAATAGAAAGACCACTGAAGAATTAGCCGATTTATTAATTGCTAATAAAATTAAGGCAGTGGCGTATCATGCAGGCTTGGATCAAAAATTAAGAGCCAATAGGCAGGATCAATTCTTAAACGAAGATGTGCAAGTTATTGTAGCCACCATTGCCTTTGGAATGGGTATTGACAAGCCTGATATTCGTTATGTTATTCATTATAATATTCCTAAGTCCATTGAAAATTATTATCAAGAAACAGGCCGTGCTGGTAGAGATGGTTTAGAAGGAAATTGTATTTTATATTATTCTCATAAAGACGTTTCTAAGCTAGAACATTTTTTAAGAGATAAGCCTTTGAGTGAAAGAGAAGTGGGTGCGCAGTTAATAGATGAAACAGTAGCCTTTGCTGAAAGTGGTGCTTGTCGTAGAAGAAGTTTATTGCATTATTTTGGAGAAAGCTGGGAAGATAAAAACTGTGGCAAATGCGATAATTGTTTACAACCTAAAGAAAGAATTGAAGCGAAAACGCAGCTAATTCAATTATTAAAAGCAATTGAAGCACTAAATGAGCGTTTTGTAGCGGATTATGTAATACAAGTAATCATGGGTGATTATACGCCACAATTAGGTTTATACAGACATGAAAAACTACCTGAATTTGGAACAGGCAAAGACCAGGGTCCTTTATTTTGGAATAGCTTAGTAAGACAGGCCATGCTTGAAACCATTATTGAAAAAGATATAGAAGAATATGGTTTACTTAAATTAACCGAGAAGGGTAAGAAGTATTTAAAAAAACCTACCAGTTTTTCATTTGTTTTAAACAATGTATTTGCAGATGAAAACGCTGAAGAGGATGATGCAGAAGGTCCGGAATCAGTAGGTGCTACCGATGAAGTTTTGTTTGAAATGCTAAAGGAGTTACGTCAAAAAGAAGCAAAAAAAATTAGCCTTCCACCCTTTGTTATTTTCTTAGAGACTTCCTTACAAGACATGGCTACGCTGTATCCTACGAGTATTGAGGAATTAGACAGATGCCAAGGCGTAAGCAAGGGTAAGGCTATTAAATATGGTAAGCCCTTTGTGGCCATGATTGAAAAATATGTAACTGAAAATAATATTGAAAAGCCCGATGATTTTGTAATGAAATCGGTGGCGAATAAATTCAATCACAAAATTTATATTATTCAAAACGTAGATAAAAAAATTCCTTTAGAAACCATTGCTAAAAACAAGGATTTGAAATTAGAAGCATTGTTAGAAGAAATGGAAACCATTGCTGCTAGCGGCACTAAATTAAACTTAGACTATGCCATCGATGAATGGTTAGATGAATACGATCAAGAAGAAATTTTAGAATATTTTAAAAATTGTGAAACCTCTTCACTTCAAATTGCGCAAGAAGAACTAAGTGAGAACAATTATTCTTGGGAGCAATTAAAAATAATGCGCATCAAGTTTTTAAGTGTTGTTGGTAATTAGTCGTAGGTTATTAATTGTAAAATTATTTACAATTAATAATGCGTGAATTAGTTGCCAGCTGTTAGAAAACTATTTACCCTTTCAGCTACATTTTTTCTTACACTGAGGTAATAAAAATTGTAATCGGCAATATGATAATTCTCTGTTTTGTACAAAAAGCTACCAAAAAAATGAGGCTTCGCTGTCCATAAAACACCTTTATGGTTTGTGGCGCCCACTACATTAGGCGTTATTTTATTAAAATCATACAATATAGCACCTGTGTTTTGAAACCTGTCTACATTCGTTATATCGGCAGACCAAGAAAGAGGGTTGGTAACAATGGCTGTAAATTTTTCTTTCTTTACAAATTCAGTTACATATCCTTCGTGAAAAGTTCTCCAAGAGCAAATACATCCTGTAGTATTGGGTTTTTCGCAGGCCTTCAATGTTGTATAAATGGCAGGGTCCACTGGTATGCCTACTACATAAGCCACTACTAATTTTTTACTCAAAGGTTTACCATCAAAAAACTCTTTTAATAATCTAATGGTATGAGTGGATCCTTGACTATGTGATGCAATAATTATGGGTCTACCATTATTATAATGCTCCAAATAATATTCAAAAGATTTTTTTACGTCCTGATAAGCTAATTCAAAAGCAGCCATTGCATAACCTGTATCTACTTTATTATTAGGTGTGTAGGATTTAATATGCGCTTGACGATACCTCGGTGCAAAAATTCTACCTGCTTCATTGAATACAGAAGCTTGGTTAAGTAGGGTTGGGTAATCTGTCTTCAGATTAGTTTTATAATCATTGAAAGAAGCAGACCATCCAAAAGGTCTAGTGCTATCTAAATAAGTAGTAGGGTGTACAAAAAAGACATCTACATTAGAACTAGGATAATAACTAGCTTTTAAAGGAGCAGGAACACTATCGGAGGGGTCATTCTTATCGGGATGGGCAGCCCAGTATTGCAAGTTGCTATAATCGGGCAGTTCTTGGTATTTTTGCTGAGCGTAAACAAGTTCCAATTTTGCATAATGGCTATTCGAACAACTACTCAAAATAAATAAGGCGATAATGGGTAAAAAGGCTTTCATAATATATTTTTTCTATTCTTCTTCAATATTGGATGCAAAGGTATAAAAATGTAATTAACTTGTATCAAGTAAAATTGACTTGACTATATGATAATAGTTGGCTCTATTCTAAGACAATAGATTTAGCATTTTGTTTAACAGTAATTGGGTTAAATACCCTGAAAATTAATTATTTTAGGGGTGTAGCATTCACTATTTGAAATTACTTATTTGAAATCACTTATTTGAAATTATTACGCCATATACCCTTTTTGACTGCTGTGTTAAAGCATAGTATTACTGCTTTTGGTGGGCCTCAAGTGCATTTAGGCCTCATGCAACACCGCTTTGTAGAAAAGCGCAAGGATATTAGTAGCGAGGAGCTCATGGAATACAATGCTTTTTGTCAGCTCTTGCCTGGCGCCTCCTCTACGCAAACCATTATTTTAATTGCTTTTAAAAGAGGAGGTATTTCACTCGCTTTTTTAACATTACTAGTTTGGATTTTACCTGCTACTTTTTTAATGGCCATGGTAGCCATTGCCTATAACTATTTTGATATGAGAACAGGGCTACAAAGTTTTATATTATTACAACCTATGGCCATTGGCTTTATAGCAAGTGCTACTATTTTATTGTATAAAAAAGTAATTAATAGTCTTATTACTAAAATCATTTTTATCCTAACTGCTATTTTTATTTTTTTAACATTTAAATCTCCTTGGGCCATTCCTTTTGTAATTCTAGTAGCAGGCATTGCTACTAACTTTAGTCAAAAAAGAATTCCCAATGATGGAGCTGCGCCAAAAACCGTGAATTGGGGAGCCTTGTTTATTTTTATATTTTTATTTTTAGCAGTGGGCATTTTATCGGAAGAAGCTACCAGAAAAAACTGGGAGCAACATAAAGTCATAAACGTATTTGAAAATAATTATCGTTTTGGAAGCTTTGTTTTTGGGGGAGGAGATGTATTAATTCCTATGATGTATGAACAATATGTAGCCAGGCCCAATTCGGATCGGATTAAGAAAAATAAAAGAGATGTATTAAAAATTTCTAAAGAAGCTTTTTTAATGGGTGCTGGAATGGTAAGAGCCATGCCTGGTCCGGTATTCTCCGTGGCTAGTTATACCAGTGCGATGGCCTTAAAAGAAAAATCAATTGCTATACAAATAGGGGGAGCTGTGTTGGGAAGCCTAGGAATTTTTTTACCTAGCTTTTTAATTGTTTTATTCTTTTTCCCTATTTGGCAAAATTTGAAAAAGTATGCCATTTTTTATAGGTCCTTAGAGGGTATATATGCAGCAGTAGTGGGTATTATGCTGGGCGCCACCCTTTATTTTATTAAAGATATTTCTGTAGAGATACAGACATTCTCCTCTATCAAAATTTTGAGTTATATTTTTGTTTTCCTAACAAGCACTTACTTAATTTATACTCAAAAAATAGCAGCACAGTGGATTGTACTCAGTACCATTGCGTTTGGCTTTTTATTAACCAGTTTAAATATATAATGGCTTTCACCTTATTGAGTTAAAAGGTAAAAGCCTGTTAATTATAGGTAAAATTCAGTTATTTAAAGCTGTCTTTACTAATATTGCACACGCCATGAAATTCAGGATTCATAACTTTTTACTTTTATTCATTCTTTGGGGCACCCAACTACAAGCACAAACTACTGCGGTGAGTGGCGTGGTGTATGATATTTCAGGACGCAGGCCTATCGAAGCAGTTATTGTATTTAGTAATTCCAATCATGCATTTTCCGATTCCTTAGGGCGTTATACTATTAATGTTAAAGCAAAAGATTCTATTTGGTTTTCTTTATTTGGAAAGGCAACCCATAAATATCCTATTGATACTATTGAAGACCTTCGCAATTTCAATGTCATGATTCATGTTACCGGATTTGATTTACCAGAAGTGCGTGTTAGAAATAGTTATTATAAATTAGATTCCATTCAAAACAGAATGGACTATGCTAAATATTTTAACTATCAGGCCCCTGGTATTAAATTAAGCAGTGGGCAACAATTATTTGGCCCCAATGGTTTAACCATTGGATTTGATTTGGATGAAATTATAAATATGTTTCGTGTCAAAAGAAATCGAAACCTACAATTTTTACAAAAACGATTACTTTCTCAAGAACAAGAAAAATATGTGGGCTACCGTTTTACAAAAAGGTTTGTCATAAAATTGACCCATTTAGAGGGGGAAGAATTAGAGCGATTTATGAACTTCTGCCGACCTTCCTATGATGTTTTGGGTCTTTTGAATGACCTTGAATTAGGCTATTATATAGAGAAGAAATTGGAAGAATTTAAAAAGGCCCATTAGGGGCTATCCATCTCAGGCTAAATTGGCATGCCATTCATCTATTTTGTTTTAAAAAAAGGCAATTTTTGGCTATCTTGAGTAGCTAAAATTCATTGTTTTGAGAAATTTATTTATTCTTTCTTTTGTCTGCATGATGGCAGCTATTGGGTGTAAAGAAAAGCCTAAGAGTTTTGACAAGTTCAACGCTAATGCACCTGTATTCGTTGATGTTGCTATTGCAGCAACCCAAATAGTAGACAAGTCGGTAGAGGTTAATGGCTCTGTACTAGCTTCTGAGTCAATTGAACTCCGTCCAGAAACCAATGGTAGAATTACCTACTTACAAATTCCAGAGGGTAAAATGGTTCAAGCGGGAACGGTCTTAGCTAAATTAAATGATGCAGACTTACAAGCCCAATTAGAAAAGATTAAAGTGCAATTAGAATTAGCCACCATCAATGAACAAAGAAATTTACAACTCTTAAAAGTGAAAGGTATTAATCAAAGCGATTATGATATTTCACTACAACAAGTAAAAAGTTCAAGAGCGGATTTAGCCTACACGCAATCGTTAATTGATAAAACAATTATGAAAGCGCCTTTTACAGGACAAATTGGTTTAAGACAAGTAAGTTTGGGGGCTTTTATTAATACCACTACTACTGTCGCTAGTTTACAAAAAACAGATAAACTTAAAATAGATTTTACAGTTCCTGAAATGTTTGAAACTTATATAAAAGTGGGAAAGACTATTCAAGTGGAAGGAATAGATGGAACAGCTCAAAAAATGAATGCTACTATATTTGCCATTGAGCCACAAATTATTGCTACTACTAGAAATATTAAAGTGCGTGCACAACTACAAGGCAAAATGTTGCCTGGTGCTTATGTAAAAGTATATTTAGCTGAGACTACTAAGAAGCCTAGCATTATGGTGCCTACCAATGTCATTATTCCTGAATCAAAAAGCAAACAAATTGCTATTGTAAAAAAGGGTATGGCGCAATTAGTGGATGTAGAAACTGGCTATAGAACTGTTGGCGCCGTTGAAATTACCAAAGGGCTCAATGTAGGAGATAGCGTTATTGTGGCAGGAATGCTTTTTGTTAGACAAGGCAGCAAAATTAAAGTGGGTAAAACAATACCTATTATAGACATCACAAAATAGTCCACAAAAAAGTCCCCTTAAATAATCTTATTAGATGAATATATCTGAACTTTCGTTAAAACGTCCTGTACTAGCCATCGTAATGAACCTTGCCATTATTATTTTTGGCTTAGTAGGTTTTTCTTTTTTGGCATTACGTGAATATCCTGCCATTGACCCTCCCATTATTAATGTACAAACTACTTATTCAGGAGCGAATTCTCAAGTTATTCAAAATCAAATTACGGAACCTTTAGAAAAGTCAATCAATGGTATTCCCGGTATTAGAACCATTAACTCTTCTAGTTCTGTAGGTTCTTCTAATATCACCGTTGAATTTAATTTAGGGGTGAATTTAGAAACAGCGGCCAATGATGTGCGTGATAAAGTGAGTCAAGCAGCTAGAAGTTTACCAGAGGATATTAATAATCCGCCCATTGTTTCAAAGGCCGATGCCAATACAGATTTTATTTTGTTAATGACTTTAAGAAGTAAAACAAAGAGTGCTTTTGAATTAACTGAATATGCAGAGAACGTTTTGCAACAACGTTTTCAAACTATTGACGAAGTAAGTGGTGTAGGCGTGAGAGGAAAAAGGTTTTCTATGCGTATTTTCCCTGATCCGGATTTATTGAATGCTTACGGTATTGCTTTTAATGATATCCAAACTTCCTTAAATAAAGAGAACGTAGAATTGCCTTCTGGTAAAATTTATGGTAAAAAAACGGAGTTCATTATTAGAACCTTAGGAAGACTTACCACCGAATCAGATTTTAGAAATATTATTTTAAAGCAAGATGCTACAGGTATTGTGAAATTAGGAGATGTTGCTAAAGTAGAATTAGGTCCAGAGCAAGAAGACCAAGGTACATTCTTTAATGGCATTCAAACGGTGATGATTACTTTGTCACCACAACCTGGTGCGAATTATATTAAAATTGCAGATGAATTTTATAAGAGGTTAGAGGAGGTAAAAAAATTCAATAAATCGGATATTGAATTTGCTGTTCCTATTGATAATACCAAAACAATTCGTCGTGCCTTACTTGAAGTTAGAGAGACTATTTTTATTTCATTTGGCTTAGTGGTACTAGTTATTTTCTTCTTTTTTAGAAACTGGTTAATTGCCATAAGGCCTTTAATTGATATTCCTATTTCACTAATTGCTACTTTCTTTATTATGTACATGGCTGGTTTTTCTATTAATGTATTAACCTTATTAGCTATTGTTCTTGCTACCGGTTTAGTAGTGGACGATGGAATTGTGGTCACGGAAAATATTTTTAGAAAATTAGAAGAGGGGCTCCCACTTAAGCAAGCAGCTAGAGAAGGTAGTAAAGAAATTTTCTTTGTAGTTATATCAACCTCCATTACACTTGCTGTGGTATTTATGCCTGTTATTTTCTTGCAAGGTTTTATTGGCTCTTTATTTAAAGAATTTGGAGTGGTCATTGCCGGTGCGGTATTAGTATCTGCCTTTGTTTCTTTAACTATTACACCCGTATTAAATGTATACTTAAGTAGAAAAGATGGCAAGCAAGGAAGTTTTTATGAAAAAACAGAACCCTTCTTTAAAGCGATGGAGCTAGGCTATAAGAATTTATTAACTAAATTTTTGAAAGTACGTTGGGTGGCTTGGGTAATTGTTTTAGCCTGCGTAGTTATTATAGTGGCTATTGGTAAAAATATTCAAAGCGAATTAGCACCCATTGAAGATAAAGCAGCTATAAGAGTAAATATGTCAGGTCAAGAGGGCATTAGCTATGAAGAAACAAAAGGGAATTTCTTAAAAGCGGTTCGGCTTATTCAAGACTCCGTTCCTGAACATGCTTTCACATTTGGTAGTGTTCCTGGATGGGGTGGAGGGGGAAGTTCAGTAAGTAGTAGGGTAGGTTTTGTGCCTATTGCCAATAGAGATAGAACACAATCCGAGATAGTAAGTGATTTAAATAAGAAGCTCAAAAAATTCAAAGACGTAAGAGTGTTCTCTATCGAAGAGCAAACTATTTCCGTGGGTATGATGTCTAGAGGTTCCTTGCCTGTTCAGTTTATTATTCAAAATTTAGACTTTGATAAACTACATGAAGCCATTCCTAAATTTTTAGAAGCGGCTAGAAAAGATAAAACTTTTCAAAACGTAGATGTGAACTTGAAGTTTACTAAACCAGAATTTGATTTAACCATTGATAGAATGCGCGCCCGTGATTTAGGATTAAGCACGGCCGATATTTCTCAAGCATTACAATCTGCTTTTAGTGGTGCTCGTTCTGCTTATTTTGTCATGAACGATCGTCAATACGAAGTTATTACGCAGGTAAAAAGAGCAGACAGGTCCAAACCTACCGACATTAATAGTTTATATATAAGAAATAATAGAGGAGAAAGTATTCCTATTTCAAGTGTACTTAAATTAGTGGAAAATAGTAATCCTCCTACATTATATCACTATAACCGATTTAACTCAGCTACCATTTCAGCATCTTTAGCAGAAGGAAAAACTATTGGAGATGGAGTAAATACCATGAATAAAATTTCTAAAGAAGTATTAGACGAGTCTTTTCAAACTTCTTTAAGTGGTCCTTCAAGAGATTTTCAAGAAAGTTCTTCTAATATTTCTTACGCATTATTTTTAGCCTTGATTTTAATTTATTTAGTATTGGCCGCTCAATTTGAAAGTTTCAAGGATCCATTTATTATTATGATTACTGTTCCATTAGCTATTGCAGGTGCTTTATTATGCTTGTGGTTATTTGGACAAACCTTAAATATATTTTCTGAAATTGGTATTATCATGTTAATTGGACTAGTAACCAAGAACGGTATTTTAATTGTTGAATTTGCGAATAAGAAAAGAGAAAAAGGTTTAGCACTTCGTGATGCAGTATTAGAAGCAGCCACACAGCGTTTTAGACCTATCTTAATGACAAGCTTAGCCACTGCCTTAGGTGCTTTACCCATTGCAATTAGCCTAGGTGCCGCAGCAACTAGTCGTAAACCACTTGGAACTGTGGTGGTAGGAGGCTTGCTATTCTCGTTAGTACTTACCTTGTTTGTGATTCCTGCAGTATATACTTATGTATCTGGCAAGAAGATTAATACAGAAGAAGAATCGAATTAACGATTACCTAATACACTTATTAACTACCATCAAATGCTAGATAAAAAAACAACAACTAACTTTTTTTATCTAGCATTTTTAATTTTATTCGTTGCTTGTACAAGTAGTACCCACGAAAATAAGAATGAAAATAATAATGTAACTGACTGGGCCCCTAGTTTTCATAAGGTAGATATAGTCAATCCTATTTTAGTTCCCAATACCAGCAGTCGTTTTTTCTGTCCCTTGCAAAGTGATAGCGTTGCCTGGGAAGCAAAAAATGTATTAAATCCCACAGCGCTTGTAAAAGACGGCAAGGTATATTTATTATACCGCGCGCAAGACAGTGCCATGACTTCCCGCATAGGGCTTGCCATTAGTGAAGACGGTATTCATTTTAAAAAACAAGACCAACCCATTTTTTATCCTTCAAAAGATAGCTTTGCAATTTATGAAGGAAAGGGGGGTATTGAAGATCCAAGAATAGTTGAAAATCCAAAGGGTGGTTATATTTTAACCTATACCGCTTATGATGGAAAAACAGCTCGATTATGTTTTGCCACTACGAAGGATTTAATTCATTTTCAAAAACAAGGCCCTGTATTAGCTAATCCTAAATATATTAATGCTTGGTCTAAGTCAGGTGCTATTGTTGCCGAAAGACTGGGCGAAAAAATGATTGCTAAAAAAATTAATAATAAATATTGGATGTATTTTGGAGACACGGATTTATTCATGGCCTACTCCAGCGATTTATTGCATTGGGAAGTTTTGGAAAATGAAGAGCATCAAAAAATGGTTTCCGTACTTACACCAAGGCCTGGTTATTTTGATAGTCGTTTGGTAGAGCCAGGTCCATTTGCATTGTTCACTTCAAAAGGTATTGTGCTTATTTATAATAGTAGTAATGCAGCCAACAACAATGACCCCTCCAGTCCAAAATTCACTTATGCAGCCGCACAAGCTTTATATGATACGGCCCTACCCTATAAACTTATTGATAGAGCTGCTAAGCCTTTTATTCAACCTGACAAAGCCTATGAATTAAAAGGAGAAGTCAATAATGTATGTTTTGTGGAAGGCTTAGTATATTATAAAACTAAGTGGTATTTATATTATGGCACAGCCGATTCTAAGATTGCAGTAGCAGTTGCCTCTGACCACTAAGAGGGTTTGGCAGAACCTTAAATAATTTACGTACCTTGATTGTCCAAAACCTTACTATGTCAAACAATCGCTTTTTATCCTTAGACGTTTTCAGAGGAATGACCATTTGTTTAATGATCATTGTCAATACGCCGGGTGATGGTGCGCACACTTTTGCGCCCTTTATGCATGCTAGCTGGCATGGTTTTACACCCACTGATTTAGTATTTCCTTCTTTCTTATTTGCAGTAGGTAATGCCATGAGTTTTGTCTTACCTAAATGGGATAAATTAAGTACTCCTGCCTTTTTATTAAAAATAACAAAGCGTACAGCACTCATTTTTTTACTAGGGTTTTTAATGTATTGGTTTCCTTTTACAGGCCCATTAAGTGATACAAGAATTTTAGGTGTCTTGCAAAGAATTGCTTTATGTTATGGCATTGCTGCCATCATTGTTCATTACATGCATGAAAGAGTGATGATGATTTTAGCGGGCGTTTTATTATTGGCTTATTGGTATATATCTATACAGTTTGGCGCTGCTGGCGATCCATTAAGTATTACAGGCAATGCAGGTATCAAGTTTGATACTTGGTTAATGGGTGAAAGTCATATGTATCATGGGGAAGGTTTTGCCTTTGATCCTGAAGGATGGTTAAGTACAATACCTTCTATCGTGAATGTATTAATTGGCTATAGAGTGGGAACGCTAGTGCAAGAAAAGGGAAAAACCTATGAAGGTCTTACCGATTTATTAATGTGGGGTGCAGGCTTTATGTTTTTGGCCTACATGTGGAACTATCAATTCCCTATTAATAAAAAATTATGGACTAGTTCTTTTGTGCTTTTAACGGTAGGCTTAGATATGATTATTCTAGCCACCATTATTTATAGAATTGAATTGCATCATCAACATCAATTTGCTAGCTTTTTTGAGGTATTTGGCAAGAATCCGCTGGTCATCTACCTTTTTTCTGAGCTCTTATTTGTTTGCCTTAGTATGATACAGATTGGTAATCAGTCCTCTTTACAGTGGATATACACCAATAGTTTCGCTCATTTAGCACCCTATTGGGCATCCTTTGCCTTTGCTATTTCCTATATGCTTGTTTGCTGGTTATTGGGTTATATATTAAATAAATATAAAATATATATAAGGGTGTAAATCTTATTAATCCATTTTTTCCCATTTGTTTTTTTAGAAGCCTTAAACCTTGTACCTTTGCAGCCTCAAAACAGTACATGGAAATAAGAAACATCGCTATTATCGCCCACGTTGACCACGGTAAAACTACCTTGGTAGACAAAATCTTACACGCTACAAAAGTATTCAGAGACAACCAGGAGACTGGGGACTTAATTATGGATAGCAATGAGCTTGAACGTGAGAGGGGAATTACCATTTTAAGTAAGAACGCTTCAGTAACTTATAAGGACGTTAAAATTAACGTTATTGACACACCAGGTCACTCTGACTTTGGAGGTGAAGTAGAGCGTGTTTTAAAAATGGCAGATGGTGTTTGCTTATTAGTAGATGCTTTTGAAGGCCCCATGCCTCAAACTCGTTTCGTTTTACAAAAAGCTTTACAATTAAATTTAAAGCCCATTGTCATTATCAATAAAGTAGATAAAGAAAACTGTCGTCCGGATGAAGTGCATGACGCAGTATTTGAATTGTTTTTCAATTTAGATGCGACAGAAGATCAATTGAATTTCCCTACTTTTTATGGTAGTGGAAAAAATGGTTGGTTTAACGATACCCTTACTCAATGTGAAGATATCTTCCCTTTAATGGATGGTATCTTAAAATATGTTCCAGGTCCAGATGTGAAAGAAGGACACACACAAATGCAAATTACTTCATTGGATTATTCTTCTTTCTTAGGTCGTATTGCTATTGGTAAAGTAGAAAGAGGTACTATCAAAGAAGGACAAAACATTGTACTTGTAAAAGCAGACGGAAGTTTAAAGAGAAATAAAGTAAAAGAATTATACGTATTTGAAGGAATGGGTAAGCGTAAAGTAACAGAAGTGGTTTCTGGTGACTTATGTGCTGTGGTGGGATTAGATGATTTCAGTATTGGTGATACCATTGCTGATCCTGAAAATCCGGAAGCATTACCTGTTATTAGTGTGGATGAACCAACAATGAGTATGACTTTTAGTATTAACAATTCACCTTTCTTTGGTAAGGAAGGTAAGTTTGTAACTTCTCGACATATTCGTGATCGTTTAATGAAAGAGACGGAGAAGAATTTAGCATTGCGTGTAGAAGAAACAGATAGTGCGGATAGCTTCTTGGTATTTGGTCGTGGTATTTTACACTTAGGTGTACTCGTAGAGACCATGCGTCGTGAAGGATATGAATTAACTGTAGGAAATCCTCAAGTATTAGTAAAAGAAATAGATGGCCGTAAGCATGAGCCATTTGAAATATTAGTAGTAGATGTACCCGCTGATTACAGTGGTAAAGTGATTGACTTAGTTACTCAAAAGAAAGGCGAGATGTTAATTATGGAATCGAAGGGTACCATGCAACATTTAGAGTTTGATATTCCTTCTAGAGGATTAATTGGTCTTCGTTCTCAAATGTTAACCCAAACTGCTGGTGAAGCTGTAATGGCACACCGTTTCAATGAATACAAGCCTTGGAAAGGACCTATTCCTGGAAGAAGCAATGGTGTACTAGTAGCAAAAACCGCTGGTTTAACCACTGCTTACTCTATTGATAAATTACAAGACAGAGGTCGTTTCTTTATTGAACCAGGTGAGGAAATTTATGCAGGTCAAGTATTGGCCGAGCATATTAAGCCAGGTGATTTAAATATCAACGCCGTGGAGATGAAAAAATTGACCAACCACCGCGCAAGCGGATCTGATGATAGCGTTCGTATTACCCCTAAGGTATTATATACTTTAGAAGAGTGTATGGAGTACATCCAATTTGATGAGTGTATTGAAGTCACTCCGAAATCGGTAAGAATGCGTAAATCTATTTTGGATGAGAATAATAGAAGTAAGGCCACTAAGGCCGGGCAAAATTAATTTTTATTAGCAATTTTTCTGAAAAATAAATTGCAAATAAAAACCCTCTAATGATTTTATAAAAAATGAGTCCCGATTTATCGGGACTCATTTTTTATAATTTTAATCTCTTTGTTATTAGGGTAGTGATTAGTAAAATAATATTTAAATAGGTTTGTTCAATGCCTTCCACAAAACATCTTTTAACTCCACTAAGTTCTTTTGTATGGCAGAAGAGATAAAAATATGTGGTATTTTTTTAGGAAGTTCTTTTACAATAGCATCGGTTAATTCTTGGTCTAATAAATCTGATTTTGAAATAGCGATGATAAATTCTTTTTGTAATAATTCTGGGTTAAATTTTTCTAATTCATGTTTCAGAATTTCAAATTCTTTTTTATGATCATCCGAGTCGGCAGGAATTAAAAATAATAAAACAGCATTACGCTCAATATGTCTTAAGAAGCGGTGTCCTAGGCCTTTTCCTTCAGCAGCGCCTTCAATAATTCCTGGTAAATCGGCAATACAAAAAGATAAATTATTTCTATACTCAACCATGCCTAATTGAGGCGTTAAAGTGGTAAATGCATAATTCGCAATTTTAGGTTTAGCTGCTGTAATCACAGAAAGTAGTGTCGACTTTCCCGCATTGGGAAAACCTACTAAACCTACATCGGCCAACACTTTTAATTCAATATTCTTCCAACCCTCAAAACCATCTTCTCCAGGCTGTGCATATTCAGGCACTTGTTGGGTAGGTGTTGCAAAATTGCAATTGCCTAAACCACCACGTCCACCTTTCATGAGTATAATCTCTTGGCCGTCTTTTAAAATTTCGCCTTCTACCTTACCCGTTAATTCATCCCTGGCAATGGTACCTAGTGGCACTTCAATAATGATATCCTTGCCATCCTTGCCGGTACATTTATTCTTTGATCCATTTTCACCATCTTCTGCAATGACATTCTTATAATAGCGTAAGTGTAATAAGGTCCATAACTGTGCATTCCCTCTTAAGATGATATGACCACCACGGCCTCCATCGCCTCCATCAGGCCCTCCTTTAGCAGTTAATTTATTGCGTAAAAAGTGCTTACAACCTGCCCCTCCGTGCCCACTATGGGCAAATATGCGGATGTAATCAATAAAATTGTTTCTTTCTGACACTTTGTAATTATGAATGACAAAGTTAACTAAATCTTGCGTCTATAGCTAGATTATTATAACGAGTAAGTGATTATAACGAGTAAGTGATTATGATTGTAATAGTCGACTCACTTGAGATAAATTCAATCTTTATTTAGTAGATTTTAGTCCATCAATTAAAATAGCTACCATGTTTTGTTCTAATTCGGCAGCATTTATTTTTTTAGTAGATCTATGCCAGCTTTCAATACCACTAACGGCATGTAAAAATATTAATACAACAGTGGGAGCATCAATAGATTTTATTTCTTTATTGCGAATTCCTTCTTCAATAATGGCTGCAATCCTTTTGCGGTATACTCTTCGTTGATTCTGATAATTCGATAAATAAGGGTCTGATAAATGTTTCCATTCTCTGTCACTTACATATACTTCTTCATAATGGTGAATCATTTCGCTAATATGAAAGCGTAATATTTTCTCCATTTTTTGCAGTGAACTTATGGGCTCCGATTCTATCTCGTCCATTTTCAACACAAATCTATTGGCTACATTAAAAACTAATTCGTGTAATAATTCACTCTTCGATTTTATATGATTGTATAAGCTGGCAGCTTCTACACCCACGGCCTCGGCTAGGTCACGCATACTGGCTGCCTTATATCCTTTCTCTCTAAACAGGGTAGCTGCTTTACTTACAATGACATCTTTTCTAGACCCGTTTTTCTCTGTTTTAATTCTAGCCATGACCAAAAATTTGAATGTTTGTTAGCACGAAATTATAGATTTAATTCTTTAAAAACCCTTATTTTTTCAATAAAACTACTTTTTTGTTAGTTTTGTGATTATCAGGTACTTACTGCCTAATAGGTATAATTTGATGTGCACAGAAAGATTATACCGTATTAATCGTAGTTTCGCAGCTGAAAATTAAAATCATAAACATGTCATTAGTAGTTGTTGGATCGATGGCCTTTGATGCCATAGAAAGCCCTTTTGGGAAAAGCGATAGAATTATTGGCGGTGCCGCTACCTATATAGCTTGGTGTGCCTCTAACTTTACCACTGTTAAGCAAATTTCAGTAGTAGGTGGAGACTTTCCGCAGTCTGAATTAGATGCCTTAACGAAAAGAGGGGTAATCCTAGAAGGTGTTCAAATTAAAAAAGACGAGAAAACATTTTTCTGGAGTGGTAAGTATCATTTAGATATGAATACTCGTGATACATTAGAAACTCAATTAAACGTTTTAGAAAATTTCAAACCCGTTGTTCCAGATAGTTATCAGGATTGTGAAATTTTAATGTTAGGTAATTTAGTACCTGGTGTACAAAGTAGTGTCATTAAGCAAATGAAAAAGCGTCCAAAGTTAATCGTAATGGACACTATGAATTTTTGGATGGAAATTATGATGGACGATTTATTACATACTATTAGTTTAGTAGATGTGTTAATGGTCAATGATAGTGAAGCGCGTCAATTAAGTGGTGAGTATAGCTTGGTAAAGGCTGCTAAAAAAATTATGGCCATGGGTCCTAAATATTTAATCATTAAGAAGGGAGAACATGGTGCTCTTTTATTCCATGGAACGGATGTATTCTTTGCGCCAGCCTTGCCATTAGAAGAAGTATTTGATCCAACTGGTGCTGGAGATACTTTTGCAGGTGGCTTTGTAGCACATCTTGCAAAAACAAAAGACTATTCTTTCAATAATATGAAGTCGGCCATTATTGTTGGTAGTGCTCTAGCTAGCTTCTGCGTAGAGAAGTTTGGTACACAGCGTTTGACTGAAATTAACAATGAGGATATTAAAGAACGCATACAATCCTTCGTTCAATTAGTGAATTTTGATATTGAATTAGTATAAATTATGAAAGTTGCAGTAGTAGGTGCTACTGGTTTAGTAGGCACCAAAATGTTAGAAGTATTAGCGGAAAGAAATTTCCCCATAACTGAATTAATTCCTGTGGCATCGTCACGCTCAAAGGGTAAGGAAGTAATGTATAAAGGCAAGGCGTATAAAGTGGTAACTATGGAAGAAGGCATTGCCGCAAAACCAGCGGTGGCTTTATTTTCAGCAGGGGGAAGTACTTCTTTAGAGTGGGCGCCTCAATTTGCAGCTGCAGGCATTCGTGTCATTGATAACTCTTCTGCTTGGAGAATGGACCCCACTAAAAAATTAGTGGTACCAGAAGTGAACGCTTCTGTACTAACTGCAGATGATTTAATAATAGCTAATCCTAATTGTTCCACTATTCAAATGGTAGTGGCATTACAACCACTTCATGCAAAATATAAAATTAAAAGAGTAGTGGTGAGTACTTATCAAAGTGTAACAGGTACGGGTAAAAAAGCAGTTGACCAATTAATGGAAGAAAGAAAAGGCAATAAAGTAGGCGCCGATGATATGGCCTATAAATATACCATTGACTTAAATGCCATTCCTCAAATTGATGTTTTTTTAGAAAATGGATATACCAAGGAAGAAATGAAGATGGTGAAAGAAACTTGCAAAATTATGCAAGACGATACTATTAAAGTAACCGCTACCACCGTGCGTATTCCAGTAATGGGTGGACATAGTGAAAGTGTGAATGTGGAATTTGAAAATGAATTTGATTTGAAGGAAGTCATTGATATACTTGCTGCTGCACCTGGTGTGGTGGTGCAACAAAACGATGCAGATCAATTTTATCCAATGCCAGTTTGGGCCCATGAAAAAGATGATGTATTTGTAGGTCGCTTACGCAGAGATGAAACGCAGCCAAAAACTTTGAATATGTGGATTGTAAGTGATAACCTTCGCAAGGGCGCTGCTACCAATGCGATTCAAATTGCTGAATACTTAGCTTCGAAAGGAATTATTTAGTTTCTGCTAATTAATGTTTTATTAAAAATAAAAAGTTAAATACTTTTAAATATTAAAAGTCCAATACTGTTAATTCTTCACTCTCGTCATTACGCTAAAATATATAAATACGAACTAAAAGTCTGAACTCGCACTGCGTGCTCAAACATGCAGACTTTTTTAACGTTCGAATTTATAAATTTTTTAAGCTATGACTCAAAGTTCAGAATCAAAATTGTATTTGACTTTTAATCTTTTGAAATGATAATTAAGACCCCTTAATAAATAGTAATAAAGAAATTCAATTTTGAGTGAACTTTGAGCTATGCGATAGAGAACGAAAAATTAGGATTTCGAATTGCTATTTATTAGCTCCACAAAATCTGCTTCAGATATAATTTTGATAGACGCAATTTTTTTTGCTTTCTCTAACTTACTTCCTGCGTCTTCGCCTACCACTAAGTAATTCAGCTTACTACTAACACCGCCAAGTATATGGCCACCTCTTGATTCTAACATGGCTTCAGCATCGGCGCGTTTTAATTGAGTAAGTGTGCCTGTAAATAAAAAATTAAGTCCTGCTAAATTACCATCTACAGCGGTATCATTGGTTTGAATCATATTTAAACCCAGGCTCTCTAAGCTTTGTATAAGTTCAATATTTTTTGGCTCATGAAAAAACTGGTAAATACTAGTGGCTACTTTAATACCTACATCGTCAAAGCTTTGTAATTGTTCTTCTGTAAAATCTTTTAAATCTAATAGGTGCTGAATATGACTGGCAATGGTTTTAGCGGTGGTTTCTCCTACAAAGCGAATGCCTAAGGCATAAATTAACCGGTATAAAGGTTGGGTTTTTGAAATCTCAATGGCGGCATTCAAATTGTCAATACTTTTTTTACCAAATCCTTCTAAGCCTGTTATTTTACTAAAGTCAAGTTGGTAAAGTGAAGGAATATTGGAGAGCAAGCCTATTTCATAAAATTTTCTAATGTTAGCTTCTCCGAAACTTTTAATATCCATCGCGTCCTTACTCACAAAATGTATAATGCGCTCAATTATTTGGGCGGTACATAAAGGGCTATTGCATCTCCACACAGCTTCTGCTTCTTCTTTTTCTAATAATGCATTACACACAGGGCACTGCGTAGGAAATTGAATAATTTTTTCTTTGCCTGTTCTTAATTTTACAATGGATTGTACAATTTGTGGAATGACATCACCAGCTCTTTCAATAATAACGGTATCGCCTAGTCTTAAATCTTTTTCTTTAATGTATTCTTGGTTGTGCATGGAAATACTGGATACCGTTACACCCCCTAAGGCCACCGCTTTTAATTTGGCCACAGGTGTAACGGCGCCGGTGCGTCCCACTTGAAATTCTACCGATTCTAAAATGGTGGTGGCCTGCCTTGCTTTAAATTTATAAGCAATGGCCCATCTTGGATGGTGGGAAGTCATGCCCAATTTTTCTTGCAATGCAAAATCGTTGACTTTAATAACGAGTCCATCAATTTCATAAGGAAGCGAATCACGCTGCGCTTCAAATTCGGTACAAAATGCGATGACCTTCTCAACTCCTTTTATAATTTTTCTTTCTTTTTGCGGCGACCTGAAACCCATATTCCAAAGTAATTCTAAAGAACCACTATGACTATTTAATAAGGGGCTTAGTTTGGTTTTAGGGGCAGGTAAAAAATAACTGATATGATAAATGAAGGCATCTAAATTTCTGGCAGCTACTTCCTTTGGGTCCTTCATTCTTAAACTACCTGCAGCTGCATTGCGCGGGTTAGCTAGTGTGGCAATTTGTTTTTCTTTTAATTTTTCATTGAAATCAGCAAAAGATTTTTTACTCATTATTACCTCACCTCTAATTTCCATTTGTTGAATGCCATTTTCAAGTAAAGGAATACTTAAAGGAATGGATCTGATTTGTTTTATATTACTAGTAATATCTTCTCCTGCCACTCCATCACCTCTAGTGCAGGCGCGCACTAGTAAATCGTTTTCGTAAAGTAGTGAAATACTAGCACCATCAAATTTGGGCTCCACACAATAAGTAATTTCATCAAGGCTAGCTCCTTCTTTTGCTTTGCGATCAAAGTCAATTAAGTCTTCTGCATTATAGCTATTCTCCAAACTTAACATAGGCACTAAATGTGCTACTGTCTCAAAAGAATTATTTAAACTATTGCCTACTCTTTGACTAGGGGAGTCTTTTGAAATCAAGGACTGGTTCGCCGATTCAATCGTAATTAATTGCTGATATAATTGGTCGTATTCAAAATCGCTTATGAAGGGCTCGCTTGCAACATAATATTGGTACTCATGAAATTTAAGTAAATTTCTTAAGGGGGTTAATTCGATGGTATGGGGCTGCGCTAGGTAGGTCGCGGTAAGGGACTGAAAATTTTGTATTTGGGATGTATTGTACATGCTGTAAAATGTCTGCTAAAATACAAATTGTTTTATTCTTTTATTTCGTATTTTGGGATAAGAAATTTTTATTTCTTCTTTTGCTTATGCTTGAACACTCTACATCTGTCGCTTTAGCGAGTACTGCCCATACCAAGGAGGCGGTATCCTTGGTGGAATCTTATCCCGCAGTACCCCTAACGGTGGATTGTGTGATATTTGGTTTTGACAAACATGTACTCAAGGTTTTACTTATAAAGAGCGATTTAGCGCAGTTTGCTGAGAAATACTCTTTATTAGGCGATAATGTTAAATCTAACGAGGATTTGGACGATGCCGCTCATCGCGTACTTTTAGAAAGAACAGGCATGAAAGATGTTTATCTTGAACAGGTACATAGTTTTGGTAAGCCCCAAAGGCATCCGGGCGGCAGGGTGGTGACCACGGTGTATGCCTCTTTATTAAATGTTAAACACCAAGAATTATCTATCACAGACCATGAATTAAATTGGCATCAGATAGACCAGCTGGGCGAGATGGCCTTTGATCATAAGGAAATATTAGATGCCTGTGTAAATTGGTTGCAAAAGAGAATTCAAGAACATCCATTGGCCTTTAATTTACTGCCTAAAAAGTTCTCCTTAAGACAGTTGCAAAATGTATACGAGGCCATCTTAAATTGTCAATTGGACCGTCGCAATTTTAGAAAAAAATTTGCAGCGATGGGCTACTTAAAGGACACCAACGAAATGGAAGTAAATGTGACGCACCGCCCTGGTAAATTATATACTTTTGACTTTGAAGCGTATCAACAGCGCAAGAAAAATGGAATAGGTATTGATTTTTAAAAAATACGATTGCTTGCCTATAATTTAATACCTTTATTCACTATTTAAACAGGTATTATTATGTTATATTCAATGACGGGATATGGTCGCGCTGAAGCTACTTTTAAAGACAAGACCATTTTAGTGGAAGTGAAATCGCTGAACGGCAAACAATTCGATTTGCGTTTGAATATTCCCTTCATGTTAAAGCCTTATGAAGTAGAGATAAGAAATAAGTTAAATGAAAGTTTATTAAGAGGTAGTGTGGAATCTACTATAACCATTAAGTCTAATGGCATTTCTAAGCCGGTAACAGTCAATAAAGAATTAGCTAAATCCTATTACCAGCCCATTGTGGAACTAGCCGATGAGTTGGGCATACCTAAAGAAAATATTTTAAGTACTTTATTAAAAATGCCCGATGTGGTTTCATCCAGTAGTGAAGTATTGACTGAAGAAGAGTGGAAACAAATTCAAGATTTATTACAAGAGGCCATCAAGGCTTTAATGCAACATCGTTTAGAAGAAGGTAAGTCGGTTGAAAAAGATTTATTAGAGCGTGTAGCAGCCATTGAAATGCATCAAGCAGATATAGAAAAATTTGAACCCAATAGAAGAGTAAAGATAAAAGAAGGCCTAGTTAAATTATTGGAACAACATGTAGGCCCCGATAAATATGATAATAATAGATTAGAGCAAGAGCTTATTTATTATATTGAAAAAATAGATATTTCTGAAGAAAAAGTAAGGTTGAATAATCATTGTGTTTATTTTAAAACAGTTTTAAAAGAATCAGAGCCTTCTAAGGGTAAAAAACTTTCTTTTATTTTACAAGAAATGGGCAGAGAGATAAATACCACTGGCTCTAAAGCCAATGATATGGAAATTCAGCAATCGGTGATCCTGATGAAGGATGAATTAGAAAAAGCAAAAGAACAAATTTTAAACGTTTTATAAAATGGGTTTATTGAAAAATAAAATAGCCTTTATTTTACTAAGTATATTTTTTGTTTTCTCTGGCTGCGAGACCAAACAACTTTTTGAACAAAGTACTATTTACCCGAATCATAACTGGCCTGCTAAACAAGCAACCAAGTATCAGTTTAATGTTACTGATACAGCGGCCAATTATAAAATATTTTTTGTCATCAGACATCACAATGCCTATCATTATAAAAATATTTGGCTAGACCTTACTATTAAAAGCCCTACCAATGTCATCACTAAACAAGTGCTTAACTTAAATTTAGCAGATGATGCAAAGGGTTGGTTAGGGTCGGGTATGGATGATATTTATGATCAAAGAATTCCGATGACTTTGGCACCTATTCATTTAAATAAAGGGATGAATGAAATAAATATTCAACATACCATGAGAGAGGATCCCTTAGAGAATATTTTATCTACAGGCATTAGAGTAGAAAAAGTAAAACTATGAACTGGAAATTAGTAAAAATTAATAAACTAAAATTAGTAAGTCTTATTTATTGGGTTTTTCTCACTTACATGATTGCAGCCTTTATTTGGTGGTATGTATCATTGGAAAAACAAAATAATGAAATTGCGGCTATTAAATTTCAATCTATTCAATTAAGCGACCCTTCCTTAGCAGCCAAAACCCATGCCATTCAATATTTTCAACTCAGAAAGACAAAGCAATTTGTAGGAGAAGGCCTAACTTTTTTACTCTTATTTTTATTGGGGGCTATTTATGTGTACCGCTCCTTGATGAAACAATTGCGTTATGCCGACCAACAGCAAAATTTTATGATGGCTGTTACCCATGAATTAAAAACACCCATTGCTATTTCACATTTAAATATAGAGACCCTTTTAAAAAGAGAATTAGACAGTACGCAACAATTAAAATTATTAGAAGCTACTTTAAAAGAAACAAAAAGATTAGATCATTTAAGTACTAATATTTTATTAACGGCCCAACTAGATATGGGCCAGTACGAGGCCAATAAACAATTAGTTAATTTATCTGAATTGGTGAGACAAACTACTAAATCTTTTCAAGAAAGGTACCCTTCTAGAATTTGTAATACCATTATAGAAGACGGTATGGATATACAAGGAGAGCCTTTATTGTTACAATTATTAATTAATAATTTAATCGACAATGCCAATAAGTATGCGCCCGTCACGGAGCCTATTTATATTCATTTACAATCGCATCAAAACACTGTTCAGCTTATTGTCAAGGACCAAGGACCAGGCATTGCAGCTGCCGATAAAAATAAAGTATTTGAAAAATTTTATCGTGTGGGAGCTGAAAGTACCAGAACTACTAAAGGCAGTGGATTAGGCCTTTACCTTTGTAAAAAAATTGCTGAATTTCATAATGCGACCATTCAATTAACTGCCAACATACCTACTGGAAGTATATTCACTGTTACTTTTTTTATCTAATTACATGAGAAAATTTGAAATTTTATTGGTAGAGGACGAGGAAAATTTACACGATGCTTTAAAGCTAAATTTAGAGATGGAGGGCTATAGTGTGAGTTCTTCTTATGATGGGGCAAATGCCTTAAAGCAAATACAAACGGCACATTTTGATTTAATTATATTAGACATTATGCTTCCCTCTTTAGATGGTTTTGCTATCACAGAAACAGTGAGGCTTCATAATATAGAAACACCCATATTAATTTTAAGTGCTAAAAATACAAGTGCCAATAGAGTGCAAGGTTTAAAATTAGGTGCAGATGATTATTTAACCAAGCCTTTTAATTTAGAAGAATTATTATTACGGGTTTCTAAATTAATTCAAAAAACAAATACTTCGAAGCAGCAAGCGAAAATAGAGGAGTATAGTTTTGCAGGGCATACATTTAATTTCAAATTACAAGAAGCCATTAATAATAAAGGGGAGAAGATAACTTTGACCAAGAAAGAATCTATGCTGCTTCAACTACTTATTGAAAATAAAAATACAGTGGTCACCAGAGAGAGAATTTTACAGTCGGTATGGGGTTATCAAGTTTTTCCTACCACCCGAACCATCGATAATTTTATTCTAAGCTTTCGTAAATATTTCGAGCAAGATCCCAAAACGCCGGTTCATTTCATTTCTATAAGAGGCGTGGGCTATAAATTCCTAGATTAGTCGCTTTTGAATGCAATCTTTTGCTGCTTTTCGCGTTAATATTAGTAGTTAACATTTACGCATGTCATTGAAATCTATTTTAGATTATTTAGAACCTATTAATTTAGACCTTCTTTCCAAGGATGAAGGCTATCGGGATACCCAATTGGGTAAGCATATCAAGGCCAATGAAGGAAGTCTTCCCGATATTAGCCAAGCTGACATGGTCCTTATAGGCGCCGGGGAATGCAGGGGTGGTGGCTATGCATTAAATGGGCATCAGGCTGCCAATGCAGTAAGAGGGGCCTTGTATTCTCTTTATTATTGGCATACCCAGGTTTCTATTGTTGATTTAGGCAATGTAAAATTGGGCCAGTCTATTCAAGATAGTTATGCAGCCCTTAGAACGGTTATTTCAGAATTATTACTACAAAATAAGAAAGTAGTTATCATGGGTGGGTCTCATGACCTTAGTTTAGCTCAATACCATGCCTATACTTCTATACCCACTTTAGTGAACGCCGTAGTGGTGGATGCAAAGATTGACTTAGACCTAGAAGCCAGGCTTCCAGCCGACCATTTTTTAGAGGAACTTTTTACTGGGCTTCCGAATCATTTAAATCACTATGCGCATATCGGATTCCAAAGTTATTTTATGCATCCGCATATGTTAGAGACCATCGATAAACTAAGATTTGATTGTTATCGTTTGGGTAAGGTGAGAGAAGATATTGAAGAAATGGAACCTGCCATTCGTGATAGTCATATGATGAGCTTTGATATTAGCGCCATTCAAAATGCACAAGCTCCTGCCAATTTAATTACGCCGAATGGTTTAAATGGAGAAGAGGCTTGTATTTTAATGCAGTATGCGGGTATGAGTTGGAAAACTAGTACCATCGGGCTATTTGGCTATCAGGCTGAATTAGATAATAATGGATTGACGGCTATTCAAATGGCTCAAATGATATGGTATGTGATAGATGGTATTCAGAAAGGGAAAAAGGAATCGCCCTTGTCGGATGCAGAAAGGTTTAAAGAATTTCATATTGCCTTTTCAGATATAGAAACTAATTTTTTACAAAGTAAGACCACTGGAAGATGGTGGATGCAAACACATAATAATCAATGGGCTCCTTGTAGTTATAAAGATTATTTAGTAGCTTCCAATAACGAAATTCCAGAAAGATGGCTAAGAGCATTAGAAAGGGAATAAATTTTCCCAGCGTATTTACATTCATTTTATTGTTACTGAGTTCTGCTTGTTCTGTTCGCCAGGCACAGAAAACATTATTAGCAGACCCTGCTTTAAAAGGAGCCCATGTGGGTGTGGCAGTCTATAACGTTCCTAAAGAAAAATGGGTAGACCGTCACTTAAGTGATTTATACTATACCCCTGCAAGTAATACTAAAATTCTTTCTTGTTATTTAGGTATGCGCTTTTTAGGCGATTCTATACCTAGTTGGAAAATGGCAGAAAACAAAGACAGTATTTTTTTATTGCCCTTAGGCGATCCTAGTTTTTTACATCCCGATTTTGCTTACCAACCAATTGCCGATTTAATTCGCCAAACAAAAAAGCAAGTAGTTCTATGTTTCCCCGATAAGGCCGATGACTTTGCGATGTATGGAAAAGGTTGGGCTTGGGATGATTATCCATATGACTATCAACCAGAAAGAAATAGATTAAATATTTATGGCAATGTACTTACCGTTACTAAATCAAAAAACGGAATACATATTCAGCCTAGTTTATTTACAAAAAATCAGGCAGTGCCAAAAGAGTTTACGCAGTGGTCAAGAGATAAATTGTCAAATCAATTTTTTGCCACGGGCAGAACTATTAAAGACAGCTTACAACAAATTCCATTTATTACCGATACCACTTATGCCTTAGCAAAAGCCTTATTAGAAGATACATTGCACCCCGCCTTTCCTATTGCTATTCAAAAAGGTTGGCATCAAAATAACGGGCATATTGTCAAATCAGTGCCTACCGATAGTCTATTAAAAATTATGATGCATAGAAGTGATAACTTTTTTGCAGAGCAAGTTTTTTTAATGGCAAGTGAACAAATCTTAGGCACCATTAATGATGAAGCCTTGGTGGATACTATTTTAAAATTGGACTTTAGTTTTTTCCCTCAAACCCCACAATGGGCAGACGGTAGTGGACTAAGTCGCTTTAATTTAAATACGCCTGAAAACTATGTGGCCTTGTTGAAAAAAATGGAAAACGATTTTAGCTTAACGCGTATTAAAGGCGTTTTCGCGCAAGGAGGCAAGGGTACTTTGTCTGCTTATTATAAAAATATTCCGGGAGAATTGTATGCTAAAACAGGTACCCTAGGAAATCAAGTGGCGCTGAGTGGTTATATCATTACCAATAAAGGAACACATTTATTATTTTCGGTTCTAGTAGCAAATCATCTAAGCCCTAGCAGTTCTCCAGTAAGAAAAGCGGTGGAAGCCTATTTAACAAGTATCATGAAGCTAAACTAGGTAAAGTTGAGCTAGGTAAACTCGAATTAGGAAAGGTTGAATTAAATAAAGCTGAACTAATTATTTACTAAACAAGCCATCTAAATAATCTTCTTTTAATTCAACATAGGTAGGTGCTCCAGAAGCGGTAATAGTTGGAATATCGCAGTCTGACAAAGACTCAATCAAGGCATGCATTTCTTTGTGACTTAGCGCCTGACCTGCTTTAATAGCCATTTGACGCGCCATGCAGCGAATCAATTTTTCTCTTTTGCTAAATTTTATATCTCCACTAAAATGTTTAAACTGTTCTAGTAGTAATTCAATTGCATTTTTTTCATTACCTGAAATGACGTCTGCAGGAATGCCTTGTATAATAAAACTATTTTGACCAAAGGGTTCAATTTCATATCCAATAAGGGCAAGGTCTTCAATAATATCTTCTAGTAGTATGGCATCACTCACGCTTAATTCTAATACCACTGGAAATAAACTTTTTTGAGTAGCATGAGGCTGTACGCTGGCCTTTTGGAATTTTTCATACAATACTCTCTCGTGCGCTAATTGTTGGTGAATAATAATTACTCCACTATTGGAGGGCGCTAATATATAAGTTTGATGTAACTGAAGCAGACTTGTCGTTTCTTCAATTTGTAGTGGGTTGCCTTCTTTGTATAAACCCATGGAAGAGGCTTTTACAATATAGGATTCACCAGCTGCATCCAGCCCTTCATTCGAAGAAGGAATGTCTGTAAAAAAACTTTTCCAGTCTTGCTTAGCAGCATTCCCAGTTCTTGAAATTAAATGCGCTTGATTTTTCTTACTGAAGCCTTCATACAAAGACTGCTTAGTAGTATTATTATACTTTTCGTCGGTAAAAGGTTTTTGAATCGCATCTAATTGTTGAATATTCGCATCCAAAGAAAAATCCAATGACGGTGCTACACTAAATTGTGCTAAGGCATGTCTTACGGCTGCTTGCACAAAGGCGTAAATTATTTTATCGTCTTCAAATTTTATTTCTTGCTTGGTAGGATGCACGTTAATGTCTACTTGTGCTGGATCTACATCAATGTATAATAAATAGCTAGGAAAATTTTCTTTAGCAATCAAACCTTCAAAGGCGTTGGCTACTGCGTGGTGTAAGTAAGCGCTTTTAATAAAACGACGGTTTACAAAAAAGTATTGGTCGCTTCTTGTTTTTTTAGCAGTATCGGGTTTGCCTACAAAGCCTGTAATGGTTAAGTAGTCGGTCTTTTCACCTACTGTTACGAGCTTCGTTTGATAGGCATTGCCTAAAACTTGTATAGCTCTTTGTTTAAAACTACCACCATCCCAATGATATACATCTTGTCCATTGCTAGACAAACTAAAATAAATTTCCGGGAATGCGAGGGCTACTCTTGTAAATTCTTCAATGATATGTTTAAGCTCGGCGCTATTACTTTTTAAAAAATTTCTTCTAGCAGGTACATTGAAAAATAAATTTTTCATACTTATACTAGTACCCACTGGACAAGCTATAGCACTTGTATCTGTCACTTTACTATTTTCAATTTCAACAGCGGTACCCATTTCATCTTCTACTCTTCTGGTTTTTAAACTTACTTGTGCCACCGCAGCAATAGAAGCCAAGGCTTCTCCACGAAAGCCCATGGTTCTAATTTGAAATAAATCTTCGATGGTACTTATTTTACTGGTGGCATGACGGGCAAATGCATTTTGCGCATCGGTGGCATTCATGCCCTTTCCATTGTCAATGACCTGAATCAGGGCCTTGCCCGCATCATTGACTAGTAATTTAATTTCGGTGGCATCAGCATCTACCGCATTTTCTAGTAGTTCCTTTACCGCGCTGGCAGGTCTTTGTATAACCTCACCTGCCGCTATTTGATTGGCAATGTGGTCTGGCAGTAAATGAATGGTATCGGGCAATTTTAGTCACTTTTGAACTGTGTAAAAGTAGTAAATTTGCCACTTAAATTACCATATAATGACAAGAACAGCAGACATTCAAAAACTAAGCCATCAGTTTCTACCTACCGATGCTGTTATAACCAATTGGGAGGGCCTAGAGCCTTATTTCAAGACTTTATTAGCCCAAGATTTAGATTCGGTAGCCACCCTTGAAAAATGGCTTCAAAACCTAAGTGAACTAGAGGCCTTTATAAGTGAGGATGCTTGTTGGAGACAAATCAAAATGACCTGCGATACCACCGATAAATCTTTAGAAGAATCCTTCAATTTTTTCTGCATGGAGATACAACCCAAAATGCAACCTTATGCAGATGCACTGAATAAAAAATTAATCGCCTGTCCATTTACTGCAGACTTAGATCAGTCTGCTTATTTCACCTATTTACGATCGGTCAAAAAAAGTATTGAACTTTTTAGAGAAGAAAATATTCCTATTCAAGCGGAGTTAAGTGTATTACAACAACAATATGGAACCATTGCAGGAAAAATGACGATTCAATTTAAGGAGCAAGAATATACATTACAACAAGCAGCTCAGTTTTTAGAAAATCCAGATAGAGCTATTCGTGAAGAAGTGTATCTTAAAATTCAAGAGCGTCGTTTGCAAGATCAAACCAGTATGCATGATTTATTTTCTAGCTTAATTCAAAAAAGAAATCAGGTAGCTACCAATGCAGGCTTTGCCAATTATAGAGATTATAAATTTCAAGAGTTGGGAAGATTTGATTATTCTAAAGATGATTGTTATCAATTTCATCAAGCCATTAAATTACATGTGCTTCCACTGATTGATAAAATTTATGCACGTAAAAAAAAGAAATTAGTACTATCTACTTTAAAGCCTTGGGATACAGAAGCAGAGCCAGCAGGCATAGCCCCTTTAAAACCATTTTCAGACGGTAAGGATTTATACAATAAATCGGTAGCTTGTTTTGAAAAATTGAATCCATTTTTTGCAGACTGCTTACGCAAGATGGATGAACTCAAGCATTTTGATTTAGAAAGTAGAAAAGGAAAAGCGCCGGGTGGATATAATTGCCCCTTAGCTGAATCGGGGGCGCCTTTTATTTTTATGAATGCAGCTGGACAAATGAGTGATGTAACTACCATGGTGCATGAAGGTGGTCATGCCATACATTCTTTTTTAGCACATCCGCTTTCTTTAACGGCCTTTAAAGAATATCCAATGGAAATGGCTGAAGTGGCAAGTATGTCAATGGAATTATTTACCATGAATCATTGGCAAAGCTTTTTTGATAATGAAGAAGATTTAAATAGAGCAAAGGAGCATCAGTTAGAAAGAACCATTACTATATTTCCTTGGATTGCTATTATTGATAAGTTTCAACATTGGGTTTATGAAAATGCTTTGCATACCATAGAAGAGCGCACGGCTTCTTGGAAAAATATTGTAGCTGAATTTTCTACCGACAGCATTGACTATTCAGGTTTAGATATGTATAGAGCTATAGGATGGCAAAGACAACTGCATTTATTTGAAGTACCTTTTTATTATATTGAATATGGGATTGCACAATTAGGTGCTATTGGCATGTGGATGCAGTATCAAAAAAATCCGACAGAGGCTTTAGAGAATTATATGAATGCTTTAAGCTTGGGGGGAACTAAAACCTTACCTGAATTATATAAAACAGCAGGCATTGAATTTAATTTCTCACCTGATTATGTAAAAAAATTAATGGATTTTACAAATCAGGAATTAGAAAAATTATACGCTTAATTAATTTGCGCTTGGATTATTCGGTCCGCTGTTAGGGCCATTATTAGGTCTCGGTCCATTGTTAGGTCTTGGTCCGCTGTTAGGTCTGGCACCATTATTGGGTCTGGGTCCGTTACTTGGTCCATTATTAGGTCTATTATTTGGTCCGTTATTAGGACGGTTATCGTTTCTTTGCTGGTCTCTTCTTCTGCGGTCATTCTTTTCCAATGAACGTAAACTTATCTGACCTACTAATTCTACAAATTCTGGTTCTACCTCTTTATTTTTACTGGTAATTTCTACTGCTTCAAGTTCCTCTACTGCAATACCTTGCTTGTTTAATTTTTTAATTTCAATAACACGGTCAATGGTTAAAGGGTAATGCTTGGTATTATTAGGAAGGGTGTACCACATTAAATTTTTGAAAATATCTTTCTTAATTAAAAATGCCTGACCCATTATTGTTTGAAGTGTATCTGCGTAGTCAGGAAAACCTTGTAAGGCATCTAAATAAGTATCTAATTCAAAATTTAAGCAACATTTTAATCTACCACATTGACCACTCAATTTTGTTTGGTTAATAGATAAGTTTTGATAACGCGCAGCAGTGGTATTCACGCTTTTGAAATCGTGTAACCAAGTACTGCAACAAAGTTCTCTTCCACAACTTCCAATTCCACCTACTTTCGCAGCTTCTTGTCTAATACCAATTTGACGCATTTCCACTTTCACTTTAAACTCACCAGCAAAAGTTCTAATTAATTCTCTAAAATCAATTCTATCGTCAGCTGTATAAAAGAAAGTTCCTTTTTTACCATCGGCCTGTAATTCTACTTCACTTAATTTCATTTCCAATCGAAGGTCTCTGGCAGCGGCACGACTACGGGACAACATGGCGGCTTCTCTACTTTTGCTAATATGGTAGGTTTCTAAATCTCTTTCGTTACTCGGTCTTAATATTTTTTTCATCTCAGGACTAAATTCATCCGTCCCTCTTTTCTTTAATTGTATACGCACAAGTTCACCCGTCAAGGCAATTTCTCCTAGGTCAAATCCATTGACGCCTTCTACGGTAACGTAGTCGCCTTTTTCAAAATGTTGTGAACTGGTGTTTCTAAAGAATTCTTTTCTACTGCCTTGTTTGAAGCTAACTTCTACTACTTTGCATTGTGTAGCGGCATCGTCGATAGGTAAATCGCGTAACCAATCATGGACATTCAGTCTGTTACAACCTCCTGTACTACAGCCTCCATTACTTTTACACCCGTTTGGTGTTCCTGTTCCACAAGATCCACATCCCATATTATGTAAGTTCTACTGTTAATGAATAAAAATACCGTGCCTTGCTTCTTTTCTCTAGTTCTCTCGCTTACTTGCTAGGCTTCTGACAAAATTAAGGTTTTGTTCTGAATGATATGATAGAACTTGATACCCAAGGCCATAAATAGCATTTTTGGGTTGGCATTTCTCTCAATAAAGTAGGTAGCCTTGTCAATTTCTTGAATAATGGCCTCCATTTGGCCTACACTAGCTATCTTATTGATTCTTAAGGCGAAATCCTTTAAATCTGGGTCTAAAGGCAGGTCGGTGCCCAGTATTTTTAGGCGTATGCTTTGCTCCAATAAGTGATTAAAATACTTCAAAAACTGCTTCTGCGGCTCCCTGCCCATCTTGCTGGTCTCATCTACCCACTTCACCTGGGCCACTGGCCCATTTTTCAAAATGGCGTTTAGCCATTCTCTTATTTGGCTGAGGTAGTCGGCATCACTATGTTGCAATAAATGAAGGGCTTCTCTATAATTACCATCCGACATAGAAGCAATTTGTGCAGCTTTTTCTTTTTCAATTTGCCCTTTACTCATTAAGGCCGCTTCAATTTCATTACTTGCTAATCGCGGCACTTTAATAAATTGACATCTGCTTAAAATAGTAGGTAAAATATTTTCCTCACTGGCGGCTACTAAAATTATAATGGTGTTATCTGGGGGTTCTTCAATAAGTTTTAATAATTTATTTCCTTCCTTGCCTAAGTATTCGGGCATCCACATCACGAGAACCTTATAAGCACTTTCAAAACTTTTAAAAGACAATTTTTTAATTACTTCTGCGCACTCATCGGCACTAATATTACCCTGTTTGTTTTCGGCTTTAATAAATTGTAACCAATCAAAAACATTGCCATAGGGATAGCCCACGATAAACTCTCTCCACTCTTCAATATAATTGGCGCTTAAATTTTTTTGCCCTGGCTTTTCTGTAATGGAAGGGAATGAAAAATGCAAGTCGGGGTGCATGAGTTTACTGGCTCTATGATAAGCTGGTAAATTTTCTATTTGATCGGGTGTGTAGAAAGTATCTGTTTGAACTTCTGTAGCAGCAGTTCCAAATAAATCAGCTGCCGCCTTTTCATTGGTAGCAGGAAGACTTACAATGTATTGAGCAAAGGCAATGGCTAAAGGCAGGGCACCTGCGCCTTCTGGGCCAGCAAATAATAAAGCATGACTTAGTCTTTTTTGTTCTACTAAGTGAACCAACTGCTTTTTTAAAGCTTCCTGTCCTATGACTTCGCTAAATAACATGAAACGAAGATAATGGATTGTTTATAAAAGCCGGCTAAAAAAAAGGCTCTACAACTATTTTAAATACTTCAAAATATCTTCACTATCCGGCTTAGTGTTGCTTGGAAAATAAGCCATCATTTTACCATTTTCATCTATCAAAAATTTATTAAAATTCCAGCCAATACTTGCATCTAGAATTCCGTTTTTTGATTTCATAGTAAGCCATTGGTAAATAGGTGCGATATTGTCACCTTTTACATCAATTTTATCGGCTAAAGGAAAGCTTACACCATAATTCTTTTTGCAAAAAGCAACTATCTCTTCATTGGTTCCTGGTTCTTGTCCACCGAATTGGTTACAAGGAAATCCTAGAATGACTAATTTGTCTTTATACTGCTCATATACTTTTTCTAGGCCTTCGTATTGAGGCGTATAACCACATTTTGAAGCAGTGTTTACAATTAATATTTTTTTACCCTTGAAGCTGGCTAAGTTTAAGGTCTTACCATCAATGCTTTTTACGGTAAAACTGTGTATGCTTTGTGCGTTGGTAGTTAGTACAGTGGCCATAAGTAAAATGCTTAATAATGTTTTCATAAAGATTAATTTTATACTATTATTTTTTTTGTCGTTTATATTTATTGTAATATCGATTAAATTTATAAATTCAATCATTAAATATAACAAAATTATTTAGAAAAAGTTGACTAGATCGTATAGGCAGCAGCCACCACGCTAAGGGAATGAGGCCTAGCCTCGCTTAGTAAATACTTACAAACAGATTCAATGGTGGCTCCCGTGGTAATTACATCGTCCACTACTAAGACATTTTTTTCAGCTATTTGCGCTGCATTAATCATGGAATAGCCTTGAGGGCTTACCTGGGTTCTTTGAATTCTATTCTTACTCGTTTGACTGACAACATTTTTATGCTTCAGCAGTAAGGGAAGAATTTGAATATGTGGAAGTTTTTCTTGAATGCCTTCACAAATAACGAGGGCTTGGTTATACCCTCTTGCCCTATATTTCTTTTTACTTAAGGGAATGGGAATCATGCAATCGATATTTGTAAATCGTTGGCTATTGAGCATATTTTGGCCAATGATATTTCCCAGTAACCTACCTGCTTTTTTTTGATGTTTATATTTTAAAGCAAAAACTAAAGACTGCACAATACTGTCCTTAGTAAAAAATAAACTGGCACCCGCTTCATGTAAGTTTACTCTTCCCCAAAATATTTTTTCAATCGTATTTTTTTCAATGGATAAAAAATGGGTATAGGGTAAGTTTATTTCACAAGGCTCACACAAGACGCTTGCTGCTGCTAGCTCTTCGCTACCACAATGCATACAAATATGCGGGTAGAATAAATGTAAAAATCCAGTGCTGTAGGCTTGAAGACGATTCAGAAAGGGTCTAATGAATGTATGTCTAATGAATATATATTTAGGCATTAAAGAAGAGCTTATAGGCTTCTTCTACTGTTTCTACAGCAACCACACTAATGCCTAATTTTTTAGTATCAATTCCTTTTTGATTAAAGCTTGAAATAATAATTTTTTCAAAGCCTAATTTTTCAGCCTCTGCAATTCTTTGTTGAATTCTATTCACAGCTCTAATTTCTCCATTCAATCCTACTTCACCTGCAAAGCAAATGCCTTGTGGAAGTGGAAGGTCTTCGAAAGAAGAAAGTAAGGCTAGTATAATGGCCAAGTCCATGGAAGGGTCTTCTATTTTTAAACCACCTGCAATATTTACAAAAACATCTTTCATGCCAAAGGCAAATCCACCACGCTTTTCTAAAACGGCTAATAAAAGTTGTAATCTTCTTAAATCAAAACCTGTCACTGTTCTTTGCGGTGTGCCATACACACTTTGTGTGACTAGGGCTTGCACTTCAATAAGTAAAGGGCGCATGCCTTCCATAGAAGCTGCAATGGTACTGCCACTTAAGGCATCATTTCTTTGTGCGATTAAAAAGGCAGAGGGATTGGTTACTACTTTCATGCCCTCACTGGTCATTTCATAAATACCTAATTCACTAGTGCCACCAAATCTGTTTTTTAAAGTACGTAACATTCTATAGGCGTAATGTCTATCTCCTTCAAATTGCAATACGGTATCCACCATATGCTCTAATATTTTCGGTCCTGCAATGGTTCCTTCTTTCGTAATGTGTCCAATTAAAAAAACAGGTGTGCCTGTTTCTTTAGCAAAGCGTTGAAATTCTGCAGCCGTTTGTTTTATTTGTGAAACGCTGCCAGCCGCCGCTTCAATGACATTGGATTCTAAGGTTTGTATAGAATCGACAATGACTACCGTTGGCTTTAATTTCTTAATGGCTTTAAAAATTGCCGCTGTATGTGTTTCCGTTAATAAAAAGAATTGATCGTTTTTGATATTCAATCTATCGGCGCGCATTTTTATTTGTTGAATACTTTCTTCTCCGCTGATATACAACACAACTTGTTCCTTCATTAAAAGACCTTGTTGTAAAAACAAAGTACTTTTTCCAATACCAGGTTCGCCTGCTACAAGAATAATAGAGCCAAGTACAATACCGCCACCTAATACTCTATTTAATTCAGCGTCTCCACTGTCAATTCTTTTTTCTGATAAACTATTGACTTCGTTAATGGCAATAACCGTGGTGCCTTTTTGATTTGTATGATACTCTTCCCAAGTACTTTCTTTTTCCTTACCGCTATCAATTAATTCTTCGGTAAAGGTGTTCCACTCATTACAAGAAGGGCATTTGCCCGCCCACTTGGTGGATTCGTATCCGCAATTATTGCAAAAGAAAGCAGATTTAGATTTACTCATGTATTAAAGATATGGCAGTAAAGATAATGGCAAAAATAAAACCAAGCTAAGTAAAAGCCGAAATTTCCTTAGAACTTTATCTCTTCTTGTTGATCGTCTAAGAATCGGTATTCTACTAAATGACTGGTATTAGAGGCCTGGGAGCTTAATTTAATTTTATACTTCTTTTTCCAACGCTTAACGATACTGGTGAAAATACCCTTGGTTAAATGTGAATGTATAATAGGATGCACCAAAATAGTCAATGACTTATGGCTATGCGTTGCTAAATAAGCTATTTTCTTCTCCATTTCATCTTCTAATAATAAGGCAGAAGTTATTTTACCTGAACCAGCACAAGCAGGACAATCCTCAGAAGTGTTGATATTTACTTCAGGTCTAATTCTTTGACGGGTAGCTTGTAAGAGTCCAAATTTTGAAATAGGAAGTACAGTATGTCTTGCTCTATCTGTCTTCATGTAATCTTCTAAGGCTTCATGTACTTTCTTACGGTTTTCAGGAAGTTTCATATCAATGAAGTCAACCACTATAATACCACCAATATCTCTTAGTCTTAATTGTCTAGCAATCTCTTCTGCTGCTTCTAAATTGGTTTGAAGGGCATTCTCTTCTTGGTTATTACTTACACTTTTAAAGCCAGAGTTAACATCTATTACATGTAAAGCCTCTGTATGTTCTATAATTAAGTAGGCGCCACTATTTAAATTCACCGTTTTACCAAAAGAAGATTTTACTTGCTTCGTAATACCATACTGATCAAAAATAGCTTGGTCTCCAGTATACATAGAAAGTATATTGGCTTTTTGTGGGGCTATTCTTTGTAAGTAACTTAAAGTAATGTCGAATATCTTTTTATCATTTACCACAATTTTATTAAAGTCTTCGTTTAATAAATCTCTCAGTATGCTAGTGGTTTTACTTTCTTCATTCATAATTCTAGTAGGTGGCATGGCCCCTTTTAAATTAGATTGAATATTTTTCCAGTTCTGTGTGAGCGTTAATAAATCTTCGTGTAATTCTGCAGTGGACTTTCCTTCCGCAGCGGTTCTAACAATCACTCCAAAATTTTTAGGCCTTACCCCTTCGAATATTTTTTGTAAGCGTTTGCGTTCTTCACCTGAATGAATTTTTTTAGAGACTGCTACAATTTCATTAAAAGGAGTAAGCACTACAAAGCGGCCAGCCAATGATATTTCACAAGTAAGCCTGGGTCCTTTAGCAGCAATAGGTTCTTTTAAAATTTGTACTAAAATAGGGGGCTTGCCACTTAATACTTCGCTAATCTTTCCTGTTTTTACAATTTCAGGAGCTGATTGAAACTTAGCAAAATCAAATTGATTGTTCTCGTCGGCAGTTGCCTGCTGCGTATACTTTAAAATGGATTTTATATAGGGACTAAGGTCGGTATAATGCAAGAAGGCATCTTTCTCAAAGCCCACATCCACGAAGGCTGCATTAAGCCCTGGAATAATTTTTTTGACTTTACCTAAATACAAATCTCCTACAGACCAACGGGCATCTAGTTTTTCGTTATGTATTTCAACTAACTTTTTCTCCTCTAATAGGGCAATTTCAACTCCTTCTGGGGAGCTATTAATAATTAAATCTTTGTTCACGATAGCAACTTTTAAAAACAGGTATGCCACGAAATAGCACAACAGCTGTTTTATTTTTTTGAGACACATCCACTTTACATAGGAAGGAAAAGGTAAAGGTAAAGTTGCTTAGTAGATAAGTGGTGTGTGATTTGAAAAGAAGACAAGCGTATTTAGTTTATTAAATACGCTTGTCTTAGGATAGAGAACTATTTGTTCTTTTTCTTATGACGATTCTTTCTTAAACGTTTCTTTCTTTTGTGCGTCGCAATTTTATGACGCTTTCTTTTTTTACCACAAGGCATGTCGAATAATTTTTGTTATAAAATGTTATTTCTTTAATTCTTGAATTCTTTTAGTTACTGCTTGTTTCGCTGCGGGTATATTTACCTTTTCTCTTACTTTGGTATACCAGTCTATGGCGCTATTTTTTTGGTTGGTCAATTCATAACACTCTGCCAAGTTTACCATGGCTTCAATGTTATTGGGTTCAAGCTTGATGATGATTAAAAAACGTTCGATGGCTTTTTCATACTGTCCCGATTTCTTACCCCCTAATGCTAAAATAAGTTGGCCATAAGTATTTTGTGGATTTTTGTCCACTACTTCTTTCACCTTTAAAATGCCTTGCATAGGATTGTCTGAAATATTTCCAAACAGGTAGCAGGCGCCTAAATTTATTTTTGATGTATCATTTATAGGATTGATAACCAATGCTTTCTCTAAAAGAACTTTTGCATTTATTGCCATCCATTTCTGAAGGGCAGGTGGTGCGTCAGGCGTTGTTAAGTTATTTACCAACAGCTGGGCTGCAAAAGTGAGGCTTTTTTCAGTATTTTCCAACAAAGCAGCGCTGTAACTGTAATATAAATAAGGTTCAATGCGTTGAGCTGAATCTGCCCAATATTGAATGAGGCTTTTGTAAGCCTTCAAACTATCGCTTACTGTCTTCGACCTAACTAACTGATTTTCAATTGATAATAATATAATTTTTTGATCTGCATTCAGATTTAGCTTAGCGCCATCTACAATAGATTTAGAGCTAAGTTCTTCATTAGCAGCTACTTGGCTAGAAACGGAAGAATCAGTTTTTTTAGATTTGGGGACTAAAAAGTAGAGGGTGCTTAATAAAAGCAAGCCAGCAAAAACAACAATAATCTGTGGTTTCTTCAAAATAGGTCAATTTCTCGCAAAGGTAAGTTACTTAAGTTTGCTTTTAACCTCGTTTACAAATTCTTTTGCTGGTTTGAATGCAGGAATAAAATGTTCAGGAATTTGAACGGCAATATTCTTTTTAATATTACGTCCAATTTTAGCGGCTCTTTTCTTAGTAATAAAGCTGCCAAAGCCACGTATGTATATGTTTTGGCCGTTCGCTAAGTTTTCTTTCACTTCCTTAAACATAGTTTCTAAAGTAACTAATACGTCCACTTTAGGGATTCCAGTTTTTTCAGAAATTTGATTGATAAGATCAGACTTTCTCATGAAGTTTAATTTTGGTGTTCAGTATTAAAAATAAATTAAATTTTACCTTTCTGCAACTATATTCCAATATTTTTATCCATTTTAGACCATAATTATAGGCTTATATACATATATATTATTTATATATAATATTATATAAATGTGTAATAACTGAATTTATGTCTATTTTGAATGTATTTTCCCAATTTTAATCCATTTTTGTCCTCATGCCTAGCCCCTTTACACGTTTGCTTTTAAACTGGAATGAAAATGAGAATCATCGACCCATGCCTTGGAAAGGGGAGAAAGATCCCTATAAAATATGGCTAAGTGAGATTATTTTACAACAAACTAGGGTCGAACAAGGTTGGGCTTACTATGAAAAGTTTCTAAAAAACTTTCCTACCATCTTTCAATTAGCAGCAGCAAAGGATGAGAAAGTATTTAAACTATGGGAAGGATTGGGTTATTATAATCGATGTAAAAATTTATTATTTACAGCAAGGCATATTGTGAATCAGTTCAAAGGAAAATTTCCAACTACCTATGAAGGTTTATTATTATTAAAAGGGGTAGGGCCCTATACTGCATCGGCCATCGCATCGCTTGCTTATAATTTACCCTATGCCGTGGTGGATGGAAATGTGTTCAGGGTTTTTTCAAGATTTTATGGTATTGCCACAGCCATTGATACTAAAGAAGGCGTTGAAATATTTAATAAAATTGCCGCCGAAAATTTAGCTACAACGCAAGCAGGTATTTATAATCAAGCCTTAATGGATTTCGGAGCCACCGTTTGCAAACCCATGGCTGCTCAATGTCCTAGCTGTATCATGCAAAAAAAATGTGTGGCCTTTACGCAAAACCAAGTCAACTTATTACCTATCAAATTAAAAACTATTCAAAAGAAAGACAGGTTCTTTGACTTTTTAATTTTTAAATACGATGACCAATTATTAATTCAAAAAAGAGGGCTCGGTGATATCTGGTCCAACTTGTATCAATTTTATTTAATCGAAAATGAAAGAATGGTAGCTATTGACAAAAAATATATTCAAAAATTTATCTTGGAGCCTTTAGTCCTCTCTACAAAAAATATTATTTCGCTACTGCCCGCTTCAGTGTATAAGCAGACACTTACACATCAGCAAATAGAGGCAAGGTTTATCATCATAAACTTAAATAAGAAACCTGCCCTATTTGCCAAGGCCTTATGGGTTAAAAAAGAAGGACTTAAGAAGTATCCATTTCCTAAAATCGTTAACGATTTTTTAAAAATGGCACTGGCTAAGGGGAAATCGGGTTTTTCTTTGTAAAAATGGTAACTTTCCATCATAAATTTATCCAAATTGGAAACTCACTCGGGGCCTTTATTTAATTTACTTACAGCCAACATGTTTAATTTACTCACAGCCAACATGGCTAGGCTGCAAGAAGATAGCGGCTTATTTATTTTAATACTTATTTTATTGGTTCTTTCATTTGTGATTGCAGGATCGGAAGTGGCCTTCTTTTCTTTGTCTTATAAAGATATCCAAGTATTAAAAACAAAAAATTATAAGCCCTTTCAAAGAATTGTTTCTTTATTAGAGGAGCCTAAAAAATTATTGAGCTCCATGCTCATTGCCAATAGCTTTATCAATATTTGTATTATTTTAATTGCCAATATTTTAATTGATCATTTTTTTATTTTCGATAGTTTTTCTTTTCCTGGTCTTGAATTTATCATTAAAGTAATCGTCGTTACTTTAATGCTTTTATTTTTTGGAGAAATTTTACCTAAA
This sequence comes from Sediminibacterium sp., assembly GCA_007280515.1. Lineage (GTDB taxonomy): Bacteria > Bacteroidota > Bacteroidia > Chitinophagales > Chitinophagaceae > Sediminibacterium. Next base: position 99,969 of record QYPL01000005.1, read on the forward strand.
GTAATGGCTACTCAAAATAATATTCGTTTTGCACAAGACTTTGGTTTCATTATTCAAGTAGTGTATATTATTTTTTCAAAACCCAGTGGCTTACTAGTGAAGTATACTAATTTGATTGAAAAAAAATTAGAGCAAAAAAGAGTAGGTAGTTCATATAGTATGGAAGAATTAGACCATGCTATTGAATTAACCACTTCTGTGAATAATCAAGCCAATGAAAAAAGCATTTTAAAAGGCATTGTTAAGTTTGGCAATATTTCTGTTAAACAAATTATGAAAACTAGGTTAGATGTTTGTGGTGTAGACGCCTCTATTTCTTTTAATGATTTATTAGCACATATTAAAGAACATAATTATAGCCGCTTTCCTATTTACAAAGAAGACTTAGATACCATTGCAGGTATTATTCATACCAAGGATATCATACCTCATATTAATGAAAATGCAGACTATGATTGGAAACCCTTAATTCGTCCAGCCTTTTTTGTGCATGAACAAAAAATGATTGAAGACTTATTAAAAGAGTTTCAATCAAAGCGTATTCACTTTGCCATAGTAGTGGATGAGTTTGGCGGAACCAGCGGTATCATTACATTAGAGGATATATTAGAAGAAATTGTCGGAGATATTAAAGATGAATTTGATGAGGAAGAATCTATGATTAAAAAAATAGATGAGTATCATTATATCATTGAAGGAAAAACAACCATTATTGATTTTTGTAATTTTATCGAAATGGCCACTAATTATTTTGATACGGTAAAAGGGGAGAGCGATACCGTGGCAGGATTATTTTTAGAATTAGCGGGTGCCTTTCCAACAGTTCAACAAGTAGTTAAGTTCAAACAATTTAGTTTTACAGTACTTGAAATTCAAAAAAATAGAATTCATAAAGTTCAACTAATCATTACGCCTTTGCCTACCCAAAATATCTTACATGTCTAAGCTAAGGGGCACAGTACTTATTACTTTATTTTTTTGTATATTTTTTTTAGCGGCTTGTAATAGCCCTTATACCACTAAACATAAAGGTTATTCAAAACTTTTTTTCCCTGAAAAGTCCTACCAAGCTTTTGATCAAGCCTCTGCCCCTTATAGTTTTGAGTACCCTTCTTATGCAGTCATAGAGGAGAATGTAAATAAGGAAAGAACAGGAATACAAAAAGGCAAATGGTTGAATATTCGATTCCCAGGCCAAGCAGCTACCATCTATGTAAGTTATATAGCCATGCAAGCAAAACAATTAGATACGTTAATAAGGGATGCCTATACTTTTGCCAATAATCACAATAATAGGGCTAGCTCCATTGCAGACTCTGTCTTCCGAAATGCGCAAGGAGTGGAAGGTGTTTTTTTTACCATTGGAGGTGAAGTAGCAACGCCCTATCAGTTTTTTGTAACCGATTCTACCCATCACTTTTTTAGAGGGGCCTTGTATTATGATGCCACACCTAATCAAGACTCCTTGGCCCCTGTCAATGCATTTTTGCTAGAAGACATCCAACATATTTTGAACACATTTAGATGGAAAAAATGATATCTTTATCCTATAAAATTTTCCAATGATTATTATTGACAATGTTTTAGTGAGCGACTTATTAGTGGAAGAACAGTTTGTATGTGACTTATCTAAATGCAAGGGAGCCTGTTGTGAAGATGGGGATGCAGGCGCACCACTTGAAAATAAAGAAAAAGAGTATGTCAAGGAATTTTATGACAAAGTAAAGCCTTATATGACCAAGGAGGGTATTAAAGAGGTGAAAGAGGTAGGTCCTTATTTATATGATCGTGAATTTGGATGGGTAACACCTACCGTTAATGGCAAAATATGTGCTTATGGCTATAAAGAGAAAGGTGTTATCAAATGTGCCTTTGAGCAAGCCTATAACGATGGCAAGATTCCTTGGAAAAAGCCCCTTAGTTGTCATTTATTTCCCATTAAAATACAGCAAAGTAAGTTAGATCCTAAGATGGAGTTCGTAAACTACGAGCCTCGTGAAGATTTATGCAAATCGGGCTGTTCCTTGGGCGTGAAATTAAAAGTGCCCGCCTACCAGTTTTTAAAGGAGTCCATTGTTAGAAAGTATGGGGAAATATTTTATGAGACCTTGGATGCTACAGCGAAACATCTTAAAAATAAATAGCTATTTTTACCCTCATGGAAAGTATTTACGCAGCCTCCTTTCTTGAAAAAAGCACCGCAAAAGCGCTTGACAAATCCCATTATAAAAAAATTAATTTTAATATTGGTAAGTACAATGCCGAGGTGCCTAAAGGCAAAGAACAATTCACTGATTTAAATCGTGTCAAAGAATTAGCCAAGAATAAAAGATGGGAAGCCATTGAACATTTAGATTTATACTTAAATCAATTTGAAGAACACATTACCAAAAGGGGGGCCAAAGTATTATGGGCTGAAGACAGTGAACAAGCCTTACATTTTATTGGAGAAATTTGTAAACAAAAGAATTGTAAATCTCTTGTGAAAAGTAAGAGTATGGTCACTGAAGAGATTCATTTAAATAATTATTTAGAATCGGTTGGTATTGAAAGTGTAGAAACCGATTTAGGAGAATACATTCAACAAATGGATGGAGAAGCGCCTTATCATATTGTTACGCCTGCTATGCATAAAAGCAAGGAGGATGTAGCAAAATTATTTAATGAAAAATTAGGTACCGATATTAATTTAACGCCAGAGCAATTAACGCTGGTGGCTAGAAAAAATTTAAGAGAAAAATATGTGCAGGCTGAAATAGGTGTTACAGGAGCTAATTTTATTATTGCCGATCTGGGTGCTATTGCTGTTACGGAGAATGAGGGCAATGCGCGATTATCAGCGTCTTGGCCTAAAACACATATTGTAGTAGTAGGTATTGAAAAAATGATTCCTTCCATCAATGACCTTGGATTATTTTGGCCCTTACTTGCCACTTATGGTACTGGACAACAAGTGACAGTATATAATAGTATTATATCAGGTCCAAGACAAGCCGGTGAATCGGATGGTCCTGAAGAAATGTATGTTATTTTATTAGACAATGGCCGTACCGATTTATTAGCCAATGCAAAAAGTAGAGAAGCACTTTATTGTATAAGATGTGGTTCATGTTTAAATGCTTGTCCCATCTATAAAAATATTGGAGGGCATGCTTATGATACTACTTATAGTGGACCTATTGGAAGTGTGATTACGCCTCATTTAAGAGGCATGCACGACTATAAACATTTAAGTTATGCTTCTAGCCTTTGTGGTAATTGCACAGAAGTATGTCCTGTTAAAATTAATTTACACGAATTATTATTAGAGAACAGAAAAGAAGCGGTAGAATTAGGAGAAGCTAGCTATGCTGAAAAGTTTGCTTGGAAAGTTTGGAAACAAACCTCTATGAATAGAAGGATAATGAATCAAGGTACTGCCCCCATAAAAAATTGGGTAATTAATAAAATGTTTAAAGGATGGAGTAATCAAAGAGCTCCTCTTGAATTCCCTACCAAAACATTTAATCAACTTTGGAAGGAAGAGCAAAAGAAATAAAATTATATTTCAAGCTTAAGTTTATACTTCCATTAAATTATTACATCCCGTCTGCATCAGAAATGGCTACCACTGGATCTTTCTGATTTTTCAAACTTCTGTTTACTAAGTACACACCAATGAGGGTACAAATAGTACCCACAATACTAGTAAAACTCATTTTTTCATTCAAGAGTAAAGAGCCTACCCAAATGGCAACAATGGGATTTATATAAGCATATAAAGAAGCAATAGCAGGATTTAAATGTTTCATGCTATAGATAAATGAAATAAAGGCAAAGACCGACCCGCCAATAACCATGTAAATAATAACCCCCCAAGAAATAGCAGGTATTTCATGTATTGCAATATAGTTACCCGTATACAATGTGAATAGACCCATGGTCACAGCACTTATAAGCATTTGCCATCCAATGGAGTAATAAGCATTCATATCAATTTTATTTCTTGCTATAATAATTGAACCTACGCTCCAAGTAATCATCGCAAAGAAGGATAAGCCAACGCCTAATGCATAATGAGATCCATGCACTAATAAACTATCCTTGTAAAAAATAAAGGCAATGCCTAATAAACCTAATAAAAGTCCAATTAAGGTTTGCGCTGTAATTTTTATGGCTTTAAAATAAAAACGTTCAATGAGTACCACTGATAAAGGATACAATGCAGCAATTAAGGCGGCAAGCCCACTGGTTATAAATTGTAAGCCATAAGTAGCAATACCATTAGAGGATACAAACATTAAAAAAGCCATGGGTATTAACCAAAGAAATTGTTTTTTAGTAGGAAGACCTTCACCTCTTAATAAAAAAAAGCTGATATAAATACTACCTCCTAAAAATTGACGAATACTGGCTAATTCAAAAGCAGGCATATGGGATACACCCATCTTACTAGCCACCCAAGTGGTTCCCCATACAAGGCTGGTAACCGTTAAGGCTAAGTATGCTTTTTTTTGATTAGCCATGAGGCTTAGCTTAATGTTTGAAATGTCTTTGTTCTGTCATCACCATGGCCAGTCCATTAGCCCTACAATAAGCAACGCTGTCTTTATCTCTAACCGAGCCCCCTGGTTGAATATAAGCTTCTATTCCTTCTTCATGGGCAATTCTTACACAGTCATCAAAAGGGAAAAAGGCATCTGAAGCGAGGCTAGCGCCCTTTAAATCAAATTTAAATTGCTTGGCCTTTTCAATAGCATGACGAAGGGCGTTTACTCTACTGGTTTGACCACAACCCTTACCCACTAATTGATTGTTTTTAATTAATGCAATGGCATTACTTTTTAAATGCTTGCAAATAATATTTCCAAAAATTAAGTCTTCTTTTTCTTTTTCAGAGCTTGGTCTAGCGCCTACTTCTTCCCACTTACTATAATTTCCATTATCTAATCCTTGTTCTAAAATACCATTAAGGATTGATTTTTTTTGCGTAGGATTGAAACTTACTTCATTTTTTAATTCTAATAGAATTCTATTTTTCTTAGCCGATAAAATAACTAATGCTGCAGGATCAAATCCAGGGGCAATCAATACTTCAAAAAATATTTCTTGAATGGCTTCTGCAGTGGCTACATCAATGGTAGCATTGCTTACCAATACACCTCCAAAAGCGCTTTCCGGGTCGCCTGCTAAGGCTGCCTGCCAACTTTCAAAAACAGTATTTCTTTTAGCCACACCACATACATTGGTATGTTTTATAATAGCAAAACTAGTGAATGGTAAGTCGGCTATTAAAGCAATAGCAGCATCTACATCAACTAAATTATTATACGATAATTCCTTGCCATGTAATTGTGTAAACCAATGCTCTAAGTTGCCATAAAAAGTAGCTACTTGATGCGGGTTCTCTCCATATCTTAAAACCTTACCGCTAGCTGGGTTAAAATAATTGCTAATGGCTACATCATAATGCATGACTACCTCAAAAGCTTTAGCAGCAAAGGCCTTTCTTTGCGCTAGGGTAGTCGTTCCTTTTTGGTCAATTAGTATTTGGTTCAATTTTGAATAGTCGTCTTTAGCAGCAATCACTACTAAGTCTCTAAAATTTTTACCAGCCGCTCTAATCATAGAAGGCCCACCAATATCAATTTTTTCTATGATTAATTTTTCTTCGTCGGTATTTTTCAATGTTTCTTCGAAAGGGTATAAATCTACAATGACTAAATCCAAGGCAGGTATTTTATACTGCTCCATTTCTTTTAAATCTTGGTCTTCATATCTTCTGCCTAAGATGCCACCAAAAATAGAAGGGTGTAATGTTTTCACTCTTCCTCCTAAAATAGAAGGATACCCAGTTACGGTTTCTACTCCTATACAAGGAATGCCTAATTCTTCAATGAATTGTTGAGTACCACCAGTAGAATAAATGGTAATATTTAAGGCATCTAAGGTTTTAGCTAAAGGGGCTAAACCATCTTTGTAAAAAACTGAAATTAAGGCGGATTGTATTTTCTTTTCCATAAGTAAAGGTAAGCCCTTCTGTTTTTTTGCTTCCCTTAGCTTTTCCACAAAAATTAGGGTAGACTGAATAACTTTATGATGAAATAGCAGCAGAATAGGCCTGTTAGATATAGTAGCCATTGACTACGTTTTGTATAAAGCCAAGCATAAATAAGTAATAGTGCTAAGTAAAACAGAATCACTTGTCCTAGTCCAAATGAAATCAATAGGGGGCGATTAATAGACAGCGCATCTAAATGGGTAATGGTGTTATTTATACCTATTATATATTTTTCTATTATTTGCCCAATTATTTTTGGAAGTCCCATTATGTTTGGAGTAATGACTAAGAGGGCGATTGCATATAATAGAAGCGTACTTAAGGGCACCATGATAAAATTACTTATTAATACCAAGGAAGCTAGTTGATGAAAATGATAAAGTAAAATAGGTAGCGTAGTTAATTGTGCTGCAATGCTAATGCATAAATTATTCCATAAGAAAACTAAGATGGGGTTGTCCATGGGCAACATTTTACTCAATAAAGGATACAATAAATGAATGCCTAGTACGGCAGCATAAGAAAGTTGTAGCCCTATATTTTCAATATTTTTTAAATCAAACAATAATAGAATTAAAATACCCCCAGCAATTACATTCAATGTAAAAGAACTAGCCTCTAGAAATTTACCTAGGTAGTAAATACTAAAAAATACGGCTGCTCTAACAATGGAAGGGCTTGCGAAAGCCATGAGGGTATAGGTCCAAACACTGCTTAGTACAATGAATAGTTCTAGCACCATAAATAATTTTTTTCTTGGCAGCCAGCGTGTAATATGTAAAATATTTTTAAAAATAATTTCAAGATGCATGCCGCTAATGGCGACTATATGAATAATACCTAGTTGCTTATAAGCATTTAGTAGTTCTTTGTTAGTATCTGTCTTCACGCCTAATAATAATGATTGTGCAAATGCATTGGCTTCTTTGGAACTAATGCTAGCATTTAATTTATTTATTACCCTATTTCTACAATAATCAATAAATATTTTAGGGTAGGGTATTTGAAATGTATTTTTCTCTTTGGTTAAAAAAAATAGTAAAATGCCCCAACTAAATAATAGAAGGTATACAGAAATACCTTCTATGTATTTTGCTAAAGGACGGATAGTAGAATGGGCAATAATGAATTGTAATAAAATAAGCGATAAAAATAACAAACCAAAAGCCCCCTGAATACTTAGTATGAATAGCGATTGCAGAAATAGTTTTGCAAAAACAAGTCCAACTAATAAGATACTAGCTATAAATAATAGGGGATGGGCTGCTCTGAAGTGCTTAGGAGATTTTTCCATGCAGCATAATAAGCCATTTTTTCAATGCTTTTTATGCGGTAAATACTTATTTTTTGTAAGTAGGCAGGAATTAGGTATAGCTAAGTGCCTATTAAAAAAATAACTAATTTTTTATGTAGCTCCGGCAATTTTAATTTCCACTGGGCCATGGTAGCTGTTACAATAGACTCAGTAGGCCCCGTAATATCCACACCAATACATAATTTTGTTTGGGGCTTACAAGTTGTTAAAATAGTTTCTAGTAATTGATTATTACGATAAGGTGTTTCTATAAATAATTGTGTACAATTTCTTTGAATGGCATCGGCCTCTAATGCTTGAATTTTTTTCTTTTTTTCTGTAATATCAATGGGTAAATAGCCATGAAACTGAAATAAATTACCATTCATGCCACTGGCCATTAAGGATAATAAAATAGAGGAAGGTCCTGTATAGGGCTTTACTGCAATGCCCATTTCCTGTGCTGCAGCTACTAGTATTTGTCCAGGGTCGGCAATACCTGCGCAACCCGCTTCAGAAATAATACCAATATTTTTTCCTTTGTTCAATAAATCTTTGAAGGCCTTGATTTGTTCGGCCTCCACTTTATGAATAGGATACCAAGTATAATTATCAATCACCATTTCCTTCCATAACTTTTTGAAAAAACGTCTTGCTGTTTTTTCTTCTTCTACAAAAAAAGCATCACATTGCCCAATCCATTTCACCAGATCAGTAGGTAAGGCTTCCCATCCTTCTTCATGTAAAATCATGGGTAATAAAAAAACTTTTCCTTGGCTCATACTTCTTTGTCTTTAAGTTCTTGTGTATTTAATTGGGCGGCTATGAGTGAATAAAAAGGGGCGGTAATCCAACCTATAATGGGCACTAAGTGCATTATATAAAATACAAGTCCATTACCAATGGGCAAACCCTTGTGGTTATTGACATAGGCAGCCGTGGCTACATTGTTTTGTTTTTCTGTAGCTAGGCCATAATCTAGCATGGCATAACCAAAGAAGTAACATTCTAAAATAATAGTAAAAAAAGGAGTGAACCATCCTACAATGGGTAAAGTACAAATAATTACAATGGGAATAAGATATACTGTTTGCCATAATAAATTAGTAACATTTAATAACCAAGCCCTTAGTACCAATTTTTGATAAGCAATCCAGTTCAATACAAAGACTTCATTTTTATTGATGGCTTCGATGCGTAAATGAAAATAAGAGAAGTAAGGTGCAAATAAAAACAGAAATAAATATTTAAATAAGGCAAAATAAAATAAGAGCAGTGTAAACGATAGCCAGAAACTGCCCATGGTAATAAAAAAACCAATTAAATCACTACTTAAATTATCTACCCATGATTTTAGTCCTGTTCTCAAAATAATAGCCTCAATAAATAAACTGGAATATTGACTAAAATAGTTCATGCCTACTAAAAACAAATAAGCATAAATAATACCGGGTATGATCATCCACTTCCACAACTTATGTTGAAGAATAAAGCGGTGTGCTGTAAAATAAGCACGGATAGCTAAAATGAGTTCTTTTAACAAATTGTAGGGTTTAGGATTGCATTTTAGTGCCGTAAGCAAGGTCGCCTGCGTCACCTAAGCCAGGAATAATATAGCTTTTATCGTTGAGGGTATCGTCAATATCTCCACACCAAATTGGAATATCCTTTCCTAGCGCTGCTTCCACCTTCTCAATACCTTCTTTGCTAGCGATAGCTACTACTATATGTATTTCCTTGGGCTTGTAAATTTTTGTAAGCGCATGAATGGTTTGAATTAATGAAGCACCGGTGGCCAGCATGGGGTCTGATACAATCAGTATTCTATTATTTAAATCGGGGCAGCTCAAGTATTCAATACTTATTTCAAAACTTCCATTATCATGGTGTTTGCGATAGGCCGATATAAAAGCATTATCTGCTTTATCAAAATAATTTAACATGCCTTGGTGTAAGGGTAGTCCAGCTCTTAATATAGTGGCTAGTACAGGTTGTTCTTCTAATACTTTTGATTCATGAACGCCCAATGGAGTTTTAATAGCCTGTATTTTGTAAGGCATTAGCTTACTCATTTCATAAGCGGCTACTTCTCCAATTCTTTCTAGGTTTCTTCTAAAACGCATTCTGTCATTTTGAACAGTGACATCTCTTAATTCAGCAATCCAGTTGCTCATTAAACTATGTTTCTCGCTTAAATGATATACCATGGCTTCTATTTTGTTTCAAAACTAAGTTTCTTCTACACCAATTTAAAATAATTTAAAGGTATCTCCATCAAAAAGACCTTTATCACTCAATTTAAGATGTGGAATCACCAATAAGGCCATAAAACTGAGTGTCATAAAAGGAGAGCCAAGTTTAGAACCCAAGCTTTTGGCCATTAAGTCTATAGCGGTATAGTCGGCCGCCACTTTATAGGGATCTTCTAAGCTCATTAGTCCTGCAACAGGAAGTCCCATTACCTTAGTGGCATTATCATTCACGCAGCTAATACCTCCTTGTTCTTTAATAACTAAATTAATGGCAGTCACCATATCGGCATCAGATACACCTACTGCTATTATGTTATGACTATCGTGTGCTACAGTTGAGGCAATGGCTCCATTTTTAAAACCAAAATTTTTGATAAAAGCAATTTTTGGGGGAGCTGCATAGTATCTGTTATAGACCACCATTTTTAAAATATCTGATGCTGTATTGGAAATGATTTTCTCTGCTTCTAACTTGGGGCTTAACCATAATTTGTTGGTAATAAGCTGTCCATCGATGGCTTCTATGACGGCCATTAAGCCATTATCTTGGGGGTATTCATTCAAACTAATTTGAATATCCTTTTCTTGAATGCTTGCTGCATCAAAGGTATTAATAGCTTTCTCTTTTACTTCTTTAATAAAAGATTTTCCATTCTCTGCCACCAATTCCCCTTTTATGTAGGTTTGCTTTACTTTAAAAGAAATAAGATCCTCCATTTCAATAAAATTAGCAGGGTCACCTATTTTCATTTTTCCTGTGGGTAATTTATAATGGTCCACTGGGTTTATGCAGGCAGCCCTTAAAACAAGCAAGGGGTCAATACCCTTTGCTACAGCTCTTGCGCATAAACTATTAATATGTCCTTCTAATAAACTATCGGGATGTTTATCATCGCTACAAAGCATTATCATAGAAGGGTGGTCTTCAATTAATTCATACAAGGCTTCAAAATTTTTAGCAGCACTACCTTCTCTAATTAAAATTTTCATTCCATGTTGCAATTTATCTAAGGCTTCTTCAATGGTAAAACATTCATGATCTGTGCTAATACCTGCTTCAATATATTTTTTGGCGTCCTCACCTCTAAGGCCTGGCGCATGACCATCTACTGGTTTACCTATTTTATGTGCAGCAGCTATTTTTTTCATTACCTCTTCGTCTTTGAATAAGACGCCCGGAAAATTCATCATCTCACTTAAGTAATAAATGTCGGGGTTGGCTAGTAAACTACTTACTTGATCGCTATTAAGAGCGGCGCCTGCTGTTTCAAAAATAGTGGCAGGCACACAGCTAGGTGCGCCAAAGAAAAAATGAAAAGCTACTTTTTTACCATTATCAATCATATACTGAACGCCTTGCATACCGCATACATTGGCAATCTCATGGGGGTCGCTAATAGTTCCAATGGTTCCATGGGTAACTGCTAAGCGTGCAAAGGAACTAGGAATAAGCATACTACTTTCAATATGCACATGAGCATCTATAAAGCCGGGCAATAAATACTGCATGGGGGCTTCAATAGTAGATTCAATAGATTGAATAATTCCATTTTGAACAGTAATAGTAGCAGGGTAGATATGTTTTTTAAGAATATCTACATATTGACCTGAAATGGAAAAGGAGTTGCCCATAAGTTTAATTTGCTATCACAAATTAAACCAATAATTGAACTTAAAGATAAGCGCCCTATTTTTATTTTTAAGCATAGGGTCGGTATAGTAGTTATCTGTATATACTAAGAAGAAATCGCTCATTGGTTTGTACCTGTATTGCAAACGGCTATTAATATTAAAATTATTGGTTTGGGTATTAAACTGTACAAAAGTAGTCCAGAACAATTTAGTATTAAAGTTGTACTCTAATTTAGGAGCAATTAAAATCAAATTATTATTTCCATAAATTTTTGGCAATTGAATTTTATCTATTTCTCCATGCAAAGAAAGGGTTAAATGGGGCTGGTTTCTCCAAATGATGCCTGCTCCAACACCAGTAATATTACCATTATAGTATTGTCCTAAGGTTAACTTTGAGTTCCAACTAAACATTTTACGCATATCAGAATTGTACATCAACTCGAATTGATTGTATTTGTAATTTCCTGAAGGTAGGGGGATACCATCACCTGGTTTGGTGGGGTATAATAAATTAAGATTTGAATTGGTAAACGTGAATGTTAAGCCTGAACTATTTCTGTACTCTGTTTTTATCTTTAAAGTATTTTCATTTTCACTAAAGCTATTATCTGCATTAAATACGACGAGTTCTTCTAATGAAAATTCTACTCTACCAATTTTTCCATTATTTATAAATAGTTTTTTAGTTATGTTGGCGTAAGCATCTTTATAACCTACTCTTATAGTGGTATCTCTTAAGGCATCGTAATTATCAATTCTTTGTACATAGCCCATATCGGTATAATAATTTTTGCCCACATTGCCCATCTGTCCAAAAATACGCCAGTTCTTGATAGTCCTAGCAACAGAAGCTTCGAAAAAAGCATCCTTAGTATTAATGGTAGGCTTCATAGATTGATGGTAACTAATTTCTGCTTTTTTGGTACCCTCGCTATTGGCTAATTCCAAGGTCATACCTGCATTTCTTCCATATCGGTCCATTGGATTTTTTGCAAGCTCTGCAGCTGAAATAAAATTTTCTCTATTTAAAAAATAAGTCTTGAATAAAGATCTTTGCCAAAATCTTTTTTGAATAGTGAATGCTGTAAAATTTTCTGGTGAATAACTCCCTTTAGCACTTGTTTGAATATTCATCATTCCAATTCTAGTCGATGCATTTAAATTGCCTGAAATTCTTGCCCCAAGTAATATAGGTATGGTATTGCCTTGTTTGTCTAAGCCAATGGTTCTAGAATAAAATGGACTTATGAAGTAATTTCCTAAGCTGGAAAATAAGTCAGCATTCTCTAAAAAGAAGGTTCTTTTTTCTGGTAAGAAAATATTGAAACGTGTTAGGTTCGTCACCTGTTGATCTACTTCTACTTGGGAAAAATCGGGGTTCACTGTAACATCTAAATTTAAAGAAGAATTTAAAGTTAATTTAGCGTCAAAGCCAATATTGCCATTATTTTGAAGCGATTTTTTATTTTCATCGTCAGTGGTTGCATTTCCAGTGATATAGGGAAGTAATATTTTGTTTAGACTCGATTTTGGCGGAGCATTTGGCCAATTTAAAATGCCCATATAGCCTAAATCATAGGACTTAAAAATAGGAGGCACTTTCGTCCAACAACTGTATTCATTGGTTTGCAAATCACCTCTTAAAAAATTAATACCCCAAAATGGTTGCTTGTCATTATACCTCAATGACTTTAAAGGAATGGCAATTTCTGCAATCCAATAACCTGCATACATTTTGGTGGTAGAATTCCACTTGGTATCCCAACTATAAGAAAGTTTTTCTTCAGTATTGGTAGTAAGTTCATCTTCTGATTGAACATTTTTAGAGGTCAATGCAAAAATGAAACCATTGGTTTTTTGACTCAATGGATCTAAAATTATAGCTACGCCATCTGAACCTTCATACCCTAGATCTCTTTTTAAACTTTTAATAATTTGTTCCTCTTTAGCAAATACTTTAAAGGCGAAGTAGATATTTTTATCATCATAGGTCATAAGTACTTCTGTGGCTTGCTTTGGAGCGCCTATATTATTAGGGTACTTTTTTGTAAAATTATTAGCAAGTGTAGCTATTTTCCATACGGGTTCATCTAAAATACCATCCAGTACAATGGGATTTGTAGTGGGTTGAATGTTTAATTGAAAATCTTTTTGAAAATCTGAAATATTTTGAGCTTTACTAAAATATCCCAAAAACAACAATGTTAAAAGCAAGTAAAGCTTTCTGTAAGATTTTATTAATAAAGAAAGCTGCTGGTATCGATTTTGCATTGGGTGCAAATATCCACTATGTAATTAAAACAGCCCTAATTAGTTAAAGTTTTTTTGAAAAAAAGGTATAAACGGCTCATCCTGAGGCTCACAAATAAGGCTAGAACAGTTATTTTGAGGTGAAAACTACCTTTTTAGTATTTGCCACTACAAATTAAACCAGTAACTAAACTTAAAAATTAGCGCCCTATTTTTATTTTTAAACAGAGGGTCGGTAAAGTAGTTGTCGGTATATACCAAGAAGAAGTCACTCATAGGTTTGAACCTATATTGCAAGCGGCTATTAATATTGAAGTTATTGCTCTGTGTATTGTATTGTACGAAAGTGGTCCAGAATAATTTTGTACTAAAATTCCACTCCACCCTTGGTTGTAGTAATACTAAATTGGTGCTGCCATAGGGGTTGGGAAATACGATATTATTAAATTGAGCGCTTAATAAAACTTTAAAATGGGGTTGGTTTCTGTAAGTAATGCCCATGGAAATTCCTTTTACTCGCCCATTATAAAACTGACCAATATTCAATATACCTTCTATTCCAAATATCTTTCTCATATCAGATGTATACTTTATTTGAATCTGATTAAAAGTATAATTCCCAACAGGCAACGGTACACCTTTAGTAAAAGAAATAGGGTATAACAAGTTGACAATCGTATTTTTAAAATCAAGACTGAAAAGTGAAGCATTTTTGAATTGAAAATCAGATCCCAATTTATTATCGGCTTGATTAATGGAGTTGTCAGGATGTAGGGTAGTGAAACTTTCAATTTTCAAAATCATTTTACCAATGGGGCCATTTGCAGGAAATAACTTGTAGCTAAGCGAATTTAATATGTTTTTAAAACCAACTCGAATAGTCGTATCTCTAATGGCGTCATAATTATTAATGCCTTGAACAAATCCCATGTCGGTGTAATAATTTTTTCCTAAACTTCCAATAAGTGAAACATAAGACCAGTGTTTTGAATTTGTCATAAACCCAGTACTCGCATAAATATCGTCATTATTAATACCTGACTTAAAAGATTTATGTATGTCGGTCCAGCTACTAAAAGTTCCTGCCGTATTAGAATATTCAAAAGTAAGCCCTGCATTTCGGCCATATCTATCTAATGGATTTTTCTTTGCTTCTGCTTCTGAAATAAAATTTTCTCTATTTAAAAAGTAAGTTTTTATGATAGAGCGTTTCAATACGCTTCTTTGTAAAGTAAAGGCTGTGAAATTCTCGGCTGAGTAATTGCCTTGTTTACCTGTTTGCATATTCATCAAACCAATACGGGTTGCGGGGTTTAAATTACCAGACATTCTTGCTCCAAATAAAATAGGTATTTTATTACCTTCTTTATCTAGTCCAATGGTTCTAGAATAAAAGGGTCTTATAGAGGGCATACCAAAATCGGAAAACAAATCTGAATTCTCTAAAAAGAAACCTCTTTTTTCTGGAAGAAAAATATTGAACCTGGTAAGGTTGGTTACTTGTTGGTCTACTTCTACTTGAGAAAAATCGGGATTCACTGTTAAGTCTAAATTCAATGAAGCGTTTAATGCCACTTTTGCATCAAATCCACCGGTAGCATTAGTGTTCAGAGACTTTCCATTTTCTTTATCTTCTCCACTAGATCCCGATATAAAGGGCAGAAAAATAATATTATTTTTTGTAGTAGGCGTGGCTGCAGGCCAGTTTAATAAACCCATATAACCTAAATCATAGGCTTTGAAAATAGGGGGCACCTTGGTAAAAGTGCTATACTCATTATTTTTTGCATCACCCCTTAAAAAATTTATACCCCATTGTAATTGTTTAGGGTCATACCTAATAGATTTTAAAGGAATCATTATCTCAGCAATCCAATAGGTTCCATAATCCTTGGTGGCAGAAAACCATTTAGTATCCCAACTCCAAGTAGGCTTTTCTTGAAAACTTAAACTTAGTTGGTCTTCTGATTGAACATTTAAAGCGCTTAATAAAAAGAAAAACCCATTGGTTTTTTTATTCAAGGGGTCCAACATTATACCCACTCCATCATTTCCTTCATTACCAATATCTCTTTTTAAACTTCTAGAAATAGCTGTTCCACTATCATAGACTTTAAATCCAAAATAAATATTATCATTATCGTAAGTGAATCTTACTTCGGTTTGGCGTTTAGCCTCTCCAATATCATTAGGAAACTTTTTCTTAAAATCTTTGGCTACTTCAGTAGTGGCCCAAACGGGTTCGTCTAAAATGCCGTCTATTTTAATTTTATCCGTAGTGGGTTGTATATGAAGCTGAAAGCCTTTTTGAAAATCTGAAATATTTTGAGCAGCTATCAAATAACTGCAAAACAGTAGGCTTAAAAGCAAGCTCATTTTTTTGTAAGCCTTATTAAAAAAGGGTAGCTGCTGGTATCGATTTTGCATTAGGGTGCAAATATCTAACATGTAATTAAAACAGCCTTCATAAGTTGCAAAAATTCAGTAAAAAAAGGGATAAACGGGCTAGTCTTTGTCCAATAAATCGGGTCGGCGCTGTTTTGTACGCAAAATGGCCTGTTCCTGCCTCCAATCATCTACTTTTTTGGGGTCTCCTGTAAGTAAAATGGGCGGTACAGGTAAACCTCTAAATTCAGCAGGTCTTGAGTAAACGGGGGGTGCTAATAAATTATCTTGAAAAGAATCGGTTAAGGCAGAGGTTTCATCATTCAATACGCCAGGGATAAGTCTTCCAATGGCATCTACTACCACAGCGGCAGCTAATTCACCCCCACTTAAAACATAATCGCCAATGGAAATTTCTTTGGTAACATATAAGTCTCGAATTCTTTGATCGATTCCTTTATAATGCCCACAAATAATTAAAATTCTATTTTGTAAAGAAAGTGTATTGGCTTGTTTTTGATCAAAACGCGCTCCGTCGGGTGTCATAAAAATAATTTCATCAAACTTACCCGCTTCTTGTAGTTGGTCAATGGCGTTGGCTAAGGGTTCGCAAACCATTACCATACCTGCACCTCCTCCATATTGATAGTCGTCCACCTGGCCATGTTTATTAATAGCCCAGTCTCTGAGGTTATGTAATTTTATAGTAAGCAAACCTTTTTCCTGCGCCCTTTTCATCATACTATGTTCAAAGGGGCTCGCTAATAATTCTGGCAGTACTGTTAAAATTTCAATGGTCATATGGTAAAGATAAAAGAATCCTAAGGAATTTGTTTAATCTAATAATTCACCTAAATCGCGTCTGTCTTTTTTTGTAGGCCTTCCAATTTTACTTAAACGCTTACCGGTTTGAAAAGTGGATGCTACTTGTCGCACGCGTTCTAATTCTTCAATAGGGGTGAGGTCTTCATAATATTTAATGGCTTCTGCATAGGCCAGTCTTCCTTCTAATACTTGCGTCACTCTAATCACCCAGTTTTTATGCTCCGTTCTTGCTTCGTACTCATCACCTACTACTACATTTCGAGAAGCTTTCACAGGCTCACCTTTTATTTTAACGCGTCCTTTGTCAATGGCTTCCGTAGCCTGAGATCTTGTTTTAAAAATACGGATAGACCATAAGTATTTATCTAGTCGTACTTTTTTCTTTTCTGTTTTGATAATAGCAGCAGCTTTCATGCTTAGGCTTGTTTTTCAGCAAAAAATTGATGGAAATAAGGAATGGTTTCAATGCCTTTGTAAAAATTGACAATATCATATTTTTCGTTAGGGCTATGTAAGTTGTCACTATCTAATCCAAATCCCATAAATACAATTTTCACCCCTAATTCTTTTTCAAACAAAGAGCAAATAGGAATACTACCACCGCCACGTACCGGAATAGGATCCTTGCCAAAAGTTGTGGCAATGGCCTTGGCAGCGCTTTTATATTCGTGAGAATTGATAGGGGTAATATAAGGTTCGCCTCCATGATGTTCAAATGCATTTACGGTAATATTAGCGGGTGCAATTTTTTTAAAGTGCGCAAGTACCATGGCCGTTATTTTTTCTGCCGATTGATTCGGCACCAAGCGGCAAGATATTTTTGCAAATGCTTTAGAAGGTAAAACAGTTTTTGCACCCTCCCCTATATAGCCGCCCCAAATTCCATTCACTTCTAAAGTGGGACGAATACCTGTTCTCTCATTGGTACTATATCCTTTTTCACCCCAAACATCTTGAATACCTAAATCGGTTTTGAATTCATTTTCATCGAATGGTGCTTCTGCCATTTTTTTTCTTTCTGCATCAGTGGATATAATCAAATCCTCATAAAAACCTGGAATGGTAATATGATTATTTTCATCATGACATGAGGCAATCATTTTTGAAAGAATGGTAATAGGGTTGGCCACTGCACCACCATAGACGCCACTGTGTAAGTCTCTGTTAGGTCCTGTAATTTCTAGTTCTATATAACTTAAGCCTCTTACACCAATATCAATAGAAGGGGTATCCATACTAATCATGGCTGTGTCACTAATTAAAATTACATCTGCCTTTAACAATTCGGTATGCGTTTTAACGAAGGCCGCCAAGTTAGGGCTGCCAATTTCTTCTTCCCCTTCAATAATAAATTTAATATTCGTGCAAAGAGAATTGGTTTTGCTCATAATTTCTAAGGCTTTAACATGCATATAAAATTGCCCTTTGTCATCACAAGCGCCGCGTGCAAATATTTTACCGTCTTTAATAGTGGGGTCAAAAGGGCTACTATGCCAAAGTTCTAAAGGCTCTGCTGGTTGCACATCGTAATGCCCGTAAACAAGAACAGTAGGTAGTGTAGGGTCAACATTTATTTCAGCGTAAACAATGGGGTGTCCGGCTGTTTCATAAATTTTAGTAATGGGTGCACCTGCTTCTTGCAATGATTTTTCTACTGCTTTAGCGCAGGCTAGCATATCACCATTGTGTTCGCTCTTTGCACTCACACTGGGTATACGTAGTAAGGCTAAAAGTTCTTCTAAAAAACGATCTTTATTTTTTTCTTGATAGTCGGACCATACTTTCATAATTTGTAATTTTTTTATAAAATTTTTAGTATTCTTATTTATATTAATTATTTAGGACAATTGATGTTTGCTATCCAATAATACATTTTCTAAATTCCAATTTAATCTTTTTTCAAAGGGGGCTTTTCTTTTTTCACAATTATCAATGGTACAAAGGGGGCAGCTAAAAGGCATACAGCCATCTGTGTGAATATAAAACTCCACGCTATTACCAAACCTATTTTTTATCAATTGTGTAAAATCATCCACTGCTGCATGTGCTTCGTTTACATTATAATACCAAGGCACAGTTAAGTGGCAGTCTATATGCATCATCATGCCATATTTAATCACCCTTAAGTTATGCAGGTCAATCCATTTTGCATTCCTTGATGAGTTTATTTCAGTAATCACTTCTTCTAATAATTCCATGTCTGCTTCGTCCATAATACCTGCCAGGGATTGTCTTACAATTTTATAACCATCGTAAATTACATAAATACCTAAAAATAGTGCAATAAATGCGTCAATTTTTTCATACCCTGTAATAAGTAATAATATAATTCCAATGGCGACAGAGGCGGTAGTAAAAAAATCAATTTTAAATAATTTACCCGACGACAAAATGGCTAATGATTTATTTTTTTTGCCAATACGATTTAGTACCAGCGCAGTTACTAAATTAATGACTGCAATAATTACTAGTAACCAAATTCCTTTGTTGAGATGGTGCAAGCTAACAGGATTAATAAAACTGTCTATGGCTTTGTAAATAATTAAACATCCTATGCCAATAATTAAACTGCCTTGAAATGCTGCAGATATAAATTCAGCTTTGCCATGACCATAAGGGTGGTCCTTGTCTTTGGGTTTGGAAGCCACAAACAAACTATAGGATCCCACTAAGGTGGCAGCAATATTTACCACACTTTCAAGGGTGTCAGATAGAACCGACAGGGAGTGTGTTAATACATATGTAACTACTTTAAGAAAAAAAACAACAATGGTTAAAGCTGTTACAAAATATTGGACTCTCAAATTTTGTTTAGAATAAGGCACGTTGGAATTATTTTTTAATGAGCGATTCTGCGTATTTTTTTTGCGCAAATTCCCAGTTTACTAAATTCCACCAAGCGTTGATATAGTCGGGGCGTTTATTTTGATACTTTAAATAATAAGCATGCTCCCAAACATCTAAACCTAGAATAGGTGATCCTTTTGTTTCTGCAATGTCCATCAATGGATTGTCTTGATTGGGTGTTGAGCAAACCGCTAAACTATTATCTGCTTTTACAATTAACCAAGCCCATCCACTACCAAATCTTGTTTTAGCTGCATCACTAAAAGCAGTTTTAAAATTATCTAATGAACCAAAACCTTTATTGATAGCTTCTGCTAATTCACCAGCAGGTGTAATGCTAGGAGCGGGCTTCATTAATTGCCAAAACATTTCATGATTAAAATGGCCACCAGCATTATTTCTCATTTTTGGAGAATAATGCGAAATATTTTTTAATAAATCTTGTAAAGTTGTTGTTTGGATATCCAGTTTTTCTGCAAGCGTTGCATCTGCCAAGTTTTTAGCATAAGCAGCTGCATGTTTAGTGTAATGAATTTCCATAGTCATGGCATCAATAAAAGGTTCTAGTGCTGCATAGCCATAATTTAAAGGCTGCTGTGCATATTCACCTGCAGCAGTCAATGTTGTTATTGAATTAATTGAAGTTATTGGACTTATTTTAGTCATTAATGGCATAGCTGCTATGGCCATACCTGCTTTACTAGAAGTAGCGATAAACTGACGTCTGTTTTGAGTTGATTTTGACATGGTTTTATTTTTTAAAGTACTTCTGTAAAGTTACTTTAATTGGCTGTAAAAGTCGGTAGTAAAATTCCTGGTTGAATAGCTGGGAATCACGCATGGCCTTATAGGTTAAAAACAAGCCAACGGGTATTAAAATAATAGAGGACATCCACATACCAGAGAATACATCCCACTGCCCAGATTTTGCTAATTTCTCTCCAAAATTATTCAATAAGAAAAAGAGTACAAAAAATATAATGGCTAACACCAAGGGTGTGCCTAGTCCTCCTTTACGAATAATGGAACCCAAGGGTGCTCCTATTAAAAAAAGTACAAAACAGGCAAAGGATAAAGTAAATTTTCTGTGCCATTCTATTCCATGCAAGGAACTTGCATTTTTATTTTCTTTATAAGTATCCGAGATGGCCTTAAGGTTATATAATAAGGAAGAAAACTGATAGCCCGACGAGAGCTGAATACTGCTTACTAACGAATCGGGAATAAGGGTACTAAATTTTTTTAAGGGACTACTATTTTTCTTAGCATTAAAAAGGGCGGCACTATCCTTATAGTTCATAAATTTTAAATAAGAAGCTACATCTGCATTGGTTTTTTTAACATAGTAGTCGTCTTTATTTTCTAAAGAATCCATGGCCTTGGTAAGTTGTCGAACACTTAACATTTTAGGATCGTACAATATATCACTGCTTTTATTCATCTGAAAACTTTTCAGGTCAAATACTTTTTTATATTCTTTAAAATAAAGCCTAGTGAATTCTGTATTAGTAGTACTTCGCGCTCCTCTTTCTTGATAACGCCATCCATTGTACATCACAAATTCTAAAAACTTTTTATTTGACGATACACGCATCACCCCCGACTCGGCCATGATTAAATTATCTTGAAGCCCAAATCTTTTTTCAAAGATGGCAATATTATGCATCACACTATCATTCGATTCTTTCTTACCTAATTTAATTACATAGCCGTCAATTTTATCATAAAAAACGCCTTCTTTTAAATCAATGGCAGGCTTGGCTACAATGATTTCATATTTTAAATTGGTAAGCTTCATCTGCGTTACCGGAATAATATTGTTTGAAAATAAAAAGGCAATACCCGCTAAAAAAATAGTGAATATAAATAACGGACGCATAAAACGAATGAGCGGAATACCCGCCGCTTTAATGGCAATGAGTTCAAAGCTTTCTCCTAAATTACCAAAGGTCATGATGGAAGAAAATAACAAGGCTAAGGGAAGGGCCGTTGTGAAAGTACTTACAGAGACTAGCCCTACTAATTCTAAAATGGTAAATAGGTCTAATCCTTTGCCCACTAAGTCGTCAATGTATAGCCAAAAGAATTGCATGGTCAGCACAAAAGTTGAAATAGTGAGTGCTGCCAAAAAAGGGCCAATAAAGGCTTTAAGAATTAGTATGTCTAATTTCTTGAACAAAGTCGTGGTGCTAACTACCTATGCGATGAAAGAGCTCTTTAATCTGATATTCCCAAAGTCGGCTCTGGTCTTTGACTTCGTTCTTTTCAGCAAAATCTTTCACGATTAAAATAGTTTGATTTGAAATTTCAGTTTTTTCAATTCTAAATTCGAAGTATTCATTCTTCTCTCCATGTAGCCATCTAAATTTTATGAATTTATCTGACTCTTGGTCAACTAATTCTGCTTTCTCTGGCACACCTTTATTCCATGAAAAACTAAAAACATTTTCCCATTCATCTACTTTGTCTGCAAACCACTCTTGTAGTCCAGAGGCAGTGGATAAAAATTCAAATAATATATTAGGTGAACATCTCACCGGAAATTCAAGTTTAAATAATTGTTTCTTACTCATATATAACTAGCTCCTCTTAAAATTGTTTCGTTTGATGCAATAATATTAAATAAAGGTTAGGTTCCAAGTATTTTTTATTATTTATTAGTTAACAAACTGTCAAGACATATATAGAGTATTATCTAAATTGGTATAAGTATATGTAAATCAATAGCTTATATCATATTAAGATACATCTTAATTTACCAATTTTAACGTATTTATACCTTTTGAATTGATGGTGTATGACTCGTTCTGATCACTTATCTTTGCCCCCTTAATGTTGTAAGTATGTTTAATAGTTTGAGTGAAAAATTAGAATCTGCGTTTAAGCACCTAAAAGGGCAGGCAAGAATTAATGAATTGAATGTTGCCAATACCTTAAAAGATATTAGAAAGGCTTTATTGGATGCCGATGTCAATTTTAAAATTGCCAAAGAATTTACTGATAGTATTAAAGAAAAGGCCATTGGTGCCAAGGTCATTAATGCCATTAGTCCTGGACAATTGATGGTGAAAATTGTGCAAGACGAATTAACGGCTTTGATGGGCAATGAAGCTTCTTTGATGGACCTTTCTAAAAATCCTACTATTATTTTAGTAGCAGGTTTACAAGGTTCTGGTAAAACTACTTTTTCAGGTAAGTTGGCAAACTATTTAAAAGCACAAAAAAAATCTCCTTTGTTAGTAGCTGCTGATATTTACCGTCCTGCAGCGATGGATCAATTAATGATACTAGCTGAGCAAATTGGGGTAGATGTTTTTGTAGAAAGAGAAAATAAAAATGCAGTCTCCATTGCACAAAATGCATTGGTGTATGCTAAAGCCAATAATAAAAATGTAATTATTATTGATACCGCGGGGCGTTTAGCAGTAGATGAAATTATGATGAATGAAGTAGCTGCTATTAAAAATGAAATTCAACCACAAGAAATATTATTCGTTGTAGATTCAATGACAGGGCAGGATGCAGTGAATACCGCTAAAGTTTTTAACGATCGTTTAGATTTTACAGGTGTGGTATTAACAAAATTAGATGGTGATACCAGAGGGGGTGCCGCCTTGTCTATTAAGTACACAGTGAATAAGCCTATCAAATTTATGAGTAGTGGTGAAAAATTAGATACGCTCACTGTTTTTCATCCAGAGAGAATGGCCCAAAGAATTTTAGGCATGGGGGATATTACTTCTTTGGTAGAAAAAGCGCAGTCACAATTTGATGAAGCAGAAGCTAAAAAATTAGAAAAGAGAATTCGAAAAAATCAATTTGATTTTGAAGATTTCTTAACGCAGATACAGCAGATAAAAAAAATGGGCAACTTAAAAGATTTAATGGGCATGATTCCAGGCATGGGCAAAAGTTTAAAAGATGTAGATATAAAAGACGATGCCTTTAAAGGAGTGGAAGCCATAATACAATCGATGACCGTTTTGGAAAGAAGAAATCCGGACTTACTTTCAACTAGTCGTAAACAAAGAATTGCCAAAGGAGCAGGTAAGGATATTGGAGAAATCAATGCTTTTATGAAGCAGTTTGACCAAATGAAGCAGATGATGAAGCAAATGTCTAGCGGGTCAATGCCAGGTAAAATGCCTGGTTTGAGACGTTAATTTAAGTCTAAGTCATTGACAATCATATATTAATAGGTTTTAAACCCCTTTTTCCTTGGTTTATTCGGTGGTTTTTACTATATTTGCACCCGGTTAACCCTATTTAATAACGCCTATAAATTTCTATTTAACATGGCAGTAAAAATGAGACTACAACGTCACGGTAGTAAAAAAAGGCCTTTCTACTTTATAGTAGTGGCTGACGGACGCGCACCAAGAGATGGTAAATTCATCCAAAAAATTGGTACTTACAACCCATTAACAGTTCCTGCAACTATCCAATTGGATCGTCAAAAGGCACTTGAGTGGTTAAACAAAGGTGCTCAACCTACAGACACCGTTCACAGAATTTTATCTTTCAAAGGAGTTCTTTATTTGAAACATTTACTTCGTGGAGTAAAATTAGGTTTGTTTGATGATGCCACCGCAATGGAGAAATTCCAAACATGGTATGCAGCACATGAAACAAAAATTGCAAGCACAAACGATACACACAAAAAAGCAGAAGCTGCTAAAAAAGTGTATGTACCTGTTGCTAAAAAAGTAGCAGAACCAATAGCTGTAGAAGAAGTAGCAGTAGAAGAAGTAGCTGCACCAGTTGAAGAAGCTGCACCAGTTGAAGAAGCTGCTCCAGTAGCTGAAGTAACCCCTGAAGCATCTGTTGAAGCATCAGCGGAAGAGACGCCTGCTGCAGAATAATTTTAAAATTAATCTAGCTTTATAAAAGCCCCTAGTTCCTATCAACGGAATTGGGGGTTTTTTTTGAAAATGATTTTGTCGATAAAAGAATTAAATTAGCAAATGAGTCAGTACATACATATTGGTAAAATAGTAGCGCCCCATGGCATTACGGGTCATGTTATCATTGAGCATGCCCTGGGCAAACCCATTAGCTTTAAAGGGATTGATGCCATTTTTGTTGAAAAAAATGCAGCTAGTTTTATTCCTTATTTTATTCAAAGCGCGTCTGCTAAAACAGATACTATTTCGCATTTACAATTGGAAGGCATTAATAGTAGAGAAGCTACTGCCATGCTCTTAGGGAAAAAAGTTTGGTTACCTCAAGATGAATTTCAAAAATTAGTGGATAAGCAGTCGCCCTTAGCATTATTAGGCTATACAGTAGAAGAAGCAGGAAAAGCTATTGGGGTTATTCAAGAAGTAATAGAACAACCGCATCAATTAATGGTAACAATATTATACCAAGGCCAAGAAGCCTATATTCCTTTACACGAAGAAAGTTTAAAAGCCGTGAATCATAAGGCTAAAACCATTAGCGTTGAACTGCCCGATGGCTTATTGGATTTATATACCATACCTCCTACGGCAGCTTCGGATCAATAGGTAAAGACGCAATCATTATAAAATTTTATTACTAAGTAGTCGTTTCAAATTATTTTAAAAAAATTAATTATAAAGTCTACTAAATTAGTAGGAAATACATATCTTTGTGTTCTTTTTCTCATTATCCATTATTTTTTAATGAGGGGGATGATATTATTCATACACAAAAAATAAAACATGAGCCTAAGACTAGGGGATATTGCTCCCGACTTTAAAGCAAAAACAAGTATCGGCGATATTAGCTTTCATCAATATTTAGAAGATAGTTGGGGAATTTTATTTTCTCATCCTGCCGATTTTACACCCGTTTGTACAACCGAGTTAGGTCGCACCGCTGCCTTGCAAGAAGAGTTTGCAAAACGAAATGTGAAAGTACTTGCCTTAAGTGTAGATGGTGTAGAAAGTCATCAGAAATGGATTGCAGATATTAATGAAACACAGCATGTAACAGTGGGCTTTCCTATTATTGCAGATGAAGATAAAGCGGTGGCCCATGCGTATGATATGATTCATCCCAATGCCTCTGAAACATTTACCGTGCGTTCTTTATTTATTATTGGCCCCGATAAAAAAATTAAATTAACCTTAACCTATCCGGCCTCTACGGGAAGAAATTTTGTAGAAGTATTAAGAGTCGTCGATTCTTTGCAGTTGACGGCTAATTATAGTGTAGCCACACCAGCTAATTGGGTGGAGGGAGAAGCTGTGATTGTAGTGCCTGCTGTGAAAACAGAAGACGCCCTACTTAAATTTCCTAAAGGATTAAACATAGTAAAACCTTATTTACGCTATACCCCACAGCCTAATAAATAGTTTTTGTATATTTAGTATCTAAACTATTTATGTATGAAGCATTTTTTATTCAGTGTATCTTTTCTGCTTTTAGTCATCACTGGCCAAGCACAAAAGACCTACTTGCAATGTGGTCAATTAATTGATGTAAGACAATTACAAGTTTTAAAAGAAAAAACAATTGTAATTGAGGGTAATAAAATTCTTGATATACTGGATGGATATCAAAGCGGTGTAGCTACTGATAAAGTAGTGAATCTAAAAACAAGCACTGTGATGCCAGGACTCATGGATATGCATGTGCATATTGAAAACGAAACCAATCCCAATAGATATTTAGAAGGCTTCACGCAAAGTCAAGCAGATATTGCCTATGGTTCACTGCGTTTTGCAGAAAGAGATTTAATGGCAGGATTTACTTCAGTGCGTGACTTGGGTGGTTCAGGTGCTAATATTGCGATGCGCAAAGCCATTCAAAAAGGATATGTTGTGGGTCCTCGCATTTTTACTGCAGGAAAATCTATTGCGACAACAGGAGGACATGCCGATCCTACCAATAATTATAGACCCGATTTAATGGGAGATCCAGGACCTAAAGATGGCGTCATCAATGGACCAGAAGATGCTTACAAAGCAGTAAGACAAAGATATAAAGATGGATCTGACTTAATAAAAATTACAGCTTCAGGGGGTGTATTGAGTATGGCTACTAATGGAGAGAATCCTCAGTTCACTGAAGAAGAAGTAAAAGCCATTGTAGCTGCTGCCAAAGATTATGGATTTAAAGTAGCTGCACATTGTCATGGAGTGGAAGCAATGAAAAGAGCTATTCGCGGTGGAGTCAATTCAATTGAGCATGGCACTTTAATGGATGAATCGGTATTTCCCTTAATGGTGCAATACGGTACTTATTTAGTGCCTACTATTATTGCAGGAAAATCTGCAGCAGATTCTGCAAAAATTCCTGGTTACTATCCACCGATGGTAGCTAAAAAAGCTTTGGAAATTGGACCCAAAATTCAAAATACTTTTTCAAAGGCGTATAAGGCAGGTGTTAAAATTGCATTTGGAACCGATGCAGGTGTGTATGCACATGGAACTAACTGGAAAGAATTTGTATACATGACAGAAGGAGGTATGCCTTTTTTAGAAACGATACAAGCAGCAACTTGGAATGCAGCAGACTTAATGGGTACGCAGGCTATCTTAGGGAGTATTGAGAAAAATAAATTAGCAGATATTATTGCAGTAGAGGGCGACCCTACTAAGAATGTATATCAAATGGGAAAGGTAAACTTTGTAATGAAAGATGGCGTAGTGTATAAGAACACACTCAAGTAAAAACTATTTCTCTTTATTCCATTTATCCAACTGTTGTAAAGTCGCTGTTAAGTCTTTAGGTAAAGGAGCTTCTAAATGAAGCGCTGTTTCTTTGTACATAAATGATAAAGTATGTGCATGTAAAGCCTGTCTAGCTAGTATGGGCCTTTCTTCTTCCTCGTCCTTACTTAATTTAAAATTTTTCTTTTTAATAGAAGACAATAATAATTTCTCACCGTCTCCATAGACATCATCTGCTACAATAGGATGGCCTATTTGTTTGGCATGTACGCGTATTTGATGCGTACGGCCTGTATGAATTTGAAAAGATACCCAAGCGAAACGTTTGTAGTTTTCTATAACCTTATAAGTAGTTAAAGCAATTTTTCCTTTGGCATGTACTACCATGGTTCCTTTTTTTACAGGATGTTCCATAATGGGTTGGTCAATACTCCCTTCAGCTGGGGGTCTGCCTAAAACTAAGCCTAGGTATTTTTTTTCAATGGTTCTTCCTTCAAATAATTCGCTTAATAATTTATGTGCCTCCGCATTTTTTGCAAATACAATTAAGCCACTCGTGTGTTGGTCCAATCGGTGTACAGTAAATATTTCTCCGTACTTTTCTATTAATAAGGATTTTAAAGAAACGTCCTTGCCAAATCTATCAGGAATACTTAATAAACCAGCGGGTTTATTCAAAACAATCATATCCTCATCTTCAAATAATATTGATAACATGTACTATTTATTTGGAAGATTTTCTGGTAAATGATTTATTTAAAAACTTGAGCAATCTTACTTCTTTCTCTGCTAAAAAACGCCATTTACCACGGTCTACATTTTTCTTGGTAAGGTTGGCAAACATCACTCTATCTAAATGTCTTACATCGTAGCCTAAATGTTCAAAAATACGACGCACAATACGATTACGGCCACTATGAATTTCAATACCAATTACATTTTTAGAAGTATTAGATAAATAACTTACCGCATCGGCTGCAATAAATCCATCTTCTAATTCAACGCCTGCTGCAATAGACTCCATATCGGCCTTGGTCACAGGTTTATCTAAAGTTACTTCGTATATTTTTTTAATCTCGTAAGAAGGATGCGTTAATTTTTGTGCTAAGTCACCATCGTTGGTTAAAATTAAAACACCTGTTGTATTTCTATCTAAACGACCCACTGGAAACATTCTTTGTGTAGTAGCGTTTTTAATAATATCTAAAACAGTTTTTCTACCTTCTGGGTCGGAAGCGGTACAGATATAATCCTTTGGTTTATTTAATAAAATATAAACAGGAGTTACTTGCAGTTGCAACACTTTTCCTTTTAATCTAACTACATCTTTGTACTTTACTTTATAACCAGGCTCTAAAACAGTATCTCCATTTACCGCAACATGTCCAGCCTTCACTAATTCTGCTGCTTCTCTTCTACCCGATACACCTGCATGTGCAATGTATTTATTCAAAGGCATTTGTTCAAAAGGGGTATCGTCAGCAGCAGTTACCTTTCCTAGAGAAGCTGTTCTTTTTTCATCCGCCTTGTCCATGGAAGCAGGGGTTCTTTTATTAGTGAACTTAGATTTAGCAGGAAAGCTACTAGCCAATTCACCATATTTAGGGACCTCTCCTTTTTTTACATAAGTGCTAGGGGTTCTTTTAGATGCAGAGGGAATTCTTTTATTATTGCCTAAGGGTTCTACCGGAATACCTCTTTCTTTATCTTTTTTTCTTTGACGCATGGCTTCTCCAGCTGCCCTCATTTCAACTTTGGCTTTCTTTTTTTCTTGTCTATATTCTTCTTTAACAGCGCTTCCTTTTTTCTTATTAGAAAATTTGTCAAAGTTGTCAGATCTTTTTTGATTCATGGATCCTACTATTAAAAATTATCTTTATTGGCTAATTGACCACAGGCAGCGTCGATATCCTTTCCTCTGCTATGTCTTACGCGCACATTCACTCTATTTTTTTGTAAAATTTCTACAAATCTTTCAAAGCCTTCTTCGTCAGGTTTATCAAAAGGAAAAACATCCACTGGGTTGTATTCAATAACATTGATTAAATCGGCAGGTACTTGTCTGTAAATTTTTGTTAGTTCTTCCGCATCTTTTTCAGAGTCGTTAAAGTCTTTAAATAAGATATATTCAAAAGAAACTTCAGTGCCTGTCTTTTTATAAAAATAATTAAGTGCCTCAATAATGGATTTAATATTGTTGCTTTCGTTAATGGGCATAATTTCATTACGCTTTTTATCGTTGGCTGCATGTAAGGAAACAGCCAATTTAAATTTCACATTATCGTCCCCTAATTGTCTAATTTGTTTTACTAAACCTGCTGTGGATACCGTAATTCTTTTAGCGCTCATACCTAGTCCATCGGGAGAAGTAATTTTTTCAATGGCCTTTAAAACATTATGATAATTCATTAAGGGTTCACCCATACCCATGAAAACAATATTACTTAAATGTTTTTCATAAGTGGCCTCGCTTTGTTGAAGTATATAAACAACTTGATCATATATTTCATCAAAGTTTAAATTTCTTTTACGCTCCATAGTACCTGTCGCACAAAATTTACAACTAAGGCTACATCCAATTTGAGAAGAAACGCAGGCGGTCTTTCTTAAAGTTGTAGGAATGAGCACTCCTTCAATCATATGACCGTCAAAAGTTTTAAAACGTGTTTTTAAAGTACCATCTTCACTTTGTTGGGTGGTATTAATTTGTAATGCAGGTAGTTGAAATTCATTTTCTAATAAGGAGCGTAGGTCCTTACTTAGGTTGGTCATTTCATCGAAGCTATGGGCATGTTTTTGCCATAACCATTCAACAATTTGTTTTACTCTAAAAGGCTTTTCGCCTATTTTTGATATAAATCGCTCAATGTCAGCGACTTCTACATGTCTAATATTAGGTCTTGTCTTCTCCATAATGCAAAGATACTTGATCGGATTTGTATACTTTTAAATCTTTTTTTAGGCTCTTTTTAGCACAAAGAATAATTAATATAGATTTATTATTAAATAGGCCACGATTTACCTATTTTCGAAAATCAATTTGAAACAAAAAAATAATAAATTATGAAAAAAATCTTCTTAATGGCAGTTATCTCAATGGGAATTATGGCAACTGCAAACGCACAAACAAGTAATTTGAAAGACTATTTAGGTAAATATGTATTTCCAGAAGGAAGTCCAGTGACAGAAGTAACTATAACTGCAGAAGACACAGTATTAACTATTAATTCAGCAATGGGTTCTACACCCTTAGAAAAGAAAGGGGTAGATACTTTTTATTTAGCTGCTTATGATGCACCTATTATTTTTAAAAGAGGGGCAGATAATGCAGTAGAAACCTTAACTATTATTGTGCAAGGAATGGAGTTAACAGCTAAAAGAACGGCTGCTGCTTTTGCTATTAAAGAAGAAGATTTTTACGCTAAAGTTTGGGTGAATAAAAATTTCTAGAACTCAAAATTAGAAAGGTCCGATAATGAAATAGTGGTTTGTTTGCCCGTAATAATATTTTTTACAGTGCATTCATTTTTAGCTAACTCTTCGGTACCCATTATGATAATATTGGGAATTCCTTTTTTCTCGGCGTATTTAAATTGCTTGTCGAATTTACTTTTTTCAGGGTAAATTTCACAAGCAATTTTTTTTTCTCTTAATTTCATCATTTGTAAGTAGGCTGCTTTTGCTTCCTGCTCTCCTAAATTAAAAAATAATACTTGAGTGGTTTGATCAATGGTCGTTGGAAATAAATTTTTCTCTTCCATTACATCATAAATTCTATCAACGCCAAAGCTAATACCCACGCCTGCAATATTAGGCACGCCAAACAAGCTGGTTAAATCGTTATAGCGCCCGCCGCCACCAATACTACCCATTTGAGCCTCTATGGCTTTGACTTCAAAAATAATGCCTGTATAATAATTTAAGCCCCTAGCTAAAGTAAAATCGGCCTCTAAATGCTTGGCCATACCGGTTTGTGCGTGGTAGTCTAATACATAATTTATTTCTTCAATACCTTTTATACCCGTTTCATTGGTTCCTAATAATGCTGCTAACTGATTTAGTTTTTCCGTATTGCTTCCTTCAATTGTCAAATACTGTTGAATAATTTTTTGTTGCGCCTCGCTAAATTTTTTATTATTTAATTCTTCTTTCACTTTTCCCCAACCAATTTTATCAAGCTTATCAATGGCAATAGTTAAATCAAT
Source organism: Sediminibacterium sp. (assembly GCA_007280515.1). Lineage (GTDB taxonomy): Bacteria > Bacteroidota > Bacteroidia > Chitinophagales > Chitinophagaceae > Sediminibacterium. Next base: position 131,342 of record QYPL01000005.1, read on the forward strand.
GAGTTTATCTTCTCCTCCACATATTTGTGCAAGGGCTAATAATATTTTTCTATTATTTATTTTTACTTCTACGGGTAAATTTAATTTTTGAAAAGCAGTTAAATACACGGCTACTAAATCTACTTCATTTAATAAACTTTCACTACCCACTACATCTGCATCACATTGATAAAATTCACGGTATCTTCCTTTTTGTGGACGATCGGCACGCCATACAGGTTGGATTTGATATCTTTTAAAAGGGAAGCTAAGCGACCCATGGTTCATGGCCACATATCTTGCGAAGGGAATAGTTAGATCATATCTTAATGCACGTTCTGTAATGGCCGTACTATTTTTACCTTCGAATAATTTTTCAACACCTTCTAAGGTTTGTTCTTTTTTCTGAGGATTGTCTAAACCGTTATTTAAAATTTTAAATATGAGTTTATCGCCTTCCTCCCCATACTTGCCCATTAAGGTTTCCAAGTTCTCCATAGCAGGGGTTTCCAATGGCTGAAACCCATAGGTTTCAAAAACAGATTGGATGGTCTTAAATATAAACTGACGCTTTTGAACCGTAGCCGCATTAAAATCTCTGGTACCTTGTGGCAAAGAAGGTTTGCTCATAGTTTCAAAATTATAAGTAAAGATAAATTTTTTAAATTCATCGGCTATTAATTGTTTAAATTGCCTTTCTAAAACAGGATTTTATGGAAAATCAGGACCCTAGCCAACAACCCTATGAGCCCAGACCGAATGCACCTCGTGAAAAATCGGAGCGTACTTACCGAATTTTTAGAAGTATTTATGACTATACCATGGCCACCCTCATTTTGGGTTGTGGGGTATTAATGCTGGGCGCTAAATGGTTCCACTTAGACATGATAATAAACGCAGGCGCCGACTTTAGATATATTTTCGGAGGTCTTTGTTTGTTATATGGTGGTTTCAGATTGTATAGAGGTATTCATCAAATGTATTAGCCTTCTCTGTTTTTCATTAACTATTACATTGACTATTAAATTAAGTTCATGCGTTATTTATATATTATAATGAGTGTTTGTGTTTTGGCCTCTGCTTGTAAGACAAGTGCTAAAACCGAGCTAGTAGACAGTCCTAGTGAAGGCCACATTCGCATTTCTGTAGAAGAAAGCTTTAAGCCTTTTATAGAACAAGAACTTAAAGTATTTGCATTAAGTTACCCCAATGCTAGTATTGAAGTTTCCTATAAATCTGAAATAGATTGTTTCAAAGACTTAGCATCCGATAGCACCCGCATGATTATTGTCACAAGAGGCCTAGATAAAAAAGAGCAAGCCAATTATAAATATCAATTAAACTATGCCCCTACATTTGGTATACTTGCTTATAATGCCATTGCGGTGGTAGTCAATAAAAAAACAAAGGATTCTGTTTTCTCCATGGCCGACCTTAGTGCCTCACTAAGTGGTAAAAACAATAGGCAGGTGGTAATGGACGGGGGTCATTTAACAGGAGTGGTTCGTTTTTTAAAAGATAGTTTATTGCACGAAACTGCTTTTGGGAAAAATGTAGTGGCTGCTAATGGAAGCGAGGAAGTGATTTCGTATATCAAAGAGTATCCTAATGCCATTGGTTTTGTGGGTATGAATTGGGTGGGAGATAATTATGATCCTAAACAAATTGAAGATAGAAAAACCCTTAAAATGGCCTTAGTGGAATGCACCTTATGCATCGAAAAAGGCTACTATTCACAACCTTCTCAGGCAAATATTAGCAAGGGACATTATTCCCTTTCTTTACCCATTTATTATATTTTGAAGGAAAATGCCCCGGGCCTTGGAACAGGACTGCTGAATTTTATGAGCCTGGAAAGAGGTCAGTTAATATTTCAGAGGGCCTTTTTAGTACCTGCTAAAATGGGATTTCGGAAAAGAAAGGGTTTATTGAACTAACGCTCATCAAATACGCGTAAAATTTAGGGGTATTAACCAAAATTTAATGGTATTGTTGCCAAAAAATTAATATTTTAGCGCTCCCTATAATTTATGTGTTTATGATAAAAAAATAGATATGTCATAGGGACATACACCATATATGATAAATGATATAAGGTAATTGAAGCAGGTTTAAATTTAAAATGAAAAAAAGTAAGTGATGAAAAAATTGGTTTTTCTTTTGGTAGGATTTATATTTTCTACCACGTTAATGTCGCAAGTCGTTCCTTCCGCTTTTTCAGAGGGTGTGAAGTTATTAAATTACGAAAAAAATAAATCGGCCCTTACTTATTTTAAGGAGGCCTATGATAAAAACCCAGGAGATGGGGAAACTACTTTCTGGTATGGTCAAGCAATGTTAGCGCAAAACTACAATGGTATTTCAACCCCTGAATCTATTCAAAAAGCAAAAGAATTATTTCAAAAAAGTTTACAAGCAAAAGGCAGTGATGCATGGTTGTTAGTAGGTATGTCTCATATCCAATCATTAGAAGGAGCAGATGCGAATGCAGTTAAACAAAACTTAGAAGTAGCCATTACTTCTACTTTAAATACTAAAGGAAAATATAAGGGCAAACCTAACCAAGACATCATTAATGCAATTGGTTATGTATTTGCTGAATTGCCTATTAGTATTGGAGATCACAGATACGCCATTGATAAATTAAAAGAAACGGTGAGCGCCTACGATGTAGTCAATCCAAGCCTTTACGTAAACCTAGGTATTAACTATTTAAAATTAGGAGGTGGAGAAAATGGAGGTGATGCAGTAAAAGCTTTTCAAAATGCCATTAATGCAGATGCAAAAAATGCCTATGCATATTATAGAATTGGTAAAGTGTATCAAACACAAAATAATAAAGAATCTTTAGACGAATATTTTAATAAAGCCATCGCAGCCGACCCCGCCATTGCCCCTGTTTATTTTTCATTATATACTTACTATGCTGAAGTAAGCACGAGCATTGCAAAAACTGATTTGGATTTATTTTTACAATATGCAGATAAGGATCCCATCTTTGAATATTTCAGTGCCGATTATTTATTTAGATCTGGTCAATTCGCACAATCTTTAGAAAAAGCGAAAGCCATGGAAGCTTCAGGAAGTCTTACTATTTTTCCAGGTTTAGCAATTTTATTGGCTAAGAACTATGATAAAAAAGGAGATACTGTTTTAGCAAAATCTTATATCGAACCTTATATCACTAACACAGCACCTGATAAGTTAGTCAATACCGATTATGAATTAGCAGTAAAGATTTTATCCAAATTCAGTGGAAGCCAAGCTAGTTTAGCAGTCATTTTAGAAAAAGCCATTGCAGCCGATACAGCCAAAGTAAACAAGCTAAAATATTACAAATTAGGTTATGAAATGTTAGAAAAAAATAATATGTATACTGATGAATTAAAGTGGTATGCGAATTATTCTGCCCTTAGAGGGGTAAAAGATGAAGTGTATTATTATAAAACAACAAGTATTGCTATTAATGCAAAAGAAGGCGCATTAGCCTCTAGTACTGCCAAAGAGTATGTTGCAACCTTCCCAGATAAGCCCAATGGCTATTCTATGAACGTGAGAGCCTCTAAATTGTTGGATACGGCTAATAACCTAGGTATCTTATTTGAGGCGGTAAATCTTCAAAACGAGTTTTTATTAAAGGATGTCAATAAGAACAAACAGGCCTTGGTCAACAATTACTACAGCCTAATTGGCTATTATAACGAGACTAAGGGCTATGAAAATGCTGTTTTAATCTGCGATAAAGTACTAGAATTAGTACCAGAGGATCCAACCACCCTTCAAGCCAAGGCGCAGTTCACAAAAAACATAGAAATTATCAAGAAAATGCAAAATCCTAAGGGTGGTGCACCAGGTCCCCCAGTTCAAAAGCCAATAGCCGATACCACTCAAGTCAAAAAAAGCTAAAACCTGTATTTAAGCACATTTATTGTGTAAAAAATAATTGAAAATTACTCCCCATTTATGGGGAGTTTTTCGTTTTATGAGCTATCCTTTGCGTATTTTTGCGGCACCAAAAACCTATGTATGATTCTGTTGCAGTATTGGATGTCTGCGAACGAGACAAACAGCGCTACTAATTACTTACCCATTGCCTTGCAATTATTATTTGCAGGGGGCTTTGTAGCGTTTATGATATTGCTTTCAAGTTGGTTGGGGCCTAAGCGTGCAACAAGCGATAAATTAGAAAACTTTGCGAGTGGAATTGAAACACATGGCGATGCAAGATCACCTATGGCGATCAAGTATTTTCTAGTGGCTATTCTATTTGTATTATTTGATGTAGAAGTTATTTTCTTTTATCCTTATGCGGTGAATTTTAAAAGTTTAGGCTGGGCTGGATTTGGCGAAGTGGTTTTATTTGTAGGATTTTTTTTGGTGGGTTTTATATACATCATCAAGAAGGGAGCCTTACAATGGGAAGATTAATTATAAATAAATAAAGTAGTAGTAATATGCGTCCTGTACGTTTTAATTTAAATCCTAAAGAAGCTGAAATTTCAGAAGCTATTTCTATGGGCAAGGCACCCGATGGTGTTCCAGGTGATGGCTTTTTTGCAACTCAGTTAAGTTCTGTAGTAGGACTAGCCAGAAAAAATTCTTTATGGCCTTTACCTTTTGCCACTTCTTGCTGTGGTATTGAATTTATGGCCACCATGGCTTCACATTATGATTTATCTCGTTTTGGTTCAGAGCGTGTAGGTTTTTCTCCACGTCAATGCGACTTATTAATGGTGATGGGCACCATTGCAAAAAAAATGGCACCAGTTTTAAGGCAAGTATATTTACAAATGGCAGAACCTCGTTGGGTAATCGCAGTAGGTGCCTGCGCTTCAAGCGGCGGCATCTTTGATACCTATTCTGTACTACAAGGAATTGATCAAGTGATTCCCGTAGATGTTTATGTACCAGGTTGTCCTCCTCGTCCAGAAGCCATCATTGATGGTTTTATGAAAATACAAGACTTAGTAGGGCAAGAAAGTATTCGCAGAAGAAATAGCGAAAAATACCGTGACTTATTAAACAGCTACGGCATCCAATAAATTCAATAAGTCTAATAAAAAATTAGCGTATAAAATTTTTAAATAAAAATGGCATTAAGCAACGAGACAATACAAAATCAATTAATAGAAAAATTTGGAGATCAAGTTTTGAATTTCTCGACGGCGTCTGGTATTTTGTCTTTTGAATCTTCTAAAGAAATTAATTTAAAAGTACTTCAGTATTTGTACGAGGAGCCTAGTTTAGCTTTTACTTTTTTAACCGATTTATGTGGGGTGAATTATCCCGATAATATTGGTGCAGAATTAGTAGTGGTATATCATTTACATAATTTTTCAGAAAATATTCGTTTGCGTTATTCCATAAGCACTTCCATAAATGAGACGGCTGTATTTACGGCAAGTAAATTATTTGAGAGTGCCAATTGGATGGAGCGTGAGACCTATGATTTTTTTGGCATTAATTTTATTGGACATCCTAATTTAAAACGCATTTTGAATGTAGATGAAATGGATTATTTTCCTTTAAGAAAAGAGTATCCACTAGAAGATCAAACCAGAATTGATAAAGATGATGAAATGTTTGGAAGGGGGTAGGTGAATTAAAAAAGTGAATTAAAAGAGTGAATTATAAAAGTACAGGCGCAATAAAAAATAGAATGGAACATCAAACTAATATAATATTACCAAAAGGGTCGATTGAAAAAACAACGACTACTTTAAATATTGGACCTACCCATCCGGCAACGCATGGTGTGTTTCAAAACATTATGGAAGTGGATGGAGAGCGTGTCGTATCTACAGAACAAACGGTGGGTTATATTCACCGTGCTTTTGAAAAACTAGCAGAGCGTCGTCCTTTATATCAAATCACTCCTATCACTGATCGTTTAAATTATTGCAGCAGTCCTATTAATAATATGGGTTGGCATATTACCTGCGAAAGATTCTTGAAATTAGAATTACCTAAACGTGTCGATTATTTGCGTGTGATCATTATGGAGCTAGCGCGTATCTCAGATCATTTAATTTGTAATTCAATTGTGGGCGTGGATACAGGCGCCTATACTGGTTTTTTATACGTAATGCAATACCGTGAATTAATTTATGAAATATATGAAGAAGTATGTGGGTCCCGTCTTACTACTAATATTGGCCGCATTGGTGGCTTTGAAAGGAATTTTACAAATACAGCGTTTACGAAACTCGAGAAATTCTTAGACGAGTATCCTAAAGTATTGCGTGAATTTGAAAACTTATTTGCACGTAATCGAATTTTCATGGAGCGTACCCAAGGTACAGGTGGCATTAGCGCAGAGCGTGCTATGAACTATGGATTTACAGGTCCTAATTTACGCGCTGCTGGAGTAGACTACGATGTGCGTGTGCAACAACCTTATAGTAGTTACCAAGATTTTGATTTTAAAGTACCCGTGGGCACCACCGGTGATAACTACGACCGCTTTTTAGTGCGCAATGCAGAAATGTACGAAAGCATTTCAATTATTAAACAAGCCTACCAAAAAATACAAAATTTTAAAGGAGCAGAAGCAGAAGTATACCATGCCGATGTGCCGGAATACTATTTGCCTAAGAAAGAAGATGTGTATACAAAGATGGAAGCGCTTATCTGGCATTTTAAAATTATCATGGGAGAAATTGAATTACCCAAGGGGCAAATATATAGTGCAGTAGAAGGGGGTAATGGAGAATTAGGTTTTTATTTAATTAGCGATGGTGGACGTACCCCATTCAGGTTACATTTTAGAAGACCATGTTTTATTTATTACCAAGCTTTTGAGGAATTGATTAAAGGAGGCATGTTAAGTGATGCGGTGGTAACATTGAGTAGCTTGAATTTGATTGCAGGGGAGTTGGACGCGTAGCTTTTGGGATGCGGGCTTTTAGTAGGAGAAAATAATTATTGAAAAAAACGAAATGAGTATATGAGTCTTGAATTTAATAATGAACAAATGACTGAGTTTAACCGCTTGGTAGCTCATTATCCAGAAGGGAAACAAAAAAGTGCACTGCTACCGGTATTGCATTTGGCGCAAGATAGTTTTGGAGGTTGGTTGCCTACAGAGGCCATGGATTATGTAGCAAGCTTATTACAAATTCAACCTATTGAAGTATATGAAGTAGCTACTTTTTATAGCATGTATAATTTGAAGCCAGTAGGAAAGTTTGTATTTGAAGTATGTCAAACGGGTCCATGTATGATTAGTGGTTCAGACAATATCATTGCCTATATCCAAAAGCAATTAGCAATCAAGCCAGGAGAAACCACTAAGGATGGTATGTTTACTTTGAAGTTAGTAGAATGTTTAGGGGCTTGTGGTTATGCGCCCATGATGCAAGTAGGGAAAATTTATAGAGAACATTTGACCAAGGAAAAAGTAGATGCGATTATTGTAGAATATAGAATGCAAATAGTTGCACTAAATTAAATGAGCGGACGTAGAAAAGATAAAGTAGAAAAGATAAAGAAGAAAAGATAAAGAAGAAATAATTAAGAAGAAACAATAAAGAAGAAACAATGGGTGTAAAATTATTATTAGAAAAAGCAAATGTACCAGGTATTCGTACTTATGATGTTTATCGTCGTGAGGGAGGATATGCAGCTGCTGAGAAAGCGTTGAAAGAAATGTCCATTGAAGCCATTGTAGAAGAAGTAAAGAAAAGTGGACTTCGTGGAAGAGGCGGTGCTGGTTTTCCTGCAGGCATGAAATGGAGTTTTATTGCCAAGCCAGAAGGCGTGCCACGTCACTTAGTATGTAACGCAGATGAAAGTGAGCCTGGTACTTTTAAGGACAGATATTTAATGGAATTTTTACCGCACTTATTATTAGAGGGCTTACTTATTTCTTCTTTTGCATTAGGTTCTAACGATACTTATATATACATAAGAGGAGAATATGCTTGGGTTGCTACTATTTTAGAAGAGGCTATTATAGAAGCTACTAAAAATGGTTGGTTAGGAAAAAATATTTTAGGAACTGGTTTTGATTGCATGATTCATGTGCACCGTGGTGCAGGTGCTTATATCTGTGGAGAAGAAACTGCACTCATAGAATCTTTAGAAGGTAAAAGAGGTAACCCGCGTATCAAGCCTCCCTTCCCTGCCATTCAAGGATTATGGATGCGTCCTACGGTTGTGAACAATGTAGAAACTTTAGCAGCCGTTGTACCTATTATTAAAATGGGTGGAGAGGAATATGCAAAAATTGGCGTTGGCCGTTCAACAGGTACTAAATTAATTTCTGCTTGTGGTAATATTAATAAGCCAGGGGTATATGAAATTGATATGACTATTTCTGTAGAAGATTTTATTTACAGTGATGAATATTGTGGAGGCATTGCCAATGGCAAAAAATTAAAAGCCTGTATTCCAGGTGGTTCTTCAGTGCCTATCTTACCTGCGAATCTTTTATTAAAAACAGCCAAGGGCGAAACGCGTTACATGAACTATGAAAGTTTAAGTGACGGTGGTTTTGCTACAGGTTCTATGATGGGCTCTGGTGGTTTTATTGTTTTAGACGAAGACCAATGTATTGTAAAAAATACTTTAACCCTAGCGCGTTTTTACAGACATGAAAGCTGTGGACAATGTTCACCTTGCAGAGAAGGAACAGGATGGATGGAAAAAATATTACAAAAAATTGAATTAGGCAAAGGAGAATCAAGCGATATAGATTTATTATGGGACATTCAAAGAAAAATTGAAGGCAATACTATTTGTCCTTTAGGGGATGCAGCCGCTTGGCCGGTAGCCGCCGCTATCAGACATTTTCGTGATGAATTTGAATGGCATATCCAAAATAGAGCATTATCACAAACAAGTAATTTTGGTTTACAACACTATGCAGATCCTATTCATGTGCCTGCATAACATTGCGCAAAACTATGAGTGAACAAACATTATTTAAAGTAACAGTAGACAATATCACCATTGAAGTACCAGCGGGCACTACTATATTGCAAGCGGCACGACAAATTGGAGGAGCTGTAGCGCCGCCAGCCATGTGTTATTATAGCAAGTTGGAAGGAACTGGTGGCAAATGTCGTACTTGCTTGGTAGAAGTATCCAAGGGTTCTGAGAAAGACCCTCGTCCCATGCCTAAGTTAGTGGCTTCTTGTCGCACCATCGTGATGGATGGAATGGAAGTAAAAAATATTACTAGTGAAAAAGTTATTGATGCAAGAGCAGGGGTGGTAGAATTTTTATTATTGAATCATCCCCTTGATTGTCCTATATGTGATCAGGCAGGAGAATGTCATTTACAAGATTTAAGTTTTGAACATGGAAAGGCAGATACAAGATATGAATTTCAAAGACGTACTTTTAAAAAGCACGATTTAGGTAAGCATATTCAACTACATATGACGCGTTGTATTTTATGTTACCGTTGTGTATTTATTGCCGACCAATTAACTAATAAAAGAGAACACGGTATTTTAGACAGAGGGGACCACGCTGAAATTGCTACACATATTGAAAAAAGCTTGGGCAATGAATTTATAGGCAATGTAATTGATGTATGTCCTGTGGGCGCCTTAACAGATAAAACATTCCGATTTAAAAATAGAGTTTGGTTTTTAAAACCCATGGATGCACATCGTGATTGTCCAACCTGTTCAGGCCGTGTGACGCTATGGAATAGAGGAGATGAAGTATTTAGAGTCACTGCACGCAAAGACGAATGGGGTGAAATTGAAGATAACCCTGATGGAAAACCAGGTTGGATTTGTAATACTTGTCGTTTTGATAAAAAGCATACCAACGATTGGATCATTGAAGGGCCTCGTGCAATAAGTAGACAATCTGTAATTGCACAAGGACATTATGCAGGCAATGTGGGTATGACTCAACCTACTGAAATATTTAAAGCAGTCAATGATGGCAGAGCACCTCATTTATTAATGGATATTCATAATGAAAGTGAAGTGAACTTACCTTCTGTTCGTTTGAGTGAAATAGAAGGTCCTTCTCATGGAACTAGTTTTAATAATAATTCTAAAAACGCCTAATACAAAAAGTATGACACTACTCGCATTGGATTGGGCCTTTATGATGGAGAAATTAATTTTAATTATCATTATTGTTTTCGCAAGTTTAGGCATTGCATTATATACCACATTTGGTGAAAGAAAAGTAGCTGCCATCTTGCAAGACCGTCCAGGTCCTAATAGAGCAGGTCCTTTTGGTTTATTACAACCTCTTGCAGATGGTTTGAAATTAATTATGAAGGAAGAAATTATTCCTACGGCTTCTAGTAAATGGTTATTTATTCTAGGTCCAGGATTAGCCATGACCGCTAGTTTGATGACCTGTGCGGTAATACCATGGGGCACGGCATTGCATTTATTTGGAAGAACCATTGAACTACAAATTGCTGATGTTAATATTGGCATTTTATATGTATTCGCAGTGGTGAGTATGGGCGTATATGGCATCATGATTGGAGGATGGGCATCTAATAATAAATTTTCTTTAATGTCTGCACTTCGTGCAGCTTCTCAAGCCATTAGTTATGAAATTGCCATGGGCTTGGCTTTGATTGCACTACTAATGACCACAGGTACTTTAAGTTTAAAAACTATTGTGGCCGATCAGGTGTCAGGACATTACTGGAATGTGGTGTACCAGCCTTTGGGTTTTTTAATTTTCTTTATTTGTGCGATGGCAGAATGTAATCGTACGCCCTTCGATTTACCAGAAGCAGAGAATGAATTAAATTTTGGGTATCATCAAGAGTATTCTTCCATGAAATTAGGTTTCTATTTATTTGCTGAATATGTGAATATGATTATGAGTAGTGCTATTATGGCCTCTATGTATTTTGGCGGATACGATTTACCCTTTTTTGATGAATCAACAGTGGCTCCCAATATAGCAGCCATGATTGGTGTAGGTACTTTGCTCCTAAAAATTGTATTATTTATATTTTTATTTATGTGGATTCGTTGGACCATCCCAAGATTTAGATATGATCAGTTAATGAATTTAGGTTGGAAAAAAATGATACCCCTAGCCTTGTTCAATATGTTACTCACGGGGGCCCTCATTTTATCAAAATTATAATTAAAAAACTGTACGAATAAAACATGCAAGCATTAACCAATAAATCAATCGCAGTAAACCGCACACCCATGACAATATGGGAGCGTTTATATTTGATTAATATTATTAAAGGCATGATGATCACTTTTAGTCACATGTTTAAAAAGCAACCTACCATAAGGTATCCTGAGCAAAAAAGGGAGTTTAGCCCTGTGTTTAGAGGCTTACATGTATTAAATAGAGACGAGCAAGGTCGTGAAAATTGTACTGCCTGTGGTTTATGTGCAGTAGCTTGCCCAGCAGAAGCCATTACTATGGAAGCTGCCGAAAGACAAGAGGGCGAAGAGCATTTATACAAAGAAGAAAAATATGCAGCTAAATATGAAATAAATATGTTGCGTTGTATTTTTTGCGGACTCTGCGAAGAAGCTTGTCCAAAAGACGCTATTTATTTAAGCGAAACTTTTGCACCAGCTAATTATACACGTAAAGGTTTTATTTATGACAAGAACGATTTATTAATTCCTAATACTTTAACTAATGCAACAGCATTGGCTCAAGCAAAAGGAGTAGAAGCTTAGATAATTATGAATACACTAGAAATTTTATTTTATACTTTGTCTGCCTTTGCTATCATTAGTGCAATAATGGTATTAATAAGTAAGAACCCTATTCATAGTGTACTTTGGTTAATTCTAGTATTTTTTGCTATATCGGGTCATTATATATTATTGAATGCACAATTTTTGGCCATTGTTAATATAATCGTATATGCAGGGGCTATTATGGTTTTATTCTTATTTGTGATAATGCTTATGAATGTAAAAAAGGATAAAGAACCACAAAAACAATTACTAGTAAAATTAATTGGAGTGATTGCGGGAGGAAGCTTTTTAACCTTATTATTAGCGCTTGTAAAACAAAATACTTCTTTTCAAGGAAGAGATGTTTTATTGAAAGAAGGAAGCATAGGACTTATTCATCCATTGGGACAAGCATTGTTTACGGACTATGTAGTGCCTTTTGAAATAAGTAGTGTACTTTTTTTAAGTGCCATGGTGGGCGCTGTAATCATTGGTAAAAAATAAACTTTTGTAAGATGCCTATAGAATATTATATCTTTTTATGTTTAACGCTATTTAGCATTGGAGTAATAGGTGTGTTAACGCGTCGTAATGCGATTATTGTTTTTATGTGTATTGAACTTATGCTCAATGCAGTGAATTTATTACTAGTCGCCTTTTCGAAAATGAATTATGGTGCGGCTCTGGCAATGTCGCCTAACACTACAGCGGGTATTGATGCGCAGCTATTTGTATTTTTTATTATGGTGGTGGCTGCGGCTGAAGTAAGTATTGGACTGGCCATTATAGTAATGATGTACCGCAATACCCATTCTATCGATATCAATTTTCTAAATAGATTAAAAAACTAATTAAATGGCCCTTATGAAAATATTAGTTGCATTTATTATACTATGGCCTTTAGCTGGGTTCTTATTCAACGGACTAGGTAGAAATTACTGGAGCAAGAAAGTAATTGCCTATAAAGCAACTGGTTATATTGTAGCTTCTTTTATAGCAAGTATTTTTGCTTTTTTATATGTACAAGACCATGGTGCAGTAACTGTTCACTATTTTGATTTTATCCATACTGCTAGTTTAACCATACCCTTCGATTTTAAAGTAGATGCCCTGTCTTCTTTATTTTTATTAGTGATTACAGGGGTGGGTTCTTTAATACATTTGTATTCTACGGCTTATATGCAGGAGGAATCGGCACCTCACTATGCTAGGTATTTTGCTTATTTGAACTTGTTCATTTTCTCCATGCTATTATTAGTCCTTGGAGATAACTATATTATTATGTTCATGGGTTGGGAAGGAGTGGGCCTATGTTCTTATTTATTAATTGGGTATTGGTTTTCAAATGGCAGTTATAACTATGCAGCGAAGAAAGCCTTTATTATGAACCGCATTGGCGACCTTGGTTTTTTATTAGCTATATTTTGGCTAATAGCTAAGCTAGGCACAGCGAGTTATAGCGAAGTATTAACTGCTGAAACTATATCGAAATTATCTAGTGCCGATATTACAGGCATTACTTTATTATTATTTGTTGGGGCAATGGGTAAGAGTGCACAAATACCTTTATTTACTTGGCTACCCGATGCAATGGCGGGCCCAACGCCAGTATCTGCTTTAATACATGCGGCCACCATGGTGACTGCAGGTATTTACATGATTACAAGAAGTAATATTTTATTTAGTCATAGTGCCATTACGCAAAATCTTATAGCCATTATTGGTATTAGCACCGCTTTATTAGCAGCCACGATTGCCATTAAACAAAACGATATTAAAAAAGTATTGGCTTACTCTACAGTAAGTCAATTAGGGTATATGTTTTTAGGATTAGGCGTAGGCGCCTATTCTGGTGCGGTGTTTCATGTCATTACCCATGCCTTTTTTAAAGCATTATTATTCTTAGGGGCAGGTTCTGTGATTCATGCTATGCATCATGAACAAGACATTAGAAAAATGGGAGGCTTGAAATCGAAACTACCTATTACACATATCACCTTTTTAATGGGTTGTATTGCCATTGCAGGGGTACCTCCTTTTAGTGGCTTCTTTTCTAAAGATGAAATACTAGCAGCTGCTTTTGAAAAAAATAAAATTTATTGGGTACTAGGATTAGTGGGTGCGGCAATGACCGCTTTTTATATGTTCCGTTTATACGCGACTACTTTTTTAGGAAAGTTTAGAGGCAGCAATGAACAAGAAGCGCATTTACATGAAAGCCCATTGGCCATGACCTTGCCCTTAATTATACTAGCTATACTAAGTGCAGTGGGTGGTGCCATTGGTATTCCTGAAATAATGGGAGGCCATCATTGGTTAGCTGGTCAATTAAGTACTATTGTAAGCACACCTCATGAAGCCAGTTTAACCGTATCCACTGAATGGATTTTAATGGGTGTGTCGGTGGCTATTGCAGCCATTGCACTAATCATTGCCTTATCAAAATATAGTAAACAAACCGATGAAGAACCTAGTTCTACCATTGGAAAATTCTTTTATCATAAATGGTATATAGATGAATTGTATCAAAAGGCCATCATTGAACCTTTGAATGAATTTGCATTATTTCTAAAAGAATTTATTGAAAAGAAAGTGATTGATGGAGCCGTCAATGGAACTGGTAAACTTGTCCAGTTTAGTGCTAGAAAGGTAAGGCTTATACAAAATGGACAAGCGGGCTACTATATCTTATTTATGGTAGTAGGTATTATTAC